>JAFGFH010000021.1 GCA_016931175.1 Nanobdellota archaeon
AAAAATTATTCCTGCTCATCCAGTGCTTGATTAACTAAACTATCTGCAACTTTTATGAAACTATTAGTCCTGTTAACATGGCTGTATTTGACACTGTCAAAAGAAGACTCTTTTTTCTTAACAATAACAAACAATTCTAATAATCTCTTATCATGAATCTTGTACTCACCTGTTAATTGCTTAATCATTAACTCACTGTCAGAGTAGCAGATAATATTTTTGCAACCAACATCAGCAGCCATGCTTAACCCTTTAATCAAAGCATTATACTCTGCCCTGTTATTAGTTCCAAAACCCAAGAATTTTTTATACTCTCTAATAATCCTGCCTGATTCATTAACTAACACTACACCTATAGCACTAAGACCAGGATTGCCCCTGCACCCGCCGTCACTGTAAATGCTGCAATTTTTCATTAATACAAGAATAAAAAACAATGATTAATAAAAATTACTGAATTAGAAAGGTTTAAAAAATAATCATTCCCTTTAATCTTTTTGTCGAAGAAAAAAAAGAAAAATAGGTGATTTTTTTTAATGAATAAAATTAAAGAATCCCCGGTTAGGGATTCGAAGAGTAAGATAATTGAATTAAAACCAAAGGATTATTTCAAAGGAGTTGTTAAAATTCTTAGAAAAACCCAGCCAGGCCCGGTAATCTTTACAATAAGCGACGGTTACGGAGCAGTTGATGCAATGGTTAAAGACTCTGTTTACAAGACAGGAGACGTTGTTTACGTAACAGGCCCGGTTAATGAAAGAGCAGGCACTCTCCAGGTTGAGATAAAAACAATAAAACAGTCGAACACTGATTTTAACAAAATAATAGGGGATAAGAGCGAGCCAGTGCTTAAAGATTTCAGCATAAAATCTGAAAGGTACGAGGTTATGAAACCAGTATTCTTGCAGGTTGCAAAGAGAATAAGAAGAGCAGTTCTCGAGAACCAGCCAATACTTCTACGGCACCATAATGACTCTGACGGTATAAACGCAGCACTAGCTGTTGAAACAGCTTGCAAAATGCTTATGAAAAAGATTGGCATAAACCCTGAGTTTAACATTTACAGAAGCCCAAGCAAAGCCCCTTTTTACGACACTGGCGACGTTTTCAGAGACTTAGTGTTATCAAAGAGGATGACAGAGATTCATGAGCAGAAGAAGCCGTTAATAATAGTTGTAGACAACGGTTCCACACCAGAAGACTTGTTCAGCTTTAAAATCTTGAAACAAACAGGGCACGAGTGCATAGTAGTAGACCACCACAATCCAGTAATAATAAAGGATTCTAAGAGTTTAGTATGCCCTTACTTGTCAATGCACTTAAACCCTTACCTTTTCGGCTTGGACAGCCAGACTAGTGCGGGAATGCTATGCTACGAATTAGCAAGATTCATTAATGAAGAATTCAGCAATCCCTTAATGCCTGCAGTTGCAGCAATAAGCGACCACTGCGAGATAAAAGAGACTGAAGATTACATAAAAAATAGTAAAAAACAAAGAGAGGAATTAAAGAGAACAGGCATAGCAATAGACTTCACAGCTCATAATCTCAGATTCGACTCGGGAAAAGGAGTATTTGAGGAATTATACGCGAACCCTGTAATGGTTGAATTAATAAATGAAGAGGTTTCAAAGAGCGTTGAGAAGCAATTGCAAAGCACGATGCCTTACTTGAGAACATCAGAGATTAACGGTGTAACCTTTTCCTACATAGACCTTGAAAAGTATACCATGAGATTCACTTACCCAACACCTGGGAAAGTAATAGGAATGATACACGACTTAGTTGCTGAAGGCAGGGACAACACTCCAGTGTTAACAATAGGCTACTTGTCAGACATGATAATAATAAGAGCAACCCAGCCAGTAATGCCTGTTCAGCACTTGATTGAAGTCTTAAAACATAAGATGCCTCAGGCAAACGTGGACGGAGGAGGCCATGAAATGGCAGGAACAATAAAATTCGTGCCAGCCCACTTAACAAGCATACTAGAGCTTATAAAAGAAGAATTAAGGCAATTAGACATGCAAAAACTTTATTAAATATTAGTATTATTTCTAATTATTTTGAGGCCTGAAATAAGTTTTGTAATACCAACTTTTAATGAAGAAGCGTATATTGAGAAAACACTCATCTCATTGAAGAATCAGAAAACAAAGATTCCCTACGAGATAATAATCAGCGACTGCAAAAGCAGCGACCGAACCCTTGAAATAGCCAAAAAATACGCGGATAAGATAGTATCAGTGGAAAAGAGAGGCATCGGCGTTGGCAGGAACGCTGGAATTAAACAATCCAGTGCAGAATACATAGTAAACACTGACGCTGACACGATATTCCCGGAAGACTTTGTTGAAAAAGTGTACCCCTTGTTTAAATCGAAAGAGTACGTTGGGTTCTACTGCGGCAAGTGGGATTACTACACGGGAAAATCATTAATACTTAAACTATTGACATTACTAGCTTCCACATTGTTAGTATTATATTCAAAGATTCAGTCTGTTAAGAATACTACAACCCTGCCAGGCTGGTGCTTGTGCACGCAGAGGTGGGTTTTTGACGCAGTAGGAGGATTTGATGAAGACACCAGCAAGTGCGAAGACGTGAACTATAGTTATGCCATAGAAGTATTAGGCAAGAAGTATTACTACTCCCACATAAACGTGCGCTCGTCAGTCAGAAGGTTTGAAAAAAGCCTGCCTGAAAGTTACGTTCATTACAAAACTTTAGGGCATGGACCTTTAAACTGGTGGCGTGACCTTGCAAGAGAGAGCAGGAATCCTTACCTTGGAGTCTTAGGATTTAGGATAAAAAAAAGATTCATAATAGCAACACTATTCTTGTTAACAATAACGATAAGATTAATATTCTGAATCAGCACAATTCTCTAATCTTTTCAAGATACCTTAACCTGTCATCCGGCATTAAACTAATTATTTGGTCAATAACCCTCTGCTTCTCATCATCCCGGATTAAACCCTCAAAGACTAACTCATTAAACATTTGCCTTTCATTAATGAAGAAGATTACGTAATTAACCTCTCCCCAATCAATACCAGCATTTGTGTTGAATCCTAAACTCTTAGCCGATTTCTTTAACAATTTAACCTCTCTCTTAAATAATCCGCTTTCTAAAAGAACATCCCTTAAACATAAGGTATCAAAGAATCTAATAATGTTAAAACCGTTCTCAAAACCTTCAAACAAGGGTTTAAGAACAGGATAGCAAGCGTTTGATAATAAGTTAACCATCTTTGCAGAATAATCAAAAACAGCCCTCTTTAAAGGAGTTTTTAAATCACTGCTCTCAGCAAGAGTTATAATATAATCCTCTCTTCTGTCAACACTGTAATACTCTAAAAAAACTTCAAGAACAGCTTCCTTTCTTATATCTTCAGGACTTTCTAAATCACAAAAACCTCTTAAAGCGTCAGGAAGCAGAAAATTATTATACTCGTCAGGTTTTTTAATATAAGCTTCAGCAATTGACTGGAAAGACTTAACGCACTCGATCAAGTAAACAACTAAACTATTAATATTTAAACTAATATACTCAGCCTTTTTGCCAGGATAATTACAGGACTCTGGGAAAAAAGGAGTGTTAAAAAATTGTTTATTAATAATGTTAAAAAAGAAACCAGTAATGTCTTCATACTCAAGCAAAGGAGCTACCTCTAAACTCCTTATTCTCTCATAAACAAGGTTTTCAATCACCAGAGTATTCTAAAAATTATTACTTAAAAACCTTGCTGAATATTAGAAAAAAACTTAACTTAATAATTGTTCAATCAATACTTATGCAGGCAACAGTATTATCACTTAAACAGCCATGGGCGGAACTAGTAGCTTCAGGAAAGAAAAGTATAGAGCTGCGCTCCTGGAATACTAAACACAGAGGCTTATTCTACATTCACGCATCCAATAATATAGATAAAGAGAAATGCAGTGAATTAAGAATGAACATTAATGAATTAGTTACAGGAGCAATCATAGCTAAAGCTGAACTATTAACTGTTAAAAAATACGATACTAAAAAAGAATTATTAAAGGATTCAAAAAAGCACTACGCAGAGGATTATAAAACCCCCTGCCACGGTTTCTTACTGAATAATATTAAAAGGATAAAACCAGTTTACTGCAAAGGAAGACTCGGCTTTTGGAAAATAATCATTTAGCATACTTTGAAGCAGTGAAGTCAATAATGGCTCCGTAAGCTATGCCTGCAAAGAAACCCATCCAGTCCCGTAAACCAGTGGATAATAGGAAAGCCAAGCTTATAAGAAGTCCGAAAACAACCCCTCTTAATAATACGCCCTTCTTAATCTTAGGAAGAACTCCAATAACTACACCCATTAGAACACGATTATACCAGGTTGCGAACAAGAACAATTCATTTCCTTCAAAACCTAGTCTTCCGCCAACACCAATAATGCAGAAAATTCCAAGCAAAGCACCGGCTAATACAGCTAAAGGTAAACGCTTAATCTGCATGAGTAAAAAATAATAATTAATAAGTTAAATAATTTATGCTCCCAAGTATAAGAAAGCAGCAGTAACTAAGACGCCAGCTATTAAAGCCATTGTAAGCAGAACATAATTAGCCCACTTCTTCTGCCTTAACTCTTTGGTTAACTTAATCTTCTTGCCGTATTTTTGCTGAAGGGCTTGGCCAATAGCAACGCCTAACGCCACTCCTAATGCAGGACCTAGAGCTATGTTTCCTAAAGCAAGACCAATAGCAATACCTAACGCCAAACCAATACCAATGCCTTGCATCATATACTTGTCTTCGTAAGTGTACTTGTCAGCCTCTAACTTCTTTTTAACAAAAAACAAGCTGAAACCCGCTAATAAAACAATTGTTAAAAGAATTATTCCGGAAATAATTGTCCACACCATGAAATTCTAATTAAGTAATTAATTAAAAAGATATGTCTTCTCTGCTGTGAATCAAACCATTGCGGGGAAAAAAAACGTTTGTTAAAGCACTGCATTATTTCCAGCAATCCGGATAATACTTGTTTGAAAAATATTTTTAAAGAACTAATCATAGATAAAAGATATGAAAAAAACACTCTTATTAATCTCAGCAATCTTAGTGCTCGGCTGCACTCAGAACTTGATGATAAAAGCAGGAGATAACGTGACATTAGATTATGTTGGCAGGTTAAGCAATGGTTCAATCTTTGACACTTCAGAAGGCGGCACGCCTTTAAGTTTCACAGCAGGCAATGGTGAAGTAATCAAAGGATTTGACGACGCAGTAATAGGCATGAGTGTTGGAGAGGAGAAGATTTTCACAATACCAGCTGCGGATGCTTACGGAGAATACAATCCTGAATTCGTAATATCTTACAATACGAGCGACATACTGGAAGCAGTCCAGCAGGAGATTTACGAAGGATTCTACGTTCAAACAATGGAAGGTTATATAGGACAGGTTACAAGCACTAACGAGAACGAAACACTCGTAGACTTCAACCACCCGTTGGCAGGCAAGGACTTAACTTTCACTATAAGAATAATTGGCATTAATACATAATTCAACCAATGAAGTGCTTGATTACTAAACCTATTATTACTAAAAGGCAGTAAGCAGAGAATATAATGAATAGTATTGTTACAAGAATAAGCTGCAATTGCATCTCTAAAACAGTAACTCCTCCGGTGAAATTGCTTAATGAATATAAAACTATAGGCACCAGGAAAAGAATGAAAAGAACAACCATCACCCTCTGCAGCTTATCTGACAATTTGATAAAATTCGCTATTTTCTTATTCATAACTTAAAATAAGCAACTAAATAATTATAAGCTCTTCCATGATTAAAATCTAGTATGATAAGAGTTGGTTACGCGTGCATTAACACCAGCATTAACTGCACTTCAAGCAGCACCTTCAGATTAAAGAATTATTCAAAAGAAAGATTCATGGAAACCGTTAAATCAAACCTTGAATGTTTGAAGAAAATACTTGAATTTAATAATAAAAAAGGCATTAAGTTCTTCAGAATAACCAGCCAGTTAATACCCTTCGCTTCACACCCCGTTTGCAGTATAAAATGGCAGCAATTTTTTAGTGAAGATTTCAAAAAAATAGGAGAATACGTTAAGAAGAATCATATGAGGATAACTATGCACCCGGACCCATTTATAGTGTTAAACTCTCCAAGAAAAGAGGTTGTTAATAAAAGCCTGAAAGAATTAAAATACCATTCCCAACTCTTGGAAAGCATGCATTTAAGCAGTGAAAACAAGATAGTAATTCACGTAGGAGGCGTTTACGGGGATAAGAACGCGTCCATTAAAAGGTTTGTAAAAAACTATAATAAATTAGGGAAAATGCTTAAGAAGAGACTGGTTATTGAAAACGATGACTCTTCATATTCTTTAATGGATTGCTTGAAAATAAGCGATTTGACAGGAGTGCCAGTAGTTTTAGACGTTTTACACCACGAGATATTAAATAATAATGAATGCCTGAAAGAATCCTTTCAAAAAGCAGCAAAGACGTGGAAAATAAAGGACGGAAAGCCAATAATACACTACAACGAGCAGAAAAAAACAGGAAGGAAAGGTTACCATTCTGAAACAGTGAACGTTACAAGATTCAATAAAATAATAAAACCTTTAATAAAAGAAGACTTTGACGTAATGCTGGAAGTTAAGGATAAGGAGAAAAGCGCGCTTAAAATACTAAAAAAAACCTTTTTAATTAGTCAATTGATTATAAATAACTATGAAAAAGGTTGCATTAATCGTTCTAAGTGCATTAGTTGCACTTATGGGATTAGCAGAGATTACAGGAATAATTAATTTCGGAACCGAGCCAGTATGGCACGCTTGGCTTAAAGTAATAGTAGGCTTGTTAGGAGTAGCTGTTCCATTCGTAATGGAAAAGCAGATTAACCTGGCACTCTACATAGTAAGCGGCGGTTTGGCTGTAATGGGAGTCTTAGGCTTAATCCCTGGATTGAACTATGCAGTAGAACCAATATGGCACCCAGTACTAAAATTAGTAGCTGGTGGCGCAGGACTCTACATAGCATACATGAAGAAGAAAAAATAATTAAACAAAATTTTTTTTTATTCTAATTTTTTATTTTTTTTTTATATTACAAAAGTATAAAAAACATTGATTTATAATAAACTCTTTATGAAAAAGACGAGTTTTGACTGGACTAAACTATTAATATCAATAATTATAGGATTCTCTCCAGGAATAATAGGCGGATTATTCACTTACCCTGCAATACAAGGATGGTATACTACTCTTGTTAAAACACCTGTTACGCCCCCTAACTGGTTATTTGGCCCAATGTGGTCCACACTTTACTTACTAATAGGAGTATCCTTCTACTTCATATGGAAGAAGGGTTTTAAGACACCTCAGTCTAAGCTTGCATTAACAATCTTCAGCATCCAATTATTTCTGAACGCGTTATGGAGTGTTATATTCTTCGGATTGCAGGAATTATTATTCGGACTTATAGAAATAATATTCTTATGGTTCTTCATAATAGCAAACATTGTTGAATTCAGGGAGATTGACAAGAAAGCAGCTTACTTAATGCTGCCCTACCTTGCATGGGTTACTGTAGCAACAATACTTAACCTATCAATAGTATTGGTTAATTAGTTCCAAAACAATTTCAGAAAACTTTTAATAAAATCAAGCATTTTATATTAAATATGATGCCTTACGAGCCTTTAATGGTTGAGCACGGTTTAATTAAGAAGATGTTTAATCTCATCAACAAAAAGGTTTCTAACATGTTAAAAACCGGAAAAGCAGATACTAACTTTGTTGACATATTCTCAGACTTTTTCATAACATACGTTGACGTAGCCCACCATGGTAAAGAAGAGAACATACTATTCAACGAACTATTGAAGAAGAACCTCACACCAGCTCATAAGAACATGATGAACGAATTGCTGGAAGAGCACAAGACTGGCAGGAGAGTAGTAGAAGAGCTTATAAATTCAAACAAAGCTTACATGGAAGGAAGCCAGAAAGAATTTAACAATATAATATCAAGACTAAAAGACTTTATTGATATTTATTCAAAACACGTTGATAAAGAGGATGATGATTATTTCATAAAAGTAATGGATTACTTCACGCCTCAAGAAAGGGAAAAGATAATACAGAACTTCTGGAGGTTTGACATAAAATTAGTGCATGAAAAGTATAAGGAAATACTTGACATGCTGGAATAAACGTTTTAAATATTCAAGAGGTTATTGATTCATGGCAAAGAAGAAGGATTTAAACCATTTAATAAGCAATCAAGCAGACGTTTTTATAATAATATCCGTAGCTCTTGGTATAATAACTCTTATTGTAATAATGGCATTATTAATGCTGAGCACTGGCTCAACAATTAACCAGGTTTATTACTGCACAAGTGATGATACCGGCAACACTATGAGCATAGAACAAGCAGTTAATCTAATGAAGCTTGGTGAATGCGCAGGCGCAAAAATGAATGGCGATTACTACTGCAATTCTTTTACAGGAACTTGGTGGATAGACATTGAAACGGTTAACACTCCAAGCGGCTGCAACCCCGCATGCGTAGTAAGCGTGGACACTGGAGAAACTAGTATTAATTGGCGCTGCACGGGATTAATCTAATCCTATGCCTTCAATTCCGTATTTTTAAAAACTTTTTATACAACCAGTTATTATTAAAATATTATGAGATTCAATTACTTAAAACCCATGAATCTTGCAATTTTAAACCTTTCAGGACTATTCCTGCTGGGGTTAATCACATCAAGAAGAGTAGTAACTTTTTTTGACGTTTTATGCATAGCCTTTGGGGGAGTGCTGGCGCTGGTTTTTATATTATCAATAATAACAACGCATAAGATGAAGCAGATGGTAATGGACCCTGACGAGGTTAACAAGGTTATAACCACAGGCATTTTCAAATACTTGCGGCACCCAGTTTACGCAGGAATAGTTTACATGAATATTGGTTTCATCTTCTTTTTCAGGTCCCTTGTTCTTATTCCTTTAATAGTTTTCTTCTCACTATTATGGTATTATGAAGCAAGGTATGAAGAGCAGGTTTTAATCAGAAAGTTTGGCGCAAAATACAAGAATTATATGAAAAAGACAGGCATGTTTTTTCCTAAGATTAGATTAGGGGAGTGAATTTGCTCCACGCCTTTGTTAAAGGAAGAGTGCAGGGTGTTTTTTTTAGAGCAAAAACCAAGGCTTTAGCTGAAGATTTAAGCCTGAAGGGATGGGTTATGAACCTGCCAGACGGCAGAGTAGAAGTTAAAGCAGAAGGTGATAAGAATAAACTTACTGAATTCCTTGAATACTTAAGGAAAGGTCCTAAGAACGCATTTGTGGAAGAGGTTGAATTCTATTACGAAGAGGATGAGAACTTCAAAGAATTCTCTGTCCGATATATAACTTAATAATTTTTATTAAATACCTTTAATTAATTTTATTTATGGTGCTTACTGCCAAGGTATTAATAGTTGAGGACGAAGCACTAGTTGCGAGAGACTTAGACGTTCGTTTAAGAAAGATGGGTTTCAAAGTTACGGGAGTAGCATCTACAGGAAAAGACGCAATCAAGAGCGTTGAAAAAGAAAGGCCGGATGTTGTATTAATGGATATATACTTGAAAGGAGCAATCACGGGTATCGAAGCAGCCAAAGATATTTGGAAAAGATTTAAGGTTCCAGTAATATACGTTACAGCTTATAGTGATGAGAAGACTGTTAAGAAGGCTATGGAGACAGGTCCAATAGGGTACATACTGAAGCCTATTGATGAGAAAGAGCTTTTTTCTGCTCTGGGCCAGGCGCTTGACAGTAAAGACTTAAAGTAATCCTTAAATAAAATCCAACTATTTTAATATTGACGCATAATTCCAAATCTGAATATAAGACTTTATTCAATACATTAAGCGATGCAATCTTAATCTTTGATTCTAGAGGAAGATTAAAGGACTTAAACAAAGCAGCTTTGAAGCTCTTTAAACTTAATAAAGTTAAAAGTTTAGGAGCGAGTGTTTTCTCTCTTATTAAACTTTCAGTAATTAAATTGCCTGAAGATATTATATCAAATCTTGTAAAAAGAACAAAAAAATTATTGGCAGGCAAAGAATTAGAGCCAATAGAGTGGAAATACACTGATTCAAGAGGCAATAATAGGTTTATAATAGGCGCTCCTTCAATAATTAAAGAGAAATGCAGGTTCGCTGGATTCTCAGTCATATTCAAGGAGGTTACTAATTATAAGAACATTGAAAGAGAATTAAAATCGAGAATTGAGGAACTTAATTTATTATCCAACATACTTACAGAACTTGTTGCTCTTTCAAATAAAGAGAACATATACAAATTCATATGTGAAAAGATTGGAAGCGTAATTCCTGAAGCTAATATTGTTTCCGCTTTTTATGAAAAAAACACGGGCAAGGTTACAGTTAATTACTTAAAGCTAAGAAAACAAGCATCCCTCCTTGAACGCAGAAGTATTAAATTATTGATTAATGAATCTTTCCCTTTTGTTTATGGTTCTGCGAAAAGCCGCAGACATTATGACTTCTTTAAACTAACCAATGCAAAGGTTAAAAAATCGCTTAAATCAGTTCCTAAATTAGTTTTTGATAATTTGTTCAAACTAGTGCCTAACCTTTACCAACTATTATTGTATAATAAAGGAAATCTTGAACTAATAATTACCATACAGCAGAGAAGAGAGCTGGAAAACTACGAATTAATTCACGCTTTAGGAAGCATATTATCAATAGCGCTTGAAAAGAAGAGTGATTCTGCTAAGATAATTAGAAGTGAGGAGAGATACAGGAGTGTAATAAGATCAATACCTGTTGGGATGCATTTTTATGAATTGAAAAATAATAATCTTTTTTTAACCGGCGCTAATCCTGCTGCAGACAAAATACTTAAGATTAAACACACCAAATTAGTTGGCAAAAAAATACTTGAAGCATTCCCGGGCTTAAAAAATACTAGAATTCCTGAATACTACGTTAATGTTGCTAAGACTGGCAAGTTATGGATTTCTAAACAAGTTAATTACGAAAAGGGCAGAATTAAAGGAGTGTTTGAAGTTCATGCGTTCAAAACAGGCCATAATAAGATGGCTGCAAGTTTTCGAGAAATATCTAAAAGAATTGAAGCTGAAAATAAATTAAGAGATAGCGAGCAAAAATTCAGAAACATTGTTAAGAACACTCCTGGAATGGTTTACATAGGCTTCTCTGAATGGAGAGCGCAAATACTTTCAGGATGCAAGCCTTTAACAGGTTATAATACTAGTGATTTTGAAGCTAAGAAAATATCATGGACTGACTTAATACATAAAGAAGACAAAAATAAGGTATTAGAAGACGCTTTAAAACTAAACAAAAAACCTGCAGAAATAATTCAGGTTTACAGGATAATTACCAGGGAAAAAGTTTTGAAATGGGTTGAGGACAGGAAGAGTTCATTTTTCAAAGAAGGTAAATTCGCCGGCGTTATCGGCGTAGTATTTGACATAACTGAAAGGGTGCAAGCAGAGAAAGAGGTTAAAAAAGCAAATATTGGTTTAAAGAAATCATTGGCAGAGAAAGAGTTTCTGCTTACAGAACTGCACCACCGCGTTAAGAATAACATGCAGGTAATCATCAGCCTTCTTAACCTGCAGGCACAAGCTTCAAGTGAACAGAAAATAGTTGAACTATTGAATGAGAGCAGGAACAGGATTCAAGCCATGGCATTCATTCATGAAATGTTATACAAATCCAAAGATTTGAAAGAAATAAACTTTTCAGACTACGTTACTGAATTAGTTAATTACTTAATTAACTCTTACGGTTTCAGCCGGAAAAACTTAAAAATAAAGATTAATATTCAAAAATTAAATTTCAATATAGATAATTCGATTTATTTGGCACTTCTGCTTAACGAGTTAGTATCAAACTCTTTGCAGCACGCGTTCACAAAACAGAAGAAAAAAGAAATTGAGATAAGAATGAAGAGAAAAGCAGGTAAAACGTATGAACTAGTAGTCAGCAATTCAGGCGTTAAATTCCCATCTTATATTAATATAAGAGGGGCAAAAACTTTAGGGTTGCAGTTAGTTAATATGATAGTTGACCAATTCCGCGGCAAAATAAGTCTTGACAGAAGCAAAGGAGCATCTTTTAAAATAGATTTGCACATAAATAATTCTTAAAAAGCGTATTAAGCAACGCGTGAAAAAAATAGGGTTGGAATAAAAGTCTTTTTAATTTGTTAATATTTCTTTAAACATAATGAGAAAATCACAATCCGCCCTTGAATACTTAATGGTTTACGGCTGGGTTTTTATAATAATAGTAGTGGTTGGAGCAGCGCTCTTCTTACTTGGCGTTTTCGACCCTAATTCAGACTTGTCAGCAAAGACAGAGGAAAGCTTCAGCCTTGATGATATCGGCGTATACGACCACCAGTTATTAATTAACGGCACATGGGTGCTTAGCTTATACTCTAGGGGTTACGATGTTACAATAACCAAGGTTATAATAGGGAATGAGAGTTTTAACTTCAACCAGTTCATAACACCCAGTTCGATAAAGACGATAACAGGCAACCTCTCAGGCTTCAAAAGCAGTTTCGGAGACATTTACGAGTACGAAATGCATATAGAGTATATTAGGCAAAGCAGTGAGATGAGCCACACAGCTTCAGGAGTATTTACAGGAATCGTTGAAGCAGGCAGTCTTCAAATAATAACAATACAGCAGGCAGGCAGCTTTTATCAGACAACGCAAGCAGACTTCAGCCAGGGAACAACCAGTTCAACAGATGTAACATTTATTCCTGACAGCGTAGTGCTCTCTGCTAAGACTGGATGGTTTGACAATAATTACAAGAACAGGATAACAGCGATTCTAACTGAAGAGTCAGGAAACACTTTAAACAATTATCCTGCAAGTATTACAATCAACACTCAAGCGTTAATAACCGCAGGAAAGATGCAGAACGACGGTGATGACTTGAGAATAGTAGTGGACGGTGTTGAAGTTCCAAGACAGTTTGAACCAGGCACGTTAAACACTGCAGCATCTAAGATATGGTTCCTTGCCAACCTTTCAAGTTACGAGTCCAAACAGGTTCAAATCTATTATAATAATTTTCTTGCGCAAGCGCCTGTTTACGGAACAGATTTATCTTACTCTGCTGGAACCAGCGGATACTTTGAAAACAGCAAATTATACGCGAGGATAGGCAACAATAATAATCCGAACAATTGGGGTTTTGACACAATATATGCTAAAAACATAGGAAGGGACTTGGTAAATTATTACTCTTACTTATTCAATCGGGATAACAGCCAAACTCATACAGTAACAAGCAGCGCAGAAGGACCAGTATTCGTAGAATTAACAATGACTGGTTCAGGAAACGAGTTAAACCAAGGCCCTTTAGTTTACAGGCTATACTCTAAGAATAATTTTATAAGATGGCAGTATGACAGTGTTGTACTCCCAGGGCAGAGTTTCTATATTGGAACGGATAATACTGAGATTAACAAGTTCGAATCAAATAATATAATTCACACATTAGGAAATTATACTTACACTAATCTTCAAAACTCTTATGTAAGACTCTTCAACGAGTCCAGCAATTACGGTATAGTTATGACATCTCCTGTTTACTTAAACCAGGCAGTTGTTACTAGCAGTGATGAAGAGTGGATGGGCTTAAGCAATAACACTCAAGTCAGTGTTGAATACTTTGACTATTACATTGGAGCTTACACTTTGCAGGACTGCTCAGTTCTAGCACAGATAAGCAATAACCAGGCTTTGCAGACATTATTATCAGAGGATTCTGTTTATCAAAGCAGCGGCGAGTTCACAAGCAATGCTTATAAAACAGGAGTATTAAACCCTGATTATACAATACTATACTTTGCAGGAGAAGAGAACGCTTACACGGATATAAAACTGAGGTTAAGAACTGCTTCAACAGAGGAAGGATTGGCATCAGCTTTATGGTATGGTCCCACAAGCACAACGGATTATTACACTTTGAATTCAACAATAAACAATGTTCATGACGGTGACGAGTGGCTGCAGTACAGAGTTTACTTATCAAATATCAACGGATTATACACCCCTGTTTTAGATTACGTCACAATTAATTACTCTTAATAACAGATTTTTTAAATCTCAAATTATTGTTTAATGTTTATGGTTATTAAAACCAGCATACCAAAACTTGATGAGATAACATCAGGAGGTTTAACAGAGGGTTCAACAGCAATACTTTGGTCAAAACCAGGTGTTGAAAACGCGCCTTTCGCTTACAAGACAATAATTCAAGCATTAAAGAACCATGCGTCAGTTGCTTACCTAGTTAATAATAAGAGCCCTAAAATGGTAAGGAAGGAATTGCTTAAAGGAGGCTGGGATTCTTCAAAGTATGAGAATCATAATAAGTTATTCTTCATAGACTCTTATTCTAAATTGTTTAATCAATCTGCAAAAAACAAGTTCTTTGTTGAAGAACCTAAAAAGATTAAAAGTGTTATAGAAAGCATTAACACTTGTTTTAAAGATGTGAAAGGTAAGAAATTGTTAGTAATCGATGACTTGTCAACTATTTTCCACTTGTGCGGAACCCGCAGCATGAAAGAAATATTATTATTGAAAAAAGAATTGAATAAGAAAAAAATAACCACGTTATTCATGTTCACAGAATGGCCTTATGAGAAGCGCGTAATTAATGATATCAGGAGATTAAATGACGTTGTTGTAAACATAAACGCTTTTGAGGACAAGGTTATTATAAGAAAGTATTACTCTGTTGAAACAAGAAAGAAGTCAATTGCTAAAGAAATACCTTTTGAGATAACAAGCAAAGGAGTATTAAATCATAAGTAAATAATATGTGATAAGCTTTTTAATAAACTAAACACTAATAGTTTTTATGGCAAAAGCAAAAAAATCAGATAAGGTTCTCTTCTCTGATAATATTGGAATGTTCTTCTTAGTAGGAGCAACAAGAGCACTCGTAGTAATGTTCACATGCTTGGTGTCAATGTGGCTGGTGTCAATATTCACGACACTGATTGACATGAGTATAATGGTAATAGTGAGTGCAGGAGTAGGAATTGCATTCGGGACTATGAGAATATTTGATTTGACTCTTGAAGAGATGTCAAAGTAAGAAGAAGATTTATTTTTTCTCTTTTTTTTTTATATCTATTACAGATATATGCACTGTTATGTGATAATCTTTAAAAACAATGATTAACTTGTAGTAAGGATAAGCTTTTTACCCCAATAGGTTGGGGAGGTTGATAAAGTAATGAAATGTCCTTACTGTTCAAGTTCAAAATTAAAAGTTATAGACAAGAGAGCTGTAGCAGATAATAAAAACTGGCGCAGGAGAGAGTGTTTAAACTGCAGCAGGAGGTTCACAACTTACGAGAACGTTGAAAACGTTAAAATAATTGTTACTAAAAAAGACGGTTCCAGCAGGCCTTTTGACAAGAACAAGATAGTTAAGAGCATAATCAAAGCCAGGAGCAAGAAGACACTGCCTGACGAGCAGATAGAAGTAATAGTTGATGACATAGAGCGCAGAATAATAGCTGAAGGCAAAGATGAAGTAACCAGCACTGAAATAGGAGAATTAGTTCTTGAACAATTAGAAAAAGTAGACCCAGTAGCTTACATAAGGTTCGCAAGCGTTTTCAGGCAATTCAATGACATAACTGGTTTCCAGAGAGAACTGGCAAAACTTAAGGTAAAGAAAAGGGTTGAATCAGTAACTGACACGACTGACCTCTTACTGCAAGTAACGAGCAGCAACGAGGAATTAAACGACTGGGACAGGTCAATGATAGTTAAAGCATTAATGAAAGAGACTACGCTGAGCGAGTGGCAGGCAACAGAGATAGCAGAAGAGGTTGAAAAGAAACTATTATCATCTAAGCTGGCACAAGTCAACACTAACTTAATCAGGGAGCTTGTTAACAACGAACTTGTTCTTAAGGGTTTCACTGACCAGTTAACGAGCCAGAAACTGATAGGAATGCCTGTGTATAATTTGAAGCAGATACTCTTCAGCAGAAGCAAGGACAATTCTAACATAAAGAACAATAATCCTGAAGCAGTGAACTTAGCAATAGCAGACAACAGCTTGAAACAATTCGCGTTAGACAACGTGTTCAGCAAAGAAGTAGCGCAGGCTCACCTTACAGGAGCCATACACCTGCATAACTTAGGATTCATAACAAGAGTTTACTGCAGCGCGCACAGCGTTGAGTACATAAAAAAGTACGGAATCCAGGACATACTCACAGTTAATACTACAGCAAAGCCGGCAAGCCACGCAGCCACTTTAACAGGCCACATTCTCACTTTTCTTACAGCAATGCAGACTTACTACGCTGGAGCGTTAGGGTTCAGCTACGTGAATATTGCATACGCGCCTTTTCTTGTAGGAAAGAGTTACAAGCAGATGCTTCAAGAAGCTCAGAACTTAATCTTTGCAGTAGCGCAGGGAGCTTTCAGCTGGGGAGGCCAAACCCGCTTCGTTGACTTCAACGTCCACTTAGGAGTCCCTTCATACTTAAGAGACGTTCCAGCAATAGGGCCTAAAGGCCAGTATACAGGCAAGACTTACAAGGATTATGAGAAAGAGGCTCAAATGTTTGCCAAAGCAATGCTTGAGGTTTGGAAGGAAGGTGACAGCCAGGGCAAAGTATTCACCTTCCCTAAATGTGATTTGCACATAAGCAAGGAATCGTTCACAGACCCTGGTCAGAAAGAATTATTATTATACGCTTGCGAGGTAGCGTCTCATAACGGCAGCCCTTACTTCATCTTTGACCGCGACGAGGTAGTCTTGTCAGCGTGCTGCAGGTTAAGAACAAGAATCAATGACGATTACGTCTTAAAGCATCCTGAGAGTATGAGGTTCTGCGGTTTCCAGGTAGTCACGCTTAACCTGCCCCAAGCAGCTTACCGCGCAGGCAGGAATAATATAGAAGGATGCATTTCAGAGATTAACAAGACAATGGACTTAATACTCAAGGCGCATCTTGAAAAGAAAGCTTTCACTAAGCAGATAATGAATAAGCCTGGAACACCGTTGTGGCAGATAGGCAAGACGGCAATGGACGGCAGGCCTTACGTTGACCTGGAAGACTGCACTTACATCTTCGGACTCATAGGATTGAACGAGTGCGTGAATTACTTAACAGGGGAAGCATTGCATGACAGCGACGACGCTTACAAGTTAGGGCTTAAAATCGTTTCAGCCATGTATTTGCGCATTAAAGAGTACGAGAAGAGGTACAACTTGAAATTCAGCCTTGAAGAGACGCCTGCAGAAGGAGCCAGTTTAAGGTTCGCGAAACTCGACCTTAAAAAATTCAAAGAGGCTAAGGATTACGTCAGGGGTAATATTGAAACTGGAGAGGTTTATTACACTAACAGTATACACTTCGAAGCTGACGCGCCAGTAGACATATTCGAGCGTATAGAGAAGCAGGGCAAGTTTAACAGCATAATCGAGAGCGGTTCTATAACACACGTATTCACGGGAGAACAAAGACCTGATGCTGAAGCGATATTTTCTTTAATTAAGAAGACTTGGGATAATACTCAGAGTGCTCAATTAACAATAAGTCCTGAGTTTACTGTCTGCAATGATTGCGGCAGGATAAGCGAGGGTTACGGGAGGTGAAAGGGTTAATGGGAGAGGCGAGATGCAAACATTGTAATAGTAAGAACGTATATGGAATAAGCAGGGTAGTAGGCTATTTCAGCAAGATAAATGATTGGAACAAGAGCAAGAGTGCAGAGTTCAAAGACAGGCAGAAAGGCAATTACAAGGTTCCAGCTGAACAAGCAGGTGAAGAGAAGGTGGCAGTTAAATGCTAGTTAAAATATTCGTTCAAGAGAATTGCCCTAATTGTCCTCAATCAAAGGAGTTAGGCAAGCAGTTATTAAACGACGGAGTCAGTGTTGAATTCCACGACGTTCGCACAACTGAAGGCTTAGCGGAGAGCTTAATGTTTGACGTTTTAAGCACGCCAAGCACTGTAATATTAAAAGAGAATAAAGTAGTTCAATCATTCTTAGGCGCCACGCCTAAAATAGAAGAGGTGAAGAAGTGGTTATAGTTAAGGGAATAATAGAGAGCAGTTTCATAGATTATCCTGGAAAGATATCACTAGTAGTTTTCACTGCAGGGTGCAACTTTCACTGCCACTACTGTCATAATCCTGAACTAGTGAATCCTGAACCTCCATTCATGGCAGAAGATAAAGTGTTTAAACTAATAGATAACAAGAAGGAATGGATTGACGGAGTAGTAATCACAGGAGGAGAACCAACCCTTCACCAGGACTTGCCTCTTTTCATCAAGAAGATAAAAGAGAGAGGGCTTTTAGTAAAACTTGACACTAACGGTTCAAACCCTGAAATGATTAAAGAATTAACGGATTCTAAAATAGTTGATTACTTAGCTATGGATGTTAAAGCTCCTTTGGAAAAGTACGAATCCGTTACTCAAATTAAGGTTAAGACGGAAGACTTGAAGAAGAGCATACAATTAATTAAAGAGTCAGGTATTGATTACGAGTTCAGAACTACCATACTGCCTTCATTATTGAACGAGAAGGATTTGGTAAAGATAGGATACTTATTGGAAGGAAGCAAACTCTTAGTATTGCAGAGTTTCAGGAATGAGGTAACACTGGACGAGTCTTATAACACTCAGCCGAGTTATTTAAAGCCAGAGATGGAGCACTTCGTGCGCGTTCTTAAACCTTATTTTAAAAAAGTAATTTCAAGATAACAGAAGAGACTACTAATAATACGAATGTTATTAATGATATCTCCCAGAACGAATCAATAGGTAAAGGCACGTTCATGCCGAAAAAACCGCTGATAATCGTTGGAATAACCATTAAGGCACCGATGATTGTGAGCCTGTAAATCTGCTCGTTCATCTTATTGCTGAGATTAGTAGTGTACAAGTAATTAACATTATTAACAGCTTCCTTAATTAATTCAACATAGTCCTGCATGTATAATACCCTGTCCTCGAAGTGGTGGCCGAAGTATTTCAAGTTAAGCGCTGGAACAGCACTGTTCTGAATCTCCTTAATAACCTCCAAGTCCCCTCTTAACAGTTTAGACGTGAAGAACAAGTGCTCTTTAACCAGGTTAGCTTTGCCAAGCAAAGCCTTCTTAGCCTTATTCTTAGCAACTAATAACTCCATGGCTTCAACGTCCTCCTCTAACTCTTCCAGTTTCTTAATACTCCTCTCAAGCAAAGCATCTATCATTAATGAGAATATGCTCGTAACGCCTGAAACTTTCTGAACACCCTTGTGAACGTTTTCAAAGACCTTGTTTATAGTCTCACTCTCCTTGCTAGTAATAGTTATAACCTTGCTCTTGGAAACTATTAGCGTTAACTGCAAAACATCTTCTTTTTTGGAAGGAAAACTCAAAACTATTACTGAGAATTCATCATGCTGCGTGATATTAGGCCTCTGCTCCTCCAATAAGTCCTCAATAAAACCGTTTCCTTTGCCAAGAAGCCTTGCCAGTATCCTCTCAATACTCGCGCTTGAACTGAAATTAACCCACTGCAAACTCTTGCTGTTAAAATCAAAATCACTGCCTGTCTCTTTAGCCTTGAAATTCTTGTCAAAACTAAGGGTCTTAACCATGAAACAATTAATGCATTGGAGGATTTAAATAATTAATTCTTTTTTTTATTTAACAATCCAGAATGACAACAAGTACAAGCCTATCAGCAGTAATGAACTCTTCCTGTCAATCTTCTTGTTAATTCCGAAGAAGAGGATTACAATAATAGAGACTAATACTAAGTATCCTCCTGTTGGAATAATAAGATTGGATTCAATAATGTTAGGTCTGAATATTGGACCCAAACCCATGCTTAAAGTAACGTCTGTAATATTGCTTCCTAAAATGTCGCCTACAAAAATTTCATACTCTTTCTTCTTAATCGCTGATATGCCGACGAAGAGTTCAGGAATGCTCGTGCCTAATCCGACTGCGAAGAAGCTGACAACGTATTCAGGAATGCCTATCTGCTCGCTGAAGAAAACTACTGAGTTGACGAGAATAACTGAACCAATTATTAATCCTATAAGGCTTAAACCCAAGTATAAGCTGTACTTCTTCCACAATTGGGAGAAGACGAAGTCCTTCTCCTCAGTAACTATGTACTCTTTCTTCGTAACACTGTTGCTGATAATGTAATACAATGCTACGTAAGTCACTGCAAGAATTGCGCCGTTAATCCTCGTAATGTAGCCTTTCTCAATAATACTGTAAGCTATTATTGTAGATATTATTACTCCGCTTCCGAGAATAAACAAGTTCTTCCTTTCAACCTTAACCTCTCCGCTTATTAAAACGCTTAAACCAAGAATAAGGGTAATCTGCGATATTGACGAGCCTACGGCGTCGCCAACGTTAACGTCTCCGTGGCCTAAGATGGAAGAAGTGATTGAAGTGCTTATCTCTGGAATACTAGTGCCAATCGCTATTGCGAGTATGCCGATAATAATCGGTGACACGCGCAGTATCTCACCCAGTTTAGTGCCGTAGTTAACAACCAAAGGGCTTAAATATATGAGTATGACTAGTCCAATAACGAAGCCAATAATCTCTAATATCATGCTTATTAAGAATAGATGCCAAGTCTTTAAAAGTTTTTAAGCAGAAAAAACTAAATAGTAATTAATGAAGAAGCCTGAACTTTTAGCACCGTGCCATGACTGGCCAACCTTAATAGCCGCGGTTGAAGCCGGAGCTGACGCAGTTTACTTCGGCGTGGAGAGGTTTAACATGCGCTTGAAGGCTAAGAACTTTAATTCAAAGGATTTACCAAAAATAGTGAATTACTGTCATGAGAATAAAGTCAAATCCTACTTAACTATTAATTCAATAATTTACGAGCCTGAATTGAAGAGTGCAAAAGAACTAGTTAAGAAGGCGAAACAGGCAGGCGTTGATGCATTAATAATCCACGACTTAGCACTAATACCAATCTGCAAGATTTTTAAAATACCCTTTCACATCAGCACTCAAGCCAGTGTATCAAATAGTGCAAGCGCTAACTTGTTCAAACAATTAGGCGCGAGCAGGGTAATACTAGCGAGAGAGGTGCAGTTAAAGGACTTGAAGAAGATAGTCAAAAATAGCAAGATTCCGGTTGAGGTCTTTATTCACGGAGCCATGTGCGTGTCAGTCTCAGGCAGGTGCTTCTTCTCGCTCTCAATGTACGGCGAATCAGCTAACAGGGGAGAATGTATGCAGCCTTGCAGGCAGAAGTGGACTGTGAAGAACGAGGATGCTGAAATGGTTTACGACGGTGAGCGTTTTTTGAACGCTAAAGACTTATGCACTATCACTTTTTTGGACAAATTAATCAAGACAGGAGTATCCTCGTTAAAAATTGAGGGCAGAAGAAAAGACGCGAACTATGTTAATACAGTAGTAAGTGTTTACCGCGAAGCAATAGATGATTATTCCAAGAAGAAATTGCATAATTGGCTTGAAAGATTAAAATCAGTGTTTAACCGCGGATTCTCCACTGGCTTCTACTTAGGCAAACCCAAACCATCAGATGTTGAGTTGAAGAGCGACGGCACAACTTCCACGCACAGGAAACAAGCAGTTGGTGTTGTCAAGAATTATTATCCTAAAGCAAAAGCTGCAGAGGTTTACTTAAACCATGCAGGATTGAAAATAGGAGACACTATTATTTTTGAAGGAAAAACGACTTTTTTAAAACAAGAGATTGAATCCATGCAAATCAGCAAAAAAACAATCAAGAAATCAGTCAAAGGGCAGAGAATTTCCTTGAAAATAGATTCCAAAGTCAGGAAAAACGACCAAGTATACGTGGTAAAAAAGATTTAAAAGCCACAGAGTTTTAAGAATTAATTATATGGCTGACAAGTATACTTCATTATCTGAGGAAGAGATTCAAGGATTATTAGAAAATATTCAAAAAAATAAGTTAATAAATGAAAAAAAAGAATTAGATTTAGACATCTTTAATGACAGTCTTAAGGCCGCCAGTGAGAACTTAGGCACTATTATACCCAGTATTGTTGAGGTCAGCAAGGAGCAGGTTGCCATTATTAACCACGGGTTAGAAGGTGTTATTAACTTCGTAAGAGCATTCCAGACAGTGAATACTACATTTGCTGTAATGGCTGAGAATACTGGAAACCCTGACAAGTTTAACAAGTTCGTTAACAAGTTAGACCAGGTTACTGATTTGGAGAAAAGGATAGTAACCGATGTTAAAGACTCATTAATTAATCTCGGAGCATTACTTAAGGAGACTATAAAAGAGACAGCTGTTTACTATGCAGCTCTTGGAAAGATAATATACTCAGACAGTGAAGAGGTAATAAACCTATCATATAAAGCAGACCCTGCTTTAAGGTCTAAAATAAGAGAGTTGTACCAGAGAAAAGAAGTAAACCTGCCTAAGACTATAACTACAAAGTTAGGACTGGTTCAAATAATACAATCTCTTGAAAATGTAAGCAAAGAGATAAAGAAGATACCTGACAGGGACTTGGAGTATTATACTATTAAGGCAGCTAGGAAAGGAGCAGAGAAACCGATTGAGATTAGTCTTGACATTGATGTAATGAAGACATTAAAGTCATTAAGCGGTGAATTATTATCCTCTCTAACAAGGGTTGGATTATTAGTCAAAGACCAGGATAATAATGTTCAAATGCTGAAATCAGAGGTCTTCGCAGAGAACCTGATTGCTCAATCAGGTATTGATGAAACCACTAAAGCATTAGAAGGGATTGAAAAAGACATTGACGTTGTTAAGTTCTTCAAAGACAGGGCAAGAAGATTGTTCGAACTAAAGAACATGAAAGTTGAAGACAAACACGCTGCAGCATTGTTCAAAGAGTTAGCAATAACTAAAAAGGATGAGAACAAGGCAAGAGAACTGCATGATGACATTGTCAAGAACCAGATTAAACACATCACAACTATTGTAAGAGCATTCGCTGAGATAGTATCATTATGGGGCCACCAGGTTGACAGCGAGATACACATAGGACAAGTCGCTGACAAGACAGCAATAGCTTTGAAGAAACTGACAGAGGTTGAGTTAAAACTTGACTCAAACGCTAATACTGAATCATTATTAATAACAAGAGATACTCAAGAGTCTATAGAGAAGACTTGTGCCAAGGCCAAAGACTTGAAAATAGTAGGCAAAGTAATGCAGTTCTTACTGCAGAGATTAAAGACAGTAGTAGGATTCAATGAGAGCCTTGAAAAGGATTTAAGATACTTCTCACAGCAGAAAGCAAGCGCTGAGGACTACAAGAACAGGCACTTGGAAGGAATTAAGGAGTTAATCTATGAAAGATATCCTAAGATGAGCAAGAACGTCAGCCAGATAATAACTAATTTCAACAACAGTTTAAGCAAGATAACTGACAATAGGAATATTTTTGAAAACAAGAGATTGTTTGACGAGTTCGCTTCAAACTATGCTCTCATAAACGCTTCATTGAACGAGTTCAAGAAGGAATTAACCAAGGTTAACCTTTCAGATATTACTGTGGAAAACTTTGAACAATTATGCACGGAACTGCAGGGTTCAATGGGAGATGTAGGATTTAATCTCAAAAACTTGTTCACCAAACTTAACAGTTTAACAAATACGTTCTCGAATGATATTAACAACTTCATGCAGATATCCGACGCTTACAAAGAGTTTGTCAAGGAGATGGCGCCGATGCTTGACTTCATAAGATACATAGTTGACTACCAGAAGAAACTGGTTGGCGAGAAGATTGAAGTCAAGGTAATGAACTATAAGATTCAAGGATTCCAGAAATTATTCAGCGAGCTTGAAGCCATGCAGAAAGAACAGGCCGGGCTTGAGAAAGAACTTTATGATGTAATGAAGAGTGTTGGCTTAACAAGAAGTTCAGAAATGGTTTACCAGAGTTATACCAAAAAATTGGATGAAGACTTCAGAGGCTTATTTGGAGAGATGCAGACTTACCTTAATGAATACTTCAGCGACAAGGCAAAGATAGACGAAGCTTACAACCTCGTAAAAACGCATCTTCAAAGATTTGAGGTTGACTTCAGGGATTATAATAACAGGTTAAAAGGCGCCAAGGTAGGATTCTTCCAGAAACTGTTCAAGACTCAGAGTTATAAGACGAGCGAGTTCTGGGATGACTTGAAGAATACGAAGAAATCACTTGAGAAGTATGACAAAATCGTTGATAAATTAAGAAAGACAAGCATAAATGTTGAAAAGATTTCCAAGGCAGACAATAACGTTGTTAAAAAGTTCTGCGACTTTTCAGTAATACTAGTAAACGATTTACTGCTTGGTTTGAAGGACTTAGTTAACGAGTTATACACAGTATATAATGTAATGTTCTTGGTTGTAAACAATTTAAAGATACTAGTGAGTTCAGAGGGAACAAGCGAGGATAAGCAGGGCAATTATATTGAAAATTTCAATAAAATGCTGCAAGAACTTAAGAAAATGAATGAGAATATATCAAAGGCAGAGGATAAGACCTTTGACCTTGAAGAGTTTGATGTTCTGCCTGTTCAGAGCATGCTTGAAGCACTAAATAAGGTAACAGATTTTTCAAACATTGCAAACGTTACAGAAGACCAGAGAAACACTATTAATAAAGAGAAGCAGGAGATAGAGAAGAGCGTGCTCTTTGTTAAGAACGGCTTGTTAGAGTTTTTCTCCAAGTTCTTAATTGATGTTTACGATACCAGAATGGAGTCCGCCTCTGATAAGGAAAAGACTAAATTGAAGGATCAGAAGAGCAAGTATTTAAAACTCTTAAAAAACTTGAATAAGTAAAATGAAGATCACAATCTCCGGCGACTTAGGCAGCGGGAAATCAACGGTTGCTAAAATAATAGCTGAGCGTTTGAAACTCAAGTATTACAGCACTGGAATGATGTTCCGCAAACTAGCTAATGATATGAAATTATCATTGAAAGACTTGACGGAATTAGCAGAGAAGGATTCCAGGATTGACAAGCGAATCGATGACTACCAGAAGAAACTCGGACGAACAGAAGACGATTTCATACTGGAAGGCAGATTAGGCTACCACTTCATACCAGACAGCATAAAAATCTACTTAAAGGTTACTCCGGAAGAAGCAGCGAGGAGAATACTATTAAACCAGCGCAGCGACGAGTTATACAAAGACTTGCCTGAAGCTATTAAGTCAATAAAGGAGAGGCGCAAGAGTGAACTCTTAAGATACAAAGAGTTGTACAAACTCAACCCTGAAGATGAATCTAACTATGACTTAGTAATAGATACAACTCCAATACCTGCAGAGCAGGTAGCGGAGAAGATAATAAAATTTACTTGCCCTTAACCTTCTTAGCACCCTGCCTTAAAGCCTTAGCCAAATCAGTCAAGCCCTTAGACAAGTCACTCTTAGCTTTCTTAACAACCTTGCCCTCCTTGTACTTAACCTTAATCTTTCCAAAGTCGCGCTTGATAACGCTTGCAATGTTGTTAATCATCTTGCCAATATCCTTAAGAGCTGCCTTAGTCTCCTTTTCTAAATCAGATTTTTTTGCAACCATAAACTAGAAATAAGCAGTAGTTGTTTTAAAGCTTTTACCTGGCTCCTCCTCCTCCCCCGCCGTGGCCTCCGCCGAAACCTCCTCCTCCTCCTCCGAAGCCGCTGCGGCCCCCGCTGCTCCTGCTTCTAACACTACTGGACATCATAGTCGAATGCAGTGAGGAGTAGAAATGAGGATGGTAATACAAGACTGCCATGTTGCTGTTCTTAGCAAAGTCAGGCACTTGAAGTTTCATAACCTTAATAACATTATCAGCCACTCCCAAGATGATAGCGTAAACTAGGAACTGCTCCCACATTATAATACTCTGAGGAGGATGCTCTTTAAGCAAAGAGTAATCCTTCAAGAACTTCTTGAAATTATTCCACTTCAACTCGAAATTCCTGCCCTTCTGAGTCCACTTGCCAAGAACTTTCCTGCTAATCAGATTAAGAACAACAACAGTAATGAAAGAGATAATGAAAGCAGTGCTTATTATGGAGCCAAAAGCTAAACTAATCCCTCCCATTAAACCAATCATGTGAATTAATAGAAAACCATTAATGAAGATTCCAACAATTAAGTTCTTCCTGGATACTAAGAAAGAGACAATAATAAAAGGCAAGTAAATTAGTAAAGGAAAAACTATGAAAAGGTTTGCAAGATTAGTTGTTAAAAGCGTAACAATAGAGATTATAGTTAAAATAGCAGACCATTTAAGGAACTCCTTGTTGCCTTTGTCAATAAAGTAATCCTCTTTCTTAAACGTCTCCGAAACAGCTTCTTTAAAAGACTTAATCGTCTTCTGGAAACTCTCACTATCACTGTAAGACTGAAGCTTCTTCTTCATACTATTCCAGTTAACAGTATTATCCTTTTCAGCGTATTTAAACAAGAATGTTAAGACCTTATCCTCGTAATCAGTTAATTGAATCGCGTCTTTCTTGTCATTGTGTATTTGAATAATAACATTCTTCTCATCACCCTTGAAGCTGAGAATCTTCATCCTTGCAAGGTCAAACATTGTAGCAATGAAAGCCTCCAAGATTGGTTTGCCGTCATTATGCGAGTTAAGAATAGCACTGACTATTGCAGGACTGTCACTGGTAGGAGGGTTCCTCTCATAGACACCCATGTATTCAACAACTAATTCCCTTCCATACTTGTTGTAAACAATCCAGAATAGAACAGGAGGCCAGATTACGAAGATTATTGCAAAAAAAATCTCCATAAATTGCTTAACTGCGTAATAAGTCTCCATAGCTTTTATCTCATCAGCTTGTGTTCCTTCATGAACATCAGCGTATCTAGTCTCGCTTAAGGGTGCGAAAGTGGCTTGTGCTTCAATCCAGTGGTTTGCGGGAACACCGTTAGCAGTGTAATAGATTACATTGCCAGTGCTGTTGTAAACGTTTCCAGTAACCTGGTTGTGAATCCAGTACTCTCTGACGTCAGAAGGCAGAGTAATTGTAGCAGTTAAGGTTGTAAGCCTTTCCCAATCCGCTCCCCAGAACTGGAAGTGCAAACTGCTGATATCATCGTAGACGTCAACGACTTTATCCATAGTGTAATCCATTACAACAGTGGTTTCCTTGTCGCACTGGTAATCCCTGAAGTAGAACTCGTAAATATAGTAATCAGACTGTCTCTCACGCGACTCAGTGAAGACCTCACTTGAAGAGCCTTGGAAGCTTATAATGTCAGACTCGCTGAACAAAGGAATCTCCCTGTAAATCACACTGTAGCAGCCGTCAAAGTGGAAGGTTAACTCTTCCCTTACACTAACCAAACCGTCATCAGCAACGTTTACTTGAACATCCGCGCTTTTAATAAAGAAACTTTTTGCAAAAACAGTAGAGAAAGATAATAGTAAAAGCAATAAAACCAGCTTCTTCTTCAAAAACTCACACCCTTATAATCAGACTTCTCGCTGAAAGGCTCAGCAGTCTTCAAACCCATAATGTTCCCTATTAAAGAAAAAGGGAATGACTGCAGTCTAGTGTTGAACTTGAACACTACATCATTATAGAACTGCCTAGCGTAAGCAATCTTGTCTTCAACGTCTGTAATCTCCTCCTGCAAGAGCTTGAAGTTCTCATTAGCCTTAAGCTCAGGATAATTCTCAGCAACTATGAAGAACCTTGTTATTAACTTGTTAATCTCCTGGTTCAACTCGTACTTCTTGCTTACGCTCTTGCTGTTGTCAATAGCAGTTCTTAACTTAGTAATCTCTGTAAGCGTAGTCTTCTCGTACTTGCTGTAACCCTTAACTACTTGCACAAGCTTAGGTATTAAGTCGCTTCTCTTCTTCAACTGCACGTTAATCTGAGCCCATGCATTGCTAACCCTGTTATTCAAAGTAATGAAACTATTATAGACTAGTATTGAGAAGATAATAACACCAATTATTACTAATCCAACACCTGCTAAAACCATCATTTTTGTATAACCTCTGATGCTTTAATAATCTTATCACAATCCTCCCTAATCCTTCTGACTTCATCATTGTTCAAACCAATCTTTCTGAGAAGAGAATCGCTGACCTTAATAACCTCTGTGATTAAGAGTATGTTATTCTTGCTGAGCAAGCTGAAGGTTCTCTTAGAAACACTTGGCAGTAAAGTAACAGGGTAGTAATGGAACTTGTCAACTATGTAGCTTAAACTATCCTTGCCTTTATGCTTCCAGCTTATCATCTTAATATCCCAATAATCCGCGTACTTTAAACAATCATCTGAGAACTTAGTATTAGTAGCAATCCACAACTGTTTAAAATTATTGCTTTTCCTCTTCCTGCCTGCCTCAACAAGGTCAAGAAACCTGGCGTGAGAATATAACACGTCCTTAATACTCGTAGTTATCCCCCCGCTGTTGTGATACTTGCATTCTATGAAGAAATCGCTTCCTACAACATCCAACTCGTGAGGGATGGTCATGCTCTCATAAACCTGCCGCGTCTCAACCAGAGTTCCCTGCTGGATTAATATCTTTGCAATGAAGTCTTCAAACGCGTAACCGTCAGGGCCAAGACTCATAATTGACTGTTTAAGACTGTAAATGCTGGCAGCGTACTTGTTCTCGTACTTCTTAACGAGTTTGTAAATCAAGCGGTACAATCTATCAGTTGATATTAAATCATAATTCTTTTCAAGAATCTTGTTAATAACGGTTTCTATAGTCTTCTCGCTAACACCGCTGTTCCTTAAACTATTCTCAACCTTGCTGGTATCAAACTCTTCAACCTCACCGTTCCTCTTAGTAACCCTCATAGTAATAGAATAGTTTAAACCAGTAAATTAAAAGCCTTACTGCTTTAATCTAATACCAGCACTAACCTTTGCATCGTTAATCTTGAACTCTTTCATCTTAGGCAAACTCTCGTGCTTAACACTATCTGCTTGCACGGATTTCATAATACTCTTCTTATGCTCTTCAAAACTCTTATTAATCAAATCATCACCAGACTTCAAGTAGAGTATTACCCTGTCCTTAATCGTTAACTTCATCTCTTTCCTTAAATTATTCAAATGCCTTACAAGCTCCCTTGCAATGCCTTCTCTTTGAAGTTCAGGAGTGATAACAGTGTCCAATTCAACATTAAACCCGGTTCCCTTCTTGAAGATAACACTCTTAACATTCAACTCGTCCTTGATTAATTCAACGTATTCCTTGCTTAAAGCATCACACACAACTGTTAAAGTGTTTAAAGCCTGCTTTACAGGAATCTTATTCTTATCCCTCTCATCCAAAGCTTTGCTAGTAATCTGCTTAACAATCTTCATATTATCAGTAACTGCTTCGCTTATCAATAATGAATCGAATAAAGGCCAAGTGTCCAAGTGAACGCTCTCAAACAAGTCCTTGTTTAAACCTCTGAATCTTTGGTAAATCTCTTCAGTAATGAAAGGAGTAACTGGCGCCATTACTTTAATAGTATTCATTAAAGCGTAAGCAAGCGTCTTAACTGCGGGTTTGTCGCCGTCTCTTAACCTGTCCCTGCTTCTTCTCAAATACCAAGTGCTTAACTCGTCAATGTATTCTATTATTAACTCGCACGTCTTCAAAGTGTCATAATCATTCAAGGAATTAGTAGTGTTCATTACTAACTCATTAGTCCTGCTTATAATCCACTGGTCGAGAACGTTCTTTGAAGAAGAATCATTAAACTCCTTATTATTCCCGCAGAACATGAAGTAAAAGTTTGCAACATTGCCCAGCAATAAGACTACTTTCCTGTAAACCTCTTTCAAGCCTTCTTCTTTGAAGTTAATATCCTGCCCTCTCATAACTTGTGAATACATGAGGAAGAAGCGCATAGCATCAGCGCCGTACTTGTCAAACATGATATTAGGGTCTGGGAAGTTCTTCTTGGATTTGCTCATTTTCTGCCCGTCAGCAGCTAAAATGTTGCCAGTGACTACGACGTTCTTGAAAGGCGGTTTTTTAAGTATTAAAACTCCTATGACGTGCATGTAATAAAACCAAGCCCTTACCTGCGCAATATACTCTGAGACAAAATCAGCAGGATAGTTAGTCTTGAACCATTCATTGTTCTCAAAAGGGTAATGTTTTGCAGCGTAAGGCATGCTACCGCTCTCAAACCAGCAGTCAATAACCTCAGGAATCCTCGTCATTGTTCCAAAACACTTGCTGCACTTCAAGTGAATCTTATCAACACTGTCCTTGTGCAAATCAACAACCTTGCCTAATTTTTCAACACTCTTCTCTCTTAACTCTTCAATACTGCCTATTACTTCAATTTTGCCGCACTTACTGCACCTCCAAACAGGGATTGCAGTAGCCCAGAACCTGTTCCTGCTAATAGTCCAGTCAGGAGCAGTCTCTATAATATACTTGAAACTGCCCTCTTTCAATGTTTCAGGATACCAGTTAATCAGCTTGGCTTGTCTTAAAAGTTCAGGCTTAACCTTTTGAATATTAATAAACCAGGAATCAACAGCGTTGTAAATCAACGCTGTCTCGCACCTGTAACAGAAAGGGTAAGAGTGCGTGTGGTCCTTAGCAGAGAATAATAAACCCTTGCTTTCCAAGTCTTTCAATACTTCCTTGTCAACCTTCTTAAACCATAAACCTTTCCAATCATCAGGACCAACTTCTAACTTTCCCTTGTCATTAATGTGCTGAATCATCGGCAGCTTGTATTTCTTAATCATTTCAAAATCGAACTCACCGTATAATGCCATGTGAACAATACCTGTACCTTCTTCAGAACTGACCTGTTCTCCGCCGTCAATAACAGTGTAAGCGTTAGGTTCACTGATTAACTTGTACAAAGGAGTGTAATGCTTGCCTAACAACTTCTTGCCCTTAAAGGTTTCCAGAACCTTATAACTCTCCTTAACAGATTCCAACCTGTCTTTCGCGATTATCAAACTCTCTTTTCCAACCTTAATCTTAACATAATCCATCTTTGAATTAACAGCTAATCCAACATTGCCTATTAGTGTCCAAGGAGTCGTAGTCCACGCCAGTATAGAAGCATCCTCTTTATCCAGTTTGAACTTAACAACCGGACTCTTGTCAGTAACATCCTTGTAACTCTTGTCCATAGCAATCTCAGCCTTTGCAACAGGAGTCTCACACCTCGGGCAATACATTAGTATCTTCTTGCCCTCGTAAACGTAACCGTCATCGTATAATTTCTTGAATATCCACCAAATAGTCTCCATGTAAGTATTATCCATAGTCTTGTAACTATTATCAAACTCTATCCACTTGCCCATCCTGTCAACTATCTTACCCCACTCTTTTGCGAAGAATAAGACCTTACTCCTGCAGAACGCGTTAAACTTGTCAACTCCGTACTCTTCAATACCTTTCTTCTCCTTAATACCTAACTCCTTCTCTGCAATATTCTCAATAGGCAAACCGTGGCAATCCCAACCCCACTTTCTCTCACACCTGAAACCCTTCATAGTCCAATACCTTGGGAAGACGTCCTTGCTAGTCAAGCCGAGTATGTGGCCGTAGTGAGGCAGTCCTGTAGCGAAAGGAGGACCGTCATAGAAAACGTACTGCTTGTTAAGACTCCTGTTATCAACGCTTTTCTTAAATATCTTATTCTTCTTCCAAAACTCGAGTATATTCTTCTCAGTCTCCAAATGAGTCATAATATTAAAAATAGTAATTTTGCTCTTATTTAAGCCTTTTTGATTTTTAAACAGCTAAAGCCTTTGTTTTAATAATCTTGTAAGACCTGTAAATTAAACCAATAACTGCCATTACTAGAAAAACGCTGCTAGTAACAACCATTAATTCATTGTTGAAATCAGTGCCTATGCTCTTAGCATGGAAGTAGATTAAGAAGAATAAAGCGTAATTGAACAAGTGAATTATTTTCCAAACATTATAATCATACCTTACTTTGAAGAAGTATTTCAAGTCACTGGTGAAGACAGTAATAATCATAACGTATAAAGCAATAACTCCAAGAACTACTCCTAAACTAGCTTCGAGCATTAACACGTCCAATAATCCGAGACTGTAAGCCTTAACCATGCCGTGAACTAAAGCAAGGAATAAGGTGAACAAGCCCAAGTAATTATGAGATTTGAAAACTATTAAAGGATTAAAATTGTTCTTAAAAAAATTTCTGAAACTGCCAAGCATTAACTGCACGAAAGTGTTCACGAAAGCAACCAATCCAATCAAGCGCAGGTAAAAAGAAGCAGTATTTGAAAAGTTAGAGAAAACTAAAACTAGCGGGATAATATACGCAGTTAATAATCCTAGTATAACCAATAATTTAACCAATTTCATAACTTGAAGAACGTATTGATATTTTTTATAAGTTATTGCTCTATTATTACAGGAAAACTAACATCCTCTCTAGTAACCTTTGAAACCCCGCTCGCCATTGTTTCCTTTTTCCTGCCGAACTGCCAAGAACCTTTAGGAAAATTCTCGAAACCGTTCCTGAAAGGTATTAAGTAAACCCATCCAAAATCGTGGACATTCTCCTCTTTAAAACCTTCAATTCTTAACTCTAAAGGAGACGATTCACTGACAAAATAACGGTATATTAAAGTAGAACCCTTGTTTGAGTAAATAGCCTTCAAAACAGCTATTTGAGGATTATCAGTTGCGTAAACCCAGCCATCTCTTCCAGGATTAATGCACCACCCAAACATTTTAGGAGAACCGTGAAGCAAGTAGCCCAGTTCTACCATTCGAGTTAAGTGTTCAACTACTCCCATGATATAAAATACGAGAAAATCCTGCTTAAAAATCTTATGTAGTAGAACTCTTAATCGTTATCTACTCTTGGCGCTAATATAAACGCTAGTGAGAGTTTGTCCTGCGTCTTGTACTCAATCTCCATCAAGTAATTAGTCTTGAACCTGATGCGCGTATCCTCGCTGACTTTATCCCCGCGCATTATCTTCTCCAAATACTCTAACGAGTACTTAGATGACTGCTCCTCTTTGTAAGTCAAATTCTTCAATGCAGGACTGTCCTTTGTCAACTCCTGCTTAACATTGTTCAAGTCACCTGATGCGCTGATAACGAACTTGTTAGGAGTAACCGTGAACAAGGCGCAGTCACTGACCATCTGGCAGTTCTTAACCGCTTCCCTTAAAACGTTATTGTCTAATATTATCTCGCCCACGAATTCAGGAACTGGAATCTTCTGCTCTTTTTCAGGATTCTCTAATAATGCAACAACGAATTCCCTGTTCATGCTGCCCTTCATTGAAATCTTCAAACTGCCAGTCTCAGACTGGAGTTCAATAATCACCTTATCACTCTGCCTTGCCCTCTTCAACACTTCAAGGAAGTAATCAAGATTAACTGTTAATTTAACATTGCTTGGAACCTCGTACTGGGTGAAACAGGTTGGAAGCATCTGCAATACAGTCATTGCAACAACGGCGGGGTCAATAGCTTTCAAAACCATGCCCTTGGGTGAGAACTCGAATGTGGCTTCATTAATCAAACCACTTATAGCATCAAGGCTGTCCCTAAGCAATGTTACATCATTCATTACAATCTTCATAGTTTATTCTGCCCCCCTTCTGTTTCTGTAAGTATAATGATATGAAAAATACCCTGCTTTAAAAATCTTTATATTCAAACTCTTAAGAAAAATTGCCCATGAATAATAATACCTTAACGAACTTCTTAACCTTGTCAAAAAATCTCCCGAATCCTAAGAATCCGTACCTGAAAGCGTGAACCAAGTGGCAGAGGATGAATCCTGCAAGGAAAACAATAGCGCTTGATGTAGGATTATCACTAAGCATTGTTAAAATATCATCTATTAATGCCATGAGTAAAAAATAATAGCCACTCTTTTATTAAACTTTTGATAAGTCTAAAAACTTGTTATAATATTCAATGTTTAAACCGTTAAAGTCTTGAACAATCTCTCCCCTGAGTTCGAAACCGTCCTCGAAGCCCATAACTAAACCAATAACTCTAACAATCTTTCCCAATTTCAAGTCCTTTAATTGAGCCTCATTGTTTAATAACACGCTAACCTTGTCTGTGCCGTCATCAATTGTGAAGAACAAACTCTTACTGTCAATGTCTACAACAGTTCCGATTATTGAAACCCTTAAATCCTCTTCTTTTTTAATACTGGATATCTTTCTTATCTTAGCAACCGCTCTCTTCTTAGTATTATCCTTTTCTTTCTCCATTACGAGTAATCCCTCCAAGTGTGCTCACAAGCAACGCATCTGAAGAACTTAGTTGCAGGCTCATCAGCAGCCCTGGTTTGAATAATCCAGTAAAAAGCCTTCATCTTACCGCACTTAGGGCACTTCTGCCTAACAGTAGGCAACTCATCAGCCTCCTTCTTGTCAACAAAGTATAACTTATCCTTTTTAGGATTAACGCTGACTATTTTGATATCACTGCTCCTGCTGCTCGTTCCGCACTTCCTGCAGATAAACTTAACCTTTCCCTTTTCATTCTTTTCAGGTATTAGAAGACTTTTGCACTTTTTGCAAAACATAACTCAATTCAAGATGGACTGGACTTATAAACTTATCTATATCCCAAGCAAGAGATACATCCAATACCTCGGCAAACCAATTAAAGGAAGCTTAATAAAAGCTTCACCAAGTATTTCATTAATATTCTGGTCAAAAACGTAACTAACAGGGTTATTATCTCCTTTAGTGGTTAAGTTTTCAACATTCACTAATCTGTGAACCAGTTTGTCAGGATAGTAAGGGCTGTAAAAGACTATAACGTCGCCTACTTCGTAAGAATCCTTCTCCTTCACTAGTATAACATCACCAACGTTTAAACCATTACTGTGAGGAAAGTGTTCAATCTCATCAGCAGTATAGTTCAATTTTTCAAAATAATCATAATAATAATATTGTTCAAAACCGGCGTGCTCCATGCTTGGAGTCATAATCGCTACAACATCACTTAGTCCTGTAATGAAAAGAAAAGCAGGGAATAATACGTACTTGAAAGCGAAATAAGTGATTATTATAAAGAATACGTAACTGATTAAGCTGTTGTCCTCCCAGTAGAACTTCCAGAACTTCTTAAACACGTTCTCTTTCATTTTATTATTAGAGATTTCAAGTCCTTAATAGCCTCGTTAATACTGTTCTTAAGAACCTTCTTAGGGTCTCCTTTCTTGGTTCTAACAATTAAGGTACTCTTGTTTATTAAAGGATGAGGCTTGTTATAACCAGCGAATTCAACATCACTGTCTTCTAATAACTTCTTCTTAAGCAAGTTAAGCAAGGTATGCGCGTCTCCTTCAAAGCTTAACTCGAGAAAGTTCTTCTCTTCGTTAACAACTTCAAGATTCATAGCTATTATTTATGGTAAAACATTTTTTAAATCTTTTTATCCTTAATAATAGTATGAAAAACGCTTTAGAGCTCTTTAAAAACAGGGATGTGAAGGGTTTAAGCAGTTATTACGAGAATAATACGATTATTGGCAGCTTGGACACTAGTTCACTTATACCTTCAGTATTCAAAGACTTTAAAGAGTATAAGAGTTTCATGCACGAGTTCACAGTAAAGAATAGTATAGAAGCAGTCAGGAATAGCATGGTCAAGGATGAACTCGTCAGCGTATACGTTAACTTCCTGAACGTTCTTGATGAGTTAATAAACGCTTGGTTCGAGCGAGTGTTCGAACTATTCACACTATACTATCCTGAAGCAAGCATTAAAGCGCAGGACTTGAACACGTTCACTAAGATAACCAGTATAGACAAGAACTTGCTCAGCAAATTATTCAACGTTGATATTAAGAGCATGGGTTTAAGCTTTGAAAAACAAGACGTTTTATTGTTAGAGCAGTCGATTAACACTCTTAACTCATTAATCTCTCAGAAGAGTGATTATGAGAAGAGAACGATTGAAGTCACTGAAGAGATAGCTTTGAACACTGCCAAAGTCGCGGGAGCAATCGTTGCTGCAAAACTAATAAGCGCTGCAGGCGGATTGAAAAGGCTTTCTTTAATGCCAAGCAGCACTATACAAGTAATCGGTGCGGAGAAGGCACTATTCAGGCACTTGAGAGGCAGGAAGGCGAAGCCACCAAAGCACGGCATAATATTCCACTCTTCTTACATCAGCGGAGTGGACTTAAAACACAGGGGTAAGATGGCAAGAGCATTAGCCAGCAAGATAAGCATCAGCTCTAAAGTGGATTACCATAAAGGAGAAGAGATATGGCCTAAACTAGTTAAGGGTTTGGATGCTAAATTAAAGGGATTGAAATGAACAAGACTAATTACGCGCACGTATTCAAGCAAGGCAGTGAGTTTTACACGAAGAGCTTGGTTAAGGACCAATCTGTTTACGGAGAGAAAGTAATCGACGGATATTACAGGGAATGGGTGCCTGACAGGAGCAAACTAGGCGCTGCAATGCACAAGAATTTGAGAATCTTCCCTTTCAAAAAGGACTCAATAGTGTTATACTTAGGCGCTAGTTCCGGAACTACTTGCAGCCACATAAGTGATGTAGTAACAGAGGGTGTAATCTTCGCAGTAGATTTAGCGCCAAGAATATTCTACAAATTCGTTGAATTAAGCAAATCAAGAGAGAACCTGATGCCAGTACTCGCGGACGCCTTGCACCCTGAAGCTTACGCTTACGTTCCCCAAGTTGACGTAGTCTTCCAGGATATTGCGCAAAGAGACCAGTTAAGCATCTTCTTCAAAAACGTTGACTTATTCCTTAAGAAGGGAGGAACAGGAATGCTCGCAGTGAAGTCAAGAAGCGTAGACGTTACCAAGAATCCTAAAGAAGTTTTCAAGACTGTGAGAACAGCATTAAAGAACAGGTACGAATTACTCGACGAGCGCGGACTCCAGCCTTTTGAGAAAGACCACATGCTCTTTGTAATCAGAAAGAAGTAGGCCTTAATTCTATCTTGTCACTGAATAATTCAGCAAACTCAGGAGCCTTGCTTTTATCCCCTATTTTGTCAAAGTATAAGAATCCTTTTTCTGCCTTGCTTAAGACTACGCTTCCCAGTATTTGTCTAGCATCATCAAGCGTTGCCTCACTAGTATGATTAACTATGAATAAATCCTGCTGGTGCAAGTACTTAGCATTATCAAGTTTCACAACTGCAGCATTAGCATTAAAGCAGGCGCCAGTTAATTCATTCCCTTGAATTAAAGGAAGGCTTTTGATATTAACTGCGGAAAGCAAGTCTTCTCCAGCGAAGTCAGCGTCAAGTATTCTCTTAATAACACTATCTCTCTTTTCGTAGCGTGATTTGTCAACAACTGCTCTCTTAATCTTCCTTGAAAAATCGTTATAACAAACAGAGTATTTATCCATCTCTTCAAGAGCACTGCTTGACCCGGAATGCATAATATCTTTAATAACGCCTTCCAAATCATCTTCTTCAAGCATTCTAACACCTGCAATCTCAAAATTCTTAGGCCAGTTAAACCTGGTATTATCATCTTTCTTAACAATAATACTCTCATTAGGTCTTAAAGCGTAATTCTTAGCCAATAAGTCAACCGCTCTGTCAACACCAATATTCCCTTCATAATCCTTGCATTCAATAAGCATAAGATAAGCGTTGCTTCCCCTGTCACTAATCCTGATATCACTAGCACCATTATTTATCAAATTCAGCGTTTTATCATTAACAACTGCTACGTCAATCTCGTGGCAGCCAATAACAACATTCTTTAAAATCTTGAATTCAGGCATGTAAAGCCAGTGATCCAGCACGCCTGCAGGGTAAGGATTCATACTCTCAGCTGACTGGAATACTACTCTATGAGTATCCTGCTCAAAACTTCTTCCCTTCAGGTTATTAAACGCTCCAGTGCTGATATAATCTCTTCCTGCCATAACCTGAAATAGAGATTTTTTCATTTAAAAATCCTATTATGGGATGTTTTATAGCAATTCTTTTAAATGAGTCGATTATTCTATTAGTTCAACTAATTAGGGGTGATTATAATATGAGTAATACAGTACAACCAATATTCATACTGCCAGAGGGTTCTAACAGGAATACTGGAAGGGACGCTCAGAGGAATAACATATCAGCAGCAATAGCTGTAGCTGAAACAGTGAGGACAACTCTTGGACCTAAGGGTATGGACAAGATGCTAGTTGACGCCTTAGGAGACATAATAATAACTAATGACGGGGTCACTATCTTGGAAGAGATGCAGGTGAACCATCCTGCAGCTAAGATGCTCGTAGAAGTATCAAAGACTCAGGAGCAGGAAGTAGGAGACGGCACAACAACTGCAGTAGTGTTAGCAGGCGAGTTGTTGAAGAAGGCTGACGAATTATTGGACCAGAACATTCACCCAACAGTGTTAACTAATGGTTACAGAATAGCCAGCTTGAAAGCTATGGAGATACTGCAGTCATTTGCTGAAAGTGTTAAAGTTAATGACAAGAAGATGCTTGAAAAAGTAGCAATTACTGCAATGACTGGCAAGAGCGCGGAGATTGCAAGGGAGAAACTAGCAGACATGATAGTTGAAGCAATCGGCACTATTACAGAGACTAACGGCAATGACATATTCATTGACAGGGAAGCTTTGAAGATTGAGAAGCGGACCGGCGGAAGCGTTGATGACAGCGAACTAATAAAAGGTATAGTGATAGATAAGGAAAGGGTTCACGCTGATATGCCAAGAAAAGTAGATGACGCTAAGGTATTACTGCTTGACGCAGCACTTGAGGTTAAAGAGACTGAAAAGGATACTCAGATTAGAATCACGAGGCCTGAAGAATTGCAGGCGTTTCTTGAACAAGAGGAGCGCATGCTTCACAGTATGGTGAAGAATGTTATAGAATCAGGAGCTAACGTAGTCTTCTGCGAGAAGGGAATAGATGACACAGTGCAGCACTTGCTTGCTAGGAAGAAGATTTACGCGTGCCGCAGGGTAAAAAAGAGCGACATGGAAAAATTATCCAAAGCAACAGGCGCGAAGATTGTAAATGAAGTGGATGAGATAACAAAGGAAGACATCGGATTTGCAGGACTCGTTGAACAGAAAAAGATTGGCGGAGAAGAGATGACTTTCGTTGAAAAGTGCAAGCACCCTAAGAGTGTAACTTTATTAATCAGGGGCGGAACCGAGCACGTAATTGACGAGATTGAACGAGCAATCGTTGACTCAATCGGCGACATTATCAGCGTAATCAAGGATAATGGCAGAATAGTCGCAGGAGGAGGAAGTGCTGAAATTGAGGTCAGCAAGCAGTTGAACAATTACAGCGATACATTGAAGGGAAGGGAGCAGTTGGCTGTTAAAGCCTTCGCGCAAGCATTAGAGGTTATTCCAAGAACTCTTGCAGAGAATGCAGGAATAGACCCGATAGATATACTCGTAGCTTTGAAGGCAAAGCATGAGTTAAAAGACGGTTACGACTTCGGGCTTAGCGTGTTTGACGGAGCTGTTAAGAACATGAAAGAGTTGGGAGTAATAGAGCCTTTAAGAACAAAGGTTCAAGCGATTAACAGCGCTACTGAAGCTGCTATAATGATACTAAGAATAGATGATGTTATAGCATCAGGAAAGGACAGGAGTCCTCAGATGCCTCCTGGCGGAATGCCTCCAGGTATGGGTGGTATGCAGGGAATGGGAATGTAAGATTTCCCTAACATTTTTCTTTTATCTTTTTAACAAATCTTATAAATATTCACCCCTTATTTCTATTCTATCATGGTTGCTAAAAAAAAGACTGCTAAGAAGACTGCTAAGAAGAAGACTGCGACTAAATCAAGCGTTAACAAAGAGATTAAAGCATTAAAGGAGCAGTTAGACGTATTCAAATCCCAGATGAGGGAGTCGAGCAGCGCCAAATTAGAGCAGAACATTGAAGATTTAAGCGAGCAGTTGAACAAGATGGTAAGCATTAACATTAACTTACAGTCTAAGATGACGGAATTACTAATCAAAGTTACAGACTTGATAAGGGAGAACAGGGAATTAATAAGCTTATTAGAAGAAGCGAGTTCTGGAGAGGAAGAGGAAGGAGAAGCGAATAAAGCATTTGATTCTGAGATTATGCTTGTGGAATTGAAAAAGATTGAAAAGAACACGAGCGACTTAACAGCAGAAAACGTTAAATTAAACGATTACATAAAAAGAATGTATACTAAATCCCTTTTAAGCAAGGCGATAAAAGGCAAGGTTGAATCTTCTCCAAAGAAAGAAGAAGAGGAGCCAGTAGAAGAGGAAGAGGAAACACCATTACCTTTCCCAGAGGAGGCGAACATAAGTGGACTCTAAAGCTATAACACCAATCGTATCAATAATACTTTTACTAATGATGACTGTATTCGCGAGCACTGCAGCTTACTTGTGGATGAACAGCATACAATCAAGCATTCAAGAAAACGTTCAAAGCAACCTGCAGGAGAGTTTCACAGGACAATTAACTAGTTTCACTCTAATTTCAACGATTTGCAACGCGACATCGGATAATATTACTTTGATAATGATGAATACTGGAAGCGTTGACATAAGCAGCGGAGACTTGGTCGTATCATTATCAAGCACTACTGGTTCAACACTTGAAATAATAATAGATTCAGGTTTTGCAGGAATCGACGCAGGCGACACAGTGAGTTTAGAGTTAGAATCAGATTATGGTATTACAGAAAGCAGCAGGTACACTGTTAAAGCAACAGTTCCAGGCGGAACAATGATGAGTGACTCTTGCCAAGGGCAATAATTTAAAACATACGAGTTTCTAATTTTTAATTATGAATAATAAAGCTCAGGGAGGCCCGCCTCTTAACATGATAATAATAGGAGCTTTAGTCTTAATAGTGTTCATAATACTCGGCACCTTGATTGTTACAAGAAGCCTTGGAATAAATGATTTATTACTAGGTATTAAACCTCAGGCTGAAGCAGTCAGTTACACGAGCGTTATCAGCGAGTGCTACAGCAGGTGCAGGACAATGGAGAATATTGTAGAATTCGATTACAGGTCAATGACGCAGGAAGACATGGAGAAGATTCCCAACTTCTGCTGCGAAGGAGGAGATACTAACGGAGACGGCGTAATAGGTGATGAAGAGATATGCGCGACACTATACCAGGACTGCATAATAAGCGATTATACTCCGAAAGTTTTCTGCAAAGGAGTGGTTAACATTGAAGGAATAGCTCAGCCAATAGCTTACGATTTCACAATAGTAAAGGATTATAACAGGGAAGGGTGCGGGGGAAGCGCTTACTGCACAGGCAGCTTATGCTTATGCTGTGACACTAGAGGAGAAGCAGTTATTAGTTTAAGCTGCCCTTTCGTTTACACTAATAATGGAGAAGATTGGAGTTTCGAGCATGAGAGTTACGGCTTCGCAGTAGTCAAGGAGTGGGAGTACGCGAGTTACGAAACCCTTAATCACTTAACTCCTGTTAATAACACGTTACAATTGCAGTTAAGGGAGGAGTTGCCTGAGACGAGTTACACTAACAATTTCGAACTAGTAAGAGTAACTCACCCAGTTAATACTAGTGTCATGCCTGACTTGCACGGCAAGATTCATACAATAAAGAATCCAGTAAGTTATACTTCATTAACCGGCAACTTGTCCGGCTACGTTGAGTCAAGAACGTTCACGTTCCCTAATTTAGGAAGTAATCCTAAACTCTTATTAGAGGTTAAGGAGTCAGGACTGGTGCGTGAGAGCGGTATAAAACTCGTGGAGATGCTGGGAAGCAATAATTTAAACTTTTTTTACTCAATTATTGGTTTCGAACCCTTAAAGTCATTATTCAAGGATTGGAGGGAAGAGATTGCTGAGGTTAAGGTCAGCGTATTAGTTGATAACGAGTGGGTAGTTGTTGACAGTTTCGGAGTAGGAGGTTCTAAGTGGAATAGTATACTAATATCCTTGCCAATCATTGAAGCTGACGAGTATGTTGTGAGATTAGAGAATACTGTTGAAGCTTACGATTACGACTCCGTTTTAATGGATTTCTCGAATGAAGAAGTTGTTGAAACAGTAAATCTTGAACCAGTAATGTTGCAGGATTCATTAAGATTTGATGACACTAATTACTTGAAACTAGAACAGGGAGACTACGTGAACATCTCATACAACGCGCTGGATTGTCCAGCAAATAAGGCGTGCTCTTACGTTGTCGGCGTGAAAGGCTACTATCACATCACGCCGCCAAACAGTGAGAAAAAATTAACACCAAACTTGTTAATAAAAGTCTTCGACTTCATAAATAACCCTGAAAGAACAGTAGAGTATTGTTTGCTGGAGTAAAATCTCATATTTAAATATATCGACAACCCACTATATTTTTATATTACCTTTGTTTAGTTTTTATATTACTAGTGATGGGGGAGCCTTTGCCAATATGAAGCGGTTAGTTCTCGCTTCAGTAATATTTTTCTTTACTGTTATCTGTCCAGTTTTCGCAGCCACTTGTTACACTCAAGACCA
>JAFGFH010000022.1 GCA_016931175.1 Nanobdellota archaeon
AAAAATAATATTTGGGACATTATGCCAATTAATTTTTTTACAAAAAGGTTAATAATGTTTTCTTCTTTTTTTACTTATTTAACTATTTTGATTGATATTTTTAAGCCGTCAAACACCCCTTACCCTGATTCAAAAATTTTCAAAGATTACATACTCAAAAAAAACATACAAACATGGATAATTAGTTACAGAAACAAGTACTTACAAAAAAAATATTTTTAAACTAAATCTTTACCACAAATAAAATAAAAATATTGGCGTATGAACCAAAAGTAATACGCCATGAATCGCCAGGAGCAGGATTTGAACCTGCGCCTCCTTTCGGAGATCAGATCTCAAGTCTGACGCGTTAGACCGCTCCGCCATCCTGGCAATAAGATATAATAGAATATTATTGGTTTTTAAAACTTGTCCATGAGAAAGTATTAAAAAACGTCAACAATTTCTTATTAATCATGGCTAAGAAGGAAGATAATAGGAGTTTGGTTGTTAGCAGCTTTAAAGTAGTAAGCTTGAGTGCTGCTTTCTACCTTGTTGAGAATCTATTAGGGAACTTTGAATGGTACTTCAGATTCCTAATACTAGGCATCGTGTTTGTTTTAATCAACGCTTTCCTTGAAGGATTTTCATTAAAATAATTTCATTTAAATTAAAAAAACATGAGGGGGATTAAAATTAATCCCTATCTATTTTTATTTCAATCATCTTAGGATTATCAGTCTTAGGTTTAATTGGAGGCTTCTTGTTAAACATTTTAATAATAGCATCTTTTTGCAAGTACGCGAAGCCTGAAACGAATACTAAGCTCCAGACTACTCCTACAAGAACAGGACTAATACTAGCATCCTCTTCTCCTTCATCAAATACTACAAAACCAGTTATTGGCCTTGCAGGTCCTGAAGGTATTATCTCAGTCATTAAACCCGCATCCTGATTATTAGTGTAATCATTATAAGTGTAGAAGGTATAAGTCAACTCTGCACTCTGCTGAGGATTAAGAACTTCAACGCCGTAAAGTATCGTAGCATCCTCAACGTTTAATTCTTCAACGAGTATTGCATCATCAGGCAAAGCAAACCTTAAGTCAACATCCATCATAACATTATTAGAAGGATTAATTACTTTCTTTGTAACAACGTACTTGTTATACTTCTTGCCGTCCATAGTAATGGTTAAAACGTGCTCTTTAGTGGAGACTGTTAAGTTGCCTATATTGTTGCTGTAAGTTAAATCATGCTCTCCTATAACGTAATCAGTGCTTAACTGGTTCATCTCGTAAACAGCTTGGTTTAAAAAGTCTCTCCTGTCGCTGATTAAACTCTTGCTCTGCGCAGTTAATAAGGTTGATTTCACGCTGTTAACTCTCAAGTATTGTTGTGGAGTTAATAATATGCTAATATTGTTGAAGGCTTGAATATCACTTAACATCCTCGTAATATCCGAGTTAACCTGGGCTTGTAATAATAAATGCTGCCTCTCAAGACTCTCAATGTCGGTGTATTCTGAAATCTGTCCTTGAAGCACGGAAATCTCTTCAGTTAATACTTGTGTATTAACAGGTATTACCCTGATATACTCGCTGAACGTTCCAACATTACCTGCTTCGTCAGCTGCAGCTACCCTGTAATAATACCACTTGTTCATGTCAACACTCCTGTCTATCCAGCTAGTTGTAGTTCCTGGAACAGTTGCATTAGGCGCTAAAGGGTTAAAATCAGTAGTGCCATCAATTCCCTTGTAAATGTAATAAGTAAATGTGTAATTAACAGGAGTCCACTGGATTACATTAAATCCGTCAACTGTAGAGTAACCTGTAAGCACTGGAACACCGCTAGGAGGTATCCTGTCAGCCCACACGTTAACACTGCCAAGAACTTCATCGTAAAAACTTGATGGTGAATGAGAAGCGTATACTTTAAAGGACTGCCCGTCTCCTTCACTGCCCGCGGAAAAGTTTAATGCTACTGTGTAATTCGTATTAGCAGCTACGTTAAATGTTTTAACAGATTGTGTTGAGCTCATATTAGCACCCAGTATTAAACCAATTGTAACATTCTCAGCAATCGTTCCCTTGTTCTCAATAGTTATAACTGCTGTAGCGTTCTTGTTTATCTCAACAGATTGCGTGTTAGTGAAATTAAGTATTGAAAGCATTGGCGCACTGCTTGAACTATCACTGGCAAAGTCTTCATCACAAACAGCTAACACGCTTAACTCGAAGCTTCCAGCATAATCAGGAGTTACAGTCCACTGAGCAGTCTTGTAATCCCCTTCAATTATGTCTCCCAAGTTTTGAGTCAAGCTCCCGCTTACAAGATTAATTCCAGAAGGTATTGATAGTGTCGCGTTAGCATTATGAGCAGTCTCGTTACCGTAATTGTAAACATTAGCTATCACTATATTATTCATTCCTGGAACAAAGAAGTCAGGAATTACAACTATGTCTGTTGAGAAGATAGGCGAGCCTGGCATTCTCACCTCAACATTCTCACTTACAGTCTTATTTCCTGGGAGTCCTGGAATCCACGAATTACTAGCAACAGTGTAATTGCTTAAACTAGTTGGGCTTGTAAGATTGTATCTTATAATATTCAATACTCCACTATTTAAGACGCTGGTATTAACATTAGTGCTGTTTATAGTGAAAACAAAATCAGGCATTAACAAGTTAGTAACTGTTAAAGTTGGGTTAATCGCCTGGTACTCGTACACGAAGCTAGGGAATAAAGTATTAGGAGCAACTGCGTCAGGTGTTGAACTGAATATTGTAACATTACTGATTAAGTTGCTCGTCTGAGTAAACTTAGTCTTGCTGTTATCAAGCAGGTCAGACTCTCCAAACGCGGGTTCCGCGATTACAGTAATATTATGGTTTCCTGCCAATAAACTAGTTGACAGGTTAAGAGTTATCGTAGTATTATGGAAAACATCCTTTTGTTCAGTGTATACTAAAGCAGAGTCTATAAACCAATTAATGGTTGAAGCCAAGGCGTCAATCTGCCCCTCGTTAGTAATATTAGCTTTGAAGTCGTAAATAACGCCCGCAGTTGTTTGTGAAGGAACCGTTAAGGAAGCTGCCTTCAAATCAGTGCTTCCAGTACTAGTATTAACATAGAATGTAACGCTTGAACTGCCAACGTTGCCGTAACTGTCATTAATGTAAGCGTTTATTGTATGGTTGCCGTTTGATAAATAATACAAGTTAGTGTTGCCGCTTCCTAAGTATACAGGGGATTGAGCATCCAAGACGTACCAGTAATTAGTTATTATCTCATTATCTGCGTGGAAAGCAAGAGTAATGTTCGGCGTGTTATAAGATGCAGGTATTGGCGAGGTTATAACAACAACTGGAGGTATATTATCAGGAGCATTAACTGCATAATTTATGTATTCAATGTCTGTGTTGTAAACAACGTCTTGTGCGATTATTCTTGAAAAATTATAAGCTCCAGGGATTGTTAAATTAACCCTTACACCGTAACTGTTAACTCCGATAGCGCAAGGAGATGACGTAGTCATTGGGTAAGATACTGTCTGGCCTAATGGGTTAATTACTTCAACTGCTGAGCTTAGAAGTGCAGTATCTGCCTCGAATATTGTAGCATTAACGCAGACTGAATCGTACTGAACCTTTGGTGACGAATCATACCATACGTTGCTTATTATTGGAGCATTAATGTCACAATAAACCTTCTGGTTTAAAGTAGTATAATTAGTGTGAGTTAATGCGTCAGTATCATTAGCGAAGACTCTGCTTATAGTCTTGTTAAAAGAGCCTGCCATTATGTTGCAGCTAAAGTCGTAAACGTATGTTATAATACTATTATTGGTTAAAGTATTATTTGAATAAGTTGAAGGTCCTGGCGGAACAAAGTCTTCCATTTCAAACCATGCAGTATTAATTCCTTCATTATCCCTTATTTCACAGGTTAATCTTCCAACCTCATCCCTTCCAAGCAAAGAATCATTAATGCTGCACTTAAACTGAGGATATAATGATTCTTCAACATTAACCAACCAATTCATAATATTATAATTAATATTTCCTGCAGTATCATTAGCATAGATTGAGTTTACAGTAATATCATATTCTGCAAGCGCTTGCAGGTTAACACTATGAGTGCCTCCGCACATGCTTGGACTATTCATTGTTAAGTTATGGTAAGTATTATTATAATATACTTGAGTCCAAACCTTATCCAAGTACGCCTCGGTTATGTTAGTGCTTATGCACAACCAATCATACTGGGTTACAGCAGTTAAATTAACCATGGAATTATTAATTCTTGGAGCAACAGCGTCGCAAGTTATAAATTCAGACTCAGGCCTTACTGCAGTATTGCTTCCAGTATCATTAGCGAAAACGTTAGTTAAATGATACTCTCCTTCATTATACCAGTCGCTGCAGTGGAAAGTATAATCGTAATAATTGCCTCCTGCCAAGATTCCTGTCTCATTAATACTGCTGAACTCGAAAAGCACAGTATCTACTCCGTTAATACCTTCGTCATAAACCTGAGCTCTTAGTGTAGCATTCTCCCAAGCCTTCAAAGTATTGTCCCCGTTGATTATTACAACATCGCTTATTACAGGTCCTAAGTTGTCAAAGACGTAAACCTGCAAAGCTGAAGGCCTCTTCGTAATCTGCCCGCCAGTATCATTAGCGAACACGTTAAAAATATTATACGCTCCCTGGTCTTCAAGTATTAATTCGTAACCGTAAGTCTTAACACTGCCGTAATCCTCGTTTCCGCAAATACTGCTTGGATTATGGGCCATTGTTGCATTAAAGAGTGAAAGATTAGGCCTGCCAATCTCAAGCCAAGCACTTCCAACATGAGCGTCTGAAACATTAGCTTCAATACAAACAGTTGCATTCTGGTAGCCTCCAGTAGCATTCGTTATTGGCGCTCCAACAACTGGAGGCAAAGCGTCACACTCAATTATTTGATTAACTCCCTGCAATCTCATATTATTAAGCGAATCGTTTGCGAACGCGTACTCCCAAACGTAGTAACCGTTATTTCCTGAATTGCATGTGAAGTCCTGGTAATAATAATCTCCTGACTTGGTTGGAGTATTCAAACCAGTTGTTGTGTTAAATAATACCTCATCAACAGTGCTGAACCCAACGTCCTGTATTGTACAATTCATCCTCGTAACACCATTGTTGTATATTATTCCTGGATTGCTGAAGCTGCAGTTATAAATGACTGGCGAGTCAACGTCGCAGTTCCAATAATAAGGAGCAGTAAATGTTGTAGTGTTGCCGTGGCCTAAAGTATCATTAGCGTAAACGCCGTAGAAATAATTAGTGCCAGTAGTTTGGCAGACATCATCTGCCCAGTAGTAATAACTAACAGGCCCTGACCCTGGAAGCAAAGTGTTGCTTATGTTAAAGTATAACTGGCTTATTCCAGGATTAGTATCCCTCGCGTATATTGAGTACTGAACCGTCTGGCCCGGACCAAGCAATGCACCGTTTGAAACATTCATTGATTCCGTCCAGAAGTAAGGACCTACCCTGTCAAGGTTAATGCCTGTACTCATCGAAGTATTAGAGTTGCTGTTTGTGTCAAGCGCTGAACACCTTATTATTATATTACCATACTGGTTAGGCCAGCTGTCGTTAAACACTAAGTTATAGAATATGTTATTAGTTGCTGAATTGTTAAGCAAGTACCACTCATTGCCTGTTCCCTGGTCCATGTAAATGTCCAAGCTCATATTGAGAACAGCAAAGCCTGCATCAACAGCGTCACAAGTTATTAACTGGTTAGTCCCGTACATAGTAATTGATGAATTAGGTGTTAAACTAATCATTTGAGGACTAGTATAATCAACGTAGTGCAGAACAGGGCTGCTGCTGACTGTGAAGACGTCATCACTTACAAGCACCCTAGCATAACACGTTGTATACTCAGGGCAAGTTATTGTTGTAAGACTAGTATCCCAAGCGCATGCAGTATTAATATCCTCGCAGCCTGAAACATTATAGTAATTAATATTATCACTGCTTATCTGGTAAGTATAATTAAGAACCAGGTTGTCTACTACGAAGTCAGGATCGTAACTCCCCGTAGCGTTAAGAATAATAGTTGAATTGTTTAATCCGCTAAGTTCCCTGCTGAATACTGGAACAGGCTGTTCAGGAACAGCGTTTACTGGAACACCAACTAGTGTGTCCGTGTTGGATAACCATCCTCCTAAATCGTAACAGCTCGCACTTATGTTAATGAAAGTGTTGTCTATGTCAGCAGGAACGTTCCACGTGTAATTGAAGGGATTTGTCTGATTAATGCCTATCAAGTAACCTCCAGTAGTATTCGTGTACCAGTAAGTAACATTAGCTACTCCACTGTAAGCGTCAAAAGTAGTAGCTGAAAGGGTGAAAGTGTTTGAATTAATTAATGATATTGGCTCTAAACTAAGTGTTGGCGAGCTTAAATCAAGTCCTGAATAATTATTGTAAACACTAATTCCAGTATTATTATTATAGTCTACTGCACGGCAGCTGATGTTAAAAGGAGTAGTTTCTCTTGGAATAGTCCAGTTGCAGTAATTATCAGCAGAGTTATTGCAGGTAATATTCGTCCAAACACTGTCATCTAATGCGTAGCTGAACTCGTAATAATCAACGTCCCACAAGTCAGATTCGTTAACAGAACATTCCAGTACTGTCTCGTTAGAGAATAACCAGTTGCCTCCACTGTAATAGTTTCTTACGAATACGTAATCAGTTCTTGGAGCTGTTGTATCCTGCAGTGTTATAACATGAGTAGCAGAGCTTGAGTGCCCATTACTGTCATTAAAAGATAAAACATACTCCCAGTCTCCGAGAGTATTATTAGTAGCTACTGTAACATTTATTACTGTATTATTAAACCATTGAGTAGTATCAACGTATAACGTCCCGTTAAGAGTAACATTGTAATAACCTGTTGTTGTCATAGTATCAGCTATTGTCCAGTTAAGAATGCTTGAACTGTTCAGTTCAAAGACGGATTCTACTGGCGTGGTTGCCAAGTAAGGAGGGTTGAAGTCAAAGGTTGCATTAGTGCTGTTATAACCCCAGTTATTGTACAAGTCAGTACAATTATAGTCTATTATGTAATTACCATCCCATGGGAAGGTTTGAACCGCGCCGTAATTAAAAGCATCTAATGCTTCCATTGTGAAATATGATGAACCGTTAACTCTGTACCTGCACTCGTTTCCTAACTCGTTAAGAGAAGCGTTTAACTCAATTGTTGGTGTCAAGTAGTACTCGTCAACGTGCAGTATTGATACTATAGGAGGAACGTTGTCAACAACACTTATTAATACAGTATCTGATTCCATGTTGCCAACACTGTCATTGAAGAAGATAGTATAATTCCAAACTCCTAATCCCCTGCTAGTATTTACTGGAATCGTGTTCCCGCTGTTATTATACCAGCTCATCCAGAACCCGCCAATCTCAGTCTCATTCCTGAAGACAGTATAGTTTCCAGGATAAGCAGCGTCTCCAAGAATCCAAGTAAGATACTGGTTGGTGCTGTTCATAGCTACAGTATTATTATAAGTTCTGTTCAAGACAAAAGGCGGCTGGGTGTCAACAGCGAATTGGATGCTGTTATAACCGAAATTGTCTGACGTATCATTGCAGCTGAAAACTAGGTTATTAACACCGTCTTCCACGATTACAGTATCAGCGAATGTGAAGTCATCAATATTAGTCATTGAAATGTTAAGCGTTGAGTTTAAAGCATAAGCGCACCCGCTTCCCTTCTCATTAAGAGTCACGTTAAAAAGTATTGAATTAAAAGAGTAAGCCTTATTCTCCGGACTGTGTATTGTTATTATTGGAGGGATGTCATCAACTACTTCTATTATTCTAGTGTCGCTCTCGAAGTTGCCGTGGCTGTCATTGAATAATAATGTGAAATTGTAAGGCTTAAGTCCTGCATCAGCGTCTATGAATACTTCAACAGGCGTCTCGTTAAGCCAACTCATCCAATTGATTATATTCTCATTATCCCTTAATAAGGAATAGTTGCCTGGAGATAAGTTGTCCGCCAAATACCAAGTTACTAACTGGCTCTGGTTCATTGTAATGCTTAAGTTTCCTGTGAAGTTGATAAGGTAAGGCAGAGCAGTATCTATTGAGAAGCGGCTGATGTTGTAACCGTTATTATTATACTCGTCAAGGCAGTAATACTCAGCAGTGTAGTAGCCGTCGGTTAAACTCGTTGAGTAAGCGTAATTCGTGAGAGTGTTCTGAGTCATTGAATTATTAACACCCCCATTAAGGCTTAAATCACAACTAACTCCTTTCTCGTTCAAGTTCACGTTAAAGTTTACAGGATTAGTTTTCAGCATGGCGTAATCTAACGGCTGGGTGTATTCTATTATTGGAGCATAATTATCCCTCACTGAAACCAGCAAGTCCGTGTAATTATAATTGTTGAAGCTGTCGTTAAAGAATAAAGTGTAGTTCCACACGCCTACTCCAATATTAGTATTTACAGGTATTGTAATATTAACTGAATTAGTCCAAATGTCAAGAGGAGAGTATGCGGAATTATTTATAGTGTATGAATAGTTTCCTGAACCTGAAACGTCACTTAGTTCATAACTCAAATTAGCTGTAGAGTTCATGTCAAAACTTAAACCTTCAGTCTTTGCAACAATTGGCGGCAAAGTGTCAACCATGAAGTAATGACTCTGCACTCCAACATTATTTGATGAATCGTTGCAGTAGAAATTAACAAAGTAAGAACCATTGGTTAATAATGATAGTCTGTAATAATTATTAGCTGATAATACACTCATACTATTATTTACTCCAGTGTCATTAACCCAGCACTGGTCAGAATCATCTCCTAATACTGTAACATTGAAGTAGAATGGCGAGCCTGTTAGTGTTAATGGATTAGTGGCTGTTATTACTGGATTAGTAGTGTCCCTGACGTTTGCGAAAATAGTGCTTGAAGCCTGGCGGCCAACGTGGTCAGTTAATATAATAGTATAATTATAATTGTGAATAACGCTCGCATCAACTGTTACGTTCTCCCAGAAATTGTTAATATCCCAAACACCTGATTTGTAAAAGACTGAATCGTTATAAACGTCAAAGCTTCCCGTAGCAGATGGTGAAACGAAATTGTCAGTCAACACCCAAGTAATATTAGTATTGTTGTCCTTTTCCACATCAATAGTTACACCATTAGGTGAGGCTGAAGGATTCGTTAAGTCAACTATATAATTTGCTAATAAATTGTCTGCTGAGTTATTATAGTTGCCGTACACGTCTACGCAGCTAACGTAGAAGTTGTTCAATCCCTCCATCATTGCCGGCAATGAACAGACAGAGTTTGTTCCAAAACTGCTCGTACAGTTAGTATTAGCGTAAACGTATCCCGTATCCGTGTTGGAGACTTGGCACTTGCTGAGTTCATCCGTTGTTACAAAAACAGTTGATGGAATGCTTGACAGGTAAGCGCCTGAAGCGTTGTCAAGCAGTGTTATTCTCGGCTTGATTAGTTCAAGAGTGTAAGCAATTGATTGAGCGTTTGAAGCAAGCTCTGTTACGTAATTCGTCTTGCAAGCCACGTAATAAGTTGTTGTCCCGTTTCCTGGCAATGTGAATCCAGCAGTTGTGAAACTGTTCCCATTCTTAGTCATCGAATTCGGCATCTCATTATATCCCTGAATGTTTGATGTAGTGTACCTGCACGCTTCAAGAACTTGGCCTGGAGCAGATGCTGTGTAAGTGAAGCCGTTAAAGTTAGGACCATAAGTTACTGTATTAGTTGGAGTGAACGTTCCTGTAATGTCTAGATTAGAACTGTTTATTAAATCATTGTAAACCCCTGCAATGTTAACCCCAGAATTAGTGATTGTGAATGTGAATGTCTTATTAGTTATGAAATCACTCGTAACATTGCATTTTACCTCACAATTAGTATTGCAGTAGTAATAACTGCCGTTGTTGGCAAAAGTGTACCTCCCATTACTGTCAGTTAAGACAGTGTATAGTTTAGTATCCATTGGACCCACACAGTGCAAGTAAACGTTTGAACCAGTAATATTCAAAGGACTAGCATCATTTGACTGAACGTAACCAATAGCGTTGTCAAACCTGTAAAAACCCCTTGAAAGGCTGAAACCAACAGAGCAGAGTATTAACAAGAAAAACACTAAATATACGCTCTTAAGATGTGATTCCCTGCCCATTTTATACTACTCTCACTTTATTTTCTCCCTTTTAATCTTTTTGGTATTCACTAATCACTGTGCAAAATATGTGTCATTCGTCCTTTTTTGCTTTTTCATCTTTTCAGCAAGTTCTTTCAGCCCTGATTTTATCTCATCAAAATCCTTTAATTGATTAATACTTGGATCGGTTTCAAACATAATACCAATAGTACCTGCTGTAATCTTCTCACTCGAATATTCATTGAATGTCTCAATTAATTTGTAAACATTATCCATCCTCTCTTTAACACTAATATTCTCCTGCTTTACTAAATCACGTAAGGGTTTTGATAAACTTTTTTTCTCTTTAATCTCTCCGTTTTTGACCTGTTTAAGTATGTCTTCCAGCTTAACTCCTGCAAATAAGTGCTTTAAATCTCCCATGCTTCTCTCAATATCCTTTCTTTCACTCATCCTGCTCGCATTAAATTTCTGTAATTCCTGCGCTGGGTCTGGAGCTGCTGGAGTAGGATTATAATCTGGTAATTCGCTTATTGCTGGAATATGAAAAGGGGCAGGTTTTTGAATTGGTTTTGTTCCAGGAACATTTATCGGACCTGCTGGTTGTGCTGTTATTGGTGAAGGGCAGGCTGGGGCTGCTTCAGGATTGAAAGAGATATGAATCTGGGGCTGGGGCTGCGCTGGTGCCGTTTTTGGCATTAATGGCTGTCCATTTAGTGAATTATCTAACTGTTGCTTGTAAAAATCCAATAACCTATCAGTTATCCAAGTGTTTTGGGGCTTTAATCCTTCTATCTCTTTAACAACTCCTCTTAAGGATGTTGGGAAACCGGCAGTTTTCAGATTTGATGCTATCTCTGCCAGATTCCTATTATTTTTAAGGTCGTATAATAATAATTGCTGCTGCAAGTCCCTGTTTATGTAACCTGATGATACATTAATATTTCCCTCTAATTCTTTTATTCTCTTAACTAATTGGGCAGGATTTAATAAGATCTCAAATTTCTTACTTTCAGGGTTTTTTTCAAAATAATTAACTTTAAAAACATTATAATTATTTATTATTTGTTCTAGAGTGACTTGGTCTGATTTAACAGTTTCAATTAAGAACTTATCTGTTTGTTCTTCACATGGTGAAACCTCATTATTTTGAGGGGCTTGAAAAGGTGGCGGCGCCCCTGGAGAAGGAGATGGAGGAGTTAATTGGCCTCCATTCATAATTGTTTTAATATCTTTCAAACCGTTCTTCATATATTCTGGAAATGGTGGAGGAGGTCCTGGTGAAATGGTAGAATCTTGAGTAGAAGGAGGTGTTGTTAGAACCTTGAGGAATTCTCCTGGGGGAGGAGTTGTTTGAACTTTTTGAGTGGGGGTTTTTTCTTCCTTTTTTTTCAAATCAAAAAGGGGTTTAATTCCCATTTGTTTTCTTAAAGTGTTCATGGCAGCCTTTACTTCAGAACTTAAATCCTTATATGCTTCAGGTATTGACGTTAGCGAAGTCGGCGAAGGGTTTGGTTCTTGTTCACTCACTGCTTGGGTCAGAGGTTGTTTTTTTTTATCAGAATCTTGATTAGTTTTCGTTCTATTAAGTTCACCAAGCATCTTATCTCTTAAAGACTTTTGATTATGCACTACTGGTGGTTTTAAGTCCTGGTTTCCTGATTGAGGTTGTGGATTAGTAAAACTCATTGGTGGCGTTGCTGGTTTCTGAGGCGGGGCACCAGGAGGAAGAGAAGCAGGCTTAGGAATAGAAGCACCAGGTGGAAGAGAAGCAGCAACAGGCTTATGAGCATGCCTTGGAATAGAAGTAGCAGGAGGAATAGGTGCAATTGATGGTTTTTGTCCAAACATGCTTCCTGGTTGTGTTTTCTGGTCTTGCAGAATCTGCTCAGTGTTCGATTTGGTTGCAATAGCAAGATCACCTAAAGTTTTAGGTATTGAAACAGTTTTTTGAGACGGTAAATTCACTCCCTTCTCTCCTAGTGTGGAATCCGTCTCCTTCTTCGCAGTCTGAGCAGCAGAGGCGAGACTAAACGCGGGTTTCTGAGGCAAACCAGAGGGCTGCGCAGTTGGCAAACCACTAGGTTTCTGTTCAGCTATTGTAATCTTTTTACCTTCAAGAGCGACTTCTAAAACATCTAATTGAGAGGGTTTGTTATCAGATTTCTTCTTCGAAGGCTTAACCTGTTCGTCAATATTATTCTTAAAGCTTGAATAACTCTTCAAGTACTTCTTGAAATAAGACGTGAACATGTTAACAATCTTGTCAGTGTTAAACGTTCCTTTCAGTTTATGAAAACTGCAGAACTCCCTGAAAGCTAAGTATAACTGCAAAGCTAAAGGTTTCTCACCCTCTGGAGTACTACTCCAAGCATCAACTACAGGCTTTAAATCATCTAATCCTTCAAAAATCCCTAAAGCTTTAACAACATCTTCAAAACTGTATTGTAAAACAGTGCTTGCACTGTCAGGCTTTTCAGCTTCATAAGTGCCGTTAAGAATATTATTGCCAACTAAGAAGTTGATAACATTACTATAATACTTGTTATCCTTATTCAAAGAGTAAGTAACTCCTTCGAGATAAAAATTGTTCAGCAAATACTCCAAATCATCATTACTGAAATCATTACCAGAACCAATAGATTGTTGAACTGCTTTAACATAATTTGCTTTATTAATCTCAACATTACTCTTCTTACCCATCTAATCACACCACTTAAATTACTCCTGGAGGTTTAGGATTCTTATTGAACTTGTTAATTAAATACTTGATCGAAATTATATTACTTATTAAACCCATTAGTATTGATGCACCAAATCCTATAAAACCAAGTGCTGGAGCAAGACTTGATATTGCAGCTGCGGGAGGATTAACGGTTAAGGTATACATTGCACTATTGCCAACAGCACTCATACTCGTCCAATTCTGAGCAGAATTAAAAAGACTGGTGATTCCGCCAAGGGCTGAAACTATTCCAAATATTGATTCTACAACACCCCGCCCCTTATTTCCATCTTTATATCTACAGATACCATCAACTATTAAACCAGCACCGAGTCCAAGCATTAAACCTCCAGATACTTGGTTCATGCCCTTGTAAGCAACTAACCTGTCCATGTAATTAGCTGAATTAAAATACCTAAACGTATAATTGGATAATTGGTAACCAGCAAGAATAGTGCTTCCCAAACCTGCGACTGCTAATATTGCACCTGCGGTTTTATTTGTTTCGTAAATACGATGTCCTGTTATTAAACCAAACGGGCCCATAAATCCAAGAGCATAGTTTAGAATACCCCACCCTATTGGAACATTCGGCTCTGAAAAAACCGTTTCATTATTCGCGTTAATATCCGCGCCATTATTATAAGCGAGATAGTCGTCGCAGAACTTAGTGCTATTATACCATTGTGTCGGCGCGGACGCGCCGTTGCTTACCGCGTTCCAAGAACCCGTCTCGTCAAAGTAACCTATTACTTGACTGCCGTTAACTTGGAAACTCCTATCCCTTAAGATAGAACTATAATTATATGTTTCTACGTCTTCTAATGGAACGTTTAATATCTCACTCGTACTCGGACCTATGTAATGCTCTAAACTCATAATATTACTCCTCTATACTCCCCACCAATTTACTTAAAAACTCAAATATTTTCATTTATAAAATTATTGTTTACTCTTCGGGAGTAGTAACGGTATTCCTTCTTTTATCTTAAAAACCCTATTGCACCCAGTGCACTTAAGAGAATCCTTAAACAATTTCAAACTTTTCCTGCAATCAGGGCATGCCAGTAACTTAAGAAGTTCATCATCCATGAAAATTATTATGCTAACACTGTTTAATTAATTTTTCCCTGAAACGTAAACCTTGAAACCAGCATTCTTTGCAATAGTCTTAACATTACCGAAGACTTCAAGCATGTAAGCTTCCAACCTGCTGCCTCCCTTGTTATGGCGCGCGACTAACTGTAAAACACCTTCCTTGTTCAAGTGCTCGTAAGAAGAAGTAATCATATCAGTGCATACCTTCATGCCTGCAGCGATTGGAGGATTAACTGCTACGTTGTCAAAGAAGCCCTTGACATTACTGAAACTGTTTGATTTAATAATTTCAGCACTAACATGGTTCTTCTTGACATTATTCCTGGCAAGCATTAACGCGCGCTCGTTAATGTCAACCATTACAACCTTAGCGCCGAGTTTTGCAGCAACGATTCCTATTACTCCATAACCGCACCCGAGGTCAAGAAAACTCTCACCCCTGTTAACTATCATATTATTAACCAATAACCTGGTTGCCTTGTCAACCTTTTTAGGACTGAAAACTCCAGTGCTAGTCTCAAGCTCTAACTTGTACCCTCTAAGTGTTGAATTAATATTATAATACCTTAACGCGCTCTCAGGCTTCTCAGTATAATAGTGCTCGAAACTCATTCCTTCCAACTCCTAGGATACGTGTCAGGCTCCATGAATACCTTAATCGTGTCAACAGCTAAACCCTTGCTCTCCTTAACCATTTCAGAACTAGTCATTAATGCCTTACCTAAAGCAACGAGTTCACCCTTTAAAGTAGTGATTGAAACAAGGTCATCTTTTCTAATATCACTGTCTAATTCTACCACGCCAGGAAGCATTAATGGAGCACCGTAAGCTACTGCTGCTGTTCCGCCGTCGCTTGCAGTAATATTCTTCAAGTGAAGAGTTGCAGTCTCAGCAGGTTTAACAACCCTTCTAAGAAGAGATTCATCACTTTTCTCCTCAAAAAGTGTTAACGCGTCCTGAACGTCAAAGAGTGAGACGCTGTCATTCTCTTTGAAGCAAGCTGCCTTTGTTCTTCTCAACTCCTGCATGTGAGCCTTAACCTTCAAGTAGTCGCCGATGTCAGTGCAGAGTTTTCTTATATAAGTCCCTGCCTCGCACCCAACCCTGAACAATACGGTTCTATCATTAAACTCTAAGAGATTAATATAATAAACTTCCCTCTGCCTTAACACTCTCTTAACACTGCTCTTAATAGGAGGCAATTGTTTAATCTTTCCAGTGAATTGTTTGAAAGCTTTGAGCAAAGATTTCTTATCAATTTCTTTGTGCAGCTTCATCTCGCAAACGTATTCCTTTCCTCCTTCAAGAAACACTTGCAATAAGCGCGTAGCCTTGTTCAAACCAATAGGCAAAACTCCTGTTACTCTCGGGTCAAGCGTGCCTCCATGCCCGCAAGCAGATGCTTTAAACAATTTCTTTACAGTATCTGCAACCTCGTGGCTGGTTGGCCCGCTAGGCTTGTCAAGATTTATTACCCCAAAGTTTAACAATTCAATAATACTTCTATCCTTTGGTTTCTTCCCAAAATCTGGATTAGTCTCAGTAGAATACCTAATCAAGCGTTTAAAATTTCTTTTTTCAAAGGGTAATACGCTCATATTATTAACTTATCATGAAGAGTATTATAAATACTGTTATTAACAAGAAAAGTCCTAAGATTACAGCTATTAATCCCCAGTCAAAGTTTAAATCGTTCTTAATTATTGAATTACTGCTCATCTCTTGAGGTGCAATGTTTAAAGGGCCTGGCTTATCACCTGCCCGCATCAAGTCAGGAGGAGCGTCCTTCATCTCTGTTACTTTAAAATGTTCCAGAATCTCCTGATACAATACAGGATCTTTCTTCTGATAAGTTGCTATCTTTGTTAAAAAACCCATTGGGTTCTTCTTCTTCAAATCCTTAAGCTCGCTGAGTAATTCAGGGTCCATTATTAAAAAAATAATAGAAAAAGAGTATTTAATTACTTTTTCTTGCCTGCTTTCTTGCCAGCTGGTTTCTTTGCCTCTTTCTTCTTGGCCGGTGCTTTCTTCTTTGCTGGACTCTTCTTAACACTTGCTTTCTTCACTGCTGGTTTCTTTGCCTCTTTCTTCTCAATTTTTTTAGCAGCGGGTTTAGCTTCCTTCTTTGCTTCCTCTTTCTTAGGATGAACTATCTTCTGCTTAACAGGTTTAAGTTTAGGCTGTTTCTTCTCTCCTTTCTTAGGAACCTCAGTTATTACGTGATTTTCTATTAATGCCTTCTGAACATCAGGTGTTGAAGCCTTCTTACCAACCTTTAACACTAAAGGTGTGAACTCTAAATGGGTAACGTTGCATCTCTTTCTCCTGACCAAACCGTCAATTAAAACGTATTTATCATCAATTACGTCTATTATAATGCAAGGCTTTCCTGCTTCCCTTCCTGCTATCTTGTAGCATAATCTTCCAACTTCAATCATTTCAAAACCTCCTTACTTCTAATATCCTCTTTAATCTTGCTTCTCATGCAATTGCTGCAATATATTCCCGCATAAGGCCTGTTAGGCACCTTCTCACTCTTGCTCTTGCCTCTAAGACTTGTTGGAATTCCTGACAATTCTTTGCCGCAGCCGCTGCACTTAAGCTTAACATTCTTCTTCTTACTATAAGCAGTCTTTACAACCCCTCCAGGAGTAGTATATTTTCTCTTCTTGCTAGTCCTGTCGCTTTTTTTCATTGTCATATTATTATCACCCAATCATACACTATATTAAAAACTTAACGTCTCAATATCTTTCTCAAAAAGCTTGAGAATATAATGCTCGTTATGAAATAAGTTCCGAAGAATTCGAAACTCTCTCCTATTAATGGAAGACTGAAAGGCAGGCTTATTAAAGGCTGGTCTACTGGAACAACACTCTTGGCGTACATGAATATTAAAAGGAAAGGAATCATAGTAACAAGTGTCGGCTTCATGCTATGAGTCATTAACTGCATGTTCAAGTCTAAAAGCTTGTTCTGCAAATCAATGTAATCCTTGCTCTCCGGGCTCATCTTCGTCAAGTCTTTCTGCATTTTCTTCATCTCATTCCTGCTGTTGTTCAATAAATCCTTGTCTGTGAAGAAAGCAAAGGATAATTGCGATAAAGTGCTTGTAAGAACTGAGACTATTATTGTAAAAACTAATGGGGTCAGCCATGTTATTCCAAACAAGTAATCACTCATGATTATAAAGCCCCGAACATCTTCTTGACCACAGGGCTGGCATCATCCATTCCAGTTCTTGAAATATTCTCATAGATTCCGTAAATTATCATAACCGTAAGCAGGATACCTGTTCCCCTGCTTAAAGCGCTGAACAAGTCTGCTATTACTGCAAGTATACCAACCGTGGCTGCGCCTAATACTGTTAATGGATTAATATACCTCGCGAGCACTCTTTCAAGAATCCTCTTATCTCTTCTGAATCCTGGAATGCTTAAACCTGAATCATATATTTGGGTTGCTACACTTGCAGGGTCTTGTCCACCAACCTGAACCCATAACAAGCTGAAACCTATGCTTCCAAGAATCATGAATAAAGGGTAAACTATTAGTTGAGGTATGAAATTAAAAAATCCTTGAACCCATAAGTCTTGAATGCTGGGGAACTGAAGCCAGTAAGCGAGTCCTGATATTGGCTGCTGCCCCGCGAATGTTCCTAATAAGGGAAATCCTGCATTGAACAAGAACATTCCTGCCATTTGAATCATTGCAATAAGGCTCGCTGTGAATATGACTGGGATATTGCTGGTGTAGAAGAACTTAATAGGCCATTTAATATTATAACCTCTCACTCTTCCCATAGTTAATGGTATGTTAACTTTTATGCTCTGCGCGAAAACTACAAGCATGAAAACTCCAACCGTTGCTATTATACTTATCAAAGGCCAGACTATTAGTGCAGGCTGTCCTTCGAACAATAACTGGAAGATTAAAGGCATGTAACCAACGAAGTAACCAGTAGCGTCATTAATTAAAGGACTTAAAGCTGTTACGAATACTTGCTGGCTTACACCTGCTGCTATGAATAATGAGATTCCGCTTCCGAAACCCCACTTGCTGCAAATTTCATCAAAAAGCATTAATAATAATCCGCCGAAGATTAATTGAAGAATTAAGACTAAAATGTTTATGATAGAGCCTTGTGCTGGGGGGATAGCTCCTGATAAAACGTACATTGTATTCATGAAGATTATGAATCCTATGCTTACTGCTTTCTGAATTAATTGGTACTTCTCCCTTCCCTCTTTAGACTGAGTGTCAAGGTTCAATACTCCTGCCCCGCTTAACAATTGCAGTATTATGCTTCCGCTTACTATTGGTCCAATACCTAAGCTGATAAGAGAACCAAGCTTTGCTGCTAATAATACGCTTAACGCTTCGAACTGGCTGACATAATTAGGGTCCAAACCGTATAAAGGTATAACACTTAACAAGAAGTATAAGAATAATACTATAACTGTCCATTTTAGTTTTTCATTAAATCCGAGTTTTTTTTCAGGCTTTTTTACTTCTGGTAAAATTTTCAAGTAATCTGTCCAGCTCATTTTGCAACAACTTCCCCACCAGCTTTAACTATCTTCTCTTCTGCCTTCTTAGTAACCCCGCAATAGTTTGATAATATTATTGGAATATTAACTGTTCCTGAACCAAGAACCTTCATGCCTTTAGCATTAATTAAGTATTTGCTTCCTTTCTTTTCAGCACTCTTAACTGCCTTCTCGCATAATAATCCAATGCTGATTCCTTCAACAGGTTGGCTTTTTGAATGGAATCCGTGCTTGCCATAATCTATCTGCCCGTCCTTCATGAACTGGTGCTTCTTCTGCTTGCACCTCTTGCCGTGCCCTGCAGCTCCAACACCTCCTCTGTTGCCGGAGCCTCTTCTTCTCAAGCCCTGCCTCATGTTATAACCCATCTTCTTCCTGTTCTTCTTAGCGTGCTTGACTACCATAATCACATCATCCTCTTAATTAAATCATCCATTGATTCGTGAAATCCTAAATCTCCGCCTTGTTTTACTGTATTCTTTATTCCACCTTTTCTTAACCCCTTAACTGGAGGATGAAGCCTTAATACTGGAACTATTTCACTGACATCCTTTAATAATTTTCCAGATTTCAGTGTTGAAATTATCTTATCAACGAGTTTAGCATCAACGGGTTTCTTATCCTTTCTAACAACTCTCTTCAATAACAACTCCTTCAATACTGCTTCACTGATTGGACCGTACATTGCATAATCCTTAACCTTTTCTATCATACCATTATAAATAGGTGACTCCGGAAGCAGTGTGCAAGATTGCGACTTGTCCAACCTTAGCATTTGGAAGGTATCCTTTACCTGTTTTTTTATACCTATCCTTCCTCTTACCCTAATAATCGCATTCATCACTTGTTACCCCCGTCTACAATACTGACATTAGTAGCATATTTTGGGTTTAAATGGAACTTGTTCAAACTCCTTAAAGCATTCATGCAAGCTCTTATAAGATTCATTCTTGAACAAGTCTGCCCGCTCGTAGTGCTCCAAACGTCTTTAATTCCTGCAAGCTTCAATATCTTCTTGCACTCGTCATTAACGCATAAACCAATACCTTTAGGTGCAGGGTATAATGTTATAGTAACACTTGAACACTTTCCTGATACTGTGAAAGGTATAGTATGAGGTTCTCCGCAACCGCACTCCCAGCTACCGCAGCCCCTCTTTATCTTAAATATGTTCATCTTGGAATTAATTATTGACTTGTTTCTTGCAGGAACTGTTTCGCGAGCGTGTCCAGTGCCTACTCCAATAATACCATCCTGGTTTCCAACAATCGCCATTGATAAGAACTTTGGCCTGTTGCCATCCCTTGTCTTCTTCTGAGTGACTCTGAAAGCTCTTCTCTGCCCTCCTCCGAATTTTCCTTTAGCCTGTCCTACAAGCAATAAGTCAACAGTTAAGTTAGGAATAAGAGTTTCAGTAATCTGAGGCTCCCTGATAACAAGGTTCTTGTCAAGAATCTGTTCTATACTGGTTACTTCTCCTGATTTAACCATTCTTCCAAGCCTAGTCTTAGGAATCCATTCCTCTTCCGTTTTTTCAATTTCTCTTTCTCTCATAATCTCACACCTTTTCAATACTCTTCTTTACTGTTTCAATAATCTTACTGTCAAATCCTTTAATATGAGTTCCTTTCATCCTCTCAGGTGAAGGGAATACTTTAGCATCATGAGGTATTTTTAATCCTGACTCTACTGCTCCAGCAAGAACTGCGTATAAATTGTTTCCAGCAGAACTGATGTTCAAACCCGTATCAAATACTGCTTCTTTTATCTTGTTCTTCAATGCTAGTTTGCCTGCCAAGTAACCCGTCAAGTATGATGAAGGCAGATTGTTTGAAGCATTCTTCCAACCGTGCTTTGCAAGGGTCTGGTTTGTTACAGTGATTATTGTCTTATCCCCTTCTGGTTTGAAGCTTATTAATTGAACTATTACTCTCTTGTTTGTTCTTCTAACAACAAGTCTAGGCTTATCGCTCTTCAAAAGCGCCAACCTCTTCTTATAATTGGTCTTGTTCAATCTCTTCCTCTTATACTTTACTGAATACCTTGGTCCTGTTGCCATAATATTACTTCTCCATCTTTGATATGTACAATTTCAAGTGATTCTTGCTTCTGAAGAATCCTCCTGTAATCATCCTGTACAAACTCCTGTACTGTTTCGAATCTATCTTCTCTTTCTCTTTAAGCTCGGATAAGAATCTTCTCTGAACCCTTACCCTGTTCATCCATAACTGCTTCTTTGAAATTCTTGAATATTTCGCTCCTTTCTTGCTTCCAGGCCCTTTTCTTCTTCCTTTCTTCTGCTGCTCTTTTCTTACGCGAGCTCTTGCTCTACTAACTCCTTTTTTATTTTTAATAATTATTGATGTTCCAATAACGCTTCTTAAATCAGCTCGAGTAATAGCTTCCTTAATATCATCTGATTTTTCAGGATTTAACTTAACCCTGCTCTTTCCAACCTTGGCAGTTCTTGCAATCAATTCTTTCTGTTTTCTCTGATTCATTTCTTCCCACCCTTAACTGGTTTTGCAGGCTTCTTGGCTGGCTTTTCAGGCTTCTTGGCTGGCTTCTCTGGTTTTTCTTCAACCTTCTCCTTCTTCACAACCTCTTTCTTAACAATTGTTTTCTCCTTCTTTGCAGTCTTCTCAGCTGCTTTCTTCAAGACTTCTTCAACTTTGAAGTTTATGAAGTTATAGTTTTTGCCTTTTGCAGCCTCAGCAATAATGCTCTTCTTTTTCAAACCTAATTTTCCGCTTACAATACCTACTGAGTCTTTGCTTAATAGTTTCAAATCATCAACTGTTGAAATCATAACTATCTTCCTGCCCTTTTTATCAAAGTTTTTCAAACTAACAGGAGTGCTTCTTCCTACTAATGGCATTTTCATCTCCCACCTCTTCTTTCTTCTAATCTTTGAATGGTGGCCTTTAGGCTTCCTCCAATTATCAGGCAAAGCTTTCTTCCTGTGCTTCTCAACCCTTCTAATAACGGGTCTCTTCTTTTTCATCAAATTTTTAATGCTTAATAAATCACTCATTATCATTACCTGCCTTTTTAATTAAATAAATACCATCCTGGAATATTCTCCTGTCATGAATTCTTATCTGTCCTGTCTTTTCAATAATGCCTGCAGTCATTCCTGCGTGCTCTTTATTAGTTGATTCAACGGTTATAATATCTCCTGCTACCTTAACATTAGCGTTTCCAACTATCTTGCATTTTCTTGGAACCTTCTCACCTAAGTAGTTGCTTATTAAAATATTCTTACCTTCCTGCTTGACAGTTATTGGGAAATGCGAGCCTGCAATCTTCAATTGGTAAACGAACGGCTTGATTAATCCTCTCATTAAGTTATTAATGTGTGAAGCGTAAGTGTTCATTAACTTCTTAACGTTCCTGTTTTCCTTCTTGGCCTTTAATGTTATACTCTCAGGTGTTATTATAACATCTATTAAAGGGTGGAATATTTGCCTCCTGTTCTCTTTGCCGTCTTTAGTAAAAACTAGTTCTTTGCCTTCTCTCTTCACTGTTACTTGCTTCAACACGGGTATAGTTTTTTCCATAATGAATCACTCTTTAGTAAACGTAAGCTATTAATTTACCTCCTGTTCCCTGCTCTTTCAACTCTTGATGGGTTACTAAACCCTTCGGGGTTGATACTATCAAGCATCCTAATTCTCTCGCAGGCAAGTACCTCTTCTCAAACTTTTCAATCTCATCCTTCTTTGCTGAGAATCTTGGTTTAATTGCCATTGCCTGGTTCATGTTGCCGTTGAATAAAATCTTAATACTTCCTCCCCTATTATCCGCAACGACTTGGAAGTTTTCAATATAACCTTCCCTTTTGAATAATTCTATTACTTTATTAACAAGTTTAGATGTTGGTTTAATCAAGCACTCCTTTTTTCCATTCTTTAAAGCGTTAGTCATGCTTGACAACGCGTCTGCCAGTAAATCATGTCTCATAATATCACCTTTTAAAACTTCTTGAACCCTATGCCGTTTGCAATGTCTTTGAAACACTGCCTGCAAACGTTCAATTCATACCTCCTTATTAGTGCTCCTCTTCTGCCGCAGATTGAACACACTCTTCTTCCTCTGCCGTACTTCTTCTCAACAGGCTTGTTGAATTTTAATTGCCTTGTGCTTTCAGCCTTCTTATGAGCTACTTGTTTGAATGATTTCTTCCAGTCTTTTGCAGTCATACTATCTTCACTCCGTACTTATTTTTCATAAAATCTATGGCTTCTTCCTTATTAATAATATGCCTTCTTGGAATCTTTGCAGTGTTTAACCTTCTGTCTTTTATCCTGTAACCTGCTCTTGAAAGCGTGAGTGTGACATTGAAACCGAACATTGGAATCTTAGGATCATACTTTAATCCTGGAACGTGAACGTACTCGTCAATACCAAAGCTTATGTTGCCGTAATCGTCAAAGCTGGAATCTTTCAGGTTATACTCTTTAGCTAATAATAATCTCTTCAATAATTCTTCAAAATTCTTCCTCAAAGTAACCTTTACTCCAAGCTCTATGCCTGGTCTAACGTTGAATTTTGGAATTCTCTTGTTTGATTTAGTCTTAACAGGATTTGCTCCAGTAACTGTTTTAAGCAGTTCAAAGGCTTTCTCTAACTTATCTCCCGGCTCTCCAACTCCAATATTCATTGTGAGCTTGCTTATCTTTAAATCTCTCATCTTGTTCATTTCTTAACCACTTCTCTAACCTTTATTTCACTGTCCTTTTCTCCCACAACAAAGACGTAAGTCTTCATGGTTTCATAAACAGTTCCTTTGTCATTCTTCAGTATTACTCTGTCTTTGCTCACGCTTGCAAAATCTTTGAATCCTTGAATAACTGCTAATTCTCCGGCGTGTTTACCGTGCATTACGAGAACCGTTGAATCCTTCTTCGCCGGCAAGTGCTTAACTATCTTCTTAGTTGTCAAATCCAATAATATAGAATCCCCTGTCTTGTAAGAATCCTTCTTAACTATTATGTTCCTGCTGCTTGAACAGTTTAGTTGAATAATCCCTTTCTTCATCCTCTTCTTGTTTAAAATACTGAATAATTTCAATCCTGCTTCTTTAGCATCAATGTTTAATGGAATTATTCCTCCCTTATAGTCCAGAACTGCCCTGTAATATATCTTGTTGCTTGGTATTGAGATTGTATCAAATAATCCAACAGGGTATTTAACATCCTTAACAACAGAGTTGTCTACAAGAACTAGTTTATTATTAACTATTCTCTTGCACTCTTTCAAATCATTAACCAAACCTAAATGGTCTCTTAACAAGACTATTAATGGAATGCTGAAGTCCTTCTTGTGAGGCCCTGGTGAAGGCCTTGCTACGAATGTGTTCGTCTTCTTTGCTAAATTCCATCTCTTTGGCGTGTTTACTCTCTTTAAATGCATATTTATTTCACCTTCTCCGTTTTTTTAGTCTTGAATCTCTTCTTGTCGCTCAAGTCTAATTCTATTAATTGAACGTTTGAATAGTGTATTTTGAAATCAACTTTTGTTCCGTCTTTCTTCTCTAATTTTACTCCTTCAAGTAATAGTTTATAATTCCTCCTGTCAACTTTTTCAATCTTTGCCTCTTTGCCTTTGAATTGTCCCCTCATAATCTTAACCTTGTCGCCTTTTCTTGCTCGAACGCTTCTGACCTTGTAATGCTTCCTTAACTCCTTGCTTAAATTGCATTTCATAATATTCTGCTTAACGTGAAGCGGAGCATTAACTGCGTATTTTCTCTGCTTGCGTGGTTGCACGCTCTTATTCCATGATTTGCTGAAACTCTTTTTCATATTATACCACTATACTGCTTATCTTTCCTATCTTTGGGAACCTGTCAACTACTTCTCTTGCAACAGCTCCCTTAATAACGCTTCCCTTAGGGTCTCCTTCCAATGATTTAAGTATTACGCACGCGTTGTCCTCAAACTTTATCCTAGTGCCGTCGCTTCTCATGTAAGGCATTTTCTGTCTTATTATTACCGCGTTTGCAATCTTCTTCCTCATTGATTGCACTCCTGTCTTAACGCTTACTGTAACAACATCACCTATTCCTGCACTCTGCCTCCTCTTCTTAACTGCTTTTCCTAACTTAACAGATACTAGTTCAACTATCTTAGCGCCGCTGTTATCCGCAGCAGTCATCTTTGCTCCAATATCAAGTCCTCTCGTAACGTTCGCCTTTACTGCCTTCATTCATTCACCACTTCCTTGCTTAATACAACGAAGCTCTTAGTCTTTGATATAGGCCTCGTCTCCATTATTGTTACGAAATCACCATTTCTTGCCTTAATACAGTCAGGATTATGAGCTCTTACCTTTGTCTTCTTCTTAGCAAACCTTTCATACTTGGGAATCTTGTATATTCTCTTAAACTCGATAATAACCCCTTTGTTCATCTTATCACTAATAACTCTTCCCCTGAATAATCTTCCGCGAACGCTTAATGTTCCATGAAAAGGACAGTTCTTATCAGTACATGCCTCTTTAGGCGCTTCAATTCCTTTTATTCCAACATTTCTTGCCATTTATCTTTCACCTTATAACTCTTTTTTAACCTCTCATAGGGTCTTTGCAGGACGTCATCCCCTTTTAACAAGACCTTCTCATCTTTTATTCTGAAAAGGAAAACGCTGCCTTGTTTTGGGATAATCTTCTCCTTATCGTCCTTCAATATTATGAACGTGTTCTTAGTCTCGTCAACAATTAAACCCTTCATCTTTCCCGTTTCAACGTTTAATCCGATGAGTTCATGATTGACCAAGTTTTTTTTCGTTATCATTTGACTTCAATACTTTCTTCCGGAAATCCTTCCTTGACGAGTATCTCTTTTGCCTTCTTCGCGTGTTGTCCTTGCAGTTCAATCATTCCTTCCTTAGCCGTTCCACCGCAAGCAAGTTTCTGCTTGAAAAGTTTTGTTAAACCTTTCACATCAATCTGTTTCTCATCCAAGCCTTCAATTATAGTCACGTGCTTTTTGTACTTCCTTTTCACGTCGCTTATGACTATTTTTTGCTGTTCTCGCGCTATGGATTCGCAGACGCATAAGTCTTTAGGCAAACCACATTTTTGACAAACGTCCATAAATTTACTTACCACCTCTTATACTTTGTAGGGTTTTAATTCTAGCAATTGCCCGCTTTAACTCCTTAACCTTTCCTGGCTTGTCAGGGTTCTGCTTGCTTGACATCTGAGTTCTTGCCTTCATCAATTCCTTTTTGAACTCTACCATTTTCTCTTCAAGCTTCTCATTGCTTAACTCCTTCAACTCTTTCAAGCGGATAACTGCCATTACTTCTTCTCCTCTTTAACTGGTTTTTTCTTAGCAGGAGACTTCTTCTCTGCCGGAGTTTTCTTCTTAGTCTCCTTCTTAGGTTCAGTTTTCTCCTCTTTCTTCTCAGCTGGTTTTGAAGACTCCTTCTCCTCCAGCTTTTCCGGTTCCTGTTTAACTTCCTGAACCTTTATTTCACCAGTGATTATGATACTGTCAGGCATTACACTATTTGGAGGCAGTATTTTAACTGTTACTCCAATAACGCCGGGTTTTAACTGCGCTAACCTGTAGCCTTTTAATACTAGAGTGTTCGCAGGGTCTCCTGATTTAGGCAAATAACCCATTGTGAACTTCCATGTCTTTGCTCTCTTTGAAGGCACTTTACCGCTTATAATAATCTCAGCGCCTATCGCTCCTGAGTCTATTACTTTTTGAATAATTCTGTGCCCTATGAATTTGAATCTGCTCGTTCCCATCCTTACAAGCATGTCTGCTATGTTCTCAGCAACTATTGAAGGGTCAAGGTCTGGCTCGTTAATCTCTTGAACTTCTATTTGAGGGCTTTGCATGCTGAACTTAGTCTTCAAATCCTCAACAACGCTCTTAATATTGCTTCCTCCTCTTCCAACTACTAATCCAGGCTTTGAACTGAATATTATTATCTTCTCACCTAAAGGAGTTTTCTGAATAATAGTATGAGAGTAACTGCTGTTCTTGAAAACGCTTAACAAGTACTCTTGTATCCTGTAATCATTTATCTTCTCTTTAATGAATTTTCTTTCAATCATTTCTCCACCACTACTCCTATCTTCAAATAAGTCTGCCTGCCTCTTTTATACTTTGACTTCTGGTTCTTGCTGAAAACAGCGTTAGGTATGAATTCGTTAATCAAGAGTTTATTCTCATCCAAACCCTTGTGTTTAGCATTAGACTTAACGAGCTTTAACGCTTTAATAACATGTTCTGCCACGTTTACAGGGAATCTTCCCGCAGCTATTCCCTTCTTGTGCGAAACGTCTTTCTTGTGAGTAACCATTGGAAGAGGCACTTCCTTCTTAGCTACTTTTTCAAGCTTAGCAATAGCTTTATCAACATTGTTTCCTCTAATCCACCTGCCAACATTTATAGTATACTTTGTTGACACTGGGATTGACACGTTCGCTATTGCCTCGCTTTGTTTAACTTCTTTCATAATATCACTTTAAACTAACACTCTCTTTTCCTTTTCCGCCGCTACCGCTGCTTGCGTGGGCAACCTTCTTTCTTGTGAGAACGAACTCTCCCAAGTACTGCCCTATCATTTCCTGTTTTATCTGAACAGGTTCGAATATTTTTCCGTTATGAACTTCTATCTTTAATCCTACCATTTTAGGAAATATAATAGCATCCCTGCTTTGAGTCTTAATCTTCACCTGGTTCTTGCCGTTCTTCACCATCTCGTAAGACTTGTTAACCTTAGCCATTAAATCCTTCTGCGCCTTGGTTAATCCCCTCTTAAGGCTTCTCCTGGCTCTTGCTCCTATAATCTTTAACAACTCCTCATCTGTTAATGCTTGCAATTGTTCAAGCGTTTTGCCTTTGTAATAATATACTCTCTTTTTTGACTCTTCTTCACTCATTACTTCTTACCTCTCTTTCTTCCAGTCCTTTTTGGAGATATGGAACCAACCTTTGCTCCTGGAGGTGCTCTTCTGCTGACAGACTTGTTCTTCTTATTTCTCGCACCGCCACCACCATGAGGGTGATCAATAGCGTTCCTGGTTGAAGCAGTAACCTTTGAATGCTTCTTCCCTCTCGCCTGCCTAGCTCTTCTCTTATTAACTGCTTTAACAAAAGGTTTTTCCTTCCTTCCTCCTCCTGCAATTCTTCCAATAACTGCCCTGCAATCAGGCTTGAATATGATGTTTCTCCTGCTTGGCATTTGAACAATAACACCTTTTGGGTCATGAGCTATTACTCTGGCAGTTGCTCCGCTTGTTCTAACAAACTTAGCCCCGCTCCCGGGCTTGTTCTCAATGCAGTAAATAATCGTACCTTCAGGAATACTTGATAAAGGCATAATAGTTCCAAGGTTAGGTTCTGCCTTTGCCCCGCTCTGAACCTTGTCGCCAACCTTAATACCTAACGGTGCAGGGTAACTCATAATCTCATTATTCTCATAGTGAACTAATAGCATTGGTGAATCCTTGCCAGGATCATGGTATATGTCTTTTACCACACCGTTTAAGACTCCGTTCTTTTCAACGTGGTCGTATTTTCTTATAGCCGTGGCTCCCTTAAACCTGTGCCCGGGGCTTCTGAATACAGAACCTCCCTTTCCTCTCCTTTGCTGCGGTAATCTCTTTGGCATTTATCTCATCTCATTCATATTATACCTAACTGTGTTGCTATATCCATAGCGTTGAAATCATGGTGCAGCAGAACGAATGCTATCTTCCTGCCCATCCTGTTTTGAATATTAACCTTATCAACCTTCACTGCAAACATTGACTCAACAGCTTCCTTAACCAGTTTCTTGTCAGCCGAGTTTCTTACAACGAAGACTAGTTTGTTCTCGCTCTCCATTAATCGAACGCTCTTCTCTGTTGTTAAAGGGTGTATTAAAACATTATAGTTCTTCATTTCTTTTCACCCGTGAATAGTTTTTCCTCATTCATCAAGTTCAAGGCTTCAGATGTCCATACTGTTAATCTTCCAGGAACTCCGCCAGGAGCTAATATTGTAACGTTCAAGTTCTTTACAGGTATTGTTTCAACACCCTGCAATCCCTTAGCTGCTTTCAGTAATGAACAGTCTTTTTCAACAACGAATAAAGGCCCTTTCTTAGTCTTGTATTTTCTTCCTCTCATCTTCCCCTTTCCTGCCCTTATCTTCTTCTCACTAACTCTTTCAAGCTCTTCTTTTAACCCAATCTTTTCTAATAATTTCTTAACATCATTCGTCTTTTTCAAGTCCTGAGCTTTTTCAATGACTAATGGAATACTAACGTTCTCAATAGAGTGGTTTCTTTCAATTACTAAATCCTTGTTAGTAGTTGCTGAAATAGCGCTTCTTATTGCGAGCAATCTCTCTTTAGTATTAATCTTTTCTTCAAATATTACAGCTGTTTTTGGAGGATGAGCAATCCTACCCTTCCTCGTGTGAGGCGCTTTTTCTCCAACGAAGTTAAAATGAGTTCCTCTTCTGCTTATAATTTTTTTAGGAACCCTGCTTCTGCCAGCACCGTATACTCCCCTGTACTTTCTTCTCCTCTTTGACAACTCTGTAACCTTTCTCATTCCAGCCTCAGGGTCTGTTCCATGATGCTGGTAATTGTTTGAAATATTAGCATTGAATGCGCGGGTTATGATTATTGGCCTGTAAGCTTCGCTGAACTGTTTAGGCAAATCTACCTTGCCTGTCTTTTCCCCTTTTGCGTTAAAAACATCTGCTTTCATATCATATCCTCATCCTTGTTTTGAACTAATTGATAAATATATTAGTTCCGGCACTTGTTTAGGCAGCACCTTGTTCGGCCTAATGCTCTTCCTTAATCTTATAAGCCTCTTCTTAGGGCCAGGAATACTGCCTTTTATTAATAAAACTGTATTCTTCGGCTCTCCATAGTTAATGAATCCTCCCTTAACATTTACTTTTTCAGGTTCAACTATTTTCATAAGCCACTTGTTATAATCGCACCTTACTTGGTAACCCATTTGGCCGTGCTGTGGAACCCTGTGATCAACCTTTCTCGGACTCCATGCTCCAAGAGTCATTGCTTTTCTCTTAACCTTCTCTGCTTTGTGTCTTCCAATCTTAACGCCGAATCTTTTAACACTGCCTTGGAATCCTTTTCCTTTAGTTACTGAGAAAGTATCTATCTGCTCTCCTTCTTTAAAGACATCATTAACACTTACTTGCTTGCCTAATAATTCAAAGCCTTTATTTATAGCTTCCTTAATGTCTCCGCTGATTATTACTTCCATAACTTCAGGCTTCTTCTTTCCCAAACTCGTTAGTTTAGGGTGAGTGTGAACAACTGCAGTAATTCTTTCAATATTATCTGCCATTTTTAGTACGTCTTCCTTATTTGCTGGTTTCTTCTTATCCTTCTCCTTAGCCTTCTTGCCTTTCAATACTAGTTTGCGGTTAAGCTCTTTGTCATAAGAATCAGAATTAACGTGTGAAAGAATTGAAAGACCATTTGAATTTTTTGAATAAAAGCGTAAAGAAAAGACTGTTAAAGGCGGGCACTCGATGACTGTTACTGGAACCGTTATCTCCTGCCCTTTTGATGGTGAGTTCTTCAGGTTGTCTATAACAGTTATGTGAGTCATGCCGACCTTGTATCCTGAAAAACTTGTAAGCAGAGTCTCGGATAACTCAGGAGCGTTTGTAATACTAGGATAAGCTCTTTTCGCCCTGGACCTTGGCCAGAACTGCATACTGCCTCTTCTTGGGCTGTCCTTGTCTCCTATTACGTGACCCATTCTTTTTTACCTAAATATACGACCTTTAAAACCTTTATTATCCTCTTGCAGACAGAACACGTAGTCAAATTTGTGTCGTACTGGAACAGAATTAAATAGAAAGGATTAGTTTATAAAGCTTACTACTTTAAGTCTTTCACTATGTCCATAATGTCTTTAACCTTGTCTTCAGGCAGGTAGCAGTGGGATTCTGTGCCGTCGCATGCTTTGTAATTAATCAATGCCATTCCTTCAATATTAAGATGAATGTCATCAAATAGTTTTGTAACGAATTCAGGATAAACTGTTGAGGCTTGCAGTAAACGCTTCCTGTTCGCCTCTAAACCTTCACTGCTTGAAAAATAGTGTTTGTTAAAATCTCCTTTTAGAATGCCTTCATTAAGGTAGTTCTTAACAAAATTAAATACTTTGTAACAAATCTCTGCTGAGACGAATTCCAAGTTTTTGAATGCCTCTTTAAACATTTTGTTATCCTTGTAAAATTTTAATCTGCGGCTTATCGTCTGGTAATTATACTCTTTTCTAAGCATTGCAATTACAGCTATTTCAAACAATTCCTCATTCACGTTTTCACCCGTGTAGAACATGTCCTCTAATCCTGAACTCATAATTGTCCTTGCATAAAAGATTTTTCTTTTTTTAAGCTTTTATATAAGATTTTATAAATCCCGCACCGCTTTTAAGTTAATTAATGGAAGTTGATGAAGCGGTTGAGGAGTTAAGCAAGCTTAAAATCTTTGACCCTGACAAGTTCAAGGAGAAGCTGAGATTGTTAAAGGCTAAGCAGCCGCATATTTACTACGAAGTTATTAAGATAATGAACATCAGCGATGCTGATGTGAAACCTGTAAAAACTGCATCCGGGGACCCTTATAACTTGTTCAAGAAAGACACTTCAAAGATAAAAAAGGATGCTGGAGGGTTTGGAATCGCTGTTATTGCAACAATCCTTATAGGATTGGTTGGCATAGGCGCAGTCTTCATATTTTTGCTTGATGTTCCTCTTGAAGCCCCAACTACTTTCAACGCTAACGAGTCTGTAAGCTTGGGATACCAATTATTTAATTCAATCAATAATTTGTATCTGCAGTACAGTTTTGACTATAACACTACTTCTTCAACAATAACTTACTCAACAGGAAGAGAGTATTATAAGATAAGCAGTGATTATTACACCTCTGCTATTTACTTCAACACGTTTAACTGCGCACCTGTTTGTTCGCTTATAACAACGGACGGTTACATAATCTCCAGAAAAGAAGGAGACACTTTATATTTTGGTATTTACAGCGACTGCAGCGTCTGCTCTTGCGATGTTTACTCAATGACTGATGTTAATGATTTCTGGGCGCAGGGTGTTTTAAACTATTACGACGAGTTGTACTATTACGTCAATAATGGCTACGTTATTAACAGCGACAGGGAAGATGTTTGGACTATTAACGGGGAACAATGCGCTCCAATGTTCTTTGACATAAGGGTTCCGAACGAGTTAAAAAACAGCGGTTTCTTTGGAGAAGAGCTTACAAGCTTAAGGTACGAGTTGTGCTTGAACAATGAAGGAGTGCCTCTTGCTCTTGCAAAGAACTCAGACTATGAAACTTATAGTGATACCTTTGTAGCGTTTCTTGAATCAATGGATGATATAATAGGATTATCAACAATTAGTGACAAGACTTTGAATGAGTGGGACAGCGAACAGTTAACCTGCGTCTCTATTTAACCGTTAATAACTGCTACTGGTCTCAGCTTCGCGATGGGTTTTGCAATACCTAAACTCTTGCTTACTCTTATTACTTCTTCAATGTCCTTATAAGCATGCTCTGACTCTTCAGCAGCGCCCATTCTTGTTGAACTCTTCAATAATATTCCCTTGCTTGACATCTCTTTCATTACACTTTCCGGCGTCATCTCCTTCTTCGCCTTTGTCCTGCTCATAACCCTGCCTGCGCCATGAGCAGTGCTTCCGAAAGTCTTAGACATGGAGTTGTCACCGCCGACGAGAAGATAACTATTAGTGCCCATGCTTCCAGGAATAATAACCTTGTCTCCAGGGAAGCTCTTCGTCGCGCCTTTCCTGTGAACAAAGCACTCAACACCTTCATGGGTTTCAATCTTTGCTATGTTATGGCACACGTCATAAAATAATTCTAAACCAAGAGATTCTATTGAGCCGTCAAAGACTTTCATAAAACAATCTCTGGCATTGTTCATAATTAGCTGCCTGTTAGCCCATGCGTAATTAGCGCTCGCACTCATAGCGCTGAAGTAATCAATTGCTACTTGAGAGTTTGAAGGAGCGTAAGCCAGTTCCCTGTCAGGCAAAGAGTTCACAATGTTTGGAAAAGTGTTCTCTATCTTCCTAACATAATCGCTCGCAACCTGGTGCCCGAGCCCCCTGCTCCCGCAGTGTATCATTGCATTCACCTGGTTCTTGAAGATGCCAAACTTTTTGCACAACTTCTCATCTATTATTTCATCAACTACGTGAATGTCAAGAAAGTGGTTGCCGCTGCCTAATGTTCCAACCTGTCCTTTGCCCCTGTTAAGAGCTCTTTCACTAACTTTTTCAGCATTTGCTTCTTTCATGCACCCGTTATTTTCACAGTTAATAATATCATTTTCAACTGCGAGCCCTTTCTGCTTCAAGTAATTAACCCCTTTCTCTAACAAATCCTTTAACTCATCTATGCTTAACTTGAGAGCTCCTTCGCTCCCAACACCGCTTGGAATTTTTTTAAATAAAGAGTCAAGCAAGTCTTTAATCTTAGGGCTGACTTCTTTCAGTGTAAGATTCGTCTTTAAAACCCTGACCCCGCAGTTGATGTCAAAACCTACACCTCCCGGACTAATACCTCCTTCTTTAGTGCTTAATGCTGCAACACCTCCTATGCAGAAACCGTAGCCTTGGTGAGCGTCAGGCAAAGCGATTGCGTGTTTTTGAATGCCTGGGAGTGATGCCATGTTCTGCAATTGTTCAAGAGTGCGGTCGTTTCTGATTACATTCAACAATTCCTCGCTGGCGTAAACTATTCCATCAACTCTCATGCTGCCTGTCTTCGGCATCTTCCACTCAAAATCGCTGACCTTCTTTAAATTCATCATAAATCAACAGTTAATTCTATCTCAACCCCTTTGTTTGTATTCTTTATCTTCATCCCGAAATAAGTTATTGCCTTAACGCTGTTCTTAACCTCATGCTTTTCAGGATTAAACACTTCACCTTTAAAGACTGCTTTTATTCCAGGCTCTTCTTCATTCAATGATTCAACGCTGACGGTTTTAAACACTAATCCTTCAGCGTCATGAAAGTATAAAACGTCTTCAAGAAAATCGTAAAGCAATGACTTCAAATCCTTCGCTTCCCTGGTTACGAGTTTAATCTCCTGCTCTTCAACCTTGTCAGTGTCAAACATTGCATTAATAAGAGCAAGGGCTGTGTTTTCAAATGCTTCTCTTAAATCCATGCCTATTGCCCTGATTGCCAGGTCTGCAGTGGCTTCGTTCTCTAAATACTCGTAAGGCATAATAATTAAATACGTGCCGTTTGTTTAAAGATTTTATGAACTATTACGACAGCATTGCTGAAGGTTATGATGAATTATACGAAGACGAGCAGTTGAAGAAGTGGGAGAAGTGCAAGGCTTTGATTAATTTTAATGGAGTAACTCTTGATGTCGGCTGCGGGACGGGCTTTATTACAAAAAAGATTCGTAATGTCATAGGTGTTGATTCTTCAATTAAAATGCTTAAACAATGCAAAAAATTAAGAGTCGTGCTTGCCAGCGCAGAGAATCTTCCTTTCAGGAAAGAATCTTTTGATACAGTATTCTCTTTCACCGCGCTTCAGGACGTTGATAATATTAGAAAAGCAGTTATTGAGATTAAAAGAGTTCTAAGAAAAGACGGCGAGTTATTAATCACTGTATTAGACAAGAAAAAAATTAGTATTGTTAGAAGTGAATTAAATAAAAAATTTAATGGATTAAAAGAAGAAAATATTGGGAAGGATGTTGTCTTCTTCAAGCAAAGACGAATTCAACATCGCCGCCAATGTACTTCTTAACGCTTTCAAGAGTTTCTGCTTTTACTGTTGTAACAACGTCTTTGCAGGCAGGCTTCTTCCTTGCATCATTCAACTCTTTCAAGTTGCTTATCTTCAAATCAGAGAAGCTTCCATTGCTCTTAAGCTTTGAGCGCACAACTTCCTTCTCAGGCTGTTTCAAGTCTTTAATTATGAACACTTCATCACAGAGCACCCACATCTCCCCGTTCTTGCTGCCGTACTTGAAGTGTATCTTGCTCCTCTCCGTATCTTTTAATTCATAGATTTGGGCAAGGTTCTCCATCATATTAACGAAGCTTTTAGCCTCTTTCTCAATAGTGTAAGCTTCCTCAGTTGTAAGCAAGTCCCTCTTAAAGTCCATCTTTGCATTCTTTATCTTCTTGCTTATAAAGTAGTAATCAGCGCCAGTTATTAATCCAGTGTCTAATAGTTTCTCTTTCATTAATTCCACAGCGTCTTTAGTTGTGGCTTTAACTCCCATAGCTTTAAGTGTTTTAACAACTGCTTCCAAGCAGTTATTCTCTGACTCTTCTAATGACTTCTTTATATTGTCATTCCTTATGTCAGTGAATAATTTCTCAATCCTGTCCTGGAAATCATTCGCTTGTTTCATAACTTTAGCAAATTCTTCAGGACTAATCTCTTTTATCTTGCCGTACTCAACACCTTTTCTTAATTTAATTATGTCTTCCAAGTAATCAGCGTACTTCTCCTCAATAAGCTTCAACTCATTAACGAAGTGCTTCTTGAAAACTTTTGGCGTGTTAATAGCGTCAGTCGGCGGCACGCCTATAAGCATTAGTGCAGCCTGCGCAGGGTTAAACATTGCAAGAAATACTCTCTCAATAACCATTTCCTTAATATTATTGTTAATGTCCTGGATTAGTAATCTTCCAGTCCTGTAGAACTGGTCTACTGCTTCAGGGCTTGGCCTAAGCTTTCCCATCTTAAGCAGTGTTCTCCATGGTATGAACATTCCAGTATCATATAATGGTATGCCGTCACGAACCATGCTGAAGATTACCGGATGAGTGTCTCTCAAATTCTGCCAGAAATCAGTTAACAAGTATACTTGAATATTAAACTCGAAACCTGTCTGAGCTGCCATTCCATGAATCATTCTTCTCAAGCGAGCTAATACTTCATGCCTGCTCATTTTCTTAACATCAGTATCGTCTATGACGAATGAGATGTCAACGTCGCTGTCCTCGTGCATTGTTCCCCTGCTCACGCTTCCAACAAGTATCATAGACAAGATGTAGCGTTTAAGCTTCTGCAAGCACATGTTCCTTAACAGTTCTGCAGCAACAAGTCCTTTTATGAAACCTTTGTCATACATTATCTTGTTAGTCTTAGGATTAGATAATGCTCGGATAAGCTCGTACTTCTGGTCATAGCAGCTCTGCCATAAACCGCTGAGAGGCAGTATTCTTGCCTTCTTGCCTTTATAATTCTCCATTAACTTAACGGATTTTTCATCGATTAAGTCGTTAATAATAGCAATAATCTCTTCCTCAGTCTTTGGAATTGCAAGCTCTCCTTCTTTAGGTTCAGCGCCTTCCTCTTCCTCTTTCGTAAACTCGACCTTGCAAACTGATATTAAAGAATCCTTAAAAATATCTTTTAACTCTTTAACTAAAGGGTCCTCTTTCTTAGGAGCCTTAGAATCTTTCAATTTTTTTTCATCATCTGCCAAAAAAACATCACCTGTATACTAATTAATAATAATGATAGGCAGAAATCTACTTATAAAGGTTTCTACTGAGCAGTAGTGATAAAGAAAAACAATCAACAAACTCTCTTATTTTTTAAGTAATAATTCTGGTGGTAATCCTCTGCAGGGTAGAACTCGGAGGCTTTCTCTACCTGTGTAACTATCTTCTTGCCAATTCTTTTCTCTTCCCTCTCTAATGACTTAATTGCTTCATCTCTCTGCTCTTTTGTGTAGTAAAAGATTACTGAACGGTACTGTTCTCCAAAGTCTAATCCCTGCCTGTTCTTGGTTGTAGGATTATGAATCTTCCAAAACAATTCTAATAGTTTTTTGTAGCTTACCTTCTTCTCATCATACTCTACGTAAGTCACTTCAGCATGCCCGGTATTCTCGTAGCATACTTGTTTGTAAGTAGGGTTCTTATTTTTGCCTCCCATGAAGCCGACAACAGTCTTAGTAACACCTTTAACATTGTCAAACGCTTCCTGAACGTGCCAGAAACAACCCGCGCCAAACACTGCTTTTCTCATACGCTGGGGCTGAGATTTGAACTCAGGCCCACTTGCGTGGACAAGCTTTCCAGGCTTGCGCGTTAGACCACTCCGCCACCCCAGCAATATTATAGAATTGGAGGTTTAGTGTTTAAAAAAGTTTATAAGCGTGATATTTTTGCTTTCTTTATCATGAATGGTTTTGAAGTCTTAAGAACAGTCTATGATGAATTAGGCAGGGTTAAACCAACTTTATTCAGGCAGCCTGCCAGGAATACTGTTTTACTCTACTCTGACTGGGAAGAGAAGGTGTCCGCAGTGGACGAGTATAAAGGGGCGAAGATGGTTAAAAACAGTAAAGGGGATAAGTTAATGCTAAGCCACGGGGTTAGAGTAAAAGTCTTTGACAGGGGAGGCTCGCACTTAAAAGAGGATGAAAGACTTGAAAGAATAATATTAATGGAGACGCGTTCATGGACAACAGAGTACGAGGAAGACTTCACCTCTTTCGTTAGAGGATGCAGGGAGTACACTAATACTGCAGTAATAATCTACGCAAATGCTGAATCCATCTCATGTTCTTACATATTCTCTGATTTCTTACTAGAGCATAAAGAACCAATACTGGATGATAACGAGAGTATTAATGCAGGAAAGAGAAGTAATTTTATTGGAAACGTTATTAGCATAGAAGTTAAAGAAAATAGTGCGGATACTATAATTAAATTCTTATTAAAATCAATAAGTGCTTATGTTAAAGATTATGACAGTTCTAAAGTCATGCAATGGGATTACGAACATTTCAACTAAATTATTCAAGGCTTGTTTCAAAGACTTGGCTTAAGACTTCAATCGCTTCTGCAGGGATTCCATCTTTTAAGTAGAAGCTTGAACCCAATTCGTAAGCCATAACACCGTCATTAATGCATTCAGGGTCAATGTATAAATCCCTAGTTTTAAGCAGAGAATGAGTGTCTAATATTAATCTTATTTGGCCAACGCAATGAGTGGCAGAGTTCACACAACTAATTAACTCTTTCCCTTCCCTAAATAATTGAACGTAAGTGAAACCTTCAACTGCTCCCCAAACGCCGCCATTCTCAACACTCTTAATATTATCCTCAACTATTTCATTATAATCTTTGTCTGAAGCGTTTAAATTTACAACGTGCATCAACCTCTTAGGAAGAAGTTCTTCTGGAACTGGAAGTAAAGCGTTCGAGACATGGTTTTCTTTGTCCTTTAATATCCTGAAACCGTAATCATAAGCTCTTTTCGCGAACTTAAAGAACCTATTGTCTTTAATGTCTTCACTCTGAGAACGGTAAGGATTCTGCCTGGCAGAGAACTCCAAGCCTTCAAGGTTCAAGAAACAATAATCATCATCAATACGAGTCCAGAACTCACTCTTTTCAACTGCTTTGCGCAAGCCGTACTTTAAGAAAGACCTGATAGTAAAACTGTTCTCCAAGTCATCTCCGTGATTAAAATCATCACATGGGTGCAGTAATTTAACTAAACTCATAAATGTTTTATTAGACAAAATTGTTTTTTTAAATCTTTTCAGAAATAATATTTGCAGCAGTTAACAGTCGCTCGGGAATTCTTTCGCCGCTTGGCTTGTGAATATGCTTTTTAGGCAGGGATTCACCATCAATAACCACTGGAGGTTAACTGCTGCATTTTGCGTTGTTCGGTAAATGCTTTGACATGACGATTAATACTCTTATAATACCACCTCAAACCCCAGTATGAAAATATATATGAGCTGGTTGCTTATAAGTAGTTGTTCCGTTTTTACCTGAAAAAGTGGAAAATTTTACCACTATATTATTGAAAGGTTTTAAAAAACAAAAAATTGTAAGGAATAGTATGGATTACGCAGAGTATTACGTTAGGAGGCAGCCTGAGAAGCCAGTATTTAACATAGGAAGTGTTACGAAGTGGTTGATTATCATATGCGTTGCTAGTTTCGTGGCAATTTTTTTCATATCTGAAGATACTTTATTATACTATTTCACTTATAACAGTGAAACTGTTTTGCAAAACCCTTGGACTTTAATTACTAACGTCTTCGTTCACGGCGACTTGTTCCACTTATTATTCAACTGTTTCGCGTTGTTCATGTTCGGCTCACTTGTGGAATTAAGGCACGGCTCAAAGTTTACACTAGTATTATTCTTCTCAAGCGTTATACTCGCAAATATTGTGTTCGGTTTTTTTAATCCCGGCATTTACGGGCTTGGAATCAGCGGGTACGTTTATGCTCTGATTGGTGCTGCAGTAATACTCGACCCTCAGGTTAGAGTCTTATTCCCTATTGGTTTTTTTTACACCACTGCTCCTGTCAGCATTGCCGGACCAATACTTTTCATAACTGAATTAGTTTTCAGTATTGGAAGCACTGACGGCGTCGGCCACGTCGCGCACGCTGCAGGATTCATAGCTGGAATATTAATAGGGTACGTTCAGAAGAAGAGGAGCCCGCCAGTAATAGAGAAGATTATCAGATATTAACACTTCCCTTTCTTAAAACTACTAATTTATTGTTTTCAAAAATAACTATTGTGCTTGGAGGGTTATGGTCCAACTCGTCAATGTCAATAACTTTGTTAACTGCTCTTATTATACTCCTTGGTATGTCATCAATACTGTAAGGATTCTTGCCACCGCTAATGTTAGCGCTAGTGCTTATAATAGGCGCGTTTAACTGTTTTATTAACTTGTTAGGTATTGGATGAGGACTCCACCTGACGGCTACGTCTTGTTTTGACAACATATCAGGCACTGAAGCCTTCTTGGGTTGTATTATAGTTAAAGGTCCGGGCCAGTACTCTTCTGCCAATTTAAGAGCCTCAGGACTTACTTCTGCTATACTCTTCCACATCTCAATACTGTTAACTAATACTATTAACGGCTTTTCAGAATCCCTCTTCTTTAATTCATAGATTTTCTTGATTCCTGCTTCGTCAAAGGCGCTGCAGCCCAGTCCATAACAGGTTTCAGTAGGGTAGATAAACAGCATAGTAAAAAAATATTTTCAGAAGTATTATAAAGATTATTCTCTTATCTCCATTTCCACGTTAACTCCCTTAGGTATTGGTATTCTCATTATTAATCTTAATGCCATCTCGTTAACTCCCAAGTCTATCACGCGTTTAGAGATTCTCATATGCCAAGTCTCGTAAGACTCTCTCCCTGCACCGCAAGGGCACTTCCTAACAGGCACTTTCAAGTCCTGCCTAGGCAAAGGTATTGGTCCTTTCATCTTAACCTTCATCCTATCTGCTATGTCTTTTATCTGACCGCAGATCTCATCCAGCTGCACAGGGTCAGTACTTGATAGTTTTACTCTAACACTTGACATTGTAATCTCTAAATAAAAAAGAGCGGTTTAAAAACGTTTCTGTTAAAATACTAATTAAAAAAATAAAGAAAGTGGTGAGAAGCAGTTTTATGCTTTCTCAACCTTGGTACAGACTCCTGCACCTACAGTCATTCCCATATCCCTTATAGCGAAAGTAGCCATTTGAGGGATTGTGTCTTTCTGTTCCATAACCATTGGCCTGCTAGGTTCGAAGACAACGATTGCTGCATCTCCTCTCTTAATAAAGTCCGGCTTCTCTTCCTTTACAGCACCAGTTCTTGGGTCAAGCTTTGCCTGTATCTCTACGATTTTACAAGCTACTTGAGCAGTTCCTGCGTGCAGTACTGGAGTATAACCGACTGTTATTACAGTAGGGTGCTGCAGTACCATAATCTGCGCCTTGAACTTTTTCGCAACTGTTGGCGGGTTATCTGCTGGGCCAAGAACGCTTCCGCGCCTTATATCCCCCTTTCCGATTCCACGAACGTTGAATCCAATGTTATCACCTGGCTCAGCTTCCTGAACCGATTCGTGATGCATTTCTATAGTCTTTAGTTCTCCGCCAACATTCTCTGGCATGAAAACTACTTTGCTTCCAACCTTCATTACACCAGTCTCTACCCTGCCTACTGGAACTGTTCCAATACCAGTTATTGTGTAAACGTCCTGAACTGGAACTCTCAAAGGCAAGTTAGTTGGCTTCTCTGGAGGACTGAACGAGTCAATCTGCTCTAAAAGAGTTGGGCCTTTGTACCAAGGAGTCTTAGGTCCTTTAGCCTTAACATTAGTAGCATCTGCGTCAACAGCGCTTGTTGGTATAAAGTTGATATCATCAGCTTTGTAACCAACGTTAGCCAGTAATTTCTTCAAATCCTCAACTACTGCTTTGTATTTAGCTTCGTCGTAGTTGATAGTATCTATTTTGTTTATAGCAACTGCTAATTGTTTTACTCCTTGAGTTTTTAACAAGAAGACGTGTTCTGTAGTCTGTGGCTGAACACCTTCACCAGCAGCTACTATAAGCATAGCAGCGTCTGCCTGACTTGCACCAGTAATCATGTTCTTAATAAAGTCCTTGTGTCCTGGAGCGTCGATAAGTGTTACTTCATACTTTGGAGTCTCGAATTTCTTGTGAGCTAAGTCAATAGTAACTCCTCTCTTTCTCTCTTCTGGAGAAGCGTCCAAGGCATAAGCGTACTCCCAAGTAGACTTACCAAGTTCTGAAGCTAACTTCTTGAACTTGTCTAACTCTTGGGTGCTAACAACACCAGTTTCGAACAACATTCTTCCCATTAAAGTTGATTTACCGTGGTCAACGTGACCGACGAAAACCAAGTTTAAATGTGGTTTTTGTTTAGCCATTTTTTCATTTCACCTATATTTAATATAGATAAATCTGAATTTAGTGTTTTTAAACATTGCTATTTTATTGGATTAAACATGTTTTAACGAGATTTTAAGCATTTCAGACAAGCCCAATACTTGCAAGCAAGTATAGTATTACTATTATTGCAAGAGTTGCTGACAACATTCGAAGTATGCTTTTAATAATACTCTGCCGGCCAATCCTTGCAATCAGAACACCAAGCAGTGAGACTAAAACTACTGCTAATGAAAAGCTTGCAAAGTAAGACCAAGGAATGGGAAGCAGGAAGAAAGGTATTATCAAAGCAATCATGGAAAGGAAAGGAGACAATCCGTCAACCAAGCCGATTATTAAAGAGGTTCTCATGTTCTCTTTAACAACCCTGCTAGTCCTCTTCAAACCTTTTTCTAAAACGTCAAACTTGCGCTCAGCACGTTCTGTAAGGTAAGCTCCCCAGAAGCCTGAAACTCCCATGGCAATTCCTGAACCAAGACAGGATAATACTATTACTTAAACGTTTGAGACTCCTCCAATCATTAAGGCAATAAGGATACCAAGAACGGTTAATACCCCGTCAAAACTGTTCATAATAAAATAACGCCTTATAATCTCGTCCTTGAACAAACCCTTGAAATCCTTCATTGTCTATTTATAATATTAGGTGGGTAATAAAGTTTTTGAGGGAACAATTAATTTTTTACAATATGGTAAATAAATAAGGTTTATAACCTTAGTAATTTATCCATTAAAGCATGAGTGAGTCAGGAATCGTTTCAGAGCTTGAACTTTTAGGAGAGCTTGAGTCTAACCTGAAGATTTTAAACTCCTTCCCTCAGGGAAATTATTTATCCAGCGAGCAGTTCTCGGACTGGAGCAACATGATTAATTATTATATTAAGATTAAGGAGTCTAATAGTTCGAACACTGAGTTGATGGATTTCTGCGAAGACTTTGTTGAATACTCTTACTGTTATGCTCTTGCAATAAGGGCTGGCCTTGAAAACAATGACAGGAATAAGAGGTTCAAGGAGTTCCAGCAAACAGTGTCAAAATACACTGTTAAGCAGAAAGCTCCTAATTTCGCGACTAAAGAGCAGATGGAGTCTTTCTTAAAGCATAAGTAATTCTTTTAAATCTTACTATGCTGCGTCAGTTTTTTAAAACTATTTTTCTCTTAAGTTATTTATGGAATCGAAAGGTATGATAGTTTATAAACTAAGAGCTTTGAGAGCAGTAACTGATGAGATGGCAAGGAGTATTGCATTAGGAGGCTACACTATTGAGGACGTTATTCAAGAACCGAAACTGTTGCATTGCGTGTTCACAAAAGACCAGGTTGAAGAGGTAATCTACTACAACAAGCCAATACTCTGGCGTTATAGAAAAAATAAAGAATAGTTGAGAACTTTTTTTTTTACTGGTTCTCGCTCAGTCCTTTTCTCGTTCTTACCTTGGTTATAATGTCTTGCTGCATGCTTCTTGGCAGTTGTTCAAACTTAGAGTCTACGAGGCTCCATACTCCTCTTCCTTCTGTTACGCTTCTCAAGTCTCCTGTGAATCCGAAGCTTTCATTGACTGGTATTCTCGCAGTAACGATTAATTCTTCACCCTCGAATTCAGTGTCGAGTAGTTGTCCTCTTCTGCCTCCAATCAGTTTGCTTATGTTTCCCATGTAAGTGTTCGGAGCATCGATTCTTATCTGCTGAACAGGCTCTCTTATTATAGGACTTGCTTCCCTGAACGCTTCCTTTAGTCCGTCTCTTACAGCTGGTATTATCTGCGCTGGTCCCCTGTGTATGCTGTCCTCGTGGAGTTTAACATCAACTAGTGATACTTTTACTCCTATTACTGGCTCACGGCATAACGGGCCCTCCTTCATAACCTGCTCGAAGGCGTCAAGTACTGTTTCCATGATTTCAATCATGTGAACCTCACCTTTCGTCTTGTCAACGAACACGTTGCCCTGGAAGATGTCCTTGACTGATTTCGCCTCTTCCTTGTCCATTCCAGCATTCGCGAGAGCCTCCCATACTTTCTGGTCCTTCTTCTTTATTCTGCCTTCTGAAATCTCTCCCTCGTTTATTGACTTATAAACTCCTTCCTCTAATGGCTCCACGTATAAGTAGAACTTGTTGTGCTTGTTAGGGCTCTTTCCTTCAACCTCGTTAGGGTTCTTAGCGCTAACACCTTCACGATAAACTACGATTGGCGGGCTGACCTTTACTTCAAGCTTCCTCTCCTTGATTATTCTCCTGTCTATTACATCCTCTAAATGCAATTCACCTAGTCCGCTTATCAAGTGCTCACCGGTTTCTTCATTAATAGTAATCTGAACAGTCGGGTCTTCCTTGCTCACATCCCTTAATACCTGGATTAGTTTTGGCAGGTCTGCCGGGTTCTTTGCCTCAATAGCTTTGGTAACTACTGGGTCAAATATGTGCTTGATAGCTTCGAAAGGTGTTATGCTAGTCTTGCTGATAGTCTCACCGCTTGTTGCATTCTTTATTCCAATAATTGCTGCAGTGTTGCCTACTGGTATGCTGTCCAGTGGAACCCTCTTACCGCAGACCATTATGAATACTTTCTGCGCTTTCTGCTTGCCAGTCTTTGATAATATAACCTCTTCTCCCTCATGCAGTACTCCTGAGAATACTCTACCGAATACTAGTTCTCCAAATGTTGGGTCTGTTGTTATCTTGGTTACTACGAATACTAGTTCACCGTTAGGGTCGCAGTTCACTAATGATTTACCAACAGCTGATTCCAAGTCTCCTCTCCACAAGTGAGGCACCCTGTACTTCTGAGCCTTGTCAGGACCTGGGTGGTGCCCGATAGTCATGTCCAATACTACCTCGTGCAATGGTGCTTTTTCTGCAAGTTTTTCAACCTTTTCTTTTATCTCATCCTCGCTTCCAGTGTAAGCGTCTATAACATCTTTGAATGATAATCCCTTCTTCTGCATCTGGGGTATGCTTAAAGCCCATTTGTGGAATGCGCTTCCGAATGCTACGCTTCCGTCCTCAACCCTTACTTGCCACTCTTTTTTGAAATCAGCAGGCGCGAGTGCAGCTATCATCTTGTTAACCTTCATTATTGTCTTAATGAATCTCTGCTGCATTTGTTCAGGAGTAATCTTTAACTCCTTCAATAACCTGTCAACCTTGTTTATGAATAATACAGGCTTGACTCTTTCCCTGATTGATTGCTTTAATACTGTCTCTGTCTGGGGCATTACTCCCTCAACAGCGCATACTACGACTAGTGAGCCGTCAACAGCTCTTAGTGAACGAGTTACTTCTCCTCCGAAGTCAACGTGTCCTGGAGTGTCAATTAAGTTGATTAAGTAATAATTATCCTTGTAGTGGTGAATCATGGTAACAGCGGTTGCGAGAATAGTTATTCCTCTCTGCTGCTCCTCCTCTAAGAGGTCTGTTCCCCTGGCCTGGCCTGCTACTTTGCTTGATAATAACCCAGCACCTGCAAGTAATGAATCGCTTAAAGTGCTCTTACCGTGGTCAATGTGAGCTATTATGCCAAGATTTCTTATCTGACTCGGCTGCTTCATTAAGTCCTTAATGTTAATTTCTTCTTTCTTTGCCAAAACCTTATCACCTTATTTTTTCAATAACAAAAATAACTTTAAAGGTTTTATAAAGTTAACTGATATAAGCGGGTGCAGAAGTGCTTGTTGGAACAGGATTTACTTTTTCACGAGCCTTCTCGTTTATCTCCTCAGCTGCAGTGTTAACTAACAGGTTATACTCTTCCTTAGTCTTAGGAGGGTAATTCATAAAATACTTGTTCCAATTCTTGCAGTAATTGTTCAATAAGTCCTTGGCAGTATTATCATCCCTTATATCAGAGTCTAAGTTGGTGTAAACCCTGTCAGTAAAATCGTTAGTGTTAATCTTTTCACTCTTAACTATGCTCTCTAAACCGCTTTTTTGATTATTAATTACTTTAGGATTACTTTTCACAGTCTTAGGCTTTGCCAAGTACTTGCTTGCCTGGTTAGTACTAGCAGCTCCGTAAGTCATTATGCTCCCGAATATGAATGCTAGAGGTGCGAATATCGGCGCTGCTATGCAAGCGGTGAAGTACGCGAAAACTCCTGAAGCGCTTAATCCTCCAAGGTAAGTTATTGCTTTTCCTGCTTTTACCATGCATTATTTTAGAACAAAATCTACTTAAAAATGTTACTAAGCAGTAGTGACACTTCTTGGGGGAAAGTTTTTTATTATGGATTCTTTTCTTGAAAATTTATGAGTTTCAAGAGTGTTTTGGATCTGGATTTTTTAATGATGGATTTGTCACTAGTTTATGAGACGAATAGTGTGTGCAGGGAGGAGATTTTATACGCTGGCGGGAAGAAGATTATAGAAACCCATTATACTGTAGAAGGTAAAATGTTCCAATTGAAAGAGAATGATAAGGGTTTTATTCTTAAGAGCAGTGATTCAGTTATTAAAGTTGATAACCTGCTTGAAGCAGTTAAAAGGGTTTACTTAAAGATTAACTGGAAGCGTTTCAAGAATCAGATAACAAGTGCTGGTTTTGACTGGGAAGAGTTCTACAAAGAGGTTAAGATTAAAAAACACATGATTAAAAAAGAAGAGATTTAAATTACCTGCAAATTAAACAGGGAAAGTAATTCCTCTCTTGGCTTTATCTTTGACCACTCATACAAACTTCTAGCATCGTCTAACCTTTCTCTTTGAAACAAAGTTTTGTATAATTCTTGCACTACTTCCTTATTTAAATCTGGCTGAACACCTGACCACTCACTCAAATGTTTAGCCTCATGCATCCATCCTTTTTGAAACAAAGTTTTGAATCCTTCTTGCACTACTTCTTCATTAAAATTTGGCTGAACACCTGACCACTCACTCAAAAGTTTAGCATCACACATCCATCCTTTTTGAAACAAAGTTTTGTATAATTCTTGCACTATTTCCTCATTTAAATCTGGCTGAATCTTTGACCACTCACTCAAAAGTTTAGCCACATGCATCCATCCTTTTTGAAACAAAGTTTTGAATCCTTCTTGCACTACTTCTTCATTAAAATCTGGCTGAATCTTTGACCACTCACTCAAACTTTTAGCAGATTCTACCATTCCTTTTTGAAAAAAAGTTTTGTATAATTCTTGAACTAACTCATCTCTTGGCTGAATCTTTGACCACTCACTCAAAACTTTAAACGTATCAAACTGTCTTTCTTGAAACAAAGTTTTGTATAATTCTTGCATGTAAGGTTTTACTTTTCTTAAATCAACCAATTCCTTGAATCCTTTGCTTGTAATATTATCCTCGCAGCCTAATAAAAAATTAACAAGATGAGTGTTAGCTCTTAACAAATTATTCTCATAAGTCACGTCACCCTCATCCAAAGAATCATAATTTCTAAGCAGTGATTCAAGCCTTAAATTAACAACCTTCCTATTATTGCCATTAACTGCCAAACGATTAATTAACTGCTGGTATAACTTGTTATCAAAGACATCAAAAGGCGAGTCTAATCCTAAAGCTTGATCGGTTAAATAATGATTAATGAAAAGTATGGCAGAATCAATATTAGCAGTCATCTTAACCTCATCACTGATTTGCGAATAATCACTCCCGTCTAAAGTCACTGCTTTATGAACGCAGTGAGGCAAACTGCTCAAAACATTAGATTCACCCGTATTATGATTATGCTCGTAAGCGTACACACTAAAATGGTCCTCGTCAACATCAACTGCAAAACCAACCTCATTGCCTTCCTCCTCATCAAACAAACTAAGAACAGGACAAAGAATATACTCAACACCATTAATTGTTGCAGGCCTAACCATGAAATAAGAAGCATCATTAAAAGCATTAGAATTAACAATAGTCTTAAACAAGCCATTACCAGAATACTTACTAACAATCTCACTCAAAGCCTCAGGATTTAAAGCCTGATTTAAAACTTCACGACTAATCATAAAAGAATTAATAGGGAAAAATGTATTTAAAAAACTTTCTTACCTGCTAGATACTGCTTGTCTCTCTGTCTCTGTCTTCTTTCCTACTGCGAATGATTTCGTGTCATTATCTGCGCTTTGTATTATCATTGCTGCAAGCGCTTGAGGAAATGTTGTTTTCTTGTTAGCGCAGTTCTGGTAAGCTCCTTGAGTCATCCACCTGAGTGCTAAGTCTATTCTCCTCTGCGGAGCAACATCAACTGCTTTAGGGTGCTTGATGCCTCCGTATTCAAGGCTTATTACTTCACTGCACGGGCTCGCGTTTTGAATAGCGTCAACGAGTACCTGCAATGGGTTCTTTTTAGTCTTGTCTTCTATGATTTTGAAGACTTCCTGAATATTCTTGTACTGAGTCATGTACTTGCCTGTGTTTCTCCCGCTCGTTCTCCAATGCTTCTTGCCCTTGTGCCCTGTTACGCTCATTTTAAGCATTAATCTCTCAACAATGTGGGCTTTGCTCTTCCAGAACTTCTTCTTCTCATTCCTGCCCTGACTCTTTGGAATAATGATTGGTTTAATATTAATGTAATTAGTTAATCCCGGGTCTGATACTACCACGCTGCTAGTGTCATACTTGTTGAATAGTTTCATTTCGCCTTCTTCTCCTCAGTCTTGCCTTTACTCTTTAACACTTCGCTTAATGCCTTGTCTCCGACTTTGATAACCTTGAACTTAACTCCTGGAATATCACCCTTCGCTCCCTTCTGAGGCCCGCCTATTCTTTCTATAACTACTTCGTTGTGCTCGTCAACGTGTTTTATTGAACCGTCTCCTGGAACGAAAGCAGTAACTACCTTCCCATTCTTTACTAACTGGACTGTTACGCACTTGATTAATCCGCTGTGAGGCTGCTTCTTCTCAACAGTCTTCTTCTTTAACACTATTCCTCTTGCCGCTGGAGCTCCCCTCATTGGGTCGAACTTCTTCCATACACCGCTTGCTTGCTCGCGAGTTCCTTTCCTGGCGTACTTGAACTTGTTCCTCCTGTCCATTAATTTCTTTCCAGCGAATAATCCTCTTGCTTTTTTCATGATTTTATACCTTTACTATTACTTCCTCTATAGCTGGGAAGTATTTTTTAAGAAGCATTTTAGTCTTTTTAACTTTTTTGCTGGGAAAAGCTCTTAATGAGCTTTTAATCACTAAGTTCATAGTATTTCCTTCCAATTCCGCGCTTTTTACAGGTATTGGTTTAAACAAGTTGGTTGCAAACTTTTCAGGATCAGGATTGAATTCTATAAGTATTATCTTCTTGTTAAACTTTTTTTCAAGAGCTCTTATATTAGCCCCTCCTTTTCCTATTGCTTTCCCGAAATCTCCCGGGCTTACTATGAAGACTAAATCATCATCGGATTCAAAACAATCCTTTAAGTTTGCCCTAGTTATTGATTCAAAGAGAGCAATCTTTTGTATCGTCGACGTATCTAATTTTATTCTAACTTCTGCCATTTACTTTCCACTCTTAACTGATAAGACCATTACTCCGAATGGTTTCCTGCACGTCGCTCCTAATTCCAAGTTATTCTTTTCAGAATCTACGAATTCAGCTCCTGCAATCCTTGAAAGATTCTCTAATTCTTTCTTAACTGCTGCCGGCGCGTTTGATGACACCACAACGAGTGAGGTTTTTTTTGATTTCAGCATCCTAACCGTTGATTTTTGTCCAACAATTAACTTCTTGTCTTTCATTGCTTTCTTTATCTCTTCTATTGTGTTCATTTCTTCTTATCCTCTTTTAGTTTTAATTTGAAAAAACCAGTTCCTACAGGTATAGGCTGGTTAATCATTATGTTTTCAACAACGCCTTTTAATTCATCAATCTCTTTATGAGCTGCTGCTGAGAACAAGTGTTTAAGCGCTACTTCGAAGCTTGCACGCGCCAAAACGCTTGGTTTTTCGCCGCTTACTCCGTATCTTCCTATTCCTTTTACTAAGCCGTCTGTTGTCATAACATCTGCTACAAGCATTAAGTGCCTAACGTCAATCTTTAATCCCTGCTCGTTGAATACTCCCATAACCTCTTCTATAATAGCTGTTCTTGCAGCTTCTATTCCTAATACTTTGCTTATCTCATAAACGTCATTAGTGATTGTTTTAATATGGTCAACCTCTTTTATCTTAAGTATCTCTTTCAGGTTGCTTCCCGCTGTTGTTATAACAAACTCTTCACTCTTCCTAACAGGCAATACTTGAGTGATTCCTTCTATCCCGCTTATGAATAGTTCTGATAATTGAACCTTTAATTTAAACAAGTCCTGTATCTTAGTCTCTCCTTTAAGTTTAACAAGCAAAGTGTCGCCTTCTTCAACAACTTCAACCTTTTTAATCTTGCTCTCATTTATTGAATTAGTAATATGCTTTGTTGAAACGTTCAAGTTGTGCATCTCGTCAATGTCTAATTTAACTTCAACCTGCAGGTTTAACAAGTCAACGTTTATCTCCTTGCTTATGTCCTTTAATAATATCTCTAATATGTTAGCGCTTAATTGCCTGACGAATTTCTCACTCTTGTTATGAGGAGATTTCAAATAAATCTTCATGCTTGGAGTGCTTGATGCTTTTCTTGCTCCGAAGATTTCAATAATACGAGGCAGACCTACTGTAACGTTCATCTCGCTTACTCCTGCGAAGTGCTTGGTGTTTAGAGTCATCTGAGTTCCTGGCTCTCCAATGCTTTGAGCAGCGATTATACCAATACTCTCTGCCGGGCATATCTGCGCCTTCTTGTAAGCTTTTACTACTTCATCAATGGCTGTTTCCTCTTTCTTGCCGGATAGTTTGTATTCTTTTATCTTATGCTTTAAATTATTGTAAATATTAACAGGTAATAATTGCTGGACTTCTTCTAATTTCATTGCTCGCTCACCTTTTTAACTATTAAGTCAACGTCTATTGAACCCGCGTCGCTCTTTCCAACGTCTATTCCATCCTCGCCGTACTTGAACTGGACTATGTTTCCATTGCTTGTTCTAACACTTAAATCATTCACTACTTTAAAGTCCTGTAAAGCGTTTATTAATCTTCTCTGGAAGTATCCGCTCGTTGGTGTTCTCATACTAGTATCCATCTGCGCGTCACGGCTTGTTATTGCGTGGAAGAAGAACTCTGTTGGGCTTAATCCGCTCTTATATCCTCTTCTTACGAATCCTCTGGCGTCAGCGCCTAAGTCTCCTTTCTTGAAGTGGGGCAATACTCTGCCCTCGTACCCCCTCTTAAGCCTGAATCCTCTAAGTACTTGCTGCCCTACTGCTCCTGCCATCTGGGCAAGGTTAAGCATGTTTCCTTTTGCTCCGCTCTGAGCCATGACTATTGTGCAATTATCCTTTGAAGCATTGTTTAATACAAGGCTTCCTACTATGTTACGCGCCCTGTTAAGTATGTTAATAATCTTCTGTTCAAGGGTTTCCCTAAGTGTTCTTCCAGGCAGTGAAACCATCTCTCCTGACTCGTAGCTCTTTATTGCTGAATTAACCTGGCTTATTGACTGGTGGAGTTTGCTCTTAATGTCTTTGAACACTTCTTCCGGAAGGTCTGAGTCTGAACTTAATACTGTGAATCCTTTCATGTCAAGTGTTGCAATACCTAGAAGCGCCATTCTCTGCAAGTAAGTGCTTACCTGCTCCCTGTCGTAAAGCTTAGCTATCTCCTGCAGTAAGAGTCCTTTCTTTGAACCCACACTCTTGTCATCTATTACTCCGCTTAGTAATTTGCCCTTAACAACTTTAACTATGTCATCTCCTGATTTATTCTTGCTGCCAGGCTTGTATAATCCGCTCTTTCCTTCATAGTTGAAGTCTTCAGGCAGTACTGCTGAGAATATGTCTTTTCCGCTGACTAGTCCTTCCTTGTTAAACTTCAAGTCAGCATTGTATACTTTAGCTCTTGCTAATAATTGGAATGCTTCTTCTTTAGTAAACATCGCGCCTTCTTTTGTTAATGTATATAATCCGCTTAAGTGGTCCTGTTTGCATCCTATTATTGGCAGTCCGAATCTTGGAGTGATTATTTGAGTGATAACATCCATTAACTCGTCAGCTTCTGCTCTCGCCTCTTCTGTTTGAGGAACGTGCATGTTCATATCATCACCGTCAAAGTCTGCGTTGTAAGGGTCTGTTACTGTAAGGTTTACTCTTAAAGTATTACCTGGCAATACTTTTACTCTATGCGCCATTATGCTCATCCTGTGAAGGCTTGGCTGCCTGTTGAATAATACTATGTCGCCGTCGTTCAATGTTCTTTCTACTATGTAGCCGTCGCTTAACTCTTCAAGCAGTAATTCCTTGCTCTCATCTGTTACTCTCTTCTTCTTCCCGTCTTGTGAGAAAACGTATAAAGCGCACGGCAGGTTAGGACTGTTCTTTATTAACTGCTTCAACCATTCAATGTTCCAGCTGTTAACTCTTTCAGGAACAGTTAATGTCTCCGCCATTACTTCAGGAACTCCTATCTCGTTGATTTCAATGTTAGGGTCCGGGCTGATTACGCTACGAGCGCAGAAGTTAACACGCTTTCCTGCAAGGTTCTTCCTGAACCTTCCCTCCTTGCTCTTAATCCTCTCAGATAAAGTCTTTAATGGCCTTCCGCTCCTGTGCCTTGCTGGTGGAATCTGGCTTATATTATTGCTGAAGAATGTAGTAACGTGGTATTGAAGCAGGTCCCATAAGTCTTCTATGATTATCTCAGGCGCTCCAGCATTCAAGTTTTCTAATAATCTCTGGTTTGTTCTGACAATATCGCTTAATTTGTGAGTTAAGTCATCCTCACTCTTCTGCCCGCTTTCTAATGTAATGCTTGGTCTTACTGTTACTGGAGGAACAGGCAATAGTGTTAATACCATCCATTCAGGTCTTCCGCCTAACGGGTCAAGTCCTAATAGTTCAAGGTCGTCATCAGCTACTTTTTCAAGCCTTTCTCTCATATCAATTGGTGTAACTCTGACTTTTTCCTCATAGAAAGAGTACGGTTTTTTGAGCTTTAGTTTTTCTCTCTTCTCCCCGCAGTAAGGGCATACGAGTGTATTCTTAGCCCTGCTTATTATCTCTTTTGAAATGTTCCATTTTTCAAGCTCTCCTCTCTGCCTCTCAACGAGCTTCATTTTAAGCTTGAACCTTTCAAGCGTCTTCTCGTCAAGACTTATCTTCCCGCACTTAGAGCAAGTGCTTCTAAGAGCATTGTATATGAAGTCTAAGTATTTAATGTGAATTACTGGACGCGCGAGTTCAATGTAACCGAAGTGTCCTGGGCAGTCTTTAACTCTGGCACCGCATGTCCTGCACCTGAGTCCTGGTTCTATAACTCCCATTCTCAGGTTCATTAATCCCCCTTCTACTGGGTAACCGTCAGCGTCGTACAATTCAGGAGTGATTATTTTAACCACGCTCATCTCCTTAATCACTTTCGGTGATAATACTCTGAACTCTATGCTTCCTATTTTTTCTTTAACTATTCCCATCATTTTATCATCAATCCTTGTACTCCACGTTTAGTTTAGGGTATATGCATAAGCTCTTTAACTCGTCAAGTAAGAGTTTGAACGCGTAACTCATTTCAATAAAGGTTACTGGCGCGTCATCCCCGCATACTGAACATACTCCCTTATTCCTGTACTGGTTAATGTAAGCTATTAACCCGCACTTCCTGCATACTGGTATTATTGACTTGTCTGAGTCAAACCTTTCCTTTAATAATAGTGCTGAGCCGTGAGCTACTAGTACGTCCTTCTCCATCTCTCCCAGTCTTAATCCTCCTTCTTTGGCGCGCCCTTCTGTTGGCTGCCTTGTTAGTAATTGTACTGGGCCTCTCGTTCTCATGTGGTACTTGTTAGCTACCATGTATTTTAGTCTCATGTAATAAATGTTTCCTATGAATATCTTAACTTGGAACATTCTTCCAGTCTTGCCATCGTATAAAGTCTCTGAACCGTTCTCTCTGAATCCGAGAGTGTGAAGTTCTTTTCTTAAGTCAAACTCTGATTCTCCAGTGAAAGCTGTGCCGTCTATGTATCTTCCCTGAAGCGCTCCAACCTTTCCGCCGATTACTTCTATTAACTGCCCTACAGTCATACGGCTTGGGATACTGTGAGGGCTGAATATTATGTCAGGAACTATTCCTTCGCTGGAAAAAGGCATGTCAGTCTTTGGAACCAGCAGTCCTATTACTCCTTTCTGCCCGTGCCTTGTTGCGAACTTGTCTCCTATCTCTGGTATTCTTGGCTGCCTTACTCTGATGTTTACGAACTTGTTTCCCTCCTCTGATTCTGTGATTATTACTGTGTCAACCGTTCCTTTCTCTTTAATTACTGCAACGCTTGACTCATGCCTTGATTCAACACCTACCCTGAACTCTTCCATCCCGCTTAGGAATCTTGGAGGACTCGTCTTTCCAATTAATACGTCATCGTCTCCTATCTCAGCCTCTGGGAATATGATGCCGTCCTCTTCAAGCTTAGCATAATCTTCTTCAACCCTGTAGCCTGCTACCTCTTTGTCTGGTATCTCTATCTTGTCCTTGATTCCTCCAGCGTATCTCAACTCCTCACTGTTGAAAGGCTTGAAGAATGTTGACCTGAAAAGTCCTAATTCAACGCTGTCCTTGTTAAATATTATGGCATCATCAATGTTGTAACCCTCGTGAGTCATTACCGCGATTACAATGTTCTGCCCTACAGGGTGGTTGTCGTATTTAACATTCTTGTACATTACTGTATCAACGATTGGGCGCTGAGGGTAATGCATCATGTCAACGTCGCTGTCTAATCTTAAGTTAAAATTAGTAGAGTATATTCCTAATCCCTGCGTGAGCATCTTTGCTGCAAGCATTACACGTCCTGCACTGTTATGTTCAGCAAAAGGCGCCAGGCTTGACTGGCTTCCGAATAGTGCAGTCTTTATTATCTCCATATGAGTGTGTTCTTCAGTTAATTCATCATCGTCAAAGGCTATGAGTGCGCTCTCTTCCTCTTCAGCGTCCAAGTATTCTATAATATTATTAGAGATTAACTGCTTCCAAGTCATTGCTCCCTTCTTTAAATCTTCAACTATTTCTTTGGTAAGCTTTGATTTGCCGTTCTCAACTATTATTAATGGCCTTCTCGCTCTTCCAGCCTCTGTTAGTATGTTTACGCAGTTCAACGCCTTATCGTATGATACGTTTAAATTAGTTGTTACGTTTGAGTTTCTTCTCTGTTCTTTTATCCTCTTAACGAAATCGGCGGGGTTTTCAACATCTCCTATTATTACTCCGTTAAAGAACACCTCGCTCATTCTACCACCTTCTTCATTCCCATCTTTACTAACTCTTCAACTATTTCTTCATCATTATCATTTGGAACGCTTACCTCGCACATTATGGCAAGGTTCTTTCTTAATCCCACGTTTGTTCCGTCAGGCGTCTCGCTTGAGCATAATCTTCCGTAATGGCTTGGGTGCAAGTCACGCGCTTTGAAATTCTCCCTCTGGCTTGTTAATAGTGATGCTACTCTTCTTAAGTGTGATAATGTGCCGAAGAAGTTATTCCTCTCCAAGTGCTGGCTTACTCCTTGTCTTCCTCCAACCCATTGCCCTGTTGCTAAACTGCTCTTTATCCTGCTCGTTAAAAGTTTTGCTCTTGTAACACTGCTTATGCTTGGCAGTTTGCCTCTCTTAACTAGTCTCTCAAAATTATATTTCATGTCTCCTATGAACATTCTGAAGCTTACCCTGAATAATGACTCCATCATCTCCCTGCAAAGCCTTAATCTCTTGTTCTTATAATGGTCTTTATCATCTGATTTTATTAAACCATGGCTGTAAAGCATTAGTTTCCTTATCATATTAGATAAGTATTTTGCCTTTAACACTCTGTCTTCCTTCTTGTGCCCTATGTGAGGGAATAAGAACTTGTCAATAACTTCTTCTGCTCTCTCTACTCTTATCTGAGAACTGTAAGTTATTCCCATCTTTTTCCCAACAAGGTTTAATGCATCATTAACAGACTGCAATTCGCTGATTTTGTAAAGGTTAACGTATATCTCTCCCATGAATTCTTCAGAAAGATTTAATGAGCTAACAACTTCCTGGTCGTCGTTTAATCCTAATGCTTTAAGCACTGCAAAGACTGGAACTTCTTTTACTCTTGTAAAGTTCATGTTAAGTGTGCCGTCTTTTAATTTGATAACATCGTGAAGTATCTTGTATTGGCCGTCGTCGCTGAATACCTTTGCAACGTAAGCGTTCGTTGTTGAATTATGCTCTACTAATACCTTGTTAGGCGCCAAGTCTTCAACTACTACTATAACTCTCTCTGTTCCATTGATTATGAAATAACCTCCTGGGTCGTTAGGGTCTTCTCCTAACTCTATTAATTCCTCTTCATTCTTCCCGTACAAGTGGCAGTACTTGCTTCTTACCATTATTGGCATGTTTCCAACGTGAACCGTCTTCATCTCTTCCTCTATGCCGTCTTTTTCTACAACGATTTCCATAAATATTGGAGCCTCGTAAGTAAGGTTTCTTATCCTTGCCTCTACTGGCGTGATTATTCTCTTAGTGCCGTCTGCTTCTTTAACACTAGGAGTCTCAACAGTTATTTTTCCAAGTTTTATTCTCAAATCACTTACTCCTTTCGGCAAGATGTCTGGTATTATCTCCTTAACCTCTTCAACTATTTTCTGTAGACTCTTATCTGTGAAATTATTGAAGCTTGCAAGATTATGATTGGTCAGCATTCTTTCCTTGAAGAAAGTGTCAAGAACTGCTTTGCTTACATCCTTATCCATCAACTACCACCCTGTAAAAAACACTATCCTCTGATGTGTAACTCTTTCTAGTTATCTTGAAAACGTCATTAACCTTTGCACTCATTAGTTTGCATATAGGGTCGTTAATGTTTATCTTAGGCAATTGTATTATCTTAGCATTGAATCTTTCAAGAAGCGCCTTAACCTCTTCAGGTTTTAGTATCTCAAACTTAGGGTTATAACTATGTTCTAATATCTGCTCGTTTAATTTACTCTTCTCTGTTTTTTCCGGTTTCTTTTCTTCTGCCAACGCCTTTACCTTCCCTTATATGAGCCCGACGGGATTTGAACCCGCGACCCCTTGATTAAAAGTCAAGTGCTCTGCCAAGCTGAGCTACGGGCCCATTCTTTAGAGTATTATTTAATTCACAAAAACCTATTATAAAACTATCGCATCAAAACTTGATTAAATCCTCTAAGACTGAACCCAAACATTACCTTTAAAAACAGCTTATTTCTTTTTAAACCTTTCTATTAATAGAATAAAACATTACAATTAGGGTTTAGATTTGACAATATCTCAGATGCTTTCTTATCTTCCTTGAATCTTTTTGGCACACTTAAATGTTCCAAGTTCTTAAGCTTAGCTAAGCCTTCTGGGAGAGTGGTTAAATAATTATTATTTTTAAGTTGAAAGATTTTTAGATTAACGAGATTACCAATAGTTTCAGGAATTGTTTTTAAAGATGTACATCTAATATCTAGTTCTTGCAAGTTAATCAAATTACCAATACTATCAGGAATCTTCTCTAAATTATAATATGATTTCATAGTGCCACGACCATTACCACAAGTAACACCTAATACCTTTAGTTGAGTTAGTTGCCCTATCTCTTCAGGAAGTTCTTTAATATTCCCCATTTCTATAAGTTCTAAATCCTCTAAAGATTCGGATTTAAATAATGATTTTGGCAAGTAATAAGGATTATGCAAGAAAATAATTTTTAAATGAGTTAATTTAGGTATATATTCTAGTTTGTCTTCTAATTGTAAACAATCTTTTTTTACCTCTAATTTGGTTATAAAACCGTTCTCTACACTAATTCCTACAGGTTTTTTAAACCAACCTCCCGTAGTTGGGTCGTATCTGCCTATATCTTTCAGACTAAAGCCATTGTAATAAAGTATGTTAAGTAAAATCTTGTATTCAGAGACTCGTAATGGATAATTAAATTTATCAATATTATCAATTTCAATCCTCATAGTTGGATTCTTCTGTTCAAAATAGCAAGGACCTGCATTATCTAAAGGAGGTATTTGCATGCTTTGGCTTTTACCTTGGTTGCGACTCATCATGCTGATTAGAGATAAAATACTTTTTAAACCTTTCGATTTAATATTTAGTAGAACTCTTTATCTTCCTTGTCGTCTTCAAAGAGGCTGAACTTTCTCTCAACGTCGTCTATCATAACATCACATTCCGCTTTTATCTTGTTCAAATTAGCTAATAATCTCTCTTTTTCAACCTCTAAACTCTTCAAGTCCTTAAAAGGCTGAACTGCTTTCTTGAACATGTCAAACTCTATGTAAACGTAGGGCTCTTTTGATAATTTCTTGCATATGTCAACACATATATCTTCCAGGAACTTGTTCATTGCAATCTTAACTCTTTTCTTAATCATCCTGTCCTTAGGCAGGTTATTCTTCATTAATCTAACAACTTCTGCGTTCGCGAATGCAAGATTTACGTCATCTGCTTCGTTATCTTCTTCTTCCTTTTCCATAACTAAGTAGAATCTTTCATGTTTTAAAAAGCTTATTCATTTCTTATAAGCTACGTAAATGTCCGCGTCCAGCATTACACCGTCTTCTATAAAATGGTGCGCAAAGTATATATTGCCTTCATTGTCAAGGCTTGGCTCTGCAGCGAATTGTTGAATAATTAATTCAGGCACGCTCCAAGTATTGTTCTCTTGCGATATAGACCTATAGATTGCAGGGCTGCCGCTCGTCCATCTTAAAAACCACAACTCCTGCTCATCCTCTGACAAGTAAGGCCAGCCTTCAGTAAACTCAGTGTTTAACTCTTCAAGATTAACTGGCTCGCTCCAGCTGCTGTTTACTAAACTCGTCTCGTACAAGTCGTAGCCGCCCTTACCTCCTTCCGCGTCACTATGGTAATAAACAGTGCTCCAGTCATTATTGACGTGCAACTCGCCAACCCTGTAAGACTCTGGAAAATCAATCAATTCAAAATTAGTCCACTCCCTGCCGTAATATTCCGCGCTGAACCAGTGCAGTCCTTCGTAACCTTCTCTTGCACTGCAGACCCAGATAATATTATCTTGCACGAACTGGCAGCCGTCAAGACTCAATACGCCAAATGGTGCGAGCCATAATCGTTCAGGCTCTGTCCAAGTGCCGTTATCTAACAATGTTGATTTGTAAACACCTGTAACGCCGTCAATCACCTGCTTTTGCACGGGTTTGCTGACATCAGGTGTGAAGAAGAAGTATAATGTCTTGCCGTCAGGAGTTATGAAAGGACTGTCCTCACCTCCTCTTGTATTAACAGGGTAGGGCAAAGGCACTGGCTCTTCATAATCACTGCTAATTAAAATAGGAGGGTACATATCAGTCTCAGGAGTTTTTTTAACAACCTCTCCAGGAATCAGCGAGTACCTGTCAACAACTGAGTGCTGCTGAGTGCATCCTGCTATTAATAATACAATAAATAAGAAGTGCAACTTATTCATTAATTTCATATAAGATGTTAGTTATTATTTAATATTTCCTTTAAGATTTATTTTCCAAACTTCGGCAAAAACATTCCTGTCTTTTTCATGTACTCTTTGTAGCCCTTCATTTTCTTGATTAATAGTTCTTCTTCAAGCTTTGCTCTATAGTAAAAGAAAGGCAAGATTATAACAGTGGTTGCTATTAGTCCAATCCATGACATGAAGGTTAAGCAGAGCCCGTAATAAGCTATCATTAATCCCAAATACATCGGGTGTCTTACGTATTTGAAGAAGCCTGAATCAACTAGTTTAGTGCTTTTAATCTTAATGCTCCAAGCACTCTTCATAACGTACAAGTTATAACCATATATTAACTCGCCAACTACTACTATGATGAAGAATTCTAATCTCAAATCCCTCATGGTTGACAATATTAATAGTATGACTGCGAAACCTATTAATAAAGAAGACCAGTCTCCTCCAATAATCTTCCTTAATATTTTATTCATACATTCTTCCTCATAGGTATAGCAAGCTCTATCTTGTTCTTCTTAAATAATGTGGCCACGCTTTTTATAACTTCCTTCTTTGCCTTTGAAAAGTCTTCAGCACCAACCCAGAACCTTAGTGTTAATACAACCATGTATTCTTTAATATCATTAACGAAGGCATCAATACCTCTGTCAATTAAAGCACATTCCATACTATTTGCTATTTCTTTGAGTATTTCCAGGGCCTTGTCTATGTCCGCATCCTTGCTAACAGTAATACTAAAATTAATAAGCCTCTCTTTCTGGTGCGAGTAATTAGATAATGGTTTTGAAATTACTAAAGAATTAGGCAGGTTGGTTACAACCCCTTCATAGTCCACAATGCTTGTATAATAAAGGGAGACTCTGGTTACTGTGCCTTTATACTTTTCATCTATGCTTATGCTGTCCCCTTCTATGAAAGGCTGGTTCAATTTTATTAATATCCCGCTTATCATATTGGAAGCTATTTCTTTAACTGCGAATCCTATGACTATACCAATTACTCCTGCTGCTGTAAGGGCTGTGTAAATAATGCTCGTCAGCTCTAACACATATAATGTTAATGTTATTGCTATTATGTAAACGCACATATCGGCTATGTCATCAACTAGGTTAAACCTTCTCCTGGTTACTCCTAATTTCTTAAATAAAGGCCAGAAGTTCTTAACAATTATTTTGTCAAATTTTTTAGTAAAAATCCTTGCAATAATCCATATAACTGCAACCATGGATAGTTTTATTAGTATGTTCATAACGTTTTGTTCAAGCCATAACTGGATTATTGTAAAGTCTAACATGGTTTTTAGTATCTAATTGCAGTATAAATATTTAATGGCGCAGGCTTGTTTAGAAAATTTTCTTCTTCAAGTCAACAGCCTTATACCTGCATAGTTCGTGGCAGCAGTAACACCTGATGCATTTATTATAATCAACCACTGCTTTATCTTTGATGTTGATTGCTTTAACAGGGCACGCCCGCACGCAGTCCCCGCACTTAATGCACTTATTATTCATAACAGGTATTTCAAGCCAGTAATTACTTATTATATTTTTAATGAAAGCAGGAGCGAAGTTCCAAACCTTCCTTAAGAAAGAAGAGGATGGTTTTTCAAACATAGTCCTGTAATCCGAGAAGCTAATACTGTTCTTGTTGAACAATTTCTTGGCTAAGGCCACATTCAAGTAGGGAATAGTAGTATAATCAATTCCTATAATCTTGGAGATGTTATAATCCACTTCGAAACAATTATCTCCTGCAATTATTAAACCCAGCTTCTTTGTTTTGCCGTTGCTTGGTCCTTGCCCTTCCATGCCTAAGACTGCATCAACTATGTTAAGAGTGGGTTTAATGATTTCTGCCAGTTCAACAAGCATTTTTGAGAAGTCGTTAACGTCTTTGAACCTCGCATGGTAAGAGACTTTATCGCCTCCAGGTATTAATCCGAAAAGGTTCTTGGTTGCGCACGAAACTGTGCATAACATGTGCGTTTTAATTTTTGGAAGGTTTATTATTTTATCAACTTTTTTAAGCACGGATAATAATTTGTATTTTTTAAGAAAACCTTCAGGATTCTTCATGTCATAACTGCTAACGTCATAGTTTAGAACTGCTCCTTTAATATTCATTCCGCACTCTTTGTACAATTTCTCCAAAACTTTCTCGTTCAAAGCTCCTCCAGGAGTGTCTGCAATTATAACCTCTGCACCTATATTATTAAGCTCTTTAACGACTGCCTTAACTATGGATGGGTGGGTTGTTATGTTCTTATCAGGATTTGCAGGAAATAAAAGGTTAGGTTTCAAGAGAACTTTGTCTTTTTTACTTATGTAATTTTTAAGATTAACAACTTGTTTTAAAGCTCTGCTCACATCTCTTGTGTTGTAAGAACTGCACTTAACCAATTTGAACATATTTTAATCCTATTACTTCTTGCTTTTAAAACAGTTGCTATATTTGTAAAGATTTATTAAAATACTAAGCCTTTTATTATAATATGATAATTGATGACAAGGACAAAACCTTGGTTAATTCACTAATAAGAGATGGCAGGATTAGTCTTGACAAGTTAAGCAAGGAGTTAAAACTTCCTGTTTCAACGGTTCATAAAAGGCTTAAGAATCTTGAAAAGAAGGGTTTGGTTAAAGGTTACTCTCCTGTTATTGATTATAAAATGCTTGGTTACAACATTATCTTGTTTATACTTATTGACTTGGTTGAGAGTTTAGAGAGGGCTGAGACAATAAAAGCTCTTAAGAAGATTCAGAATATTATTGAAATCGATTCTCTTCAGGGAAGCGATTTTGACATTATCATAAAGGCGAGGTGCAGAGACTTAAGTGAAGTTGATAAATTGTTAAAAGAAGTTATGAATATTAAGGGTATTGAAGAGGTTGACAGCATGGTTTCAGGAATAAGTGAGAAGGAGAGTTTAACTTTTAAGATTTAATCAAACCCTTCTAAGTCTTTGGACAAAGTATTTAAACACTAATTGATATTAATAGCATTAATATTGATTGAGGTAATCAAAAACTCATAAACTGTTCTGAAAAAAAATTATACCATGTTTATGACAAGTTCTGTAAAAAAAAATTCATGCTCAAATTCATTTTCACTAATAATTTGAGGGAGGGGGGATAAGATGGCAAAGACAAAAAAGGCAGCACCTAAGAAGGGTAAAAAACCAGCAGCAAAGAATTAATTACATTCAAATGAGAATCGTCTCATAAAAAGTGTTTGTTTTTTCATTTTTTTTATCTATTACATCAAAGAAGGTGGTTTTGTATCAAGAAAAAGTCTAACATTATGGAAGAAGCCGAGAAGTTTTACGAAGAAAACCCTGAACTATACGAGGAAATTGTTGAGGACAGCGACGAAAAATCTTCCAAGTTTAAAAAAGAAGATTAACAGATAAGGTTTTTAAAGCATTAGAAGGGATTAATTTAATTATGCACAGTGTAGTTGCAAGTTTTACTCTAATATGTTTAGCTGTGCTGGTTTTTTACGCTTTCTATTTAGACGTATACTTGGAGGGTAATAATTTTTTCAACACCCCTGGCTCTATTTTGAAGATAATTGATATCAGCGGGAATAGTTTTATAGTTTATAATCCAAGTGAAGAGGTTGTTGAAGAAGTATTTGTTAAAATAGATGATATACTGGTTGATTTAACCCTTTTTGAACCATTGCAGCCGATGGAAGCGGTTAGTATTGATTTCAGCCAGAGTTTTTTCAAAGGCGTTAATAGTGAACTATCTGTTGTTCCTGCTGAAAGCAGTATTATAAACTCTTATAACAAATCTTCTTATCTCTATTATAATAATTTATGCAATGATGGCAATTACTGCACCAGGGATTATTATTTTAATGAATCATGCAGTTATGAATATTTAAGCAATGGTTCATGGTTCGGTTGTTACGACACTGTAGGGTGCAGTGATAATGGCTTGGGTGAATTGGACTGCTCTTGTATTAATGGAGTATGCACTGATTCTTGCGGCAATAATGTTTGTGAATCCTGGGAGAATAGTATAACTTGTTTGAATGACTGCAATAATTGCAGAGAATCTGCCAGCAACTGCTTGAGTCCGAACGTATGGTTTTACGGCGGTGTTGAAACTAGTGACGGGTTTTATTGCGCTTGCTGCGGTGATGACGGGTTTTTGGATAATTTCACTAATGGCAGTTTCATTTGTTCTAGAGGAAAAACTTTCACTGATGCTGATGAAAACAAACTTGCCTGCGAATTTATGGGTTTTAAATGGGCTGTTTTTAACAATATTAATTATACTAGTGTAATAACTGTTTCTAACTTTTTCAGCAGGGCTTACAGCATTCATGTTGCAGACGTTGACGGTGACGGAGACATGGATATTATAGGCTCTAATCTATATAGTGAGATTGGATGGTGGAGGAATGACGGGAATAATACTTGGACTCCTAATCTTGTTTCAAGCTCTTATTCCAGCCCTTATGATGTTAATAGCGGAGACATGGACGGTGACGGGGACATAGATATTATTGCAGTGTCTGAAAGCACTGATAAGGTGATTTTGTTTGAGAATCTTAATGGTGTTGGTACCAGCTGGAGCGAGTTAGTTGTTTATAACATGCTTGACGGCGCTTCAAGTGTTCAAATTGCTGACCTTGACAAGGACGGGGACATGGATATTATAAGCGGTGCTTTGAACGGGAACAGAATAGCCTGGTTTGAGAATCTTCACGGCTGGGGCGCGACTTGGGAGGTTAAATTCATTGACAATCTTTTCACAGGAACGCGCAACATAATAGTTGAAGATATTAACAAGGATAATAATCTTGACGTTATCAGCGCGAGCGAGTTCACTGACAGGATAGTGTGGTGGACTTATAACGGCAGCGAGTGGATTAGAAAATTGATAAGTGATGATTTTAACGGTGTTAAAAGCATTGCTTTAGGAGACTTGGATGATGATGGAGACTTGGATATTGTAGCCAACTCTTATTACGATAATTACGTTGCCTGGCTTGAAAATATTAACAATTGCGAGAGCTGGGTTAAGCATGTTATTAACAATAATGCTGTTAATTACATTGGTTTAAGTGTTAATGATTTAGATTTAGACGGGGATTTAGATATCTTAGCAACTTCCCAAGGAGACATGAAATTAATTGTATTATTGAATGAAGAGGGAGAATTTGTTGAGAATATTATTTCTAATAATTTTCCTGACTCCTTCGAAATATCATCTGCTGATTTTGACAAAGACGGGGACTTAGAGATTATGTCTGCTTCTTACACTCTAGCAACTATTTCAATATGGGATAATAATGCAATAACTGGAGTTAATGGTCCTTGCTGCGGTGATGACCATTCCTTAGACAATTTTAACAGTTCAGCAAGTTCTTGCATTAATGGTGTTTTAGTTTCCTAATTCTTTCTCTACTTCTTTCTTTCCTTTTTCTAATTCCGTTACCTGCTGCTTGTCAAGTCTTAATAAAAGTGTTTGGAATTCGCCGACGTGCGTCTTTTCTTCCTTAGCTATGTCTAACAATATTTCTTTTATGTCTTTGTTTTCAGTCATAGCTGCCATCTGCTCGTACAAATTTACCGCGTCGAGTTCAGCAATTATTCCAGCTCTTAATATTTCTGTGTCTATATTTTCCTTGTTAACTTTCTTTAAATCAATTGGTATTTGTGATAACATAAATAGAAATAAGTATGGCTTATTTTTATTTCTTTTCTATCCTAATGGCTTTGCCTTTTATTAAAGCATTGGCTATTTTTTTCCTTGCGTTCTTTAATATCCTGAATAGTGTAGACTGGGAGACGTTCATTTTTTCCGAAGCCTCTTCCTGTTTCATTCCTTCTGCGTCGCATAAACGAAGCGCTTCCAGCTCATCAATCTCTAATACCTCTTCCTCTAAGCTTCTTATAGGAACCCCTGCTGGTTTATAATAAGTCACTTCAGGATTGAATCTTACAAACCTGCTTCTTTGAGGCCTTACCATATTAATCCTCTAGTTCTTTAAGCCTTTTATTTATTTCTTCTCTTTCAGATTCAAGCATTTCCTTCTCATCTTTTTTTGTTATGCTTCTTGTCAATCTGAAGCGTCCGAATCCTCTGCGCATTCCCTTTCCGCAGGGACCCATTCCTCTTCCAGTCATTGGGCCTCTCCCATTAGGTCCTGTTCCGTCAAATCCTGGCATAATACCACCTCCATTATGAATTATTATTCACAATATGCGCTTATAAATGTTTCGAATTATAATTCACAACTCTTACTATTAATTAGTGCTAAATCACATTTATAAAAAACAGTTAAATCCAATACTTGATGAAGAATAATTTCGGTATCGAAGTATTTGAACCTGAAAAAAGCCTTGGAAGATTTGGAGAATACGACGAGGATTACGGTTTATACGCTTTCCAGGATCCTTTCTCAATTGATGAGATGAAATTAAAGTTCAGCAAGCAGATGAGAAGTTTATCACTAAAGACCCAGGTGTTCAACAAACCCTATAATAAGAATATTAGAACGAGGTATATTCACAGCGACGAAGTTTATGAATTATGCAAACTAGTCTCTAACGCTTTAAATCTTTACACTCCTTTATGCTGTGCTGAAGGAGCGGGCCATGACAGCAACCATTTTGCCTTCGGCCACATTACTGAACAACAGCTTACAAACAGATTGAGAAAAGAGACTGGCTGCAGTTACTTGAAACTGGATCATGTTCTGATGAGTTTAGTTGGTTCGTATTTAATTGAGAGAAAGTGCAACGGGTTAAACCTAATGTATGAAACAATGGAAGGTATTCTTTATCATTCTACTGGAGGGGGAGCGTTCACTATTGATTCAGAATTGCCGCAGGAATATAGTGTTTTAAGATACGTTGATAAGATTGCTTACTTGTTCAGCGACATAAATGATGCTAAACGGCTTGGAATCTTAGATGATGAAAATAAGGATTTCAGACTATTAAAACAGAATCTTAAAGTGCTTGATTCCTGCCCAGTCATAATCAATGGAACAGTTAAGAAGTTAAAATTAGACAACCAAAGAGCAAGGGTTTACAACTGCGTTAATGCATTAATCAAAGAAAGCAGAGAAAAAGGCGTTGTCAGCTTCAGTGAAGGCGAGGTTTTCGAAGCCTTTGATATGATTAGGAGTTTAATGTACGAGTTGGTTTATAACAATATTGACTGGGATATTCAAAACAAGATGATTGAGAAGATATATGACATCTTAGAGCATAGCTCATTAAACGATTACAGAAAACACTGCGATTATAGAATAATAAGGTATAATAATTTCAGGGAAAGCATAGGTTTAGAGAAGGTAAAAGCTGAATTCACCCCACACCCTGCTCTTGTAATATCATTGCTGACAGATAATGACGTCATTGAATTAATAAACAAGAGAATAACGCACAACCAATTAAAATTAGAAGACATATTATTTAAAACCTCATTATACGAATCAGTTCCTTACCTTCTTACAAAAGATATAGATTTGATTAGTTTAAGCAAAGAATGGGGCAGTTACGGCAAAGAAAATCCTAGAAGGTTTCTTAGAAAATTCTTGAAGATAGAATAATCTTTCAAATAAAAAAGGTGAGAATCACAACTGCAGTCAGTGCAGCCAAATCTTTTAACAGCAATTCCCTGCCTGCTTATTTCTTCTGCCAGCTTGCACTCTTCTTCTTTATTAATAGTTTCCTTGTAAAAAGCACTTATTATCTTAACATCATTACTCGTTGTTAAGTAATCTATGTGCCAGTGTATTTTCTTATTCTTCCTAAAATGCCTTTCTATTCTCTTCTCTAAGTTGTTAAGCGCTGAACCAACATAAGAGTAATTTCCTTTTTTCAAGCTTATTATTCCAAGAGAGCCGACTCTTAATTTAGTATCCTTTAAGACCTCAAGGTTTAAAGCATAAACTCCTTTCACTTCTTCTCCCACCTGTTCTCGTCCCTGTTCTCTATCTTATGCATCATCTTGTTGAAGGACTCGTCCAAGTCTATGTTTAATGAGTTCGCTAAGCAGGTAATCGCGAATAATACGTCCGCTATCTCATCACTTAACTCTTTTACATCTTCTGTACTTTTCTTCTTTTTAGGCCCGTATAAGTGGTTTATCTCTCTTGCTAACTCTCCAACTTCTTCAGTTAGTCTAGCCAGGCTTTCAAAAGGCTTGAAATAACCTAGTTTGTACTGCCTAATCCAAGAATCCACCCTTTCCTGTATCTCTTTAAGAGGCATGTAGAATCAAGTAATCACTATTATAAATAAATTATTAAAAAAAAAAGGATTTCTTATTCTATTGTTAAGAAGCTCCACCAAGGCCTTACTACTTGTTCAAGGTTGCCGTTTACAGAATTAATTACAGTCTCAGTATTCATGTTTAAGGGCATTATTCCTAATAATCTCACTGTCTTCTCTTCCATGATTCTATACTTAGGCATCCCCTCCTCGCTGTATAATTCTACTTGTATTCTGGACTGGTTCTTTACCTGAGCAGCTATTAATGCATTCTGGGGGGTTACTGTAACTTCCACATTATTTCCTGAAACGTTCAAATACATCCTGCCTTCCTGGAATAATAATTCGTTATTCAAGCTTAACGATACGTTAACTCCAGCCCCTTCCTGCTGTATTAGTATTCTATTCTGCTCTCTTATTACATTAACCGATGCTGAACCCGTACTGGTTTGAATCCTTGACCTGATTAAAACAGGACTTTCAACATCTTCATCCACAACAACCCCTTCTACTTCAACACTGTTTAATGATACTCTTATCATGTTAGTGTTGCCTTCCTGGTTTGCCAAGACACTCACTTGCCCGTTCTGAACCTGAACAGTTGTAGCATTTATTCTTAACTGCGTCTGGTTCATTAACTGAAGAGCTGTTTGTATCTGCTCCATTACCTGTTCTTGATTCATTGAACCGTTCTGGTACAATACAGGCATAGGAGATACTAGTAAGTCTTCATAATCTGACATGTTGCCTTGTCCTTCATTGTCTGAAAAAGCAGGCAAAAAAAGAAGCAGCGCCAAACTTATTAAAAAGTATTTCTTCATAGTTAAAAAAAGATAAGGAGTTAATATAAACTCTTCTATTAAAATGAAAAAGAATATAATTTATGAAATGATTTAATATTATTAATGAATAATTTAAGAAACAATTTTTGGATTAATAATTTAATTGCTATAGTTTCACTTATCAGTGTTTCACTGTTATGGAAGAATAATGTATTACTATTCTTTGTGCTTTTCAGTATTGCAGTTTTCATGTTATACTCTAGTAAATCCAAGCAGGAGATTAAAACATTCATATTCTGCGGTTTACTGGGCGCTGCTGCTGAGAGCGTGGCTATTCACTTCGGTGCGTGGAATTACTCAAACCCTGACTCGTATTATATTCCTGCATGGCTCATCCTGTTATGGGGGATAGCATCAGTCTTCATAGCAAGAACATACAACAATTTCAAAAAATAAATTATTTTCTGCACTTTGCATAAAGAGTTAATCCAAAAGGCAGCAAAAACCCTAAACTTATTAATTTGTTTTCAAAGGAGAGTATTAAATAAAATACTTTGTCTAAAAATTTTGGGAATATTGACATGTCATCCGGTTTTTTATTATCTGGTTTTAATAATCTGAATAATATTATTAAAGGTGATAAAAACATGTTCCAGTACCCGAATTTTTCTATCCTAAAATTTTTAGTAAGAACATCATAAAGTCCATCACGAGTGTATCTTCTCTTATGTTCAAGCGCACTATCATGGCTGCTGTAAATAACAGGGTGTGCTGGAACAGTCAATAAGAGTGTTCCTTTCTTTTTTAAAACCCTGCATACCTCTTTTATAACCTTATCATCTTTTTCAGTGTGTTCAAGAACATCAAAGAGTATAACAATGTCAAAATAATTGCTGGGGTAAGAGATTTTCTCCGCATCACAAAATTTCTTTTCATAATAATAATCCTTTGGTATTAATTTTAAGACCTCTTTGTTTATATCCGTGGCGTAAACTCTGCCATATTTCTTAAGCATTAATAAATCTCCTCCAGTTCCGACGCCTAAATCTAAAATCTTCAAATCTTTTACCTTCTCAGGAGATATTTGAAGGAGTTATGGTTTCTCATACCTATAGAGTTATCCTTTACAATAACTTCAGTTCTGGCATTCTGGAACGACCCGGGCATAGTTGAAATAGCAAACATAATCTTTTACAGATTCATTTAAAAAAAGAGTTAATTTATTTTTTAAGTAAGTCTTTCATTAATCCTATTTCATATTCTTGCGCTTGAATTATTGCTTGCGATAAATTTATTACTTCAGGGTCAAAGAGTTCAGCATTCTCACTTGTAAGTATTGCAGATGAATGGTGTGATATCATTGCAGCCATGTACTGGTCATCTGATATAAAAGTTTGATTTCTCAAAAAATACAGTGAAAATATAAAAACAATAATGCTTGAGAGTATGATAATATTATTTAGTTTCTTATCTTCATACATTTTTTCCATTACTAACATCATTGTTATCGCCATTGGAGAAACCATTAATAAAGTCATGTAAACCCTTGTTAAACTAAAATAAACATGACTAATATCTGCTACATTCAAAAACATAACAATATACATTATAACAAAAGATACAAGCAAATTAACTCCTAATCTTACATAATTCTGATTTTTCACTAATTAATAATTACTTTAAAAGTTTATATAACTTTTCTAAAAATAAAAAGACGCGCCCTGACTAAAAACAGCACTTAATGTCCAGTTTACGCAATGAAATGGAAAATGTATTAATATATTATAACATTAATTATTTATGTATTTTAAACAGAAGTTTGAGCCTAAAAAAGGAGTTATTCATGGTGCTGGCCAGGAGGGAACCCCTTTTAATTACCCTGTTGATTTTAAGGATTACTGGGATAGTGTTGGTGAAAATAAGCCTCTGCTTTTTATGACGTATATCCAGCTCAAGTGGATTAATAAGAAATGGTTTGAGCTTACTAAAAAACAAGTTAAATATTTTCCAAATATTATTTTACAGATTGGTTTATCCATTAGTGATACTCATTCAGGAGAACCAGAAAAACATTATGAACAAGATGTTTTATCTGGGAAATTTGATAAGAATATTCAAGAGTTTTGTCAGGAGGTTAAGAAATTAAAAAGTCCTGTTTTTGTTAGATTAGGTTATGAGTTTAATGGTTTATCTTGGTATGGTTATCAACCCAATTCTTTTGTTAAAGCTTGGAGATACGTAATTGATAAGGTTAAAAAAGATAATGTTAATAATGTTGCTTGGGTGTGGCATTATTCTCCTGAAGGTGAAAAGAATTACATGGACTATTATCCGGGTGATGATTATGTTAATTGGTGGGGAACTACTTTATTTTTTATGAGAGAGATAGAAAAAAGTAAAAAGTTTTTGAAGGATGCTGAGAATCACAAAAAACCTGTTATGATTTGTGAATCTTCAGCTGTTAATGTAACCACTCTTAAAGGTGAAGATAGTTGGCGGGAATGGTTTAAACCTTATTTTAATTATATTAAAACTAATCCAATAATTAAAGCTTTTTGTTATATTAATGGAAATTGGGCAGAAAAAGAAAAAATCTGGAAGGAATGGGGGGAATGCAGAATATCAAAAAACAAAACAGTAATGAGTAAATATAAAAAGGAATTAGAAAATAAAATCTACATCCATAATAAAGACTATAAAAAAATTAAATAAATAATAAGTTTATCGCCCTGACTCTTCTTTACTGTTTTGTAAATTAAAAACGCTGTTCCACAAAGTTATCAAATATTTTTGTAACCTCATCAAAGGTAACAGGTCTTGCTATTAAAAAAACTGGTTTCTTATACGAACCATCATACTCTGTTAAAGGAATTAATGTTTTCGCTCTTAACGCTTCGCTTTCTTCAAATTGTTTTTTGGATAAGATAAAATTTGTTTTAAATGCGTTTTCTGTGTAATCTTCATATGGTTTATTATCAATAACAAAAATGTTGTCTGATGAATTTGGATGTATTTGCACTAATATTTTATCATCCTCGCTTAAACCTATTTGACATAAGGTCATTCCAGGAATTTCTAAATATTCTTTTCTATCTTTAGATTCATCAACGATTCCTTGACCACAATATATAAAACTATACCTACTTAAAAACAATCCTCTACTTTGAGTAATTGCATTTTTATCAAAACCCTTTAGTTTGGAGCAATCACAATTAACTTCTCTGAATTTCTTGATTTTTGATGCATCTGCCCAAGCGTATAATTTTCCAAATTTTTCTAAATAAGGTGTTTTTTCTGGTAAAGTAATTTTTTGGTCTTGGTTAATTGGGGTTCTTAAAATTTTTTCCAAAAATTCATTTTTCATCCAATCAATTGCTGAATTTTTAATAGTATTCCATGATAATTGATGAGGTATTCCTGCCATGTCCAAGAATTCTGTTAATTTGTGTGGATTTTTAATTATTTGAGAGTAAAAAATGAAACTTTTAAATCTCTCTCTTGGGTCTTTACTCTCTTTGTCTAAAAATCCGAGTTTATCAAAAATCGGCTCTAATTTTGTGTCATAGTCTCCCACACAATCTTTATACATCCAATGCAAATCATCCCTATAAGAATCCCCTTTGTAACCTCTTCCAGCATATCTAACAGCACTGTTTGTAAACGTGAATCCGTCTTTTTTAACAAAGATTCCGCTGTCATCGTTATATAATTTTATTTCCAAGTCTAAGGGCTTAATATTAATTTCGGAAGGATTTGCAACATCCCTTATAAATTTATTCCAATCTTTGCCTGTTTGTCTGCAATTCCATAAGTAAAAATCATTTGATTGAATTTTAAAGATATAATTAAAAATTCCTTGACTTATTGTAACTTCAATATTGCCCAATCCGGGTATTAAAATATTATCTTTAACAAAATCGTCTGGAGAATGCTTATAAGCATCTAATCTTCGTGGAAGACGCTTGCTTATTTCTAAACATATATTATTTGATACTTCATCAATATCATAAGCTCTAAAACTTTCAGAACCTAACTTATCTTTATTCTCTTCTGATACAATTGAATGTGAAATATTATTCATTAAACACTCTATTAGAAAAATCTATTTAAAAACTTTACTAAATATAAAGAAAAGACGCGCCCTGACTGGAAACAGCACTTAATGTCCAGTTTACGCAATGAAATGGAAAAGTATTTTATAACTTATAATTATTGTTAAAATATGAAATGTAGTCATAGTTTTTATTCTAAAAATGGAGAAGCTGTTTGTAGTAAATGTGGAGAAAATAGAGGTAAAGTTCCTGAGTTTCAAGAATTAGACTATAATGAAATAGGAGAATTTGCTGTTCGTATAAGAAAATTAAGTGATGAAGAAATTGATGAAGTTTGGTATCTTTGCGGTTTTATTATTAGTGATCATCGAAGTGATTTGAAAGCTCTCCGAGATTATGACATTAAACAAATAAGAAAAAGTGTTCAAGGAGCTTATGGCGTATTAGAAATATTATTACAAGAAACTTTTGTTGAAGACTTTAGAAAAAACTTGAAAAAAGTAGAAAATAAGTAAAAGGCTGCCCTGACTGGGCACTATGAAAAATTCACAACGCCCTACATTTGAGCGTAGTTTTTTAATGCTATACTAATATTTATACAGAGATGGGATTTATAGTTTTTGTTTAGGTGACCACAAATTATCTTTTCTTCTTTTTCGTGGACACCTTTTTCAATGTCTTTTTGTATTGTTTTATTAAGAATTTCATTGTTGGTTTTAAATCCTGATTTTTAGAATATTGTTGCAGGACAAAATAGTACTCTTTTCTGTCTTCCAAGATTATGTTCAATGGAGGATAATTATTCTTAAGCAAGATATAGTTCAATAATAATCTTCCAACCCTTCCATTACCATCTTGAAAAGGGTGAATGTGTTCAAATTGGTTATGAATTATTGCTGCCAAAGCCAAAGGTTTAAACTTAGTTTTATTCTTTTTATACCAACCCACTAAATCTTTCAAATAACTCATTAATTTACGTTTAGGAACTCCTTTATGAACTATTCCTCCCTTTCCATCTGTGATAACAACTTCAACATTTCTATATTCTCCTGCAAATGATTTAGTGCCTTTAAAACAAATCTTATGAATTTTTTTAATAAATTCAAGTGATATATCTTGTTTACTTTTTTTTATAAATTCAACGGCTTTTGCAACATTTTTTGTTTCAATCTCTCCATCATCTTGTGGAACTTTTTTATTTTCTAATAAGTCTTTAACTTCACCTAATTCAACAGTTGAACCTTCAATAGCATTAGTGTTATAAACAAACTCTTCAGTGAACCTCTTCCAGTCAATCTTATCTAAATGAATAATTTTAATCTCTTTTTCATAATCATTAATCTTATTAATCTGATTCTTAGTTAAACTAAAATCAAAAACATCAGTTTTTAACTCATCCAAAACTTGCTTTAATTCTTCCTTAGCTTTATTTTTTGCAGATTCTAACCCATTCTTTGTTAGATTTTTTCCAAGATATTTTCTAATCTTCTGGACTTTGCCTTGCTCCCTATATGAATATACAAGATAATATTTTACATCCTTACCTGCTTTTCTTTTCTCAACATACATACAACATAGTAGGTGCCCACATTTTATAAACTTATCTTAAAGTGTGGTCACCTATAAATAAAAATTCAGAAGCGCCCTGACTGGGAAGAGCAAACTCTGTTCTGATTAAGATTAATTTTATATTATAATAATTACCAATCTATACACTCACTTGTATCTTCAAGTGTCCAAGAATCAAATGTTTGTTCAAAGAATTGTTTATTCATTATTTCTTCATTTGTTTTAAATATTTTATATGCTTCATAAACATCAAGATATTCATTAAATGTTCCTTCATAAGAGTATTCTTGTCTAAAATAAATTGGTATTCCATTTTCATCTAAACATATATTATATGTTAAACTATTGAAAATTTCAACATCCCGGAAGTATTGATAATATAGTGTTGGAGGAGTTATTTCAAAACTAAACATTTGACAAATATTTCCATTTATATTTGAATCTTCTGATGTAAAACTAATTACATAATCATTGGTTATAAAATAATTTAATTCTTCATATTTTGATAATACACTATCTGAACCATAATCATCTGGTTCATTAAAATTCAATATAGGACATGAACAATAACTACAAGTTGATTGAATACCATCATATAATAAATTACCTTCTTTTTTACTTAACATTGCTTCATTTTCAGCATCTAATGAACACTCATTATTATTACAACCATAACTATCCCATTCTAATCCTGATTTGAAATCTCCATTATTTAAATTTAGGTAATTTTCAATAATAGAATAATATAAGTCAATATCATTTACATCATATAAATTTGTTGTTGTTGAATTATGCTGTATTTCATAATATAAATAATTATCAGATATTGTAATAAAATTATCATAAAAAGTAGTAAAATCCGAACCTACTGTTATTGTTGGAGTAGTTTCTGTAACAACTTCAGTAAAATCACTACAACTGTAAGTATTTTCTAAAAACCATGAACACACAGTTTTTGTTGTTTCAATATTAGAATCTACACATATAACTTGTTTTCCTAAATCATTATGTGTTAAAAGTAAACTATAAGTGCTTGTTAATTCTTCATAATCATAATCTTCATTAATAAATCCCCACCAATCATTACATTCAAATGCTTGAATAAAATCTTGACAATATGAACTTACTGGACTTGTTGGACAAGTATCAAATTTATATCTAAGTAATTGAATTAATATATCATCTGATGAAATATTATATTCTAATAATTGTGTATATGAATTATTATAACTGATATTGTAAAGTGGGACGGGTCCTAACATTGTTATATTTTCAATAACTGGATTAGGTATTTGTTGTGTTATTAAATCTGAAGTTTGAAAAATATTACTTAAACCAATAGTGTTGAATAATATAAATCCTGAAACTCCTATAACTATAATTATCCCCATTATTATAAAGGGTAAATAGTTTGGTTTTTTCTTTTCTTCTTTCTTTCCAATATTTCTAATTTCATCAAGTGAAATTTCTTCAGATTTAGTTTCTTTTTGTTCTGGTTTAGATTCTTCTGTTTTTGGTTCAGCAACGGGTTTTGGTTGAATCGGCAAATATTCTTTGCAATCAAAACAATAATGTCTATCATATTGTTCTATATAACTTGCTTCTTTACCGCATTTAGGACATACAACCATTAAATAATTGATTAACTAATGATTTTTAATGTTTTTCTTAATAAATCCCTATCAAAATTATCTTTTTGTTTTTAAAACATAAAGTTAAAAAGTAATACATTTGTCATACTCATATAGAGAAGCAAAGTGAGGGGTTACACAACAACGGCATAACCCGAACACTCTGAACCACGCCCTGACTGGGATTCGAACCCAGGTTATCGGCGTGACAGACCAATGTCCTAACCACTAGACTATCAGGGCAATATTAGAATTATGGGATTATAGTGTTTTTAAAGTTTTTTCTTAATCTTCGGTTTCAATTCTTTCTTTCCTAGGCTCGATATCAACCATTATCGCGTTAGTAGCTACTGTGGATTGCACTTTGCCTTCAGCGTCCAAGACTTCAACAATCGTCTTGTCCAGTCTTAACTCACCTATGTAGCCAACCTTGCTCTTCATCCTGTAAGAGAGTATGATATTCTCATTAGGTTTTAACTTGCCAAGATTCCATAAAATAAAACTGCCTCCTTCGCTCTTCTTAACCTCGCCGTGCAAAGTGCCGTAATCAAAAACGTCAGAAATAATTGGTGGCAAAGGCTCCATAACCCTCACGCGGTTAACATTATTCTTGCTGACATTAGAGATGTTCAAGACAACCTTGAAAGAGATATTATTAGGTCCTGACTTGAAATCAAAGATTTCACGAGAAACGGAAACCATCCTAGTAAAGTAATAAAACAAGTAAACCAAACCAATAATAAGGAAAGGTAATAAGTATAAGACTGAATAATTCAACTCGTAAGATAATTCAATACTCTCGCCAGGAGATAGTTCAGGAACGTGGAAGATAATGCTATTACTGATTAGGGTATAATCAGTGCTCGCGCCTGAAATGAAATAAGAATCAAAAGCGTTAAGCGGGACTTCGTAATCAAAACCTTGAATAATCAATGTTCCCTTGTTAGAAATTAATATACCATTAGTTGTAGTAACAATACTAGTGGATGAAACCGACTCTGTTGAATTCTGAGCATAACCAATTATGCTGAACTGTTCAACCTTGCTGCCGAAACTAGTATCATACCACATAATACCCACTCGGACATTAGCAGTTGTTGGAGGCAGATTAGAATCAAGAACTATTGGAATACTAACACTATTATTCCCGAAAGGAGTGTTCACAACTTCAAGACTATAATATAAGGATGTGCCGTCGAGTGCGTAAACTTCAACAGTCGCGTAAACCTTTTGAATCAAATCACTGTAACCATTCTCATAATTTAAATTAATATTAAAGGCTTGGCGCGGGTCAACCTGGGAAGGAACATCAATGCTGTTGAAAACGAAATACTTTTCCGGCCCTTCAACAGTGTAACTAATAGTCTGACTAGTCTGGATAATACCGTCAATGTCAAAATAAACACTATCATAATACCTGCCCTCCTTAGCTGAATCAGAAACAGTGGCTTTTAAAACAATAATTGAGAAACCGTTCGCTGGAACAGACACTATATAACCAGGTATGAAACTCGGATTTAACTTGTCGCTAATCATGAACATAATAACTTGTTTTTCAACGCTTGAAGGGTTAGAAAATGAAATGTTATACTCAACCATTTCACCAGGTTTAACACTAGCATCCACTGGGTTTATTTGAATATTAAAACAGAAACCTGAACTAATAAAGGTTAATAATAAGATTAAAGCAAACCACTTCTTCATACTTAGTAAGTATTAACCCATAGTTTTTAAATTCTTTTACAAACAAGGCTTAAACACGTTTCTAACATTGGATTCTATGATTTTCTCAGCCTCTGAAAGCCTTAAACCCTTAATTTCAGCAATCTTCTCATAAGACTTAACAACGTTTAAAGGAGTATTCCTTTCAAACTTCCACAAGTAAGGACTGTCAGTCTCGCAAAACAAGCGGTTAATGGGAGTATTACTAACCAAGTACTGGTATTGCTCAGAGTAAACCACTGAAGGAGGAATGCTGAAAAAGACTTGCTTTAATTCCAAAGCCTTACTAAATGCTTTCTTACTTCCTGAAAACGAGTGCAGAATAACCGGCACTTTAACCTTATCAACCACTTCAAGCACTTCTAAATGCGCTTTTCTTGAATGAACGATTAAAGGCTTCCCTAACTCTTCAGCCACACCAATCATTTTCTTGAAAACTTCCTCCTGGCCATTTAAATCCTTCAAGTAATCCAATCCAACCTCTCCAACTGCCAAGAAATTATCCTTATTACTTCTTAACTGGTGAACTACTCTCTCATCAAAACTGCAAGTAGGATGCATCCCAAGACAAGGAAATACGTTATTATAATTAGACGCCAAGTTTAAGACTCTAGTATTAGAATCGTAATCCAAGCCAGTCTCAAAAATTATAATATTTTTATTCCCGCATTCTTTAATAACTTCAGCCCTGTCCTTATTAAAAGCCTCATCCAGCAAGTGGCAATGAATGTCAAAAAACATAATAGTAAACTATAAAACTGCATATTTATTAAGAATTCCTTATGAAGGGAGAAGTGCTTATAATACTATTATTACTAATAGGATTAGCATGGGTCTTCTATAATTATACTTGGACGTTCTACTTGTTCACTGCAATGATAATAGTATTAATCATTTACATATTCTTTGTTAAAAAATACGACGAGTTCGAAAGGGGAATAATATTCAGGATGGGCAAGTTTAACAGAGTAGCTGGTCCGGGATGGGTTATAGTAATACCCTTTTTTGAAAAAGAATACAAGAGGATAGATGCGAGAACTCAAATGATAGACTTGGTTATAAACGAGTCATTCACAGCAGACGATTTAAGGCTTGAAGTTGAAGGATTATTCTATTACAGGATAATAGACCCTGAAAAGGCTTTACTGAAGATTGAAAATTACGAGAAGGGAATAAAGAACTTGATAACGTCAGAGACTAGGAATACTATAGGCAGTTTGAACATGAGGGAAGTCTTTGCCAACATTAACAAATTAAACAGTATATTAACAGACAGGATAAGGCATAACAGCTGGAAATGGGGAATAGACTTTAGCATGGTCCAGTTGAAAAGCGTAACTCCTCCAATAGAAATAGCAGAAGCAATAGAGTCAAAAGAAGTAGCAGCTCAGGAGTTGCAGGCGCAGAGGTTCAAGGCTGAAGCCCAGAAGGTTACAATCAGCGCTTTAGGAAAAGCAAGCGAGAACTTAACTGACCAGGCAATGATGTACTTGTACATACAAGCACTTAAGGAATTAGGGCGGGGTGAAGGAAGCAAAATATTATTCCCTGCAGAGTTCATGAAAATCGTTGACGGAATAGGAAGCAGCCTGAAAAAAGACAGTTTGAAAGGATTAGACACTAACGCTTTAATACAGCAGGTTAAAGACAAGATACTTGAAAGCCAGAAGTAAAGGTTTATAAATAAGATATTTTTTCTTAAATAAGATGCAAGCGTCGATTAAAATTATTTCAGAAAACAGCATAAATGCTTTCCTAGAAAACGCTTCACTTGAGAGTTTTAGAAAAGCAGATTTTGAAAAAAAAGACTTAAAAGGTTATGAAAATATTCTGCAATTCTTAGAAATAGAAGAGAATAAAACAAACGTTAATAATGATGATTTATTAACTATTGCAGGAATATCCTGCCTTAAACATTACAGGCTTGACAAGGAAATGCCTTTCATCGCGTTAAGATACGAAGGTTCTGTCTACGCAACCTATTTCAGTAAAACAATTATAAGAATCATACAATAATTACTCTTTAATCTTCTTAAACAATCCAGCTAAAGCTTTTGCTTCTTTCTTGCGTATAAAGGCGCGGTTCATCAAATTCTCCATAATTACCTTAAAATTTTCAAAGTTGTGCACTCTCTCACCTGCTGCTTCCAAGCGCAGCAGGACTGCCCTGCGCTCCCTCTTATTCGCAACGTGTTTAACCTCTGCTTTTTCCTTAAACAACTCGTACAATATTATTGCCAAAGCATGACTAATATTAAGCGTCTTATAAGACTTATTGGCAGGAATGTGAACCAGTAAGTCGCACGCTTCAAGTTCGGGATTAAACAAACCCTTATCCTCCCTGCCTAAAACAATAGAATAGTGAAGTTTTGAATCAATATTCTTAGTTAATTGTTCAGGAGTTAAGTAAACCCTCCTAAGATTATGGCCTGTTCCAGTCTTAGCGCTCGTAGCTATCAAATAATCTGCGCCTACATCGTTTAATGAATCAAGTATCTTGGCAGATTCTAAAATCTTAACTGAACGCATAGCTCTTGCTTTACTCTCATTACTTAAAACTTCACAAGAAGGGTTTACGAGAAAGAGTTTAGAAACCCCGAAGTTAGCCATTACTCTCGCAATAGCTCCTAAGTTACCGCTCGTCTCAGCGCCAACAACTGTAACACTAATCATTAAAAAACATTAACTGGTTTAATATTTATGAATTTATTGACTCACGTAATATTTGGTTTGGCATTAAGCGAGTGTTTAAGTCTTAACATTTTCTACGTAATACTTGGAGCAGTAATTCCTGACTTTGATTACTTCTTCGGGGTTGGGCATAGGACTGTAATGCACTCCTTACTGTTCATAATAATCATTTCTTTCTTAATCTATTACAAGAATAAGAGGAAAGGAATAAGCTTATTCATAGGCTTCTCTTCGCACTTAATACTTGACACTTTAACTACTCAAGGAGTCATGCTCTTATGGCCTTTGAAAACCTTTTTCTCTTACAATTTATTCAACAGCACTGCTAATGCTCCGAACTTTACAGTAATAATAATTAGTTTTGTTTTAATAATTAACAAGGATATTATACTTGAAAAATTATCAAATTTTAAAAGCAGTAATGTGAGAATAGCAACCTTTTCCATAATAGTCTTATTATTAATCCCTGCAATATTCTACACGTGGTACGAAGACAGCAAATGCTTTACTGCATCAATAAATGATTTATTAAAAAATCCTGATTATTACAATAAAGCTTGTGTTATAGTAAACGGTGTTGTTTGCTCAATTGTTGAGGATTACACCAGTTCTGGTTCAGTAGAGTATAAAATATTCAACATTTGCAGTGAAGAAGACGAGCTTCTCGTCTGGTCATTGAAGAGTATAACTCCATACTTAGAATATTATGATAATATAACCATAACAGGGATTTTCACAACCAAGTATTATGAATCCTCAGGCTACGAGTTGTACATGATTAAAAGTGTAAGGAAAAATTAATAACAAGACGGCATTTATTTCTTTAATAATGACTTACCCTGATGAATGGAATTGTCCAATATGCAAGACTCATGTAAGGAATGAAGAACGGTGCCCTAACTGCACTTATCCAGGATTATGGCACTGCCCTAACTGCGGTAAGAGAATGGATTCTACAATGGTTTGCAAAGAGTGCGGGTATAACCTTATGAATCCTTCAAAGTCAAAGAAGGTGATTAAAAGGAACCAGGTACTGACAATAGTAGTCGTTGTTTACGCTTTAATACTTGCTTATGTTGTTTTCAGAATAATGACTCAGGATAAGATAACAAATATGGGAGATTTGTTAATAAATTCTGACATAAGTTTCGTATTCTATTCCTTCCAAAAACTGGATAGTGTCAGTTTCACATTAACCAGTCCTTCAATGCAGGATTATTTTTACGAATCGGTTAGTAATAATGCTAATAATTGGGCGGTTATGAACTTAACACTTAACGAGTCAGGTAATTGGATTGTTAGTGTTGAAAAAACTAAAGACGGTAGAGTAACAAGTTTTTCCCAGACTTTTAAAATAAATAGCGAGTGCACGAGGGACGAGCATTGTGTTGCTTACGATGATTATGAGTGCAATACTGCTTTAGGAATTTGCGTGCAGCACCAGCCTGGAATGTTTGACTTCCTTGATGAGATAGGAGTGAAGATTATATAAACTACTGTGTCTTATATTCAATTTATGAATTTCAGCGAGAAAGAGGTTAAAGAGCTTGCAATATCCGCAATTGCTTTAGCAGTAATTTTCTCATTAAGAGAATTATTGGCAGGAGGCTCCTGGATTGCTGTAATATTCTCTTCTTTAATACTAATAAGCATCTCCTTATTTGTTAAGATGTACTCTCATAAGAGGGTTGCTGAAAAGTATGATTGCGGCGCTGTTTACAAGTTCAACTATTACTTATTCATAATAAGCTTATTAATAGCTTTAATAACTAATGGGGGAATAGTTTTCGCAGCCCTGGGTTCAATAATTATCAGCTCATCATTATATACACGATTAGGCCACAAGTTCGTGAACATTACACAAAAAGAGTCTGGTTTAATTGCTTTAAGCGGTTCCATGGCTAATGTTATCGCCGCCCTGGTCTGCTTAATATTATACCCTTTAAGTAATGATTTCTTCCAATTAGGTTTGAATATTAACATATTCATGGCATTGTTTAACATGATACCTTTGCCTCCATTAGATGGTGCTAAAGTTTTATGGTGGAGCAGGCTTGTCTGGTTTGCAACTTTCACAATACCATTATTCTTATTCTTTTTCGGCTTCAATGCTTTCTTTTCAATAGTTGGAATATTTCTTTTAATACTTATCACCTTCCTTTTATGGCAGAAAATGTTTTAAATAGTAGAGTTATTGTTTTATTATTATGCCAACTAAAGGAGAGAGAGTTTTAGCAGACAAGTTATTGGGTAGAACTGTTGTATCACAAACGGGAAAGACCTTCGGTTCAACTGAAGATTTAATCTTTGAAACCAGTAATGGTGAGATAATATACATTGTTTTAAAGAACCCGACGCCTTATGCTCAAACTTTTGATTTGGAAAAGACTCCTGAAGGCCAGTTAAAGATACCTTACAACAGTGTAATAGCAATAGGAGACTTTGTAGTTATAGCTGAAGAAGACATCGTTTAATTCTTCTATAAACTTTTCTTATTCTTAAAAAAGAACCTGAAAATAATATTTATTAGGATAAATGGGAAGAATAAGCTAAGAACTATTAATGAAAGCAAATATTTGATATTTAACCTTTTCTTCTCTTTCTTTTTAAAAGGCCATTTCAGCATATTAATCGTTTACTACATAAAGATTTAAATAATTTCCATTTTTGTTTATTAAAATGAAGCGTTACATCTTCATAGGCAGGGGAGGACAAGGTGCTAAAAGCGGTGCTTCAATTCTTGCCAGAGCAGCAGCAAAGCAGGGTTTAATGATTCAAGCCTTTCCTGAATACGGTCCTGAAAGAATGGGTGCTCCAGTTAAATCCTACGTTAAGATAAGCAAAAAGCCTATTAGGAGTTTTTCACAATTCAGCAACCCGGATTTTATACTCTTAATTGACAAGACGCTGGTTAAAACTGCATTAGAAGTTTTGTCAAGTAATACTATTTTAATAATTAATGATGTCTGCGAGCCAGGAAAGTATAATAACAAGTTTAAGATTAAGAACAAAGTTGTTACAATAAACGCTTCAAGCATCAGCATGAAAACGCTTGGAATGGACAAGCCGAATGTTCCAATACTCGGTGCTTTAATTAAGATTGATAAGACTATTGATTTGAAGAATATGGAAGAAACTGTTAAGGAATTCTTTTCATCAAAAGGCAAGAAAGAAGCAGGAGAGTTGAATGTTAAAGCAGTCAGAACTGCTTATGAAGAGGTTAAGTTATGAAAAAGAAGAGTTATAAGGAGATTCCAACTGGAGGAACTATAACTTCTCCAGGCAATAGTTTAAGTTACGAGACAGGGAGTTGGAAAAGTTACCGCCCAGTAAGGGATAAGAGTAAGTGCACGAACTGTTTGTTATGCTTCGTGTTCTGCCCTGAGAACTGCATAAAGGTTAAGGAAGGTAAGGTACAGGACGCTGATTTAAATTATTGTAAGGGGTGCGGGTTATGTGCGAGCGAGTGCCCTTTTAAGGCAATAACTATGAAATTAGAAGAGGAGTGCGAGTTATGAAAACTGAAGTGACTGGCGCGCAAGCTGCTAGTATTGCAATGAAGCATTTAAACCCTGATGTTGTCAGTGCTTTTCCAATAACTCCGCAGACAGATATTATGATGGAGTTCGGCCAATACGTTGCTGACGGGGAAGTAAGCACTGATTTAATACTTGTTGAGAGCGAGCACAGCGCGATGAGTGCTGCTGTTGGAGCCAGCGCTGCTGGCGTGAGAGCAATGACTGCAACAAGCAGTGCAGGTTTAGCATTAATGTTTGAGATATTAGGTGTGGCTAGCGGTTCAAGACTGCCCATAATTATGAACGTTGTAAACAGGGCGTTAAGCAGTCCTATAAACATTCACTGTGATCACAGTGACAGCATGGACTGCAGGGATATCGGATGGATTCAATTATACAGCGAGAACGCGCAGGAAGTCTATGATAATACTATTATTGGAACAAAACTGGCGGAGAGTGTGAAACTGCCTGTTATGGTAATGCAGGATGGTTTCATCAACTCCCACTGCTTGCAGAACATTGAATTGTTAGAGGATAAAAAAGTAAATGAGTTCGCAGGAGAATTAAAACCAGTTAATTCCCTGCTTGATTTTAAGAAACCAGTTACTATTGGACCGCTTCAATTAACTGATTACTATTTTGAAACTAAGAGGCAGCAGAGCGAGGCTTTAAGTGATGCTTATAAAGATTATATTAAGTTTTGCAGGGAGTTTGCTAAGATTAGTGGAAGAAGTTATGATTACGTTGAAGAGTATAAATTAAAGGATGCGAAGCACATAATAGTAGCTCTTAACAGTACTTGCGGAGCAGTGAAGGACGTTGTTGACGAGTTAAGAAACAGAGGGGAAAAAGTTGGACTTTTGAAAATTAGAATGTTCAGACCTTTCCCTTATGAAAGGGTCTTTAATGCTTTAAAGAAATGCAAGTCCGTTACTGTTCTTGACAGGAGTGAGAGCTTCGGAGCAAATCCTCCATTAATGAGTGAGGTAAAAAACAGTTTAAGCTCGGCACATGTTATAATTAATAGTGTAATTTACGGTCTTGGCGGGAGAGAGTTCACCGAAGAAGATGTTAAATTAATATTTAATAACATGATTAAAGGCAAAAAAGTTAAGCATTACGCGGGGTGCAGGGAGTGAATATTAAAGAATTAACAGCTAAGCCTGAAAAATTAGCGAGCGGGCACAGGAGCTGCGCTGGATGCGCTTTTCCAATAATAGTTAGGACGATTCTCGCAGCAACAGATGATGACGTAGTAGTTTCGTGCGCAACAGGTTGTTTGGAAGTAACTACGACTATTTACCCTTACACTAGCTGGAATGTTCCTTTTATACATAACGCTTTTGAGAACGCGAGTGCTACACTATCCGGAGTAATAGCTGCTTATAAATCCTTGAAGAAGAAAGGCAGGATTAAGAAACCTGTCAAATTCGTAGCTTTTGGCGGAGACGGCGGAACTTATGATATTGGTTTGCAGTCTTTAAGCGGGGCTCTTGAAAGAGGTGAAGACTTTGTCTACGTCTGTTATGACAATCAAGCTTACATGAATACTGGTGTTCAGCGTTCAAGCGCTACACCAAGAAGAGCGGATACTACAACAACACCAGTAGGTGAAGCAAGGCAGGGAAAAATTGAGTGGAAAAAGGATTTAACGAAGATTGCTATTGCTCATAATATTAATTACGTTGCGCAAGCAAGCCCTCATAACTTCATGGACTTGTTAAGAAAGGCAGAGAAAGCATTTAACACAAAAGGCCCGAGTGTTTTAATAGTATTAAGTCCCTGCCCTCTTGGCTGGAAGTCCCAGCCTGCGATGACTATTAAGATTGCAAAACTCGCTGTTGAAACTAATTTTTGGCCGCTATACGAGTACGAGCACGGTTCTTATATTCTAAACTATGAAAATGATAATCCTAAACCAGTAAGTGAGTTTTTGAAGACTCAAGGAAGGTTTAAGCACTTGTTCAAGAAAGGCAATGAAATGCTTTTGAAAGAGATTCAGGACAAAATTGATGAGCGGTGGAGACAGCTTAGGACTTTGTGTGGTAAGAAATGAGTCTGCAGTCTTTTTTAACACCAGGGGGTGAAAAATTATTCATTAAATTAATAATAAGCGGTATGATTTTTCTCACACTCACAGGTTTCAACACCAGGTTTCTTCCTTGCGATTCAGTTAATAATTATTGTTCCATGAATTATTTGCAAAACGGTGAGAGTTACAATAATTTCTCTCTAATTACTGTATTCTTAACTTTTAGTTTCATACCTTACATTTCATCATGCTTTATAGTTCAAGTCTTCAAATGATTTTTAAAAACCGGGCACGTTTACTATTTAATGGTTTTCACCTGGTTTTTATCCCCTTTAAACAATACTTATATTAACATATCCGCTAATATTGTTGCTTACTTTATTGAAATGTTCTTTCCAAGACTTACCAAGATTATTCTAACACCTTTTGTTTACCCAGGACTTTTATGGATAGTATTGCCTTTGGTTGCAGCAACAATACTTATGATACTCTACTTTGGGAGGTACAGAAACGAGCAGTTAGGGTGGAGCACTGCGTTCAGCAATAATATAGTATTAATATTTGTAAGCATAAACTTGTTACAGCACTTGTCAGGACAGCAATTGTTGTTATCTGACAAAGCATTATTCGTATACTTAGTATTGTTATATAATCTTACCCAATTGATTATTAACTACTTGCACTTGATTCCTAAAGGTGTTAGTTTCATAATTAATTCAACAATACCTATTAACGTAATTCACTACGTTGCAATAATAATCACTTACTCTGACATAGTATTTGATGCAACGACTTTTCTCGCAATCTTCATACTAATACTATTAATATACGGCTTGGCAAGAATCTTATGGTTCTTCGTGCCTATGAGCAAGAGTGCTAAAACATTCACGACAATAAAAGAGAGGAAAGCGAAAGAGTCAGAGCAGATAGAACAAGTGATTCTCAAGCACACTGAAGATATTAAGAAAGAAAGAGATGACAAATCACTACAATACCTATTAATAGGTTATATCATATTATACCTCTTATTGTTTTTAATTAACAAATTCCTGCTTAATTTGGAAGATTATTACCTAATAATATTATCATTATACTTTATAATCTCCTCACTTGCTTACATGCGGTTTAAGAAATTATCATGGACTAACTTGTACACTAAAGGCAGTGTTTTAAGAAGAAACTTAAGCGTACTGGTTGGGGTTTTAATCTTCGCTTATTACATAATTGCTTCAAACTTTTTCATTAACACGTTTAGTGTTAATTCTTATAATACGAACCGTTTCTTGTTAATAATTACAATTATAATAACTAGTTTGTCGTGCGAGTTTTTCTTCAGAGGAATAATTCAGAGGGGTTTGAAAGCAGTTCATAATGAGAATTACAGCGTCGCTGTTCAAGCTTTTTTCTGGAGCCTGTTAAAGCACGACTTGTTCATTGCTGGCTCAAACAATTTAATTAATGCTTTAATCGGAGTAATTCTCATTTACCCGATTGGTTTGCTTCTTGGTTTCATGAAAGAGAGTTGGAGGTTTGATTCTGCTTTAACCGCTTCATTAACTAACAGTGCGTTGGCAATCATATTCTTATTATTATGATAATTGAAATACTTGCTGCCTTCCTTTCAGGACTGCTTGTGAAAACAGTTGATAACTGCGAGGATAATAACCTGTTAAAGGATAAGAATATCAGCGTGCTCCTCGGAGCTTTGTACGGAATAATTCTGGGTTATTTAATAACTGTTGCTCCTCTTCCAAGCTTCTGGATCGGAATATTATTAGGTGTTGTCTTTGCAGGCAAGATTGACTCAATAGGGCATTACACTGGTTTAGGATTCACATTAATATCATTATTATATTTTGGAATACCTATTATAAGCATAAGCTTAATACTACTTATCTCTTTAATCACTTTAGTAGAAGAGTGGGTTAATGATGAAATCGTTGACAAGAATAAAGTCAGCGGATTAGTTAAGAGTTTTCTCTCAATAAGGCCTTTGCTTGAAATCACCAGCATAATACTCGCAGTAATATATAATAATCCATTAATCTTCGTATTGCTGTTATCTTTTGACTTAGGTTATTTAATAACAGACAAGACACTAAGTTAAACAAGTAGCCTCTGCAGTACCATTATTCAAGCAATAACCATCGCAGTTTTCAGGAACATACTTGTACAAACCATATCCTTCATTCAAAATTATTAAACCGTTAGAGTACTCTTTAACACCTAATATTTTATTACTTACTCCTAGTATAGTTTCATCAATAATAATTTGCCATTCATTATCCTCTAAAACAAATACTCTTCCTTCAGAATCTCCAGCAAATAATTTACTATCAACTTCAGATAATAATGTGATTATTGATCCGAATGATTCAAAATTACCGCTCTCACTCCAAGTTAATAAATCAGAAGTAACCATTATTTTATCTCCTAATGTAGCATAAAGTTTTGAACCAAATACTTCAAGATCATAAGTTAAAGTATTATCAGTAATGAGAGATTCTTTTAATTCATCATTTTCATAATAATAAATATCTCCATTAAGAGTTAAAACAACAATAAGATTATTAAAATCCTCAAAATCAACTAATACTCCACTCATTCCATTAAAACTACTTAAAGTATAATCTTTTGTATTATAAACATAATAAGTACCATTGTTAAGCCCAATATATCTATAAGTTTCATTAATTAAAAATGATGAAACAGTCGGTTCTTCTCCAAGAGAAGGTGTCATAGCACTCCATATTGAACCTGTATAATAATTAAGATGACCATCATAAGTTATCTTATATAAATTATCTGAATAATATAATGAAATAGTTTTAGGTAAAGAAGGCAAATATCTAACAAACCCATCATAATACATAATTCTTGAATCGTTAGCAAAGTAAAGATAATTGCTTCCTTTTATTAAATGAGTGGTTGGGTCTAATACACTCCCCCTCTCTTCAAGTGTTGCACTGCAAGCAGGAGCAACGCACACATTATCTTCATTACAGAATTCTCCTGTTGCACAGTTCTCGTCAACTAAGCATTCAACGCACGCACTATTGCAAGTGTTATAATTTTTGCAGTAAGTTCCTGACTGGCAGAAAGTGCTCCATAGTATGGTGCCATTGTTAATATTATCATCGTAGTCTATTACTGTGAAGTTGAATCCTTTATCAGAGAATTGAGAACTATAAGGCAGAGTATGCCTTGCGTTGTGCAGGTCTCCTGTTGAGTCAAATACGTGGACTATAACTGAATTATCAGCAGTATTATTGCTGAGTAATTGTATCATTGAAACATTGTTGCCTCCAATAATCAAACTCTGGTTCAAACCAATACTGCTCCAGTACTGCTCTCCGCAAGTTAGTGCAGTGCATGCTCCACTGCAGCATGTTCTTCCGCTCACGCAGTCGCGGTAATTTGAACAAGTGGTTGTTCCGCAAACTGCATCACAAGTTCCTGGATTCGTGCAAGCCTGTCCGAAACTGCACTGCGAGTCTGAAGTGCACGCTGGAGTAATACAATCTCCATTGCAGCAGATTTTTCCAGAAGTGCACTCGCTATTCTGAGTGCAGTAAGCGCAGAAGGAAGTGCACGTTCCAGGATTGTAGCACTTCTTTCCAGAACCGCAAACGATATCATTGCTGCAAGTAATAGTGCAGGCAGTATTCCTGCAAGAAGCAATGCAAGTGTTAGGATTATCACAGTAATCTGTTGTTAAAGGATTATTATCATCGCATTCAGTGTAAACCGAACAAGCAGGCTTCTTGCATAATCCATTGCAGCACTTCATTCCTGAAGTGCATTGAGAATCTATTGTGCAAGAAGCTCCCATGTAACTGCAGACCGCGTTGCAAGTGCCTGGGTTAAGGCAGGTATCATTTGTTGAAGTATTATTATCATTGCACTGGGCATTACTGGAACACTTAGGTATAGTACACCTGTTATTGCATAATAATTCTCCCGGCGAGCAGCCTCCTGAACTGCTCTCGCACCTCGCATTGCAAGTGCCTCCGTCATAACAGATGTCATAAGTTTCATAATTACCGTCGTCGCAGTCAGAGTTCTTGTTGCAAACTGGTGTTATGCAGCTTCCTGAACAGTATATTTTGCCCGTCTCGCAAGTTGTACAGTCCAAGTCCTGCTCTTTAGTTGCTCCTCTAGGACAGCAGCTGTCTCCTGTCTTGAATTCAGTAATTCTCTGGTAAGAGCATGAAGCTTCGCAGGTTCCAGCATTACTGCACGTTTCAATAGTGCAAGCATCCTCATCAGCGCAGTCATTATTTCTTGAGCACTCCGGACTAATACATGCGCCGTAACAGCACAGTAAACCCTCACAATCAGCTGCTGAACTGCAAGAGTCTGAAAGCGTGAAGCTTGAAGAGTATAAGATTCTTCCTCTTGAAGTTACTCTAAGCGTCCAATCACCGCTTCTTAAAAGGTTAACGTCGTTAACGAACCACGTATTATCCTGTTTTGAAGCGGGGTACTCTTCAGTCTCTCCTGAGGCGTGGACGAATTCAAAGGTTACAGTATCAATACTGGCATCATTCGTTGTGAACTCTGTCTGAAAACCAACTCCTGCGCTTACTGGCTGCAAATCTGCTTGATAACTTGGTGTTGTAAGCATTGGCACGACGATTAAGAATATTAATATTAACCCTATTACTGCAATTCCTCCTATTATGAATATTAGCTTGTGTTCTTTAATGAAATCAAAAGGTGAAGGTTTATACACTGGTGAAGGTGTTGGAGTTACAGGAGGTTTTTGCGGCGCAGGTTCTAGCACAATTTCTGGTGCAGGTTCAGGTTTTGGTTCTTCTTTTGGCAATTCTTCTACACTATTTTCTAGTTTTGATTCTATAGACTCCTCTCTTGTTTCAGGAATAATGGTTGATTCTTCAATAGATGATTCAAGCCTTTCCTCTGAATCAGTTGCTATAGGTTCAATTGTTTTAGGTTCTGGCTGCTGAGCTTCCTGAATCTTCTCAGCAGGCGCTTCTTCACTAACTGTTTGAGTCACTGATACTTTAACATCTTCAGGAGGAGCTGTAGTCTTTGAACTAACAGAGACTTTAACCGGTTCTTCAACAGGCAAGTCTTGCTTGGGCGTTTCAGGCTCTAAACCGCGCACTTGTTCTGATAATTTCTCCTGAGTTATCTCTTCAGCCTCTGAAGGTGCGGAGAACTCATCCCCTAACTGTCCTTCTGGCTTCTCTTTCAAATCATACTTTTTCCTTAACCTGCTGGCTAAATCAGTTAATTCTTCCTCTTTTTTAGAACCATTAACCATAACTTAATAATTATATAATACCGAT
>JAFGFH010000023.1 GCA_016931175.1 Nanobdellota archaeon
AATTAACGAGACTATTCTTTAATGAAGAACGGTTTCAAGGAGTGTCTTCTTGGTTTCAAGCACCAAGTGAGTGAAGCTATTGAATTAGGTAAAGAGATTAGTTTTGACAGCGTTAACAAGGTTTTAATCTGCGGAATGGGAGGCAGCGCTTTGCCAGGAGATTTATTAAACAGCTTGTTTTACCCATTAAACTTTGAATTAGTTATTAATAAGGATTATATTATTCCTGAATTCATTAACGAGAATTATTTATGCTTCTGCATATCTTATTCTGGAAATACTGAAGAAACTATTCAAATGTACAAGGATTTGGTTAAGAAGACTAGCAAAATTGTTGTAATCACGAGCGGCGGAGAAATAGAGAATTTAAGTATGAAGAATAAGACTGCAATGATAAGAGTGCCCAAGGGTTTCCCTCCAAGAATGGCAACGGCTTACATGACGCTTCCCATTATTAACGTGCTCGTTAACTCTAACATTATAAATTATAATCTTAGGCTTGAAATTGCAAAGGCTTCACCTTTTTTGGACTACGCTTACGAGCGCAAGGCTAAACTCTTAGCAAGGAAGTTGAAAGGAGTTACTCCTCTAATTTACACCTCTAAGATGAACGAGATTACAGCGCTTAAGTGGAAGATAGCCTTTAACGAAAATGCTAAAACACCTGCGTTCTGCAACGTCTTCCCTGAATGGAATCATAACGAGTTAAACGGGTTTAATAACACAAAGACTAAGTTCGCTGCAGTCATGCTAACTGACAAATTAGATGACGAGAGAGTAAAGAAGAGGTTCAGGGTTACCAGCCGATTGTTGAAAAAGAAAGGTTTAAGAGTTTTGCCAGTTCCTCTTGAAGGAGACAGCAGATTGTCAAAGATATTATTCGGGATATTGTTCGGCGACTGGGTGAGTTACGAACTCGCACTGTTATACAACGAGGATGCTTTGAACGTTCCAATAATAGAGGTTTTAAAGAAGGATCTAAGAAAGTGAATAATTATGTTGAAAATGCACTCTTCAAGTTTTAAAGGGATAAGTTTCGGGATTGTTTCTGGAGTTATAACCACGCTCGGTATGATGGTTGGTTTGGACAGCGGAACACAGTCCAAGTTTATAGTAATACTTGGAGTGTTAACTATTGCAGTATCTGATGCTTTAAGCGACGCGTTAGGAGTTCACGTATCTGAAGAGTCTGACAAGGAGAGTGTTAAGAATATTTGGAGGTCAACGATTTCAACCTTTTTGTCTAAATTCGTTTTCGCTTCAAGCTTTATAATACCTTTAATCTTCTTTGATTTACGAACAGCTATTCCTTTAAGCATATTTTACGGATTAGTATTAATCGCCAGCATTAGTTATATAATTGCAAAAAGGCAGAAAAAAAGCGCTAAACATGCTGTAATTGAACACTTATTGATTGCTGTTATTGTAATAATTATTACTTACTTTGTTGGCAAATATTTCAGTTATCTAAGTCTAATATAAAATAATAAACGTAAGCTTTTTAAATCAATCAATGTTTTTTATCTTAATCGAAAATGGTAGAACAAAAAACTGACAAAAAAAAGGATTTAAACCTGATTGTGAGAATCTTCAGTACTGATATTAGCGGTAAGAAAAGCGCGGGTATTGGATTATGCAAGATTAGGGGTGTTGACAAAGTTTTCAGCAATGCAGTATTAAGTGTTGCGGGAATCCCTAACAAGAAGCTTATTGGAGAATTATCAGAAGCTGATGTTAAAAAGATTGAAGATGTTATTAAAAAACCTGAAAGTTTCGGCATACCATCCTACTTATTCAACAGGAGATTAGACCCTGAAACTGGAGCTGATATGCACATGGTTGGAAGCGACTTAAAGCTTCAGAACGACTTTGATATTAGGCGCATGAGGCGTATACGCTCTTATAAGGGTTTAAGGCACGGATGGGGATTAAAGGTGCGCGGCCAGAGATTGAAGCACTTCAGAAAAGGCGGTGCCGCTATTGCTAAGAAGAAAAAGGTTTTGAAGTAAAATGGGAGATATTAAAAAATTAAAGAAGAAGTTTGAAAGGCCTCAAAAGCCTTGGGAGAAGAACAGGATTATTGTTGAAAGAGAACTTATTAACAAGTACGGTTATAAGAATAAGAAAGAGGTTTGGAGATTCAAAGCACTTCTTAGAGGATTCAGGTCACAAGCTCGTAATATTGTAGCTTCACGTACTAACCAGGCAAAGTTTGAAGGAGAGAACCTGCTTAACAGGTTAAGAGTTATGGGATTACTTGACGCGAAGAGCAGTTTTGATGACATTTTAGAGTTAAGCATTGATGACATCAGCAAGAGAAGACTTGTTGCTTTAATGGTTGAGAAGGGATTGGCTAGAACATCAAAGCAGGCAAGGCAGTTTATTACTCACAAGCACGTAATGGTTGGTGACAGGAAAGTTGCAAGCCCTAATTATATTGTTTTGAAGAATGAAGAGAATAGTATTAAATACGCTGGCAACAGTCCTTACAGTACTAAGAATCACCCTTTAATTGAGGATATGAAGAATGTAGGAAATCATGCAGTTGTTAAGGAGAAAAAGGTTGAAGTTGCCGCACTTGTTAAGAAGAAAAAAGAAGAGGTGAAGGCAGAATGAGTGATAAGAGGCAGAGGTGGGGCATAGCGCATATTTATTCTAGTTATAATAATACTTTAATTCACGTTACTGACACTACTGGTGCTGAAACTCTTGCTTTCAGGAGCGGAGGCAGAGTAGTTAAGCAGGGCAGGCAGGAGGGAAGCACTAATGCTGCAATGATGATAGCTAAGTCAATAGCAGAAGAGTTATTAAACAAAGGCGTTAATTCATTAAATATCAGGATAAGAGCTCCTGGCGGGCATAATGGTCCTATGAATCCTGGCAAGGGGGCTCAAGCAGCTCTCAGAGCGTTGTCAAGAGCAGGTATTAGGATTGGCAACATTGATGAGGTTACTCCTAAACCTCATGACGGGTGCAAGAAGAAGGGAGGAAAGAAGGGTAAGAGATTATGAAGGCTGAAGTTTTAAGCAATAAGGATGATAAATTAATCGTTAACATTACTGGTGCTAATTTTGAAACTGTTAACAGTATCAGGAGAAGCTGTTTGAATAATGTGCCTACAATGGCTGTTGAGGACGTTCAAATCTACAGCAATAACAGTGCTTTATATGATGAAATACTGGCTCACAGGCTTGGTTTGATTCCTTTAACTACTGACTTGAAGACTTATGTTAAACAAGCTGATTGCAAGTGCAAAGGTGCTGGGTGCGCGAGGTGCACTGTAGAGTTCGCTTTAGAAGCTAAAGGTCCTTGCGTTGTTTACAGCAGGGACTTGATTACTAAAGACAAAGCAGTTAAGCCAGTATTTGACGAGATGCCTATTGTTAAATTATTCGAGGGGCAGGAGATTAAGTTAACTGCAAAGGCCGTGCTTAATACTGGAACGTACCATTCAAAGCATGCTCCTTGCATGGCTTACTACCAATTCTATCCTAATATTAAAGTTTTGAAGAAGAAGAAAGCACTTGATGATGTCTGCCCAAGAGGCGTCTTCAAAGACGGCGAAGTAACAAAAGAGAGCATGCTTAAATGCAACTTGTGCGGTGCTTGCACTGAAGCAATGCCTGAAAGTGTTGAGATTAAAACCAGTGATGACAAGATTATGTTAACTGTTGAGAGCTGGGGCCAATTGTCAGCATTGGACGTTTACAACACTGCAATCAATGACAACATAAGTGATTTAGAAGAGTTTAATAAGCAGTTGAAATAATTCACTTCTTTTTTCTGAAAAAAAGATTGTATATTATTAATCCCATTAATGCTCCTATTATTCCTCCAAGCACTGCGTATATTATTACTAAAACAGGAAGCAGTGCTATCACGCCAAGTCCAACATCAGGAGAGTTATTAGGCATCCACACAGTGAATACGAAAACGTTTAAGACTGCAGCTCCAACTATTGCACCAATCACGAGCGCTGCCGCGTTCTTTGCCAATATTTTCAAGAACTTCTTCCAATCCATGAATTTAATAGATTACCTTAACCTTTTTAAAACAAACTTTTCTAATAATACTTATTCTGCGGGGGTGGCAGAGCCTGGTCAAATGCGCAGGACTTAAGATCCTGTGGGTTAGTCCCTGCGAGGGTTCGAATCCCTTCCCCCGCACTCAAATATTTTATTTTAATCTTTCTTTTATTATTTTAAGAATTTCAGAATCATTGCATTCCAAATTTAATTTATTTTTAACTAAGATTTCATACTTTTTTTGGGTGTATTTCATAAAATCCCATAATATTAGTATTGCTTTCTTTACATCTTTCTTTTTAAGGGAAGTTGTTTTAGAACTTAAATAATAGTCCAATTCTTTCTGACTTATTTTTGTTGCAGGTTTCTTCATTATATCATAATCATGCAATCCTTGCATCCTAGCTAATAAGGATAATACTGCCCAAGAATTGCCTTCAAGTACATTTAATACATAGAAATATTCTTTTCTCGCGTATTGTTTTGAAGCAAACAATAAATCTTCTCTAAGCATAATCATTTTCTTCTTAAATTCATCTTTTAAAACTAACCCCTTAGGTGATTTCAATCTCTTGGATTTATCTTTTAGTTTTCTTAATTGCCCCTTAGAATCCTTAATTATCTTCATAACTTTATCGCTTGGAATTGGCGGACGAATAGGTTCAGGTAATATCTCTAAATCAATTTTCTTATAATCATCACCAACGAAGACTTTAAAGTCCTCCTCAGATAATGCATATCCAAATTTAATCCTGCCTATTAAAGAAGCTAGTTTTCTCCAGTTCTTTCTTACACTCTTTAGCTTATTTTTAGTTACAAATACACCTATATCATAATCAGATAATTTGTCATAATCTCCTCTTGCAACAGAGTTAAAATAAGCACATTCAGTAATCCAAGAAGTATTCAATACATACTCCTCAAATTTTTTCAGCCTTTTCATAAATAAATCACAGAATTAATTAATGATTAATTATTTAAATAAATACCTTAAAAATAATCAAAAATGCTAAATAAGATTTAATCCTAAAAATCCCTCCCCACACACACTCAAATATTATTTTTTAATCTTTCTTTTATTATTTTAAGAATCATTGTATTCCAAATCCCTTCCCCCGCACTTGTCTCTTATTAGTAGTAACATTTATAAACAAATTTTTTCCATTTATTTAATATGATTGAAGTTTTACTTATGGATGGTACTCAAGATTCACAAGCTGAAAATGCATTAAAAGTAGCTGTAGATGAACTTGCGAAATGTGTTGGTCTTGTAAATTTAAAAGGCACTGGTTATAATCCTCAGATGTATAATTTAGTTAAAAGTTTAGAAAGTAAAAGTTATGATTCTCGTAGAAGACAAGTTAATACTGAAGAATTAATCTTGAATGCTTATGATAAAACCAAAGCTTTTCCGGGTTTGGTTGTTATTGCTACTGACCAGGATTTGTTCAGTCCGGGTATTAATTGGTGTTTTGGTACAAGCACTGGATGTTATGAAACTGATAATCTTGGAAGAAGAGTTAATGAAAGAGATTATATCATTGGTTCAAAAAGTAGAATGCAAAGTTTTGGGGAATTAGTGTTCTTATTCGCACACGAAATGGGACATAAGTTTGGAGCTGCACCCAGTGGAAGAAGAAATACTGTTGAAAATCTTGGTTCTCACTGCACTAATAATAATTGTATTATGCAACAAAATGTTAATTTAAATGAAGCTATTAGATATGCACAAAGACTATATAAAAAATTAGAAAGAGGAGAAATTGATTCACTTTTCTGTAATCAATGCGGGCAAGATTTAAGAAACAACAATCAGTAAATAATACTATAACTAACTCGTAGGAAGCATTATATAACCCTGTCTAAACTTAACCTTTGGTCTAAAGTGCTTCCCCTGCATAGATTTTTATATTTTAGACTTGTTTTTGAGTTATGGAGTTTGAAAATTTCACGAAGAATTTTTATCTGTATAAATTCTTTAAGGATTTCGCATTTATTTATGCTGCTTATGTTATTATGTTTCAGTTAAGAGGATTATCTGTCTTTGAAATATCCTTGCTGCTCGCATTATGGTCTGGCATAACTGTCTTTTTTGAGGTGCCTTCAGGAGCTCTTGCTGATAAGTGGAATAGAAAATATATGATTAGTTTAAGCATGTTCTTTAAAGCTGTTTGTTTTATTATATGGATCTTTGCAAACAATTTCTTGACTTTTGCATTGGGTTTTGTCTTTGCTGGTGTTTCAGAAAGTTTCCGCTCAGGAACTGAAGAAGCATTATTATATGATACCTTAAAGAGTTATAATAAAGAAAATAAATATAATAAAATTACTGGCAAGGCAAAGTTTTATGAGAAGATAGCTGTGGGTTCTTCAATTTTTATTGGTGGTTTTTTGGCATCAATCAGTTTCAACTTAACCACAATATTATCGGTTGTGTTTATGTTAATTGCAATGATTTTTTCATTAAGGTTTAAAGAAACTAAGAAAAAAACCAGTACTGAAGAAGTAAAATATTTTAAATTAATCAGCGATGCAGTGAAACAATCATTGAAGAATAAGATAGTGTTAAAGGTTTTATTATTTTATTTAACTATTGCATCAGTGATTGGAATACTCGACGAGTATGATCAATTATATCTTAACTGGATAAATATTCCTATTGCTTTTTTTGGAGTTTGGGGTTTAACAAGATTAATAGTTGAAGCAATAGGTTCCAGAATATCACATAAAAAATTATTTAATATTAATAGTGAAAATATGATAAGAATACTTGGAGTATTATCGGGAATTGCTTTAATTATCTCAATCTCTTTTCCTTCAGTATTTATACTCCCTGTTTACATTCTTACATACTTTTTCACAGCAATAAGTGAAGTATTAATTGAAACAAAACTGCAAAAACAAATACAATCCCAAGTAAGAGCAACAGTTATTTCAATAGCTCACCTGATTGAAAACTTATCTGTAATAATATTAACATCAGTTTATGGTTTATTATCAACAATAGGAGGATTATATCATGGGTTCTTATTCTTTGCAATAATAATAATCAGTTATCCTATAATTACTCTATTCATAAGAAAAGAAGCCAAAACAATTAAAACTGCTTAAATTATTAATATATTCTAATACTGACAGCACAAGAAGCATTATATAACCCGTCCTAAACCCAACCTTTGGTTAATATCCCTTCCCCCGCAACAGTTTTTTATTTAAAGAATAGTTAGAATATTTTATGAAAATTCAAAAATTAATGAATTCTGATTTGAAGCATAAAGATAAAGTCTTTGAGATTGTTAAAATTATTAAAAATCCTGCTGATTTCAAGGAATTAATGGAATTGTTCCGTTCAGGAAATGATAAACTTAAAGGAAGTTGCGCTGAGGTTATGAAGTTCGTGTCTCAGGAAAAACCCGAATTATTCCTGCCATACATTGACGAGTTAATAAATCATATTAACAGCAAAGTTAACAGGGTCAAATGGGGCATTCCTGAAGCGATTCATTACATTGCAGAAAAGCACCCGGAAAAAGTAAGTAATGCAGTTCCTAAACTCTTAGAGAATACGAAAGACAAGAGCATCGTAGTCAGGTGGTGCGCTGCTTTCGCACTCTCAAGCATAGCAAAACATAACAAGAAACTGCAGAAAGAACTGATTAAAACGTTTGAACAATTAATAAAGACAGAAAATAATAATGGTATAAGAAATGTTTACTTAAACTCGTTAAAAGAAATTAAACAATAAAGATTCTAGAAGAACCAGTCTCATCAGTTAAAATCTCCTTCTTTACTCTTAATCCGAGTTTTTTCAGCAAAGCCTTAACTCCTCCCTGCTTCATGTAATCCTTGTGATTAGTGTAATGCTCTTTGCCTGCTAAGAATTCAACAAGTTTAATCATTAAAGAATGTAAAGTATCCGGCAACGGAGAGCTGAAGTCAACAATTATCAAATTCTTAGCAACAAATTTCATATTCTTCAAGACACTAACTCTCTCCTCAGCGCTCATCTCGTGAAGCGCGAAACTAATAACAGCGTAATCAAACTCTTCACGTTTGAATCTTTTAGATAAATTAGCAGAACTCATGTGATAGAATTCAACGTTATCATAAAAGTTCCTTTTTGAAGCAAAAACATGCATCTTGGAAGATAATTCAACACCCGCAACTCTTGAACACTTGCTGCGAAGATGGAAGACTAAAGCTCCTGTTCCGCACGCAGCGTCAACAACACTGCTTTTCTCTCTTATAAAACTTGAAATCTTATCCCTTAAAGCCTTTCCACCACTGTCTATTAACAAAGAGTAGAATAAACCGTCATACCAGTGCTTCTTATCCATGAATAAATAATAAAACATACGTTTTTAAAACAATTTTTCTCTATAAAAAGCTATGAAAAAAGTGGTTTTAATCACTCACGCTAATACTAATTGGGACAATAACAAGTTCGCCAAGAAAGGCATAGAAGACTTAATAAGTGCAGGGCTTCCCGTGGTTGAACTAGCAGACGCGGACGATACAGGGAAACTGCGCGAGAGTTACGTTAAACACAATGGAGAGGTTTACCTATCAAACAGCGGCACATTCTCAGACAGTAATGTTAAAGATAATGAATTATTGAAAGAGAATAATATTTACTTATTAACAGGGGGATTCTTCACCAAGTGCCACAAGAGAACATTCAATGACTTGGTAAGGAACAGTATTAAAGAAGATATTGAAATAATTCTTGCCGGCGACGCCATCTTCAACTATGACAAGAGAAGTGAAGAAGAACAAGAACCTAAAAGTGTTCCCATGTCATTATCCACTAATGAAGAAATTATTAATATGATTGCAGAAAATTATTTCAAAAACAAAGACCCTTCAGGCATAACCACACTAAGCCAAGTCAGGAATTCAGGAGTAAACAAAGGAGACTTGTACTTGTTAAGCATAAACGGCAAACAATACTTGATAGGAAACAAACACATCTTTGAAGCAATTAACAAGAATTGCCCTCTTAACAGGAAAATAAGACATTTGAAGTCATTAATAAATCCTAGAATAGCACAAGAATACTTAATTGAAGAATACGCTCCTGAAAAACACGGAGATTTCAAAGATATTCCAATAATTGGTAAAAGAGTTAATATAAAATATTTCATAACAGCAAAAGAAGCACTGAATTAACCACTATATTATAAAAAAACTTTTAAGTATGATAATTTAAGTGTTTATCTGACAATGCAGTACGAAACAGAATACGAAACTGAAGACTTATCCATTGAATCACCCACTTTAGAAGGATTTGGTATTAAATATTCTCTTCCAAAAAAACTGCCTTTCAATATCTCAACATACGACCTTGGCCAGCCGTTAAATCAGAGAGAGATTGATAATTTTTCAACAAGAATCGCAGATTTCCTTAAAGACATTGACTATTTCAACTGGGTTCTTAGAAACAGTCACGGCGTTCACGAATCAACAGGCATGCCTGATTACATGGTTTGGTCAACCGATTCTGAAGCTTGGGGTGATGATATTCAAGCAGTAAAAGAAGGAAGTTTAGTAACATTTAAGCACGTTAAAGGCCACGGGTGGCATAATATAATGATTTCAACATCCCAGTTGCTCAGCCAGGCAGCTACGGGTTACTTGCTGACAAATGATGAGAGGATGGGAAGAATAGTAGAACAATACTGCAAAGGTATCACTGCGACTATGAAAGGAATGGTCTTCGGCGAAGATGATGAATTAGAGTACATAATGGCGCGCAACATACTGCCTGAAAGCCATAATTTCTTAATGAAGAATGGCAGAGAAAAGGCAGTGGATTACTCAGAATGGCATAATGAGGAAGTTCACTGGAACGCTCAAAGGTTCAAGATTTCAAACAATCCTTACTGGGGAGAGGTTTACGTCACGAATACGCGCTCAAAGGATGACCTGCCCCACATATTCAGAGCAGCAGCTTTCCTGCCTTACATTATTTCAATAAGTGATGATGAAAAAATAATCAAAGCAGCTGCTGAGACTTGCACTTATTTGCAGGGCTTCTGCACTGACATTGTTGAAAACAATTTCCACATAAGAACAAAGAATTCAAAAGGGGAAGCGTTGATACCGAAAGGTGACTTGGCGAGTTTTGTTAACTATAACTGGATTGCTCCATTAGCAGAGAATAATGCAAGACTATCAACAGTTCTAATAAGCAATAATGGAAAAAACAATATTAAGTTCTCAGATGGGATTGGAGGATTTTACGAATACTTTGCTAGAAAGATTAATTACTATAATTATAAGATAATAAGAGGATTCCATATGAGTGCAATTATTCACTCATTAATAAACGGGCGCAAAAATACTGCTTATAACATGCTCAAAGGATTAATAAACAGGGCGGATAATTTGATGAAAGGAAAAGGCCACAAAAAAGGTATGAATAATCCTCGCTGGAAAGCAGACCTAGCAACATTCTTATTGCGCGCAGCAGCGGTTGGCATGCCATTAACCTCAAAACAAGCAAGGCTGGTTCATAGCGAGTATGAAAAGTCAATTAGTGAGTATGAGAAGTTTAACAGGTGGGATTTATGGGATGAATCAGTTCCTGACGGAGTTTACGGTTCAAACGGAGGCTACAAACCCAGAAGTAATAATTTAATTAAGATAGAGAACCTCGCACTAATACTTGAACTGCATGGTTCACCCTTCACCAACCCTTTAGGAGCAGAAGTTGTCAATCCAGAGATAATAAAAGAAGTATTAAGTTAAAAAAAAAGTTATTCAAACTCTGCCAGAAGATTCAAAGAATTAAGGACATACTAGCTTCTTAAGAACTCTATAATATCCTTTAATTTAAAATAAGAACTTCTTAAATTATTATTGTAAATGCAGGAGATTGGAACCTCACTTATTGAAAGCCTCTTCTCAACCGCCTGCTTTAATGTGGTTTTTTCAATGTTAAAGCAGTTGCCGTCAAAGCTTAAACTATTAACTGCTCTATTATTATAAAGTCTGAAACCGCTTTGAGGGTCTGTTACTTTAACACCAGTCTGCAAATTAATAATTAGAGAAGCAAAGAAGTTGCCTAATCTTCTCGTAATAGGCATGCTTGAATCAACCCTACTTCTAGTGCCAATAATAATGTCTCCTTTTGCTTTTAAGAAATTAGGAATCTCTTCAGGCAAGTGCTGCAAGTCAGCGTCTAAAGTTATAATCTTCTCTGCTTTCTTACTCTTCAAGTAATTAACGCCTATCTTAACCGCGTTAGCCTTTCCAGAGTTTTCAGCAATATTAATTACTTCAACACCTTTAATCCTGCTAAGAATTAAAGACGTCTTGTCAGTGCTGCCATCATTAACAATTAAAACATTACTAACCTGCTTCTTAGCTCTAGCAACCACTTCTTTTATAGCCCTCTCCTCATTAAAGGCAGGGATTAAAACCCAAAGATTATCATTCATTACTTTATGGAATAATAAATTACTTAAATAAGTTATCTTTCCTCCCTGCAGCTTAGACAATAACTCCTGTGAACGCATAATGTTTTGCCTCATTTAGGACAAATCCACTTTCCATCGTCTTTTTTTTTAATAAAATCGCCAATCCTTATATCTTATTTATATAAAGTTTTAAAAAATTTAGGCAAGTTTAATATTACATGTTTGAGAGAACTATTTTCATAATAGGCTTGTTTCTCTTCTTAGCAGCAAGCACTTTATTCCCTGCTTTGAAAAAGAAAAAGGACGAGTTCACTTCCATTAACATGATGGTGAGCTTTGTAACAATGATTTCTTACGCTGTTCTAATAGCAGGAATTGGAGCAATAATATCACCAATGGGCAACTTGATTTACCCTACAAGGTGGCTGTTTTACATAATAAGCTGCAGTTTGCTAATGTACGAAGTAGGTATAATATTGAAGAAGTCCAAGATTGAAATTTTAGAAATGATATTCTTCAATGCAGCAGTAATGCTTACAGGATACTTTGCCAGCATAACACTCGGTTCTGCAAAACTAGTATTCTTCTCAATAAGCACGGCTGCTTACTTGGCAAACCTGTTGTTAATACATGATAAGACAGCTAAAGAGAATAGTTTCATGAAAAGTGTTAAATGGTATGTTACAATTATGTGGAGTTTATTTCCAATAACTTGGATGCTTGGACCAACAGGTTACGAGCTCTTAAACACAAGCACAGCAGCAGTAATATACTTACTGCTTGACATTGCAACAAAAACAGTTTTCGGATACTATACTGTTAAGAAAGAGATGTAAACCTTTATTTATTCTTTTATTATTATTTCAAAAAAGCTTGAATTTCCTGAATTAATTATTTGGGATTCTAAATCATTAGCTCCCATGTTCCCGTACTCTTCATTCTTTCCCGCTTCAGGATCATGGTATTGAACAATAACGTCATTGCAGCAGTGGGACGCGTAATATATCAGTATAAAATGGTTATTCTTGGGAACTATAAGCACTGATTTCCTGGAAAAAACATTATCCACTGATTTTTGAAGAGTGTCATTTTCGTGCCTTCGGCTTAAATTAACCTTAACTGCTTTAACAAACTCGTAATGCGAAAGCAAATTATTCCACTCATGGTTCTTAACCAATTCTTTTGGATCGTGCTTTTTAAGAAAAAACTTAATAGGGGGAATAAAATAATGAAAAAGGGCTTTTCTTTATAGCTTCAAGATTACGGTTAAGGCAGTCAATTATTTTAGTAACCGGCTGAAGAACCTTTCTGGCATACCTTGTCTTATTATTACATTTTTGATAAAACTCTTCAACGTGTTTTAACGCATCACAGCAGCCTTCTTGATTATAGCGAAGGCGCGCGTTTTCAAGACAAACTACTTCTGAAACGTCATGAGATACAATATTGTCATGAATGAATTTATTCATCTCAATGATTAAAAAGAAGTTTTAGTCTTTAAAAAAAAAAAAATCTTGTTCTCAGCAAATTTTTTAATAAAGAAAACTTATATTTTTATACTGCAAATATGACTTTAAAAGACTCTTGGAACAGGTTTAAAACAGGAATTAAAATAGCTTTTAATAAGAAATCCTTTGACGAATTCTCAGATCTTCAAAAGTACAAGTTAAGGCTTGAAAAAACTGAGAGAAAGGTTCAGAACAAAATACCTGCTATCATGAACTTCTTTAATGACAAGTATAGTATAGTGGCTGATGAGTATTATAAGAAAGGAAGGCAGGATGTTATAAACTTCGTTAACGGAGTATGCGGAGAAGGCGATGCTAAACCTAACAGGATTATTATTGACGATTTATTGGATAAAGTGGATGAACTCCATGCAGAGTATGACATAATAAAAAAGACTGCCAGTGATGAAGACATGCAAAAATTAGCTAAGAAGAACGCGACTAAACTATTCAGCGTTGAATTTGCTCAAGTCAAATCTTACTTTAAAGGTGAAACAAAATCAGAGTGTGATAAGATGTTAAACCACGTATGCTTATGCACCACTAACTTCTACTTAATGAGCAGGAATTTCTTCGCAGACGGCACTGCTGCAATAATCGACACGAATTACGTTTCAAGAGTTAAAGAGTTCAATTCAGGAGTATCATTAACCCCTAAGAATATAGAAGGCTGCAGTATTGACAGGTTCATAATTCCTCACAGCGTGTGCACTGAGATTAGAAAAACGCTTAAATACGATGCTAACAAGGAATTGAAAGAGTTCGTCAAATCAGTTCTTGAAGACTTACTAAATCCTGGAAACATTATTGTTCCTGACCTTAATGCCAAGAAATTCCTTCCGAAAGACTTGATTGAAAGATTCACTAAAGAGAACGGGGAACTGCACAAAGCAGACCTTGAAATAATATACATTTACAAAAAGTTCGGCGACCAGTTCAAAACAGTTTATTTGCTGTCCGATGACAGTGACTTGATTGAATACATGAAAGAGTTGTCAGAACAAACGCATAAAAATTTAGTAGTAAAATCCTCAAATAAAGGCAGCAAGTTCAATTTTGAAGAGTATTACAGTTTCGGCGATATTTCAAGCATTTAAAAGCGATACTTTTATAAATCAATCAGTGTTTTTTACTGTATCATGAATAAAGGTCCGACTAGTTTCGTCACAAAAGGATTAATAATGGATTTTGAGAAATTAGTTAGGAAGACTAAGAAGCCTTTATTTGAACGCGTAGTCAAGGAACTTAAACGCTCTTCTCGGAACAAGAGGAGTGTTAATTTGTCAAAGATTAACCGTTACAGCGTTAAAGACGCTAACGTATTAGTACTGGGAAAAGTGTTAGGAGCTGGAGAGCTTAAACACCCAGTCAACCTAATCGCATTCGCTTACAGCGATTCAGCAATAAATAAATTAAAGGATTCAAAATCAACATTTAAGACATTACAGGATTGGGTTAAAGACCCTAAAGTGCCTAATAAGGTGGTAATAATTGGATAGAATAATTATAGACGCAAAGGATTGTATTGTTGGAAGGATGGCAACGCAGGTTGCTCAACTTGCTAAGCTTGGCAAAGAAGTGGTTATAATAAACTGCGAGGATGCTGCAATCACAGGAGGCAAGAAGAAGGTAATAAGCGATTACTTAATTAAGCTTCACAGGGGAAGCACTGAGAAAGGCCCTTTCTACCCTAAGAGGCCTGACAGGTTCGTCAGGAGAGTAATCAGGGGAATGATGGATTATAAAGGATTTAAAGGCAAGCCTGCATTCAGCAGAGTAAAAACATTTATCGGCGCTCCTAAAGAGTACGAGGCTCAAGTCAGCAAGGACTTTAAATGCAAGAAAGTTAGTGATTTAGAAAAGTATAAGTTTGTTAAAATCAGCGACGTATGCAAACAATTAGGAGGCAAGTGGTGAAAAATTTGAATCCAAAAAATATTATGACTTCAGGAAAGAGGAAGACAAGCATAGCAAGAGCTACTATTAAAAAAGGAAAAGGGGACATTAGGATTAACAGTATTAAATTAGACGTTTACGGAAACGAATTAGCAAGGTTAAAGATTAAAGAACCTCTCATTCTCGCAGGTGATATAAGCGACAATATTGATGTAAGAATTAGTGTTAAAGGAGGAGGCTGGCAAAGCCAGGCTGAAGCGGCAAGGCTTGCACTCTCAAAAGCTATAATTGCTTATGCAAAAAAGGATGCTTTGAAGAAGAAGTTCTTGGATTATGACCGCCACTTATTAGTAGCTGATATTAGAAGAACGGAGCCTCAAAAACCTTACAGGTCTGCTGCGAGAGCCAAGAGGCAGAAGAGTAAAAGGTGAAAGTTTTGATAATACCAATGAGATGTTTTACGTGCGGAAAACCCATAGCTCACTTATGGGAGGAGTTTAAGAAACTAAAACAGGAAAAAGGAGCTAAACAAGCCCTTGATGAGTTAAAGATTGAAAGGTACTGCTGCAGAGGAGTATTCCTAGGACACGTTGACTTGATTGAAATAGTAGGAAGATACAAACACGCGTGAATAATATGACAACAAAAAAAGTAGGTTCAGCAGGAAGATTCGGCCCAAGATACGGAGCCAAGATAAGAAAAGCAGTTGCTACTATAGAGAAGAGCCAGAAGTCAAGGCAGGAATGCCCTGTTTGCAGGATTGGAAGTATGAAGAGGTTATCAAAAGGAATCTACCAATGCAAGAAGTGCAATGCTAAGATTGCTGGAAAAGCTTATACTCTTAAATGAGAAGGTGCAAAAAAAAAATGGATTACGTTTGTTTACAATGCAGGAAAACAATTGACAACAACACTTTAAAGAAGAGAATCAGATGTCCTTTTTGCGGCTCAAAAATATTATTAAAAAAGACTACAGGAATAGAAAGAAAAGTCAAAGCGTTATGATTCATAAGAGCAGCACGGAATTAAGTGTTACGAGTGCTGAAAAGATAATACTCGCTTTGAGCCCGGAGTTAAAGAACGAAGTCAGCAAGAGATCAAGTGTGAAAATAAAAGGCAAAGGAAAAAAGTTGATAATAAGTGTTGAATCAACGGATATAAACGCTTTAAGAGCGGGTTTAAACAACACTTTAAGACTAATAATGGCTTATGAGAAAGCATCAAGCATAAGGTGAAGATAAAATGGCAATAGAGGTTCCAAAAGAAGCAGAGAATGAGGTTTTAAAACTTCAACAATACCAGCAGCAACTGCAGATATTATCAATGCAGAAGCAGAACCTGCAGTCTCAAATAGTTGAACTGGATCATTCTTTAACAGAATTAAAAAAAGTAACAAAAGAAGATGTTTATGAAATAGTTGGCAGTGTTATGATAAAGAGGGACAAAGACTTACTAGTTAAGGACTTGAACAATAAGAGAGAAGACTTGGATATGCGAGAAGGTGTTGTGGAGAAGCAATTAGACAAGGTTAATAAGAAAGCAACTGAGATACAAGATAAGGTAATGAAGATGGTAAGAGGGAATGATAAGAAATGAAGACTCAAGTTTCTAACAACATAATTTCTAGTATTGAATTATTGGATGAGATAGTGGAGGACAAGTCAGTTCCTAAAAATATTAGGATAACTTGTGAGAAGACTAAAAAGATACTTACAGGAGACGGTGATGAGAAGGTTAAGATAGATACTGCTATACAAAACCTTGATTTGCTGGCTGACAATGTTCAAGTGCCTACTTATACCAGGATGCAGATATGGAATATAGTGTCACTGCTAGAATCATCATAAAATATATAAACTGCGCAACATTAGATAAAATAGGAGTTAAGAATATGGTATTGAAAGGTTTGAAAAAATTTACTGAAAGCTTGTTCGGAACTAACAGAGTCTCCTACGAAGCTAACATGGAAGAAGAGCCTGAAGAATACTTTGAAGTAACTCCGAAAAAGAACAAATTAGACTCTAAATTAACAATTAAATACTTCTTAGTAAATGATTACGGGGATATTAAAAACATACTGGACTATGTCAGGGAAGGCAACACTATAGTAATTGCCAACATTAAAACATTGAAAGGCAAGGACATTACAGAATTAAAAAGGGCTATTCAGAAGATTAAGAAGACATGTGAAGCCGTCGGCGGAGACATTGTAGGTTTAGAAGAGAACTTCTTACTAATACACCCTAGTGATATTATAGTCTCAAAAGAAGACCTGGCATGAAGATTGACAACGCCTTATACAAGCCGGGAGAAGCAGATATCGCCTTTTTAGGATTAAATTATTATAAAACGTGCGGAGAGCAGGGTAAAGGTCCTGAACTTATAAGAAAAGCCATGAACACCTTCGGCACGTATGATATTAAGACCCGGAAAGACGTATTTGATGAGCTTAAAATAGCTGATTTAGGAGATTTTAAACCTAAAAATTTTGAAGATTTAAGAAGCAATACGTTAAGGTTATTAAAGCAGGTAAAAGGAGTGCCTGTAATACTAGGAGGCGAACACTTAATCTCTCTTCCAGTAATAGAAGCATTAAAACCTAAGAATGTATTAATCTTTGACGCCCACGCTGACCTTTTTGAAAAATATAAAGGAAACAAATACTCTTACGCTACAGTGAGCAAGAGGATAAGCGAGTCCGCTGATAGAGTAATAATCGCAGGAGTCAGAGACATGAGCTGTGAAGAAGCAATCACTGTTCCTAAAAATGTTGAAATAGTTAATGACGTAAGATTTGTTACGAAAAAACTTAGAGGCAAAGATTGGTACGTTAGCGTTGACTTGGACGTCTTGGACCCAGTTTATTGTCCCGAGGTTAGCACGCCTATACCCTTCGGTCCTGATTTGAATACTTTAACCAAAGTGTTGAACAGCGTCTTTTTAAAACATAACATACTAGGCTTGGACGTTGTTGAATTAACTTCTAAGAATCCAGGAATTTCAAGCATTAACTCTGCAGGATTAATAATGCAATTCTTGAAAAGATTATTAAAATAGCATAATATTAACTAATAGCATGGATATTGTAACCCTTCTAATATTAGGCGTAATGCTGGGAGTAATAATAGGATTAATCCTTAGCATAAGGCTTCTAGTTAATATAGTTACTTCTTTGGAAAAGAATTTGAACACTGTACAGAAGCTTGAAAAGCAAATAGTTAAGCACGAGGAAGAAGAAGAAAAGATTCTGAAACAATTACTAAAGAAGCGCTAGAGAATTAATCGCTAATCCTAACAAACAACCTGCTGTTATGAAAGGCATTGCAGGATAATACCTGTTCTCTTTACCTATTAATACTAGCAAAGTTAATCCTATCAACGCACCGTATATTACTAGTATAGAAGCGAGGAGAGCGCCGTCCCTTAACAGGATTCCTGCCAGAAGAAGAGGGAAGGCTATGTCTCCCCCTCCCAGTATAGCATTAGAATCCCCAACTCTTATTTTTAAACCGCTGAATATGTTAAGAGAAAACTGCGTCTTTGCAAGCGTAATCATATGCTTTGACAACCTAACAGCTATGTAATCATAAACGCTGATTATTAGCAATAATATAATTGCAGAGAAACTGCTAAGCAAGGGCATTATGATAACAACTATTCCTCCATAAACGAGCAGTTCTGTCATGTTATGAAAATAGTTATCTTTTGATGTCAACTTTATCAGCAGTAAACAGAAAGCAATTATTAAAGCGTATAATTCATTAATGAATACTGATAATGATACTGAAACGCTTAGAACAAAAGCGAACCCGTACCATAATATTAGAAGATTATTCACCTTAAACCTGCTGATTATAATGAATAATATTGAGAGTATTATTATTGATATTGGAAGCGTGTACAAAGCATCATTAACAACTTCTTCGCTTTCAAAGACTTCAACACCATAGACTTCAAAGTTCCTGCTTACAATGTAAAGCCCTACTATTTGAGCCAGAAGGAACAAAGAAAGCAGTAAAAGCGTTGTCTTCAAATCATACTTCATAAATTATCCCCCCCACCCACCAGTTTTTCAGAACTTGTCCTCGAAAAGGCTAGCGCATAAGAGTAGAACCATTCTAGGATTTCCTTTAGAGTTCTTGTAAATCTGCTTCACTTCATCATTAGTGAAAGGTTCAATAGAATCACTCTTCTTCTTTCTGGACTCGTTAAGCCTTGAAACTATTAACCTCTTAGTTTCTTCAAAATTCATAGGAGGCACGTTCAAAACCTTGAAAAAAGATTTAATCTTAGGTTCTATATTCTTAATTTTTTTCAACAAATCATCGCTTGTAGTAATTATTAGTGTAATCTTTGATTTAACCAAGTCAGTCATTATCTTAAGTATCTTGTTCTGAAGAATGTTTGACAGCGAAAGAATTAGCTCAAATCGGTCAATAGTTACAACAATTTGCTTCTTCAGCTCTTTCTCATTAGGCAGGGTTCTTAAATCGTTTAACGTGTTAAGGTTAAAGTCCCACTTGAAGAGTTTAATATCCTTCCTCTTCTCTAAATCACTAACTGCTTTTTCAACGAATAACGTCTTGCCTATTCCGAAATCGCCGTTTATAGTAATAATTGCTTGACTGTCCAAACTCTTCATAACTGTTGTTTTAACCTGGTCAAGGAAGCTTTGCCTGCCGACGAGCAAGTCCTTATCCCTGGGTGTTATGAATAAGAAGGGATTATTGACATTCATAAGAAAAAAGGATGCATCAAGTTTTTATAATTCTTTCCCGATTAAAGAACAGCTTGAGAACCCCGTTATTTCAGCAGTAACAATCTCTCCGAGCCTGCCTTTCATTTTAACAAGTTTATAAGAATCAGTTCTGCCTCTGCCTTCTTCATCAATTAATACTTCAAACCTTCTGCCCAAGAATTCCTTGTTTATGTTGTATGATATTTCTTTATGCAGTTTTTTTAACTCTTCAACCCTTTTCTTCACATCTTCAACACTAACCTGTTTTTTCATTAAACTCGCAGTTGTTCCTTTCCTCTTCCAATACCTGCTTATGTTAATAATGTCTGGTTTAACCTTTTTAACCAAATGAATAGTTGAATTAAAGTCTTTGCTTGTTTCTCCAGGGAAACCAACTATTATGTCAGTAGCTAATGTTAAACCAATTATTTCGTTTTTCAAATAATCAATCAAGTTAATGTAGTCTTTTGAAGAATACTTTCGCTTCATAAGCTTCAAGACTTTATCGCTGCCGGATTGAACCGGCAAGTGGACGAACTTGAACATCTTAGGATTATTCAACAAATTAATTAACTGTTTCTTATACTTGTCAGCGAATTGCGGATTCATCATGCCAAGCCTGATTTTGAAAGAACCTTTTATGCTTAATATTTGCTCAAGCAGTTCGATTATTGACGAATCTTTGTCCAAACCGTAAGCTCCCGTATCCTGAGCAGTTATCCAGAACTCTTTAACACCCCTCTTCAAAGCCTTCCTTACGTGATTTATCACCTCTTTCAGAGGATAAGAGTTTAATTCCCCTCTGGCGAAGCGGGTAGCGCAGTAAGTGCATTCTCCTAAGCAGCCGCTGCATACTGGAACTATCTCTATTACTTCATTCTTTTGTATTAAAGTAATATTAATCTTTGAATTCTTCAACGGCTTTATTGATTCTCTAATTGCTCCACTCACAACCCCTACTATGTCAAACACGTTGTCGCATCCTAAGAGGGGTGCTTTGAATTTATTTCTTAAAAGTTTAAGATTGGTCGTTACCAAGCAGCCGGTTATGATTAACCTCTTATCTTTCCACTTGTGCAAGTACTTTAGTATTTTGCTCTGAGTAGGTTCTTTAACAGTGCAAGTATTTACAATAATAATATCCGCCTGCTTCTCATCACTCGTAAAAGAGCAGCCTTTGTTTAATAACAAGTTCTGCATTATAATACTGTCTGCCTGGTTCTGAGCGCAGCCGTAAGTTTTAATGAATAAATTCTTCATAATATTTCTACCATTTTCTTCCTGCTTCCCGCACCGCTTATTATTCTTACCTTCTTCTTATAATAGTCCTGCAATAACTTGATTAATTCCTCATTAGCTCGTTTCTTAACAGGTTTGCTCTTAACACTTACAATTAATTTTCCGTCTTTAAGATTAACTGCTTGTTCTTTCTGATTAGTCTTAACTTTTAATTCAATTATCATCGTCTTAGAACCCTTAACAAACCAGCGCATGAAATAATTGCTAAAAGGGGAGAATTAATTATTGCAGAGATTAAAGCCAGTATTATCAGGGATGCGAGTCTTATTCCTAAATCATACCATAATTTCTTAGTAAGATAGTCAAGTGTTGACTTAAAGTATAACAACGCGCAGGCAAGGAATAGAATTAATTGATTCAGGTATAATACTCCAAGCAATAATCCTAGCAGGGAGAAGAAAAAGAATTCCACGTAATCATTAATTACTAAGTTAGGAAGAGTGAAGTAAAAGATTATTAATGAGAACAGTAATAAAGCGATTATTGTCAAAGTATCATTGTACGAGGTTACAGCAGTATAAGCAGAAAAAGCGATTAATATAATCGTGATTATAAGAGTTAAAGATTTGAAGATTTCTTCCTTATTCTTGAGCTCGATTATTGCGTAATGCGTGACTACGTACCCAATCAAGTACATTATTACAGGAAGCAATATTCTTAACACGAAATATTTAAATTCGTGATTGTTTTAATCTTTTATGGTTTACGAACCTTTAGAGGATTCATTCCTATTGCAGAAATGGGTCAGCAAGTTATGCAAGGATAAAGTAGTTCTTGACATGGGAACAGGCAGCGGTATACAAGCAATAACTGCGTTCCAAGCCGGCGCTAAGAGAGTTGTTGCTGCAGATTTGGACAGGGAAGCAATCCTTGAAGCTGGAAAGAATTTCAAGGCTAAAAACATGCCCATAAGACTCGTTGAAAGCGACTTGTTCTCGAACATAGATGATAATGAAAAGTTTGATATTATAATCTTCAACCCTCCTTACCTGCCTTATGATGAGAACCTCGTTGGAGACGTTGACTTAAGCGGGGGCGAGATAGGCAACGAGTTAAGCATAAGGTTTCTAAGCGAAGCAGTTAAGCACTTGAACCCTGAAGGTTTCATACTCTTAATACTGTCCTCTGTCAGTGACCCTTTCGGAACCTTTGCTGAAAGCAAAGCATTAGGTTATGATTACATTATTCTTGAAGAGGTTAACTTAAACATGGAATCCTTATACTGCGCCAAGTTCTTCTTAAGGGAATAAAGCTTTAAAACGCTTAATATTTCATTTTTAATTAGTATGCTAATCGGTCTTGTTGGAAAACCTAATGTGGGAAAGAGCACTTTCTTCAAAGCAATGACATTAATGGATGTTCTTATTGAGAACTACCCTTTCGCAACAATTAAACCTAACAGGGGAGTAGGGCACGTAAGGGTTGAATGCGTTGAGAAAGAATTCAACACTAGATGCAATCCAAGGCAGGGTTACTGCATTGACGGCACCAGGTTCACAGGTGTTGAATTATTAGATGTTGCAGGACTCGTGCCCGGCGCTCATGAAGGCAAAGGTATGGGCAACCAATTCCTTGACGACTTGAGGCAGGCCGATGCTTTGATTCACGTAATTGACGTGAGCGGAAGCACTAATGAGAAAGGTGATAATGTTAAACCTGGAAGCTACGACCCAGTAAATGATGTTAAATTCTTGGAGGAGGAATTGGATTACTGGTTTTATGGAATACTTAACAAAAAGTGGGTAAAGTTCTCCCGCACTGTTGAACAGACAAAGAAGGAATTATACAAGGAGGTGGCTAACCAGTTCAGCGGTTTAAAGATTACTGAAGAAATGGTCAAGGAAGCATTGAAGGGTTTCAATGCGAATTCGCCAACCTCTTGGACTAATGATGACTTGTTCAGGTTCGCTTCAGTGCTTAGGAAGACGAAACCTATTATTATAGCTGCGAACAAGATTGACAAGAGCACTGGCGAGGAAAATCTTAAAAGGTTAAAGAAAGAGTTTCCTGACTATAATATTATTGGGTGCAGTGCAGAGGTTGAACTAGCGCTTAAGGAAGCAGCGAATAAGGGAATTATTAAATACGTCCCGGGAAGTTCAAGCTTTCAAGTCTTGAAACAGGATTTGAACGATGCTCAGAAGAGTGCTTTGGATTTCATGAAAAGGTTCCTGGACAAGTATGAGACAACCGGTGTTCAGGACGTCTTAGACACTGTAGTCTTTAAAATGCTCAAGTATATTACAGTATTCCCTGGCGGAGTTAAAGGATTAAAGGACTCGCACGGCAGGACCTTGCCGGACTGCTTCTTAATGCCTCCAGGCAGCACTGCTTTAGACTTCGCTTACCACATTCACACTGATATTGGCGACAAGTTCGTTAAAGCAATAGACGTGAGAACAAAAAAAGCTCTTGGCAAGAGTTACGAGTTAAAAAACAGGGACATTATAGAGATAATGACAACGTGACAGGTTTTTTAAAAGACAAAAAGGATTGATTATTTTATGCGTGTAGTAGTAGTTGATAAGAAGAAGTGCACCGGCGGCAAGGGATGCGATTACGTGTGCATCAAGTTCTGCCCTGTTAATAGGACAGGAAAGGATTGTATTACTGCAGGTCCTGATACTAAGATTATAGTAGATGAACCTTTATGTATTGGCTGCGGAATCTGCGTTAAGAAGTGCCCTTTTGACGCTGTTAAAGTGGTTAATCTGCCTAACGAGTTAGAATCACAGGAGGTTCACAATTACGGCAGGAATAATTTCAGACTCTTCAACCTCATCATTCCGCAGAAGAACCAAGTGATGGGATTAGTGGGTGTTAACGGTATTGGAAAAAGCACTTGTTTGAAGATATTATCCAACCAGTTAAAGCCTAACCTTGGAGAGATTGATTCCGAATTTGACGGGCAGAAAGTTATTGAATTCTTTAAGGGCAGCGAGGCGCAGCAATACTTTGAAGACTTGTACACTAAAGGAGTTCAGACGAGCTACAAACCCCAATACATAGAGTCTATTCCTAAAATCTTCAAAGGCACTGTTAAGGAGTTATTAAACACTGTAAGCAATGATATTAAAACTGTGTGTGAGGAGTTGAATATTTCGCACGCCCTGGACAGGAAGGTTAAGGATATAAGCGGGGGCGAACTGCAGAGAGTAGCAATCGCTGCTTCACTCTTAAAACCCAGCGAGTTCTTGTTCATTGACGAGCCGAGCAGTTACTTGGATATTAAGCAGAGGCTAATGATTGCCAACAGTTTAAGACAGCACGCTTCTAAGAAGAAGTGCAGCGTCGTAGTAGAGCATGACTTGATAATGCTGGACTACTTGGCAGACGTCGGCCACATAATGTACGGAAGGCCGGGCGTTTACGGAGTAGTAAGCAAGTCTTTAAGCATAAGGGAGTGCATTAACACTTACTTGGAAGGTTATATTAGAGAGGATAACATGAGGTTCAGGGATGAAGAGATAAAGTTCGAGGTTAAAGCGCCAACAAAAGCTTTAGGCGGTTATTCTTTAATATCATGGAAGAGTTTGACTAAGAAGTTAGGCAGCTTCAAATTAGAGGTTAACGAGGGAAGTTTAAAGCAGAACGAGATAGTAGGCATACTTGGAGAGAACGGCACGGGCAAGACAACGTTTGCGAAAATACTTGCTGGAGTGATTAAGCCTGACACTGGAGAATTAAATGACAGTGTTAAGATAAGCTATAAACCCCAGTATATACAATTAGAGCATGACGACTTCGTAACAGCTGTATTGGCAAGGTGTCCTAAGAGCATAGTTGACAAGTTAGGCATAACTCACTTGTTGAAGAGGAAGCTTTCAGAACTCAGCGGGGGCGAACTGCAGAGAGTAGCAATCGCTGAATGCTTAGCAAGAGAGGCAGACATTTACTTATTAGACGAGCCGAGCGCGCACTTGGACGTTGAGCAGAGGCTTAACGTTGCTAAACTGTTAAGGGATATTATAAAGAAGAAGGAGGCCAGCGCTTTCGTAATAGACCACGACTTGTTATTCATTGATTACTTAAGCGACAGGTTATTCGTATTCTTAGGACAAGGAGGCAGTAATGGAATAACTTACGGACCAATGGATATGCATAAAGGCATGAATTTGTTCTTGAAGGATTTGGGAATCACATTCAGAAGGGATAAGGACACTAAGCGTCCAAGAGCTAACAAGTTAGACAGCCAGAAAGACGTTGAACAGAAAGAAAGCGGCGAGTATTACTACCAGTAATTACAAGCTGCAAAGCAGTAAAACTATTAGTATTAAAATTAAAGGGCTGAAGAGCATTAATTTTGACATTATTGTAGGACTAGGCATGACAGGGTTTGATAATTTAATACTTTGCAGGTTGTTGAATAATTCTCCTGCCTTACTGATTAACTCCTGAAATGGTTCGGTTATGAAATTATTATTCAATATTATGATGAATACTAAACTGCTCATAACAAAAGGTATTACAAAATTGTGGGAGAAGCTCTGCTTGTCCAAAGCTGTTGCCCCGTTTCTGAAGAATATGAATGCGAGTATTGAAACCAATGCACTAATCATTAAGTCAAAGTTAGGTATCATAAGTGATTAATTATAGAGAAAAAACTCTTTAAAAGTGTTACTATAATATAGTGACATTATACTCCTAAGATTACTGTGATTAAATTCCTTATTCCAGGCCCTAATCCTAATACGCAGATTACGAGTTTTAAGTAATTCTTCAAATTATTATCCTTCTCTTTATCAATTAAGTAAAGTATTGGCAGTATAATCAGTTTCAAAGGGTACATGACAAAGCCCGTATCGAAGACTCCTGCAAAGAAGCCGCCTAAGACGTGAATCTCAACATAGTTGAAGAAGTCAACGTTAACAAAACTGCTGGTAGCATCAAACAAGTGGCTTGCGATTGCGAGCATGTTAAAATTATTCTTTAACAAAGCGAACTTGCTGCGCAATAAAAAGAAAGGAGCGAGTGATAATAAGTAAAAGAATGTGAAATAAATTATTGCAGAACCATTAACTATATTGATATAGAACAAGTGAGGTATTAAAAGCAGGAGAGGAGTGATTACTGTTATTTCGCCTCTTGTCTTAAACCTCTGGTCTAAGTACAAGCAAGCAAGCGCTGTTACGAAGAATATAATCCAAACACCAGGAGTTACTGTCCAGAAGAATCTCGGGTACACTCCTGAGTCAGCAAAAACTCTCACAATGCTTCCAAGAACTATGAAAGGAATGATTTGAAGAGCGGTTTTAAAGGTGAAATTAATCTTCTTCTTTAACAATAAGTAAGACAAGTATACTAGTATTACAGCAAGCCCTGCGTAAGAGATTGTGTCAAATATGTTGTAAGACTCCGGCCTGCTCCAACCCTTGATAAAGTATTCCTGAAAGAATTCAGTAATGTTCATTTCTTAACTCTCTCCTTTATCTCATCCAACTTGTTCACTGCCAGACTTAACTGCTCAATGACTCCTTTCAGATTAGACTGGAGTTCAGTAATGTCTTCTTCAAGCAAGTTATTAGTCTTAAACAAAGGCTCGTTCATTAAGTCAAAATCTGCAGGTTTCTGGGGGGCAGGAATCTCCTGTTCAATGCTTTGAACGTCCTGGGGATTGGTTAAGTCCTCTCCTTTTAAGCTGGTGAAAGGGTTCTTTAAATCCTCAACAGGAGACAAAGCCTCTTCTGCTTTCTTTTTCTTTGTGAAATCTAAAATACCCATTGCTAACATAGCAACTTATTCGTGATTTAAAAAGATTTAATAATTAAAAAATGCTTTTTATTTACTATAATGCCTATTAATAAAACTGAAAAAAAAGAGCTTTTAGAGAAGAACAGGGCTGTTGACGAGGATGGTTGGAAGGCTCAGTACAAGATTGAAGTAAACACTCCTTTCCAGAGCATTGGCAAGTATTATAACATGGTTTTAAAGGAATTATCCTCTTTTGGTTTCAAGAACCTCGTAAGAATAGACCAGTCATTAGCTGCAAGCCCAACCAGCGGTTTCTACGGCGACGTTGCCCAGCGAAAGGCATACGCTAAAGACCAGTTTGATAAGGGCATGGGTCTTGTTAACAATATTGTGCAGACAGTTATTAAATTAATATATTCACTCAGAGAGTTCGACTTAGTATTAGATATTTATAAGAGGTTAGAGGAGAACGATGATACGAAGAAGATAAGCGCTGAACTGAACCTGAGAAGAATATTCATGGACGAGGTTGATATTAAGAAGGGAAGAGGAAGCATGAACAACTTAACCACTGCTCAGGGAATGGAGTTCGTAAGCTTAAGGGACAACTTTTTAGTAATCAAGGATTTGAAGAGCATTGATGACTTAACCGTTAATGACAGGGTTAAGAGAATACTTAAGGAAAGGTTTGCCGAGTACGAGGATTGGAAGAATGCTTACAAGAAAGACGTTGAAGGAAGGAGGAAGATTCAGAGACAATATTTAAGAAACCAGATTGAGAGTTTAAAGATGCAATTAGATTGGGTTAAGCCTTATTATACTTTAATGCAGCAGTTAGATATTAGTTCAGGCGTTGCAGACCCTGACCTTTTGCCTGGAATAGATACTACAATAATTACTACAAAGATTAGGGGCATTATTGGAGGCGCGCCTAAAAAGTTAGCAACCGCGTTTGCTGATGTTGAGTTCAGGTTCAAAACAAGCCCTATACAAGTTAGGAGCGAGCAGGGCCAAGCTTACCATCACAGGTTCAAGACTGAGATTATTTACACCCCTTACGTTATGAGCAACAGTGATTATGAAAAGATTGTTGAAGTAGAAACCTTGAAGGATATTGATTTCTTAAAAGAGATAGTAGGACAGAGCTTGGATGCTATAAAGGATGATTTAGAGAAGTATATGAAGGGAGAGGATATTAAGGAAGAGGAGAAGAAAGAGAAGCCTTTAAGCCCTTTCGGATTCCTAGTTCTGCCTTTTAAACCCTTATTTGCTCCATTGCTTAATCCTCCTAAATTACCTGCTTCAACCAGTTTTTCAAGTTATAAGTTAGCAAATGATATGAAAGAGTTGAATGAAAAGATTATAGACACTACCTTCGGGGTTTACGAGAACTTCAAGGACGAGAACAGCTTCTATACTTGGAGTGCGAGCCTCGCGTAAGAGTTATAAAAACAAAAATCCCCTACTATTATTATGGTCTTTGATGACAAGTATTTTACGAGCGTGGACACTTCAAGCTACTTCACAGTAAGCGAGAAGGAGAAGATTTACGATGCTGCTTCAGGAATACAATTAGGTGAGAGTTTCAGCCCTGCAAACACGCCGTTGCAGGGAGCTCAATTGGCTGCGAATCACGGCCTGCCAACCTTTATGATTAGTGCTTGGGAGCCTGCAGGAGGAGAGAAGGGAGGAGGCGGGCACGGAACCGCTGTTGACAGGATATCACAATTGCAGGAGAAAGCGATTGGCGAGGTTATAGCTGTTAATAATATGAATTTTGCCATGCATGCTCCAATCGTTGACATTATGGGTTTGGATTCAAGGCAGCAGGGTGGTGTCTTAAGCTCTGAGAAGAAGAGGGAGAACCTTAACCTGTTAAAGTTTAACATTGACCAGGCGGACAGGATAGCTGACACTGCCAAGTTAAAGAATACTCCTGTTAATATTCACACAACCAATGGTATAGGAAGCGTTGGCCACAAGTTTGACAGCGGTTATAGAACAAAGGAAGGGGAAGTGGTTTGGGGAACTCATAACGCGATGGTTGACAGGGACAGCGGGAGATTCTTCCCAATAGACAGCAAGTTCCAGTACATGAACATAAATGAAGGCAATAGTTTTGGTTATAATAAGGTGGACGGCACTGAGACGAGCGACGGGGTCATGGCATTGTATGAGATAACACCTGAAAAGGCGATTATAATGCAGAACAATACTGCACTCAATGAGGAGCGTAAGAAGATAGCTGATGCGCAGATAAGGATTAAGCAATTACAGGATGCAAAAACCGATCCTAGTGATCCAGTATTTGAAGATTTGAATACTACAATCAGGACTGCGCAAGCACAAATATCGCATCTTGAAGCGCCAGCGTACGGCACAGGAACTATGAAGAATCAGTTCGTGAGCGTTGTTGATTACAGCAACGTCGTTGTTCCAAAACAGATAGCAGAGCTCGCCATGCACTCCCTAAAGAAAACTAAGACTAATCCAGTAATAGCTGTTGAGAACGAGCCAGGATTCCAGCTTGGAAGCAACCCTACAATATTAGTGGACTGGGTTGACAGGGCAAGAAAGGAGTTCTCAAACAGGTTAGTCAAGGATGAAGGATATGACAGAAGCAGCGCTGAAGACAAGGCTAAAGAATTGATAGGTTTGACACTTGATACTGGGCACTTGAACACTCTCAAGTCACAGATTAATCCTGACACTAACAAGCCATGGACTGATGAAGAGCTTAAGAAGATGGCTGAGAAGATGGCAAAGACGGGAGCTAAGCTTGTTCACATAGCAGATAATATTGGAGAGTTAGGGCAGGACACTCACTTAATGATTGGCAGGGGAAACGTTCAAAACGCTGAATTCTTAAAGATATTAAAAGAGAACGGTTTCAAGGGACAAGCCCAATTCGAAGCCTTCACGCAGGAGACTGCTTTTGACAAGTTAGGAGCACAGGCAAACCTTATGGGATTAGGCGCTCCAATGTACTCATCCACTCCTGCGCCTAGGTTCACAGAGGTTGGAAGTGATTTCTCATCCTCTTACTCATTAAGGAATGCTAACTACGGGCACATGATGTCCCCATTACACTGGAGCCAGTGGGGAGGACCTTTTGCAGGACTGCAGAGCACTTTCGGAGCAGGAGGCGGGCAGCAGAAGGACCAGTTCTCAGGAACACCAACAGAATGATTTAAAAAAAACCAATACTTACTGAATTCTAACCATGGCAAAGAAGAAGAAGAATAATAATAATCTTGACGAGTTATACGGCAAAGACTACGAGACAGCACTGAAATTTGCTGAGAAGATATTCCCAGAGTTCAACAGCGTTATTAAAAGCATAGTTTATTTCGGCAGCAGCTCCAGGAAGAAAGAGCACGCTGGAGACATTGACGTATTAGTAATATTCAATGACGCGAGCGTTATAAGCGACAAGAAGTTCAAGATTTACTTCCAGCAGCAGATTAATGAGTCAATAAAAGCAGTAAGCGAGAAACTGCACGTTAATGCAGTAACTTTAACCGTGTTCTTTGAGAACTTAATCAACGGCGAGCCGGTGGTTATGAATATTATAAGAGACGGTGTCTCACTCATTGATACAGGCTTCTTCGCGCCACTTAAAGTATTGTTACTGAAAGGCAGCTTAAGGCCAAGCGCTGAAGCCATACTTAACAGTGCAGCAAGGGTTGGAATTCACATGACTAGGAGCAAACTTAATCTCTTATCAGCTTTCCAGGAATTATACTTGGGAATGCTTGACGCTTCGCAGGCAACACTAATGGCTTATGGTGTAGTAGCTCCAAGCCCTGAAAAGGTTCCTGAACTATTGAAAGGTATTAAAGTCGAAGCCAGTCTTGCAAAAATATTCTCAGACATGCAGAAAATCTTCAAGAATATAGAGCACCGCGAGTTGATGAAGATAACTGGAAAAGACTACGATGCCTATCTTAAAAAGGCTGAAAAGTTCAACAACGCAATGGAAAAGAAACTAAAAAAGAAGATATGATTTAGTGGTCCAATGCTAATTGAGCAGATGGGTTGAAGTGAAGCTCCATAGTTTTCTCTTCCTTGCCAAAGCTCTTGAACAAGCCGTCATTAAGCACTTGTTTAGCGTAAGCATCAAGGCCTCCAAATCCTGAACTTAACATTACATTATTACACTGCCCCAAGTAAGAGATAACCTCTTTATTAATCCTCTCCTCAGTCTCTTCAGGGTGGAGCATGTGAAACTCGTTGCGCTCGTCCTTCAATGTATTGCGGTACTTCTTAACACTATCAAGGGTTACATCAAACACGTACTTCTGTTCTGCAGCTTCCCTATCCTCAAAGCCGTTTCTTAAATTCTCAGAGATTATCTTGCACATCTCAAGAAGAGGCTTAAGGTTGCCTTCTTTTAATTTAGTCTCTATCTGTTTAAGCTCAGACTTATTAGTGTATTTCTTCATTATGTTGTACATGTTGCTGAAGTAGCCAGGCAGTCCGTGGAAGTTCTTATAAGGAACGCGGCCTGGACCTAAGTTATGCCCTAAGATGAGAGTATTTACTATCTCTGCTGGACCCATACTATTTAATTTCTCTTTTTTTACTTTACCATTCGTGGATAAGTAATCAGCGAGCTCTCCAAGCATGTAATGCAATGGGTTTCTTGTCATAACCTTACCCATCTCGTCGCTGTTCACTTGAAGGCTGTCTGTTTCAATGTTAGTGTGTGATATTCTTCTGTTGTTGATGTTGTTTTCAAAGAAGACTCCGAGATTAGTAAGTCTGTTAATATATCTCTGTGACTCTTCGCTTATGCCCTCTAATGCTCCTGTCTGTTTGTTTTGCTTAATATCTTTAATCTTGCCGTCATTATCAAGAAGGTCGCTTAAGTAACCTGGAAGCATGTAAAAACTGTCTCTCTCAGCACTCTTGCCTTTTAGTGGTGCTTGAGCTGCCCTTATTGGAGTATCTCCTCTGTATACTATTTCACCAATTACATCCTCAAGACGCGCACTCATACATTTGTCACCAAATTATAGTGAAAAAAAGAGATTTTTCTCTTTAAAAAACTTGGTTTTTGCTGTTAACTGCAAAATAAGTATTATTTACCATATTGTAAATAATTAATTATTCGCGGTTTGAAAAAATCATTTAATGAATCAACCCAAACGCTCTTAGCTCTTCATCGCTCATGCCAGCGTTTCTCAAATCATCAGGGCTTACTCCAAGATTCAAATAGTCTTTTTTTACTAATCCTGGTGCGAGTCTTCCGAGCCTCAAGGCTTCAGCTACGACTTTGCTGGTTCTGTTCTCAACAGGTCTTGCCAGGTGCGGGACTCCTAAATTGTTGAAGAATGCATTCCTTCTCTCTTCCTTATTCATCCTCTTTTTTTCAACATTAACGACCTCTTTTAATGTTTTAATGCTTTCCTTGCTCTCATTAACATTGTGCATTATTCTTTCCTGCACGTCAGGGTCTTTTTTATCATTAACGTCTTTATACAAGTTGTTTACATAATTAGCGTATTCTATTAACTGCTGGCGCGTCATCTTGTCAACGTTAGGCAGGAGAGGGTCGTGCTCTTTTATTGACTTTCTAAGTCTTTCGTCGCTATCCTCTGCTAAGGCTTCAAGCCCTTGCTTGAAGTTAAAATAGTTATAATAATGCATTAACTGCTGGCGCGTCATCCCGTCAAGATTAGGCAGGCGAGGATTGTATTTCTTTATTGAAGCTCTTAATTTATTATCACTCAAAGTTGCTGCTTCTGCAAACCCTTCATTAAAGATGTCATAATTACTGGACTGGGTTTGAAGTTCAAGGAACTTATCCAATGCTTCTATTTTGCTCTTATAACGCTTTCTTCCCTTTGTTAAATCCTTTAATGCGTCAAAACAATTGTCAAGCTTTGAACTATTATAAATTCGTCTGAGTTCAGGAGCCATGTTAAGATAAATACTCAGCCCCTTCTGCATTTTCTCATCTAATCTCCTAAATATTGTTTGAAGAACCTGGCCCTGCTCCTCATCACTTAATGCGTGGCCTAGTCTAGCCTCTTCAGCCGCAAGGCTTTGCTCATAGATTTTTTTTAAATTGAATAGTTTATCATCTGCTGCAAACTCTTTATCAAAATAAGTGCTTGAGTAATTTATGCAGTCCATTATTCTGCTCATACGCTTTTTAAGCGATTTTTCTTCTTTTAAACCTTTCCCTAGTGACAAAGAAGTTTTTTAAATAAAATCATTTTTCTACTAAATATGCTCAAAATAGTGGATGTTTTCATTCATAACTTATTGTCAAGAGTTTCTAATATAATCTCTGTCTGCGTCTTTGGAAGCAGGCAGTCAGAAAACGCTGAAGAGTCGAGTGATTTGGACATTTTAATCATTGTTGATGACACCTTTGACATTGACAAGGATTACACTACTGAGATTATTAAGAAGATAAGCTACATGGTTAATCCTATAATTCACTGCCAAATCTTTTACTTGAAAGAGTTCTGGAAATACATAAGCACTGGCAGCCCAATCACTTTTACCATATTAAGGGATTCCACTATCTATTATGATACTGGCTTCTTTGACGCTTTGCAGAAGCTCGTTAGGAGCGGGACGATTAAGCCTAAGACTGAAGCAGTTGAGAGGCAATTGACTATTGCAAAACAATTGATGAAGATTACTTACCACAGCGTTAACAAGGGATTGATTCAGAACTTGGAGGGTGCTATTGTTAGCAGCACTCAGAGTCTGCTAATGGAGATGGGTATTGAACCTCCTGCTCCTAAAGAGGTTCCTTTGTTTATTAAGAAGTATTTGGTTGAGAGGGAGATATTAAGCGATGAGTATTACGTTATTGCCAGAAAGGTTATTCAGACGTATAAGGATATTGAGCATAATGTCAAGCCTGCTCTTAGCGGGAAGATATTGCAGGAATTGTATAATGATACTAACAAGTTTGTTATGAAGGTTGAAGAGATATTATCAAATATTACTAAGAGAAAGGTTTAAATACGCATTTTTTAAATGATTTAGTATGACCTTTGAAAAGTCAACTAAGAGCCGTTCTGTGTGCTTGAACTGTTCAAGAAGTTACACATTTAGAATAAGCGAAACAGAAATTAAAGCAGATATTTATGTCAAAGGGCTGGGAGTTTACATCTTAAACCAGTGCGACAATTCTGACTGCAATGCGTTAATGCTTATTCACACTTTTATTGAAGACGGCGCCAGGAGCTGGTCATTAGTTTACGGAGTAACTCCTAGTTTTCACAAAAACTTCCCTAAGATTGAAGTACTGCCTTTAATGGAGACGTGCGGACTTGAGGACTTGTGCGAGTTGAAGAACCTGCCTGAGAACCAGGTTAAGAAATTAAAAATTCATCCTGTAAAGTTTAATCTCAAAAAACCCAGCCATCAAATGCTTATGAGTGTAATAGATTATAACGAAGATAATAATGAATTAAAAGCTTACCAGTACACTAATAATATTGCCGTATTCCCTCAAATTATAACCCCTTTAATGCAGAGCTTCAACCAGTTCATAAATGCGTAAGGTTTAAAAACAGAAAATTCTCAGAAATAGTATATGACTAACAAGTGTGATTGTCTTCACAAAGAGTAATAGTTTCTTCGTTAGTAAATGCTTTAAAAGTGATTCACCCCATTACTAGTTTTAGCTCACGCTCATTCTTTACTAAAAAGATTGAGAGAGGTGGTAATAAATGAATAAAACAAAAGTAGGCGAGTGTCTTCACTGATATTAATGTGAGGGCATTCGATTCTGAAAAAGATGGATGGAGTCTTAAAAATATCTACCGCAGCGCATTTGCGGAAGAACCGTGGGGGGAATTCAAAAAATGCTGCAAATGCGGGAAAAGGTATGGTAAGGATGATGTAGAAGAGATTGTATCTTATGGCAGGTTTGGTGAAAAAAGTACAGCATACACTACAAAAAGCAGGAGATGCGAAAACAATGAGTGCATGACAGATATGCGGCCAATCGATCCAGAATGCATAGATACTCCCTTATATACGTCGAAAAATCTTGTCGACTTCTGGTCTAATGAAGACATAGATGGAGACTTAGAGTTTGCCTTATCACAATCTAATACAATTGTATTAGTAGCAGAGAGCGGCGGAGAATTGTTAGGATTCACTTGGGGTTATAAAATGCCTGAAAAACCTTTTCTTCAAGGAAAGGTAAACAAAGATAGTTTTTACATAGATGAGGTAGCTGTTAGGGGAGACAAGAGAAGAGTTGGAGTAGGAACAGCGTTATGTAAGGAACTGTTAAAAAGAATTGAAGCTATGGAAATATCAGATGTTGTGCTTAGGACTGATGAAAGAAACACAGCTTCCATGGGGTTGTATGAAAAGTTTGGTTTCAAACCAATAATTGATGAAAAAGATCCTAGGGGTTTTATTTATGACCCTTCCATGGGTTTAGAAAATAGGATTTATTTAAGAAAGGAATTGGATGAAAGAGAATGATGGTTGTTAAACTAGCAAGGGATCTGTTAAAGATCCCTTCCCCTTCAGGGGAAGAGAAAAAATTAGGAGAGTTCTTAGTTAAGAGGCTTGAAAAGAATTTTGTAGTTAAGACTCAAAAGGTTGGTGACAGATTCAATGTTCTGGCCACAATAGGAACACCTAACCTCTTATTAACAACTCACTTAGATACTGTGCCGGAGCAGTTAAGATTGCGAGAGGACGGTAAGTGGTTATACGGGCGCGGCGCTTGTGATGCAAAGGGTATAATAGCTTCAATGATAGTTGCTGCTGAAAAAGCAGTTAAGGCGGGTTTGAAAGATTTTGGTCTATTATTTGATGTGAGCGAAGAGAGTGATTTTTCAGGGATAAATAAGGCATTAAAAATCGTTAATCCAAAATTCGTTATAGTTGGGGAACCAACCAATTTCAGAATAGTTAAAGGACAAAAAGGGTTGCTTGGAATCAAAATTCAATGCTTAGGAAAGTCTGCTCCTGGTTCTACTCCAAAAAAAGGAATCTCAGCGATTAATAAAATACTTAATCTCCTTAGTAAGATTAATAGTATTAAATTACCTAATGAAAAATTCTTAGGAGAGACAACATTGAATATTGGAAAGATTAAAGGGGGTTCTGCAGCGAACGTTGTTGCAGACTACGCAGAAGCAATTATAGAATTAAGAACTACTAAACCTAACAAAGAGGTATTAAACTTAATTTATAAGTATCTGCCAGAGAAGAATGTAAATGTTGAATACAGCTTTGAACCAGTAAAGGTAAAAGAGATTGATTGGGTTAAAGAATTCAAGCTTAAAGAGATAGTAGTGCCTTATTTTACTGAAATGTATTTCTGGACGAAGAAGGCGAAAGCAATAGTCTTTGGTCCTGGAGAGTATAAGTATGCACACTCTAGCAATGAACGAATTAGAAAGTCTGATTTAATAAAAGGTTCCGAAATCTACTTTAAGATGATTAAAAGATTTGCCTGAATGAATAAAAATTTTTATTTTTGTTAAAGATAAACTTTATAAACCACTCTTTTCTTAGGATTGTTACATCATGAATGGTATTATTACTAGTTATAGGAGAGGAAGAGGCACTCAGAAGGGCAACCAGATGATAGTCATGCCAGAAAATGCTGCAAAGGCAAAGGAATTAATCGGCAAGAAGGTAATCTTTAAGACAAAGACTAAAGAGATAACAGGCAAAGTGACTGCACTGCACGGCAGCAAGGGAGCTGTGAGAGTCTTGTTTGAAAAAGGAATGCCCGGGCAAAGCCTGCTCACAAAGGTTAGTATTGAATAATTCTATTTTGTTACTATCTAGTGACGAAACATTTATAAACTAATTTGTCTCAAGAAAAATGGATGAATGAGGCTTTGAGGCAGAAGGTAATCAATGCTATTGATTACTTGGGAAAATCTTTCTACATAAACCAAGATAATACTAGACTCCATTATAAGATGGGCGGGGAAGATAAAAAAATGAGAACACCTGATGTTTCATTAATGTCAGTGCTGACTTACTTGTCAAATGGTAAGCAGTTAATCACTGGAACTTATGGAGCTGGAAAAACAACGATTTCTGAAGCAATCTCAAGCATTTTTAACTCAATACCTTTAGAAATAGTTTCTGAAGGATTATTAAGGTGCAACCCTCAATTGACTGAGGAAAAAATGATTGGAAGGCCTGATTTAGGAATGCTTCAGCAAGGTATAGAGAAGGTTGTATGGAGCTACTTCACATTAATGCCTACTAATCTTATTGACGAATTCAACAGGATGGGTGCAGACAAGCAAATATTATTATTAGACTCTATTGACAGGGGCAATTTCAAATACTTAAACGATATGATTAAAAAGAACGGGGCAACTTATGCTACAAAAAACGAAATAGACGGAGGAAACACTGAACTTTTGCCCCCAATACTTGACAGGTTCAGCGTAGAAGTCGAAGTTGTTCCAGCAGTCGGCTACACTAAGTTAATAAATGGCGAGAAAAAAATCTTGTCAAACAAAGAAATAGCTGAAAAAATTATGGAAACAAATGAGGCAAAAAATTCTCTTGAAAAAATCATGAAAGAAAATGAAACAAAAATTATGAAAGAAGAGATTAATAAATCAATGGAAAAAGGCAACAATTTTGACAAAGAAGATGTGCGCAAACTTAATGAAATGAAAAGTTCTTTCAAGGAAAATTTATCAACACTTAATGAAGTTTATGAAGAAGACATTTTAAGCTTGCAGAATGAATTTCAAGAAAAAACTAAAGGATTAACTTTTAATGGTAATGAAAAAGAAGAAATGTTTGAAGACATTAAAAAAATCCATTTTGACGAAGACGCAGCCCAATTCTTAGAATACGTTTTCGCAGAGGCTAATTTTGACCCTGAGAACGGCTATAAAGGACAGCCAATAAATACTCAAAAGAATCACTCAATTAATTATTTAATGGCTAAATTAAAGGAAGACTCTTCATTAAGCATGAGATGGATTAATTCAATGATTAATTACTCAAAATCATTATCATGGCTAAAAGGAGAAGAAAAAGTAACTCTTGAAACGATTAAATACGTTTTGCCATACACTTTAATGAATAAGCTAAAAAGCACTGTAGATAATGACAGAAAACCATTAGAAACTAATAAGACCTCTTACGCAAAAAAAGTATCTAAAGAAATATGTGACAGGTTTTTGGATGACTCAAAATACTTACCTGGTTTTAGTTCATTAATTGGCAAAATTCATGAGTGTATTGCACAAGGAGATGATAAAAATACTAGAAAAGCTCTTAATGCTATTAGGGATTGGAGTGAAAGCGAGCACCCGATTTTTGAATTCTTTAAAAAATCGGCTGAAAAAGAAGTAGATGGGGAGTATTATAATGCATGAACTCGCTTTCTTTTGCCTTATTGAATGAATGTTTTAGAAGACTTAAAGGCTCGCTTGCTTTAAATACTGTAAGATTTGATGAAGGCAGCGAAACTGCAGATATTAATTGCAAGAATTGGAGTATTAGTGTCGGGCCTGGCTTTGTTTACGAATTATTAGGTAAGGGTTTAAGTGAAGAGGAAGTTTATGAAGGTTTACTGGTTCATGAAATCGGGCATTTTAGGCACCACCCTTTTAATTTAGAAACTCATTTGTTAGAGATTGATGCTTTAATGAGAAATAATTGTCCTTTAGGTTTTAAGGGATTATATGATGATTTTATGTGCAATTCAAGGATTATTCTTGAAAAAAAGGAGGCAAGATTAAGCAAAATTTATAGTGTTCTTGAGGCTAGTGGAGTTCTTGGAACTCTTAATGGTTTTTATAATTACTTAAGCAGGGATTACGGAGGCGACAGGATTTTTTCTGATAAAAAATTGACTCCAGTTCAGGCTGAAAAGATTGAAAGGCTTAAAGAAATTAATATTAAGTGCGCACGCAGTCTTCACCCTTTATACTTAATTGATTTCTATAATATATTTAAGGATGATGATGTCAAAGATGAATCTTTAAATGATTTATTAGATGATTTGGGTGAACAGTATGGGGAGGATAAAGTTGTTGAAACTGTTAAGAGGTTGATAGATGAGGGCAAGATTAATGGAAAAGAAGCAGGTAAGTATTGTAAAGCTTTGAATATTCATGAATTTGGTAATTTTGAGAAGCATGTTGAAGAGTCTAGGAAGTATTCAATAAGTGTTCAAAAATTGAGAAGAACGGGTTTGAAGTTTAGTTCTCCTTTCTGTCCTGTAAAAGCGGGTGTTGAGGATTTGAGCAATTATGATCCTTTTAATAGTTTTGCCAGCGGTGGCAAGGCTGTGCCGGGATTATCTTATTATTGGATTAGTAAAGAGGATGGTTTTTTGGAGGAGTTTTCTACTTTGAATGATTTGGTTTTAATGGTTGACAGCAGCGGGAGCATGACTAATCCTAATAGTGGTGTTTCTTCTGCTGTTGTTTCAGCCATGACTGTTGCGGGTTATTATATTGCTAATGATAGGAGTGTGGCTGTTGTTAATTTTTCAAATAATACTTTTGTCAGTGGTTTTTCTAAGAACAAGGATGAAGTTTTTCGTGAAATTTTTAAGTATCAAGGGGGTGGAACTACTCTTAATGTTGATAGTATTAATCTGGATTTTAAGGACAGGGATGTTTTAATAATTACTGATGAAGAGATAAGTAATTTTGATGAAACTATTAGTTTTTTAAGTTCGAAAAAGTCTGATGAGAACCACGTTTACATTATAAGCATTCAGGGAAGTAATTCTGAAGATGCAACAAGTGGTATTCGCAGAATAAAATTGCAAGACCCAAAAGATATTCCAAAAATAGTAATAGGTGAATAAAAAAAAATGAACGTTTTTGATGTCTTCAAACCCAGAAAAGAAAACTTAGATTTAGAAAAAATAGCTAATACTTACGAAGTAAAAGATAAAGTCACGCCAATCAAAATAGAAGGAAAAACTTACATACTAAAAATTAGCGAATACGAGAACCTAATACAAATATTAACAGAAACAGAAACCAAGTTAGAAGAAATAAGAGAATACACAGACCAGTATCAAAGTAGTAAATACTTCGGAGTCAGAATAG
>JAFGFH010000024.1 GCA_016931175.1 Nanobdellota archaeon
CCTCTTTAACTATAACACTTGCCAGGTTCTTTTTTAGTTTCAGTTCAGAATCTGAAAAGAGATTATCATTCTCCATTGAGTAACGTATGTTAGTATAACCTTTAGAACCGTTAACATAGAATACTTCCAGGACTTCAAAATTTTTTTCATTATCATCATAAACTTCTTGTTTTCTTAAATAATACACTCTTATCTTATCAATACTGAAAACTTTCTTGTCAAAATCTATAGTGCGCCTTATCTCTAAGATGGACGAGCTTTCATCACTTTTCATGAATCAATTCTTTAAATTAATCCTTTTATAAAATTAACGCCAGGAGCAGGATTCGAACCTGCGCCTCTGTGAAGAGATCAGTTTTCGAGACTGACGCGTTGGACCGCTCCGCCATCCTGGCATATATGGATTAGAGAAGTATTGGTTTTTATAATTAATCTTTAGGAAAGATTTATAAAGAGAATTCTCCCTATTTTTTAGATTAATGGAAATTAATTCAGAAGCAGATGTATTGAATTATCTTTTAAAGAATAGCGCTCAAATAGGTAAAGCAGCAGGTAAAGCATCCGGCTATTCTGTTGAAGAAGTGCTTGAATCACCAGGAGTAATTAAAGAGTTATATTTCCTCGCTTTTTATTGCAATGAGGACACTCCTAAAAAAGTCATAAAATATCTTGTTAATAATGGAACTCTTGATTTTAACCTTGATTTAAGTTTAGAAATGGAAAGAGCTAAACGTATAGGAGAAAAAATACAAGATACAATTTTTACATGTAAAGCCCTGCTTGATGTTCAGATTATATCACGAAACTATGAAATAAGTTACGATTCCTTATATATCAAAAAACTATGAAATAAGTTACGAGTACTTATGAATTAAATTGATTTCTTAAATAAAATTTCTTGGACAAGAAAGCTTGACTAAAGATGAAATTTATTGCGGGAGACGAGGTTCGAACTCGCGCAGGCACTAAGCCACCAGGTTCTGAACCTGGCCCGTTTGACCGCTCCGGCACCCCCGCTTAGATTTATTTATAGAATCATCTTGTTTTTAATTTTTTGTTTAAGCCAGGACTGCGTTAATACATTGTCTGAAACTATTTATAAGATATTTAATAAAAAAAGAAGTATTATTAAAAAAAACAAAATTTTTTTTGGGTTTTAAGGTTTTTAACTTAATAAGGAAAAATTACCAGTCCTCATCATCGTCGTCATATCTTGGTGTCATAAAGGTTTTCACCTCAAAGGTTAAAATATACTTTTTCAGTTTATAATGGTTATGGGAGCTTGAAATAAAGGTGTGTTATGGCTTGAATTGGCATTATTTGAAAGGCAATATTTAATAAATACCGGCTTACTTATTAGTGATTAGGTTATGGTTTACGATATTGTTCTGGGCAGAAGCAGGAAGGATTACGAGAAGATGGGCACTGATGCTTCAGTGCTCTTAGGTAAACACTATGTTACTATGGGAAAGACTACTAGTCTTGCTAATAATATCTACATGGACGTTAACGCTTCCCACGTTGTACTAATCACTGGTAAGAGAGGTTCAGGTAAGAGTTATACTATGGGTGTTATGGCAGAAGCAGTTATTAGTTTGCCGGACAATGTTAGGAATAATATAGGCATGATATTCTTTGACACTATGGGATTATACTGGACTACTAAGTACCCGAATTATAAACAGGCAAAGGTTTTAGAGCAGTGGAAGCTCTCGCCTGAAGGTTTTGACAAGTCAGTACTAGTCTACGTTCCAGAGGGTTATTTCGAGTATTACAAGGATAGGAACATCCCTGTTGACAAGCCTTTCACTATTGACCCTTCAGATTTAAGCCCTAGCGAGTGGGCGATGGTGTTCAACCTTGACTTGACTAATGAAGTAGGTGTCTGCATAGAGAAGAACTTGAATGATATCAGGAAGAGCAAGGAAAAGTATTCACTTGATGATATAATTGAGCAGATAAAGAAGGATAAAGCTAATATTGACAGGGTTAAAGCAGCAGCGATTAACAGGTTTGAAGGAGCCAAGAGTTGGGGGTTGTTTTCAACAAGCGCTACTCCATTAAAGGATTTGGTAAAGAGGGGAATAATGAGTGTTGTTGACATAAGCATTTACGCAAGCGCTGCTGGAGGATTTGATATCAGGAGTTTAGTAATAGGATTGGTCAGCAGGAGATTGTTAGAGCATAGGATGGTTGTTAGAAAGATTGAGGAATTAGCTGATGTTCAAGCAAGCACTACTTATTTCAGCAAGAGCAAGGACGTGAATTACAAGGAAGAGGCGGAGAAAGAAGTTCCAATCGTTTGGTTATTCGTTGACGAAGCTCACGAGTTCCTGCCGCCAGCTCCTCAGAGGACACTAGCTACAGACTCATTAATCCAAATATTAAGAGAGGGAAGGCAGCCAGGAGTAAACATCGTATTAGCAACCCAGCAGCCTGGCAAGATACACAGTGATGCTATCACGCAGAGTGATATTATACTCAGCCACAGGTTAACAGCTGATTTGGACATTAATTCCCTGAATACTATAATGGGAGCTTACGCTCAGGAGAGTTTGTTTAAGATGATGAACAATCTGCCAAGATTGAACGGTTCAAGCCTTGTAATGGATGACTTGGGAGAGAATGTTTACCCAATGCAGGTAAGACCTAGAATAACTTGGCACGGCGGAGGAGCACCAACAGTACTGCCAAAGGATTACGAGACGAAAGAAAAGCCAGAAGAGTATTAAGGGAAGCTTTACCCTTTCACTTTTTTAAAACAATAATTTAATAATTAGCATGAATACTCTTGAGAAGGTTAAGATACTCGGCGCTGCGAGCAAGTATGACATCTGCGCTTCCAGTGCTAGTCCGAGAAATCACAGCAGTGAAAGAATAGGCAACCCGTGCGGGCCAGGAATATGCAAGAGTTTCACGCCGGACGGCAGGTGCGTAACTTTATTCAAAGTCTTATACTCTAACTCTTGCACTCATGACTGCAAGTACTGCATGAATAATAACAAGTGTTCTAAGAAGGTGGCAATGTTTGAGCCTCAAGAGTTAGCTCAAACATTTATGAAACTCTACTTGCAGAACTACGTTGAAGGATTATTTCTCAGCAGCGGCATAGTCAAAGATAGTGATTATACTATGGGTTTAATGCTTGACGCTGTGAGATTATTGAGAGAGAAGTACTTGTTTAATGGTTACGTTCACTTGAAAGTATTGCCTGGTTCAAGCTTGGAGATGGTGAAGCAAGCAGCTGAGTTAAGCGACAGGTTAAGCCTTAACTTAGAAGTTCCTTCAAAGACTCGTATGAGTGAGATAAGCGAGATTAAGGACTATAAAGTGGATATTATACGCAGGCATAATTACATTAAGAGACAGAGGCTCGCGTCTGGAGCTACTACGCAATTCGTTGTAGGCTCTACTGATGAGAGTGATTTTGAAATACTTGAGAAAACTAATTGGATGTATGAGAGGATGAATCTTAAAAGAGTCTACTTCAACGCCTTTGTTCCAGTGCCAAAAACGGATTTGCAGAACAAGCAGCAGGTATCTTTAGAAAGGGAGCACAGGCTTTACCAGGTGGACTTCATGCTTAGGAAGTATAATATCAGCTTTAAAACCTTTAAAAAACACGTTTTAAGTGATAATGGAATGCTTCCAAGAGGTGACCCTAAAATCTTCTTAGCCAAGGAATTAATAAAAGAACCTGTAAGTATTAACTCTGCTGGCGAGGATGAACTGCTTAAAGTGCCGGGAATTGGTCCTTTAAGCGCTAAAAGAATCATATCTTTCAGGAGACAGAAGAGTATCAAAACTTACTCAACACTACAAGCTTTAGGAGTAGTATTAAAGCGCGCCAAATCATTCATTAACCTTAATGGAATAGTTCAGAGAAGCTTAGGTGATTATTATTAGATACCATCACATGATAGCTTATGTGAGATTTAAAGTCTCCAGCAAAGGCATACTATGGACGAGGTTAGAGGAAGGCTTCACTCCCAGCATTTTGAACTTCTTTGTAGAAAGGTACCCTTTATTATACATAATGTTAGAGTACAAGTCTACAACTTATGTTAAGAAGAAAGGTTCCAACCTTGCTCGTTTGAATAAACCTGTTGAGAAGGTAGTTGAAGACTATGAGAAGGTTTTGGATGAGAAACCTTACCTTGAAGGGTTGAATGTTAACTCTGACGATTTATGGGGCGAGTTTTACGACTCACAATATATTAAGCAGAGGAAGAACCATAAACTCTTCCACCATTACATACCTAAATATTTGAAGAATATTAAAGGATTAAAGAAAGAGTTTGATTCACTGAACGAGTCAGATAAGATAACAAGTTTTATTAAACTCTAACAATTTTAATAGTAATATTATGGACACAACTAAACTTACTATTTCAACCTTTGTCGGCATATCTGTTGGCTTATTAGTAGCAAGCGTATTATTTGCAATAACCTTTGGGAACATGCAGGTAATAACTTACATTATCATTGGATTAATTATTGGACTATTCAGCGGGTTCGTAGTTAACTGGTTGTTGGATAAGATTGAATGAGTTTAACTCTCTTAATACATTCATCATCTATGAAAGTTATCATCTTAGAATCTTCCAACTCTTTAATGTAAGAATTAATAGTTGAATCTTCAACTTCAAACTTGTACTTAATCCACGTCTTTAAAATTTCTTTAGAAGGCAGGCAGTTCTGAGTCTCACTATACCTCTTAATATTACTGATTAAACAGTTTAACCTGTCACTTCTTGATGTTAATAATGATCTTCTGCAGAAAACACAAGTTCTTATCCTGCTGACATTATCAGGCTTGTATGGTATGTTGCACCTCTTGCATCTTACCATGTAATCTCTAAAAACCATGCACTCTTCTTCATATTTTTCTTTATATAAATATTACGCAAAGCACAGTACTTACTTAACAGTTACAACAAAAACTGTCAAGTGATTCGTACATTAATGTCTTATTAACAGAGTATGATAAACTGTTAATCTGCAGGAAATGCACGTTTTGATCGCACTTAAAGGCTGCAATGCACGAGTCAAACTCTTCATTAGAGAAGCATACAATCTCCCAATTCTTGTAAGAATACTCTTCATCAATGCTTACGTGAATATTTTGAGCCTCAAGGCTTTGCCGGATACTGCTGTATACTCTGTTAAGGTCGGTTCTTAATGATGAGAAATAAGATGGCTGTGTGAAATATACTAAATTAGTGTCCTCGCCATTATTTAATGTTACATTAATCCCTTGCCAAATATTTTCAATATTCCAATCCGGCAGTATGATTGAACTAGTGCTGGTGTTAAAATAGAACAAATCACGCCCCTCAGTAATTACTTCATTATGGTTATTGTTCGAGAATAAAATAATAAATAATGCGAGGAAGATAAGCGCTGGAATGAATGCTTTCCTGCTTACTTTAAAGTCCAGCTTTCTAATCTTTTCCTTCTTACCTTTGCAGTAAATACAGATTCTTGAATCCTTAATTAACTTGCTGCATTTCGGGCAGTGCCATAATTCAGGATATTTAAGGTTCTTCGGATAATCGCAATTTTTGCAGTACTTAGTGCTCTTATTTAACTCGTTGCAGTTCGGGCAGTGCCAGATGTCAGGAAAGTTAAGAGGAGGCTTGAAGTTGCACTTTTTGCACTCTTTACTATTATTATTCTCCGTCTTGCAGTTCGGGCACTTCCAAATGTTAGGATAATCCATGTATAGAAATAGTTTATCTTATATTAAAAATACTATCCTAGGATAGTAACAAATGCTTAAATAAATCCATTAATGATAGTATATTAATGGTTATTACTGAGAAACAGGTTGAGGATTATTTTAAGAATAATTGCAAAGAGTTCAGTATTGACCAAGCAGGCAGATGGGTTTACAGTTCCAGTGAAGAGTACACATTTCAAATCTATATGAAAACAGTAGAGGTTGCGAACCTGTCAATCCCTGTTATGAGATTAATCTGCTATAATAGGAAGATTGATTACAATTACGTGTCTGATAGTGAGACAAGAGTGGATGCTGACGGCGAGAATGACATGGTTCTCTCTCTTGACAACTTGATTAGCATAAGTGGTGAGATTGCGAGGAAGAGCAGGGAGATAAAGAGTGAGATAGCAGCTGTTAAAGAGATTGCAGACAAGCTCGGCTTCTCAGTTGATTACAGCGTCTTAGGTAATTGGATGTATTCTAATTTTTCATTATACCTTAACAAGGCAGTTCAGGACTTGAAAGAGGACTGCAGTGCAGTTATAGAACTTCATAATTTAATGAAAGAGAAAAAAGTTAAGATGAAAGAAGCTGAGAATGACTAATTAATTAAACATTTATCAAGTCCATAATATTCTCTGGAACAACTATGCATAAAGGATTGTCATTAATTAATTGTTTTGTCCTCTTAATAAAGCAAGTATTAGGCAGGTAAGATAATATCTTATCAACTGAGATATTTGTTGATTCCTTTATCTGCTCCAGTTTTAAAGCATCAGTACTGCAAACCTTCAATATTGTGTTCAAATAAGCGTCGCAGGAATCAGCACCCTTCTTGTAAGGTTTGAATAAAACATCCTCAACGGTTGAGAAGTAAATTAGTGGTCTTCCCCTGCCAGGTTTAGGCACTGACAACTTGTTAATAAGATTCTTGTCAAACAATACCTTAATCATGTCATAAACAGTAGTTCTCGGCATTTCTAATAATTTAACTAAATCATCCCTTATGATTGCAGTATTCTCATGAATTAAAAGGTATAAATGCTCAATGTTTGGAATCCTTTCCTGCTTAATTCCAACGTCTGCTATTAAATCAGGAACGTCGAGCATGATAATATGGTTAAATACTGTTTTTAAAAAAGTAATTAATTACTGTAAAGTAATAAATAAATTTTTTTTTTTAATCTTTTCAAGCAATCTCTCAGCCCTCTTTTTAGTTGCCGGCCTGCTGCTCTTTTTTTTGCTTCTCTAGGAATAATTCAATCCTTTTACTATCAGCGCCTAATTGTTCAAGTGTTGCTATCAAGCGACTGTATAGGACTTTGTTGCACTCAACCGTAGCGTACTTGTAATCAGGAACTTTCAATAATTCATTAATAATTCTTTGTTTTAATTCATGCCTTGCCGAAGCAACTTGTTTGAGAGCATCCATTGCGTGCCCGGCAGTAATCATGTTACCCTTGTTTAAATAAGAGATTAGTAAATTAACGCCATTGCTTGAGCAAGTAATGCTTACAATCCCTCCAATTGCATCAAGTGCTGTCCACTTCAATATATTATTCTCGCTGTCCAATAGTTTAACAAAGAAATCATAATCCTTAACTAACTTTTTAGGACTCGCGCGCGCTATCCTAATAATCTCCTTAGAGCAAGCGTATTTATCTTTAGGATTCTTGGATTTGAGAGCAGAGTAATCCATAACATTACTTTATTACCCTGCTCTTATTTATAACGCTTGCTTAATTATTAGCTTTTTAGGAAGGAATGTGTTTTAATCTTTTTCAAAGATTTTTTAAATTAATAAAAATATTTTATTAACCATGGAATTAAGAGTTTTGGCATTAACTTTTATCGCTGTTTCATTAATTAGTTTATCTTGGGGTATTGAATTAATTGAACCTGAAAGATTATACTGGACTAATGAGGACGAGTTCATATCAAGCGTTGTGCTAAACAAGGAAGGAGTTACTTATGATTTGCTATTATTAGAAGCATTGAATGTGAATAAAACAGTAATCGATTTTGACGAGTACTTCATTTACCAATCGCATTACAGGAGTGATATAGCTGTTATAATCAGCAACAACACTGCGCCTTACAGAGGAAGTCTTAATATCAGGGTAATGCCTAAATTAAAAGTTGATTCAACAGTTTATTTAAACATCTTCTTGCCTGAAAAAAGGGATTTTAAAAAACCAGCACTTAGTTACTCCTTTGATGAGTGGGAAACAATAGTTAATTACCCTTACGGCGCTAATTACACTAATAATGCAGAGTTGATTATTACAAGACTTGATGAAAGAGTGATAATAAGTATAACAAACCCTTTAAGCGAAATGGTTACTAAAACAAGTGTCAGCATACTTTATGAATTAAATCCTAATGAGAGCTTAACAACACAGGACAGGGATTCAATTTATTTGATTATTAATGAAGTCTTGAACTTAACAGGTTCAGAGGTTAATAGTTTAACAGCACTGATTAACAGCATGCCTTCAGATGAAACAATAACTGATGAACAA
>JAFGFH010000025.1 GCA_016931175.1 Nanobdellota archaeon
AAAAGAAAAAATAAAATTTATTCTGACTTAAATAAAAAAGTTTCTGCAATAAAAAAGAAAGCTAATGCTCAGATAAAAAATGCTGAAAATAAAGCAAAAAGTTTGCTAAAGAAATTAGACACACAAATAGCTAAATTGATTAAACCTAAGAAGAAAAAAACTTCAAAAAAGAAAACAGCTAAAAAAAAAGTCAGGTAAAAAGAGTTCAAAAAAAAGTAATCAATTTATTCTTTATTTTTGTTTTATTCTAATCACATAGTATATAAATCTTAAATGATTAATTAAACGATAAATATGGTTAACAAGCTGGTGTTAAAATCTTCTAAAAACAGCGTGTTTGGTTACTTAAATGATTTAGATGATTTTGTAGAGATTGTTCCAACACTTCCTGAAAATGTTTTAAACTTTCATATTAATAAAACCAAGAATGATTTCTTAAAATGGTTATCTAAAGAGTTTTCATTAAGTCTTAACATTGATAAGTTTGAATCAAATATTGAAATTGCTGCAAAGATGAGTTTTCAAGTAAAGACTTTTCTTGAAAATCAGCGTTTAGAAATAATTGAGGTACTGCCTAAGAATATTGAAGCGCTTGAAAAGATAATACTTAACAAAAATATTCAGCAAAAAGATTCTATTATGAACAAGTTTTTCAATTTTATACGCAAAAAAAATTAATCACTCTCATAAAAACCTTCTCAAGTAAGCTTTTTAAAACCGTCAATTCTAAAATACACATAATGAAGAATTGGAAGGCTGCTTTTTGTTACACGGGAGTTTTATCTATCTTCTTTTTTAAGTCCAAAGATGACTTCTTAAAGTTCCATGCAAGGCAGGGATTTGCCTTATTCACAGCAGCAATGCTGGCTTTACTAATACCCTTAATAGGAGGTTTAATAATCTGCCCTATTATATTCATAACTGCTTTCACCGCTGCGATGAAAGCATTGGATTATAAAAAATGGAAGGTTCCAGTAATTAATAGGTTAATAAAGTATTAAATGGAGGTGAGAAAATATGGCTGCGAAGAAGAAAAAGATTGTTAAGAAAGCAACAAAAAAGAAACCTGAAACAAAGAAGGTTGAAAAAAAGTGCTGCGAAGGCACGGGTATGGCTGCACTATGTTACTTGTGGATAGTTGGGCCAATAATGCTTTTCATCGAAAAGAAAGACGAGTTCGTAAGGTTTCACGCAAAACAAGCAACAGGTCTTTTCCTATTGTCGTTCATACCTTTGTTAAACTTAATTGTTTTAGTGCTTAACATAATTGGTTTAATAATGGCATTACAGGGAAAGAAGTTTACTATACCTTTAGTAAATGAGTTGGGAGTCTGGGTTGCTAAGCTTTTAGGACAGAAATAAGAAAAGTTTTAATTCTATCTCTTTTTATTATTTATTTTAATGTTAACCTACGATGGGGCTTTAAACTTACTTAGGCAGCTTGGCTGCTCTTATAATATAATAAAGCACTGCATGATGGTTAGTGAGAAAAGCGTTGAGATTGCAAGAAAGATAATGAAGAAAGGTTACAATATTAATCTAACACTGTGCCAGGTTGGCGGATTATTGCATGATATTGGCAGGAGTAAAACCAACACTATCTTTCACGGTGTTGAAGGGGCTAAGATTCTTGAAAAACATCCGGAATTAGCAAAGATTGCTAAGAGGCATATTGGAGGAGGAATAACTAGTGATGAAGCTGAAGTTTTAGGGCTTCCTGTTGAGGATTATTCCCCTCAGACTTTGGAGGAAAAAGTCGTATGCTACGCTGATAAATTAGTTCAGGGGGAAAAATTCACTGAAGATGCGGATGATGAGATTAAGAAATTAGAAAAAAAGCTTGGCAAGAATCATGCTTCAGTAAAGAGATTAAAGAGAATAGAAGATGAGATTAAGAAACTTACTTCATAAAGCAGGAATTAAACCAGATCTAGTAGTGCTTGACCAGTGCTTCATGATAGATCCTGAAGTATTAAGATTAATAGTTAAAACTTCTGTTTTGAACAAGAATGATGTTGTTCTTGAAATTGGTGCAGGAACAGGTATCTTAACTAAGAGGTTGTGCAAGTACGCTGGCAAGGTTATTGCAGTAGAAAAAGATTTAAGATTGTTTGAGCTTTTGTCGAGCATGCTCGCTAAAGAAGATAATGTAGAGATAGTAACAGGTGATGTGATAAAGTATGGATTCTTTAAAGCTAATAAGATAGTAAGCAACCTGCCTTATAGTATACTGGATTGGTTCTTTGAAAAATTAAACGAGTACAGTTTTGACTTAGCAGTTTTAACTGTTCCTTTAAAGTTTTACGAGAACCAGTCTGGGAATTATAATAATTTAATTATTGAAAAGATAAAGACTTTGAATCCTGCCTCTTTTTACCCTCAGCCCAAGATTAAAAGCGTTGTTATTAAGGTAAAGGCGCGTCGTACCTCTTAATCTCTTCAATAATATAAATAGTTTTTGGTTTAAGTTTTGAGATTTCATTAACCCATTCCTTGGTTTCTAACCTATCCCCCTGCTTCATATTCAATATTTGATTATAGTTTAAATCAAATAGTGTGGGGAAGAACTCTTTCTTATTGCCTTTTTCGTCAAGTATTACTTCCCCTTTTTCTTCTCTCAGTATGAAAAATAAAGCGCTCATAATATTCATAATTAAATTATCAAGCTTATAAAATTAACTAAAAAAAGAAAAATATAAGAATTTATTTTTAAAATTCTACCTTTACTGGTTTAGTCTCTGCCGATGCTACTTGGAATAAGTCTTTTGCTTTTAATCCCATAAAGTTTGCAACGATTACTGCCGGGAACTGCTGCCTCTTAATATTGTAAGTGTTCACGTTGTCATTGTAAAACTCTCTTCTATCAGCTATTTCAGTCTCTAACCCGCTGATTCTAGTCTGCAAGTGTTTAAAGTTCTCATTAGCTAATAGTTTAGGATAATTCTCTGCCACAGCGAATAATGTCTTTAATGCTCCTGCGAGCATTCCCTCTGCAGCTGCTTTGTCCTGAACACTCTTCGCCTTGCTCCAAGCACTTCTTGCCTGAGTTATCTCAGTAAATGTTTGTCGCTCGTGCTTCATGTATCCCTTAGCAGTTTCCACAAGGTTTGGTATCTCATCAAATCTCTGCTTTAACAACACGTTTATGTTGCTCCAACTCTTCTCTATATTATTCTTAAGCATAACGAACATGTTGTATAATGAAATAAACCAACCGATTAGTATTACAACCAGTAATGCTATTCCAATTCCTACTGCCCATTCTATCATATTCTTAGTATCATATTGAAAGATTTTAAAGATTGTGATAAACCTTAAAAAAGGATAATTCTTAGTATTTGAGTAATGAAGCGCGTTCAAATAATAGATTTGAAACCTGGCAGTAAAGCCTTGATTTACGGTTTTTTGCAGGAGACAAGAGTGTTAAGCAAGATTATTTTCTTAATAGTCCGGGACGTTACTGGAATCATCCAATGCGTTGTAAAAGATGATGAGAAGATTACAGAATTAGCTAAGAAGATTAACAAGGAGAGTGTTATTGCTGTAACGGGAACGGTCAAGGCTAACAAGCAGGCAATGAACGGGTTTGAATTAATCGTTGAAGGTATTGAAGTTATAAGCGAGGCTGAAACTCCACTCCCCATACCTGTTGTTGAAAAAGGGGATGTTACAACAGGACTTAGTAAGAGATTAGACTGGAGATACATTGATTTAAGAAAGAGGAAGAACTTGTTAATCATGAAAGTCTGCGGTGCTGCAGAGAAGGGCATGCGTGAATACTGGAACAGTAATGGTTTTATTGAAATGCACAGTCCTAAGATTCAAGGCAGTGCCAGCGAGAGCGGGGCTGAGGTTTTCATGCTCCCTTACTTTGGCAAGGAGGCGTTTCTCGCGCAGAGCCCGCAGTTTTACAAGCAGATGGCAATGTGTGCTGGTTACGAGAAAGTCTTCGAGATTGGTTCAGTCTTCAGGGCTGAGAAGAGCCACACTACTCGCCACGTTACTGAGATAGTAATGGTTGACATGGAATTAAGTTACATCAAGGACCATTTTGATATTATGGCAGCTGAGGAGCAAATGGTTATAAGCGCTTTAAAGAGTGTTAAGAAGGATTACGCTAATGAAATTAAAGAAGAGTTTAAAACTGAGATTATAATACCTAAGGCTCCTTTTCCTAAGATTAGTTTCGCAGAGGCTAAGAAGTTAATAGATAAAGCTGGCGTTAAAGAGGACGACCCTGAAGATTTATCATCAGAGGGTGAGAAAGCGCTTGGGTCTTGGGCTTTGAAGAAGCACAAGAGCGAATTCTTATTCGTTTACAATTATCCAAGCAAGAAGAGGCCTTTCTATCACATGAAGGAAATGAGCGACAACGGCGCTACTACCAAGAGTTTTGACTTGTTATACAAAGGATTGGAAATAACAACAGGAAGCCAGCGCGAGCACAGGATAGAGACTTTGAAGAAACAGGCTGAGGAGAAAGGATTAAACCCGGAAGGTCCAGGACTCAAGGACTACATTTACTTCTTCAGGTACGGCTGCCCTCCTCACGGCGGATTAGGCTTCGGGCTTGCAAGATTCGTGCAGCAGATATTAAATCTTGACAATATCAGGGAAGCAATCTATTTGCCAAGGGACACTGAGAGAATAACACCATAAAGAAAGTCTTTTAAATTAGATTATTTAATTAGAATAATCATGGGATTGTCATTCTTTGACAGGGTAAGATTCAGAGGAGTTTCTGCTCCTATGATGAAGAGAATGGAAGAGGAATTCTACGAGAATAAAGAATTCGTTGACAGGTACGAGTTAAGAGGCAGTTATCAAGGTAATGAATTAGAGGAAAGCTTCATGAATGTTAACAAGCAGGCTCAAATAATTGGTGAAATTAATCACTTGCCTGTATGCGGAGAATTAGTTTTTAACAGCAATCGTGTCTTGATGAATTTGGCTTTAATATTAGATATTAATTGTGAAAAATACGATTTAGTCTTTTTAAAAAACGTTTTCCCTCACCCAAACATTGTAGGTAATTATAAAGCAAGCATTAGAGAAGACGTTAAGGAAATCAGTTTAGGCAGCGGCAAAGGTTCAAGAGTTTATAATATGAAAGTATTAAATGAGGAAACCTCTGATTTAGAATTCGAACTCGTGCCTTTTAATGAATGAAATCTTTATAAATAAAAAGAGTCCTAGTAATTCTACCAAATGTGTAAGCTCATCCATGCGTTGTTGGGCTTACGAAATATTTTTAAACCCTTTTGGGTATTAATTAGTTTACAACCTCTACTTTAGAGAGTTGTAGTATGAGTATCACAATGAAAGAGTCTTGTGGTATGATGTTCATAGTAGTGCTTGTGTGTTATGTTTATCATAACCGCATAAAACAATTACTTTATAGTTTATTGTGACCATACGATTTTGAACTCAGAAGGATACTTTTGGAATTGTAATTCCAGTTGATCCTGCTGGAGGTCACTGCTATTGGGATCCGACTAAGACATGCAAGTCAGAGCAGCAATGCTCGGCGAACGGCTCAGCAACACGTAGTCAACCTGCCCTTAGGTAAGGGATAATCTCGGGAAACTGAGGATAATACCTTATAGGAAAAGAGATCTGGAACGCCTTTTTTCCCAAAGCTTCGGCGCCTAAGGATGGGACTGCGCCTGATTAGGCTGTTGGTGGTGTAATGGACCACCAAACCTGTGATCAGTACGGGCCATGAGAGTGGTAGCCCGGAGAGGGGGACTGAGACAAGGCCCCCAGCCCTACGGGGTGCAGCAGTTACGAAACCTTTACAATGCGCGAAAGCGTGATAGGGGGATCCCAAGTGCCACAGTTTTACTGTGGCTGTGGAGAAGTGTAAATTACTTTTCAAGAAAGGGGTGGGTAATACCGGTGCCAGCAGCCGCGGTAACCCCGGAGCCCCGAGTG
>JAFGFH010000026.1 GCA_016931175.1 Nanobdellota archaeon
GTTCATGCCTGCAGTTATTAATTTCCTGACAATGCTTGCAGGCACTTTCTTACTTTTATATTTCCTAATGCTTCTTCTGGAATTAATACACTTAACTGCATCCATTTGGTTTTAGCAAGTTTTTTATTAAATAAAAAAGTTATGATTAGATTATGTGGAGATTGTACACGCTTCTTGCAGTATTATTTATGAGCTTTAATTCATTTATTGTAAAGATATTATCCAAGAAACAGAACCCTCTTGTAATCATGGTGTACCAGTTCGGGCTCGCAGCACCTTTAGTGCTCTCTTACTTGTTTTTCTCAAAAGGTGATTTAAGTTTTAACCCCTTATTACTGCTAATAGGCGCGGGCTACTTTGCAGCACTGTCTTTATTTTACACTGCTTTAAAAAAAGGCAACCTCACAAAGGCAGGCCCGATATTCTCGCTTAACCTATTAGTAACTTCATTATTGGGTTTTATTGTATTAAACGAGCCTTTCAGCTGGAAAAGCGGTTTTGGTTTATTCTTTGGAGTTTTAAGCATTTACTTTTTGAGGGGTGAAAACTGATGGACTGGTTTTTTTACGCATTTCTGGCAACAATAATTCAGGGCCTTCTCGTATTTACAATAAAGCCGTTATCATCGCTCTTTAATCCTTTAATGCTGCTGTTCATGCAGTATTTTGGCGGATTAATCTTTGCATTAATCTATGCTAAGATTAAGGGGTTTAATTTAAAATTGAATAAGAAAGAATTATTGCTGTCTCTGCTGTCAGGATTCTTGGTATCAACAGGCCTGTCCTTTTATTACTTGGCAATACAATTAGGGCAAATTTCAATTGTTTCACCCCTGCAAAGTGTTGGAATAATGCTGATGCACGCATTGCTTGGATTCGCAGTGCTGAAAGAGAAGCTGAGATTAAAAGTCGTATTAGGAATCGCATCCTCAATATTATGCATAATACTATTAACCATTTAACTCATGAACTTTGCTAATTCTTTGAATTTGCGGTTTATTCTCTCAACCTCTTTCAAGCCGTTCTTTGTAAGCTTGTAAATCTTCTTATACCTGCCGTAATCAACCACGGAATGGCCGAGAATTAAGTTATTGTCCTCAAGATCTTTTAGAATAGGATACATGCCTCCAATGCTTGGTTCTTTGCCCATTATCTTTCCCAAGTCTTTGGCTAATTGGTAGCCGTGCTTAGGAGACTTGGATAAAGTCTTTAATATTAATTCCTTAAGTTCAAAAACCTGCGAAGCCACACTCAGATATATATCTATTTCCATTAATATATGTTTCTGTTAACATGTGTTAGCGAAACATTTATAAATAACGTTAATATGTATTAATTATAAATACATATTAATGTGAAAGCTATGTTTAACGTCATGTACAAATCGGACACAAATACGGACTGCTTGGAGGCAGAACTAGTTGATGAACTTATGAGTATTAACCAATTTTATATGAACGAAGCTAAGTTCGCAGAGGTCGGTATGTCATACTTTGACAATAAGGTCGGGCCAGCTATACATCCATTATTCCAAGACAGTTTTTCATCTTATAATCAGCAGGAATTAGTATTTGATTCATTAGACAGGGGCAGTCTTGAATCCCCATGCAAGTCAGTCACTTTATTAAAAGCAGTTAAGGAAGAAGGGAAAGTAATCCTTGTTAAAAAACAAGTAGGGCATTACTATTTTGAGGTCAAGATGCCGGATGAGAAGAGAGGGAATAAGGGAATGTTTTCATTAATAGTTGAAATGAGTGATGATGATAACTTATTGAAGGCAGAACCTCACTTGGCAAAAATGGTTAACGATTACAAGCAGGTAATAATGTCTCATTATGAGAAGAAAAAATGAGGAGGATATAATATGAGTTCAGCAGAGTCAAGAAAATCTTCAGCAATTGGCTTATTTGTTCTTAAAGAAAACTTGGACAGCAAGACGAGCCAGTATAATTCATTGTCAACCGAGTGCCACCAGAAGACTCTGGAGCTTCGCGACATAATTAATAAATATAAGAGGTGAGATGGTATGACTGAATCAATAGAAAAAGTAGTGGATTTCGAACTTGGCAGCTTTGAACAAGAAGAGGTAGTAACAGACCCTTTCTACAGAGCGCATAATGAGAGCATGTTAACAAAGAAATTCTTCTCAGGTCAAGAAAAACATTATTTCATTAACGTTCTTAACGAGCTTAGAATCAAGGCAGAATGCAGAAGAGAATACGGTTTGTTGTAATCCAATAGTGGATACAAACCTTTTTTAATCTAATTTTTTTTAGCTTAAACTTATGGAAAGAAAAAACGTTAAAAAAATAAACATCTTCATAACCGCTGATACTTTGTATGAAAATTCAAAGGTTCTGCCTGATCTAAATTCAGTACTATATACCTTGAAGATTCAGGAAGAGGGAGAGGAGAACTCTTTCAGCAGAAGAGTTGACAGTATAGGCGAGTTGGATAATGCACTGGTGAAATACACAGCTGATGAGTGCATCTCTGATATTCAGGGAATCGTAACTGGATTAGTTAGACTTGCTAAGGAATTGGATGTTGTTACAGAGCAGAAGGGAGGATGGTTCAGATTAACAGAAGGAATGAGCAAGTATTACAGAACTTTAAGCAGGACAGAGATTGAAACAATAAAAAAAGAATCCAGCTTAGAATTTACAATAAAACCATACAGCCTTGATGCTGAAGAAAACTGCGAGTAAGAACCCAGCTGAGACAGCGTCAAAATACTCACAAGAGCCAGTAAACACAATAACGAATAAGGAAGCAGCGCAGACGGCGCAGTATTGCAGGTTCAGAACCCAAAAGATAGGCGAAAAAGAATTTAATCCGATTCCTCTCTTATCTTCTTTGCTATTCCAGGCCCAATTATTGCTGCAATCTTTTCAAACGGCGCCTTGATTACTTCCTGGAAGTTCTTGTAACCAGCATTGTATAATTTTCTTGCTCTCACGCGGCCTACCCCTTTAATACTAACCAGGGTGAAGAGTTCGTCCTTGATTCCGTAAGCGAACCTTGTTCTTAACCTCTTCGCGTAACCAACCATGTTCTTCTCGCCGAAGATGTTAGACAGCTCAACCATTGAGTATAGTAACCAGTCAATAGAGTAGATGTAATTCCTCAAGTCGCCGGGGAAGACCTTATACGCTTCGCTAATAGATTGTTCGCTGTCTTCATTAATCCATGACTCGAACATTAAACTAGTCTTAATGCTTCTCAAATAATTATCATACTCGTAACTGAAAGGATTAGGAACATCAATTAATAACTCACTCTCATCACCCAAGCCCACGAGTTTGCCTGCCTCTTTGCCGTTAATGCTTAAGTTTCTCACGCCGCCGCTGTAGCATAAGGCTTGGATAATAGTGAAACTGCTCGGCTTAATACGCTTAGCCTTGACAATGCTGCAGATTATATTATCCGCAACTAAAGGGTCAAGGTATAATTCACTAACCCTCCTGCCCAGAGCAGTTGCAGTAATAGTGTCCTTGTTCTTTTCAGCAAAGGTGAAATGAACGAGTTGGACAACAATGTTCTCAATTAACAAATTCAATTGTGACAAATTCTTGTACTGTTTTGCGAAAAAAGTATTCTTGAAAAAATTCTTCAAAGATTCAAAGCTTGTGCAGAAATTGTTAGCAATTAAAGCAAGCACGTGAGTTCTTAACGCAGGCTCCACACCTAATTTAGAATAAACCGCTTCAACCTCGCCGTTAATGTATTCACTGAATATTTTCTCCTTGTCAGTCTCACTCTTCGCAATAGCCAATGCTTCCCCGTATTCCTCAAATCCGGGCCTGCCCGCCCTGCCAAACATCTGCTTAACCTCAAGTACTGGAATGAAGTAATTGCCCGTTGTCTGGCTGTACCTAGTCAAGTCTCTTACTACTACTCTGAAAGCTGGAAGGTTAACTCCTGCAGCAAGAGTTGGAGTCGCGCAAATAACTTTGAGAGTCCTGTCCCTGAACGCCTGCTCAACCAACTCCTTCTGGTTCTGGACTAGTCCCGCGTGGTGGAAGGCAACACCATTTCTTACCAAGTCGCTTAATAGTCTGCACTGTTCAGTCGGCTGCTCTAAAGAATACAATACCTTATCCGCGATTATGTCAAGCCTTGACTTCAAATCCGGGCTTAAAAATTTTTCAACCAAACCACTTAACCTCTTAGCCAACCCCCTCGTGTTCCTCCTGCTAGCCATGAAGAATATTACCTGCTTATCCCTCACTAGAGTATCCTTTGTTATACTCTCCTCCTCACTCTTATAATCTTCAATAACGTAAGACTTGTCCTTGAAGAATAATTCACTGTTAAAGTATACACCCTCAAATAATTCAACAGGCCTGTAACTGCTCTTAACCAGTTCAGCATTAAGCCACTCGCTAATCTCGTAATCATTATTAATAGTAGCGCTTAAGCCAATAATCTGAGCCTTCGGCAATAAGTGCTTCAAAGTAGTGATTAACACCTCGAGGGTGGGGCCCCTGTCAGCGTCATCCAGCAAGTGAATCTCGTCAATTACAACACAGGACACTCTTCTGATAAAAGCAGCGTTGTGTCTTATGAGACTGTCTGCTTTCTCACTCGTGCAGATTATTACATCAAAGTTGTTCAAGTAAGGGTCCTGCTTGTCAAACTCTCCAATACTCAAAGCAACTCTTAACCCGTGCTTCTCGTACAAGGCTTTGAAGCTAGAGTACTTCTCAGTTGCCAAACTCTTCAAGGGAACAATGTATAAAGTCTTGCCCTTGTTCTCAAAATGTTTAATCATGGCGATCTCAGCAACTAGGGTCTTCCCGCTGCTCGTAGGGCTGCTGATGATTAAACTCTTACCCTCAAGCACTCCTTTGTTAAGGCTTAAAAGCTGTGGAGGCCGAAGCTCAGTTATGTTCTTTTCTTTAAGGTTTTCTTTTATAATTTTTGGAAGCTCTTGCATAACATACATTATTAATATACTGTCTTTTAAATTGTTTCATAAATCGTCCGATATAACTGCTTGAAAACACTTATAAAATAAAGATTGTTATCTTTAATATTATGAAGAGGGCTCAAACAGCAGTTCCAGCAGTTCTTTTAACCACTATGGCATTAATAATCTGGTACGTTCTCTGGTTATACCCTCAGCAAAGGTACGAGTTATTATTCGGAACAGAACCTGAAGAGGTTATTAGTGAAGGATTGTTAGACTCTAGTTTTCTTAGAACAACCGTTGGAGAGATTGGACAATCAAGCGGTGAGTTATTAGACACTCAAATCGTTAGCGATTTAAGTGTTTCCTACCCTGAGACGAGGAGCACTATTTCAAGCTTTGACTCCCAGATAATTACTGCTTCAATTATTGCAAGTGGGCACAAAACCGTTGATTTAACAACGCTTGATTCTGACAAGGTAAACGTTGAAGTACTCGCGTCCTCAGTAGTTGGCAGTCCTAAACTACGAATCACACTAAACAATACACTAATTTATGATAATGAGTTAATAGCAGACTCTAAGACCAGCGTTGATATCTCAAAGGCAAGCCTTGAAACTTACGGCAGAATACTTAGAATTACTTGCCAGTATAACGGCTGGCAGTTCTGGACAACACAACAGTGCGGATTCAACTCTATTAATGTTTATGATTACGTCTATGCTCCAGTGGACTTAACTGACTCTGACGTATTCTACTTAACACCAAATAGTGAGAATGCTGAACTCATAGAGTTAACCTTTACTCCAACAAGAGTATCAGAGCACCAGGTTAGTATTCAAATAAACGGTGTTAACGTGTTCACCGGCGCTTTGCAGGCTGAAGAGACGACTCTTAGCTTGGAAGGTGACGAAGTAAACCTCGGCATTGATAATAATATTACTCTGCTAGCACTTGAAGGTGCTGATTACGTCTTGACAGATGTTGGTATGAAGTTTTACTCAGTTCCAAGCGGGTTAGCGGCGAAGTACTTAGTCTTTGACGTTCCGGAGAGGACTTTGAGAAGAGAGGACAGCGTGACATTAACTTTTGACTTGACAGGGATTGTGGAGCCCGGGGACGTAAATATTGACGTCTTAAACACTGGAGTTAAGTATTTACTTACACGGGATGAATTAGTTCTAGGAGCTAACAGGGTTGACTTGTTAACGAGTGACTTGGAAGAGTACGGTAATAACATTAAAATATACAGCACGAGTGGCAGATTAATAATAGGAGAGATAGTAATAGAGTAAATAGGATAAAAAAAATGAGGGTTAAATAATAATGGTAACGGGCGAGGAGAAGAAACCAGGCATATTTTCAAGATTTCAAACAGCAATGCAGACAGAAGGTATAGACCCTCAGACTAAACAACCTATTATTAAAAAGAATGTTTTAGTAATGAATAGGAGAACGAAGGGTTTATTAGTTTTATGGGGCGTTTGCGTTGCTCTCTTCTTTTTCATATTTCCTTTAATGATTGGAATGGTTAGTTCAGGATTTGTAGACTTCAGCAACCCAATAACCATTGTTTTAGGAATCATTAATGCTGCAATTCTTGTTGGAATAGGAGGTTTCGCGCCATGAGCAACGGTGATATTCCTGAACAGCAGGCAGAGGGCAGTGGAACCACGGAAGCTCAGGCTAAAAAAGCTATTTCAGATGATTTGAAAAAAACAAATGTAATATATGCCTTATTAGCGCTAATCATAGTATACGCGATAGTCATGGTAGGTTTTTTTCAAAACCCTGCTGACGGCAACAGGATATTAATGAACGCAGCGTTCTTCACAGCAATAGGCGCTATAATATACATGGCCTTCTACCTCGTATTCGTAAGCTTTCGCCCAATGCCTGATACTGAGGCTATAGTGAATATTTTCAGGGTTACTTACAAGGTTGCGAGAATATTTTCAATCTCCACTTTCGCACTAGTTAATGCTTGGATTTTATTCGTCAGCCCTTTCAGCTTCTTCGGAGGAAGCGTTTACGGAGGAATAATGCAAGGTATACTAATTCTCCCATTGCTCTTCTTACTCATTAATTTCTGGGTTAGCGGAAGCATTCCAGGATTAGTTCTTATAGGCGTAGCGTGCTGCGTGCTCTTCCCATTAAGCTTCATGTTCCCAACAATGTTTACAAACTTTTACGCCATTAGTACTGGCAGCAGCGCAGCAGCTGGAGGAACACTTATGAGCAACTTCGCAGTGGTTGACCCAATGAGTTATTACAGGAGCAGCATCTTAAAACAGGGCATAACAGAGCAGGTGACTGGACCAACCTTTGAAGAGATAACTGATGACGTAGTAGGCGTTGAAGTGGAGGTGGAGGGCAGAATGTGCGATGACAGCGACATAGTAGCAACTGTGCGTTTAGACAACGAAGCCAAGTATAAGATAAGCAACGTCTACGTTCAACTCTCCAGCATTAAAGATATTTACGCCTCTTTCTTCACAGGAGGAGCAGTTCATTTTGACATCTGCGGTATAGACTTCGAGCCGTTAATACCAGGTCCGAACATTTACGCTGAACAATGGGTTAGTGACTTGCCTAAGGGAGCGCCCGCGACTGTAATTAAGACTTTCCAGGCGAGCCTGCCTCCAGACGTTTTGCAGCAGTACTGCGGTATAAGAACAGACGTTGTATTAAGTTATCATACTACGAGCGTTTTCCCATTAACTTTCATAGACAGCAAGAGTTACTTTTTAGAACCCGTTAATATTGGAAACCCTGGAAGCATTTCAAGCTTTGGAAAAGTGAGGATTGACATGGACGTTGGCCAGCAGCCCGTTCCAGTTAATGATTTAACAAAAATAAATGATACTATACTCTTAAAAGTGGGATGGCAGCCCAAGGATGAAGCGCTAGTAAGCAATCCCGAGCTTTACTTGTTCCTGCCCGGAGACTTAGGGGTTTGCCAGGACACCACACTTAATAGTTACGGAGTAGGCAATGGATTGTTCCAGTTCAGCGGAAGCGTAATACAGGACATTTATGACAAGAAGTCAAGGTTCAAGTTCCCTGACTTTGAATGCTATAATAATCTGGACATAAAAGAGTTCTGTAGTAATGAAACATTCTGCACTTTCACGAGGGAGAGCGTGAAGTACGGGTTATGCAGCACTTACCCTGATCTTAGTGATGAGGACTACGATGAAGCGCTCGCATTATTCAACTCTTACCGCAGCAACCTATGCAGTGATACTAAGAACGCGATATGCAATAATTTACTGCCTATCACTTCAGAGATTAGCGTTAACGAGTTAAGAGCTGACCCGATGAAAGCGCTTACTTCATTCACCAACAAATCTGAGGTTGCTTCAGGCAGAAGTTTGAGAGTTCCCGGCGCTGAAGGAGTGTGCGATGAATTAGTTAATGAGATGAATTACTCAATATGCAAGGCCAGATTCAATCCAACAACTAATGAGGTATTATTCTGCACTCTCAGCCTTAAAGGAATCGACGTTTCAGAGGTTGACATGAACACTTACTTAGTAAGGGCTGACGCAGTTTATGACTTCCACGACGTGACTATTACGAACTTTAACATTGATAATTGTGATGCGATATGAAGAGAGTATACTTTTTTTTAATGATTGCAGTATTAATCCTGGGCTGCACTGCCCAGGAAGAGCCTGAAACTCAAAGCCAGACCTCTCTGCAAAGGGAGTCTAGGTGCGCGAGCAACGAGGACTTGTGTATTATAGGAACTCCTGGACTTCTTAACAGGGACGGTGTTTACAGCAGCAGCGACACCTTCTTCAGTTTAGTGTTAAGGAATAACTTGCAGGGCCAGGAGGCGAAGAACGTTGAGATTCAGTTAAAGAACGTTGGCCCTTTCAAGATAGTTGAAGGATTCACTGCAATAATAGAGAACGATAGTTGCAGGTTAGAAGTGGGAGTGTGGGGGCCCCACATTGAGAGGGATATTACTAACAGTCCTAATCCTCAATTCGTTGACGACTTAGGACTTCCTTTTGCCAAACACAAGCTTAACGTTATGTACCCCAACGAGGAGGTTGAGTTTACTTGGAGGCTTAGAGCGCCCTCATTCCAGGAAATCGCAGACGTTGCATACGAGCACAGCTTTGACTACGTTGTAAGTTATGATTACAGTTCAGGAATACTCCAAACAGTTTATGCAATAAGTGAGAGCGAGTACCAGAGGCAGTTAAGCATTACTGGAAACGAGCCTTCAACTACTGGAACAATAACGGGAAGCGTTGGAGCATTATCAATTGCGAGCAATGTTCAGGAGCCTGTAAGGGTTCAAAACATTGGAAGCCAGTTCTCACTGCTTTACCAGATTCAGAACCAGAGAACAGGAACACCAACCAATCCTGCAATGTTCTTGCTGCAATACCCTGAAGGTTTAAGATTCGTTGGAGACTTTGTTGGAACCACTTCTCTTGAAGAATTCGGCTACATTGACTTGATGAGTGCTGTAAGGTATTATAACGGTTCTGATGCTGGTTTTGAGGGAGGAATCTGCATACCAGTGGATTACGACGAGGACAGTGAAATAATTCCAAAAACTCATTATGATGGAGAGGGTTATACTATCTTTGGAAACCAGTTAGCAAATAATACCTGCTCACTAACATTTAAGTCAGTAACTCTTTCAAATCTGCTGGCTTACATTAGAGAGGAGTTTCCTGATTTAATCTTTGACGAGCAGCAGCCGAGGCTGGTTATTAAATTCTTGTACCCTAATGACTTAAAGGATGAAGTTAATTACTTATACTTCCCAATGGAAGTCAGGGAAACTATTAACATATCAAAGTATTACACGTTCAGGCTAAAGACTAAGTACAGGTACAGCTTCTCAGGAGAGGATGACATACTAATCGTGCCTAATATTGCAAGCTTTGAATCAGAAACAGAGACTGGTGTTGGATTCTTTTGGGGAGACATGACTCCTAACCTCCAGTTCTTGGCGGACACTGAAAGGGCTGAAACTCCTGACAGGTACTTTTACGACTCAGGCTCTAATAGTTTAACAATAGACTTGAACACTCCAAGGGAGGATATTGAATTAATATCAAAGGTTAAAAGATTAGCTAATTACAACTTTTTGCATGTTATAAGCTTGAACAGCAACGAGGAGCCTAGGAGAATAAACTGCGAACAAGACAGTGACTGCGATTTGTTCTACTGCAACCCCTCTGATAATCTTTGCTACTTTGATGATGCTTACATCCGCGTAATAGAAGTTCCTAACGTTTACAGCATGGATGTAGGCTACTATACAGGGGATTCAAGGATTAACAAGATACTGAGCACTGACGCTGATTATTACAAGATTGACGTGCGCCCGTTAGTTTTCTTTAACGAGTACCCATACCCTGGAGGGGATGAAGAAGTTGGAGCTCAAAGGGAATCAGTATCAGAGCACGAGTTAAGCTTCACAGTTTCAACCCTTGAAGACTTAGCAGAAAATATTGACGCTTTTGTTAAGAATAAGGCTTTCTTCGAGGTCAGGAACGCTGAAGGCATCATATTATCTGACAGCGACAAGATAGGATTCACGCTTGACACGGGAAGCTACGAGAGGCAGAGGACTACAATACCTGATAACTTGAAAATAATAAATTACTACGACAACGAGACTTACTTTGAAAAGCTTCTGTCTAACGGCAACTCGATAATTGGAGCTTACACTTCACAAACGAGCCTTCAAAGCAGCCAGTTACTGTTCTACTTCTTCAATAATGATGGTGTTAACCACTTCCTTGACTATAATATCAGCATGTTGAATGCTACAATAGAAGTGGGCAAAGTCAGAGTGACTCCGTTAAACATTGTAAGAAAGTACACTAACGCTTTCAGCGAGTCTTACTCAGCAGAGGATTACCCTTACACTAAGAACGCTCCAGCAGGTATGTACTTGTTAAAATCAAGAGATTTCGATTACGGCAGTGATTACTTAAACTGCGGAATTAATGGGGATAATATCAAGCCCGTTATTGTGATAAGCTACCGCGATGAGGTAAGGACAATTCCTTTCTTTGACGAGGTTGAATCTTACGAGGACGGCAGGATAATAATAGGAGACTACGTTGATTGCGCGTCAATGAATTTAGTTTATGGTATAGGTTGCGACAAGGTTACATTCGTTAGGGGAGTGGTTAACTTATGCGCTGCGAAGGGGTGAATAAAAGATTTGGAGAGTGATTTTAGTATGAGAAAAACATTGCATTTAATAGCGTTAATAGTCTTGCTTGCAGGGTGCACAGGAGGAGGGCAGGAGGTTGACACTACTCCTGCGGGAGGCACTCTGACAATGAACGTTGCAATCGATGATAATCTCATAGAACAGGGCGGTTCAACAAGCATTGATTTAAGCATAACTAACATGTTCTCTAATGATATTGAGAATATTGATATTATCATGGAGCCAAGGACAACAGGCATATCCTACGTTGTTACAGGACCTGACAGTGTTGAAGATGGAGTTACTGAGGAGTGGACTATAGAGTTGTCAACCTCTGCAGGTTTAAACCCAAGGACTTACAACTTGTACCCAGTAATCTGCTTTGATTACACCCAAGAACACATAGGTTATTTCAGGGCATCAAGAGGCACGCCTTCAGACGGCGTGGATTACACACTATCAGACACTGGACCTTTAGACATAAGCTTTTCAGGACTGAGCTCTTTAAACTCTAATGAAGAGCAGAAAATGGATGTTTTAGTCTCCTTTGATTTGGGAAATAAGATATCAGGAGGTTCAAGCATTTACGAGGATGAGAACGAGCTGAGCTTCGTATCAGGACAGTTCAAGCTTGACACTGTAGAACAGTCCTTAATCCTTAAAACTAACGAGGGAGGGGCTAATAATTACTTGAACACTGGCAGCGACAACAACTGCGTTGTCCAGACAGGAGGGGATTACATGGGCTACGCGGTGTGCTACTTCACTCCATCAGCAGGCTACGACGCGAGCAAAGACTTCGACTTTGACATAATCGTTAACAGGGACTTGATGAGCGAGATAGAGTCAAGCTTCTCAACAGAAGTAACTTACAGGTACTGCTTCAGGAGCACTTCAACAGTTACCAGCATAACAGTGGAGGAGACTAATTAAAATGAAAAGAGTAGTATTCACCCTCCTGCTTGTATTAACTGTTGCAGGCTGCACCCAGCAGATTAACCAGTACAGCACCAGGGGAGTTTACCAGTCAGTTCAGACTGACTACGACCTTGACGTGTTAGTAACAGACGAGCTGCAGATAAGAAGAACCAGCCTATTCAGTGAGGAAATGACAAGGTTAACACTAAATCTTATCAACCTGGCAAATGTTGACTTCTCAAACGTTAAAGCAGTATTGATAAACGCTGATGACTTAAGTCCTCAAGCAACCTTTGATTACGCTCCTTTAATTGAATCAAATCATAGTGAAAGGTTCGAGTGGGACTTAACAGCGCCAGTACTAGGATTAGGAGAATTATTAGTGCTTGACAACATACTCGTGCGCGTCTATTACGACGCTTACGCTGAAACGAGCAAGGCGATAATCTTGAAAGAAACTGGAGACAGGGCTTACAGGGAAACTTACTCAGAGTCAACACAGGGCCCGGTAGCGATATACTTTGACACTAGTTACGAGACACTAACAACAGTTGAGAACAGAGTCAAGGACTTCACAGTTAACCTGATATACTTCAATAATTACAGCGGAGTAGTTGATTATTATGATAATACTAACATTGATGATAATTACATGAAGATTTTAATAATAGGAATAGACAAGACTCTAACGTTCTATAATTACCTGGATGAGGACAACCCGTGGACTAAGGTGGAAGAGACGTTTAGTGATGAACAATTAGAGGATTTAGGTTTAAAACGCGACGACTTAATCTTAACAGATTATTACTATCTGGAATACCAGACTCTTGAATCAAGAGGTTTTGACTTGTGCAATATTGAAACACTGCAGTTAAGCACTGAAGAGTACGAGGATTTGCAGAACACGCTAACAGAACAGCGCAGAGTCTTATGGATGACTAGCGGTTACACCAAAGTTAACGTTTTAAGACTTGGAGCGCCGACAGTGGAATCAGACACTGAAGTATTGCTCACAGCCAGGGTTGAATACTCTTACTCGCAGGATTACGGCGGAGAAGGCTTCGGAGCAGTAGTTTACGGACTAGGTTAACCAATATACCTGCTCTTGTTGAACTCAGCTCTCTCTAATTGTTCCTTGTTTTGTTCAACCTTTTTAATTTCTTTGTTAATTCTTCTAATCTCCTTATTCAAGTCGCTTAAATCTACCTTGAATTTTAAATACTCACTTAAGAAACTAATAGCTTTCTTGCTCTCCTTGATGCCGAAATAGTTGGGATGAGCCCAAGTGCTTACTAGTAAACAAAATCCTGGAATTTTTTTCTCAGCGCACTTGTCCAGCAATAATCCTGCACTGCCTATGATTAAACCCACGCTCTTGTTGCCGTCAAAGATTAAACCCATTTTTTCCAAACCCTTCTTCAACTTCTGGTCAGTTACTGCACCATGAAGTGTTATCTTGTCAGGTAATTCCTTGTAAGCAATGCCCGCAATAGTAATAACCTGCTTAATCTTGTTCTTCTTAACAAAATCTGCCAGGTAATTATTCGTCTTAAAACTGTAATACTCGCTTGTTGGAGGATAATTGTTCTTAACAAAGACTATCTTCTTATTCCCAACCTTTTTGAAGTAAACCGCGTAATGAGGAGGTTCAATGCTTGAATCCTCTTTTATTAATACAATATTAGGCAAATAGTCAGAGTATATCTTGCATATTAGTTCCGCGTTTAACTTATTAATCAAGTAATCAACAGTTATATGAGAAATGCTGCCGACTCCAGGAACTCCCTTAACCAGTACTGCATCATTAATGTCCTGCTTCTTAACAATTTTTATACTAAACTCTTTCATAAAAATCCCTTAACCTTTAACCTCTCTTTTGCATAATTCTTGTTCGGGTTGAACCGGGCAGGTTTCCTATTCACAGTCTTATTCCTGCACTTACTGCACACTTCTTTCAAAGTATACTCTTCGCACTTCTCACAATAATGTATCATTCTATCAGGTTCACGTTAAAATCTTTGCTTAAATCCTTCATAACCTTTAACAATTTTTCAAGGAAATTATTAGCTTCCTTATAATTCTTGCTGTTAACACTTGCAAGATACTCAGGAGAATTAATATAAATAATGCTGAAATCATTATCCTCTTCCTTAACTGATTTCTTAACCTCTTTAATAAAATCCTTCAAGTCTTTCAAACCATTACTGCCTTCAGCGTAGAACTTAACAGGTTTCTTAACAGTGACCCTGCTCTTCTGAACCATTGATTCAAAAGCTTTCTTAATATCTTCTTTAACGTTCTGAGCTAATTCTAAATCATTAATGACGGATTCGTCCTCTTTGAAATTCTCGTAAAAATCAAACAAAGAACCGTAGTCTTCTAATATGGTATAACCTGTCTTTTCATAAAAATCCTTAAGTGTTAACTTGTTCTTCTGGCAAGCATATTCAATGAGTTTCTCTATCCTGTTCTCATTCTTAATCTCATCCTTCTTATTCTTCTCCTGCCCGCTGGTAACCCTCTTCTTGCTTAAATCAATATAACCTTTTTCCTCATTAATCTTCTCAACCTTGCAGACTATTAACTTGCCGACGCTGACAACATCGTTTATGTTCTTAGTCCACCTGCTGCTAATCTCGCTAATATGAATCATACCTTCCTTATTATCATACTCTATTAAGTCAGCGAATACGCTGTGAGGAAGTATTTTCTTAACCTTGCAAAGAATTATGTCCCCTTCTTTCGGGAATCCTGTTTTTTTGTAGAAAACCATTGGCTTACTCCAATACTTTCATGGACTTGGCATCAACTCGGACCTTACCGCCTGTTGACTTAGCTAAAGGAGTATTGCACACTAAACAGTTAACATCCTTGTTTGCTTTTTCGAAGATTATCTGTTCATTCTTGCACTTTTCACATTTTATTTTTAAAAACTTTGAAACCATAGTGTTATCATACTCCTATTTTAACAATCTCGAATTTTTTAGCCCTGAAAGTATTCTTTAAAGCATTCTTTTTCTTGCAAATACTGCACTCGAAGCGGATATCAATCTTTTTGCTGGTCTTCTTCTTATGCTTGGAACTCTTCTCAAGCTGAGGTTTTGGGAATCCACCATAACCTTCTATGCCTCCACGCCTGTGGTGCCTTCTCTCACCTATAGTCATAGCACCCCTCTTTCTTCCAGTCTTGTTCTGAGTAACGTTTTGTAAGGTATGCTTCTTGCAGCTAGGACAATACCTTTTAACGCTTTTTGGCATTTTCATTTCTTTGTTACCTCGATTGCTTTCTTCTGATTGATTAATAATGTTCCCAGTTTCTTAGGCACGAAAACAGTATCTTCGACCCTGAAAGGGCCCATTTTTGTGTCATCCTCCCATTGGAAAGAAGGAACATCACTTGTAATCCGAATGAGTATTTTATCACTACCCAATTCTTTATTTAAAAAAGTTTCTTCTCTTTTTAAAACTTTGTGCTCCCCTGCTTCGTTTTCATTATCAGCAGAGCATACGGCATCAAAGACTGGTTTGTTATTCTTCAACACTGCAATAATACAGTTCTCATTATAATTATTGAACAATTCCACTAATTGAGTGAATAATCTCTTCTCAAAGTAAAGCATGTTAGTCGTGTCCTTAATCTTAATATCATTCTTGGAGGTGTGAAAAGCCTTGTCAATAATCTTCTTCTCCCTTATCTCGAAGATGTTTGCAATGCTCCTAATCGCGTTCTTCAACTCGTACTCAATCCTTGAATAAACGTCCTGACTGAATAAGTTGCTGTCATCCTTGTTCTTCTCCAGCATAGTCTTTTTCTCCTTCAAGTATATTTGTATTAGTTCAACAGCGTTGTCAGGCAGTTTAACCAGTATCGGCTTAGTCCTTTCCTCTCTCTGATACTCCCTAATCTTCGAATAAGTTATAATCTCACTGCTCATAATAATGCTTATAATAATTTCATTGTTTTTTAATCTTTTTTATATAGAACAATAACGTTTAAAAGCAGCAAAACTGAATAATACTACTTATTGGGCTTGTGGTCTAGCTTGGTCAGGATCCGAGGTTTGGGACCTTGTGGCCCCGGTTCAAATCCGGGCAGGCCCAATTATTCTATTTTTTTTAGCAAAGATTTTTTAAATAACAATTTTTTCCTTTTCAAAATAATGAGTTTTGAAGAGATTATGAAAGAGAATGGCTTAGATTTTGAAATAATTAAATCTGATTCTCTGAAAGCTTCAAAGTTTAACGTATATGACCGTGAGGGTTTAAAGGTTAGTTTCCTATTAAATAAGTACTATAAAAAACAAGAACGATTAACCATTGACGGTTTCAGAACTGAAAAAAGAGGCGCACTTACTAGTTTTGAGGTCTTTAAATCTTTTTACTCAACAATTATCAATAACAGTATTACTTGCATACTTTTCAGAGAATTCACAGGCAAGAACTTCCCTTTTAATTCAATAAAGTATAAGTATCTGGATAATGGTTTATTAAGGCAATTTTACAACTTCAAATACATGTCACTATTTTATATGAAACCTGACGCAGTAAGATTGTCAAAGAAGAAAGTAATAGGTTGTTTTTTTGGAAAAATAAATGGGATAGAACACTTAAAAGTATTTGACAAACAAGGATTCATAAGAAGTTATTTTTCAATACTGGACGACAGTTTCACCAGGTACGAGTTTGCCATAAAATTTGAAAAAGAAAGCTTCACTGGAAGATTTGATGAAGGCAGAGTAACTGGAAACTATTTCAGACAATCTTATTGCATAAAAGAATTTAACCCAAAGATTCCAATATCGTTAACTAATGCTGAAACAGACTCTTTTAATAATCTAAGTTTTGAAGAATTAGAGGAATTAGTAAGAACAGTAACAAGATTAGAAGAATAAAGGAAGCTTTACCTCTTTCCTTTTATAAACAAGAATCCAATATATGTCTAAGTATGATAATCTTTTACACCCCCAACGTAGAAGAAGTAATACTGGCAAGCATAGTCAAGCACTTTAACCCTACCGCACTACTTCGAGAATACAAAGATAACAATGATATCATCAGCATAGCAACCATGCACGATGATACTCATTTTATCAGAATTAAAGACTACAAGCTTGCAATACTCAACAAGTACGACTTTCCTGCCTGGATAAAGAATGATTCCAGGGTTAAATTCGTTGAATTAGTACTCGCCCATAGTAAGACGACCACTAATGAGGTCATAACTTACCTAGCTAAGTACTTATTCAACCCTGAACAATTATTCCACGGCTCTATTGATAAACTAGTGGAGTTCAAGAACCGCGCAGCGCAAGTCATTAATGAATTAAAAGTCTTTAAGAGAGCAGCGAAGCACTACAACAAGAAAGGAGTTAATTATTACGAGATTAACCCCCACCATAAGATAACTCACTTAATGCTTAAGGAATTAATTGAAGAAAACCCTGAACCTGTAATTGTCTTGAACAAGGACGAAGCAGCAGCAGGCAATGCTGAACTCTTAGGTTTCAACAATAATATTGAGAACATGAACAGGTATGATGCCTTCAAGGTCAAGAAGACGGTGAGCATTAAACCTGCAGTGAAGAAGATTATTATACCAACCATTGCAAAGAGAATCTGCGAGTTTTAATCAAAGAATTTAAATAAAACTCATTAATCCAATAATAGTATTATGGCTGAATTACTTGGTTGCGTGAGCGGCAAAATAAATACTCACTCTTTTTCCTTCACAGCTGAAGCTAAGGTGAAAAAATTCCAGTATATTAAATTATACCATGAAGAGGTTGGATTCATCCTAGCCCAGATTGTAGAGTTAACCAATGAAGAGAATAAGATTACCTGCGATTGTGAGATTATTGGTTACAGGGACAGCAGGGACCTTCTTAGAACCCCTAATTCAACGATAAGCCATAATGTAGAGGTTTACAACGCTGACAGTGAGTTTATCAAAAAGATGTTAGGTTTAGACAAGCCAGAGGGCCTATATTTGGGCATTTTAGAAGAGTATAACATGATACCTATTCGTTTAGATGAAAAGAAGCTTGTAACTAAGCACTTGGCAGTATTAGCCAAGACAGGAGCTGGAAAGAGCTACACGTTAGGTGTAATCGTTGAAGAGCTGCTTGAAGTGGGTGTTCCTTGTGTTATAATAGACCCTCATGGAGAGTATTCCAGCCTTAAATACCCTAATTCTAACAAGCAAGAGCTTGAACTCATGCACAGGTATGATGTTAAACCTAAAGGTTACTCTAATGTTATAGAATACAGTCCTAATACTAGTATTAATCCTGATGCGAAGCCGTTAACTATTGGTTTCAAAAGCTTAACTGCTCAGGAGATATCAACACTTACACCTATAAAGGTTGGAGGCACCCAGTTAGGCATTCTCTATAATGTCGTTTCTGATGTTAAGAGCCAGGGCAACTACAGCCTTAATGATATCAGAAGCAGTCTAGACATGGTTAACTCAAATGCTAAGTACGGTTTGTACGCGTGCCTTGATTTTATTGAAAACGTTGGAGTGTTCAGCGACGACCCTGTAAGGGTTGAATCACTTGTTAATCCAGGCAAAGCCACACTGATTAATTTGAAGGGTGTAGCGCCTGAGATTCAACGCATTATTGTTGCTAAACTCTGCCATGACTTGTTTGAGAAGAGGAAGAAGAACCAGGTTCCTCCATTCTTCTTAATAGTAGAGGAAGCGCACAACTTCTGCCCTGAAAGGAGTTTCGGTGAGAGCCCTTCAAGTTACATCCTTCGCAACATCGCAAGCGAAGGAAGAAAATTTGGTCTCGGACTCGGCATTGTCAGTCAGAGGCCTGCAAGAGTTGACAAGAACGTGCTCAGCCAGTGCAATACTCAAATAATTCAAAAGGTTACTAACCCTAACGATTTGAAGGCTATTGCCAGCAGTGCTGAGAATATTAACACGAGTGTTGTAGAAGATATTGCAACATTGCCTATTGGAACAGCACTAGTTATTGGAGCCAGTGCGAAACCAGTATTTGTTGACGTGCGCATAAAGAGAAGCGAGCACGGAGGCAAAAGCGTTTCTTTTAATTACAAAGAACAGCCAATTATTAAAACAGAAGTTGTTGTTAAGAAGCCGGAGCCTGTTAAAAAGGTTGAACCAGTAATAACACAAACACCTGTTGAAAAACCAAAGATTGAAATTAATTTCATACCAGTGAAAACACTTAACAGATTATACCCCTGCTACTTGGCGAACGTTAATTACAAGAACAAGAATTTTAACCTGCTTTTAAGCGAGGACAACAAGATATTAAACAATAAAGCATTGCCTGTTTCCGTTCAAGAACCTGGCAGTGTTCAAAGCATTGGTTTGAAGGCTGAAACAGTTTTGAAGATTATTAATGATAAGCAGTCAACGAGCGTGTCTTACTTGTTCAACGCTTTAAACTATTCATTCCAGGATATAGATTTCATATTAAGGGATTTAGAAAAAAAGGGTTTATTGGTTATAGAAGGCAGCAAATTATTTGCCAAGACAAGTATTGATTATGCATCTTTTGCATTCAACCTTAATGTTGAGAAGAAATTATTTGACAAAGAGGACGTTGCCGGCTTCAAGACTAATTCTTCAACTGTTAAGTCCTTCCTTGAATCCAAGGGTTTAATCGTTAATAATATTCTTAGCGTTTACGTCAAGTAATTCCCTTATAGTATTATTGTTCTCTTTCGTGACAGCAATGCAGATGTTATTATTCTTCGCTATTCTCCTGGCAAGTGATGAGATTTTGAACTTGTCGCTTTGGAAGATTATGAGTTTAGGCAAATCTATCTTGTTTATCTTTGACAAGAGTTTAAGGGTAATTAAAGGTATCTTTCCGGATTTAACGCGTGAGAATATGTAAACAATCTCATTGTTTGATTTTAAACTCTTTATTAGTTTCAGACTCGGCTGCTTGGTTAATATCTTGGACAAATTGTCTGAGAAGAATACGAAATCTTTGAAAAGTGACTGGTTCTCCTGCGAGATTATCTGAGTAGCCTTTAACAACTTTATTATTTGGGAATTGTTCATGCTCTTCTTGAAAACTCCTCTTAACAATTTACTGGATTCCTTGTTTAATTCCAGTGATTCTATAACTGACTCGTACTCTTTCTTATTCTCTTTAGAGGCAATACTCACAATCCCTGTCGTATACTTTCTTATAAACTCAATGCCTGGGCTTTTCCTCCTGTTGTTCTCGTAATCGCTTATAACACTCTGTTTAATCTTCAATTCCTTGGCAATCCTTGACTGTGTAATGTTGAATAATTCCCTCCACTTCTTCATAACTAACCCGTAATCCTCGTTCGCGGCGATATCTCCTAGAATAATTTGAATAAGCGACTGGTCCTTCATGGTAGAATAAGATATAATTTATGCTTGTTTTAAAAACTTGTTATTCGACGATTAACGAAGATTACAATTTTCCGAGCTCGTCTTCAAGTTTTACACGTTTGACATTCTCTTCCTTTAAAGGATTCTTCGGAGCCTTCTGCTCCTCCATTGCAGCCAAAGCCTTCTCTGCCTGCGTTTTAATCTCAGGGCTGACCTTTATCTCCCCGCTCTTTATTGCCTTAAGCAGTTTAATCGTTGATTCCTGGAATGCTTTAACTATTATTTTCTGGTGCTCGTATAATTCCTGCTCATTAGTCTTGCCTTCAGGAATCTCTACTTTAACATTATCACCCGCGTACCTTGGTATTATCTCAAAACTAGCGTGCCCTATCTTCTGGCCAGCAGTGCTTCCCATGCTGTGGATTATGTTTATGCCAGGGCATTGAAGTATTTGCGTAAGAATAGCAGTAATGGCCTTCGCAGCCACCATTAACTGGAAAAGTATGTCTTCAGGAATTGTTTGTATAAACGTGTGATGCTGTTTAGGTATTAGTATAACGTGCCCTTTCGTTGCAGGTTTAATGTTTAATACTGCAACCACTCCCTCGTTCTCGTAAATCTTAAGTGAAGGTATATTGCCTTTAACTATTTCACAAAATAAACACTTCTGCTCTTCTGTCATGATAGTAAGAAAAAGGGATTTTTTGTTTTAAAAAACTATCTATTCAGTGTTAAACAATGATTCCAAACCTTTGAAAGAATCAGGGTTTTCCAGAACGTTTTCAATGAATTCTTTTGTTAATTTAATGTAATCTTTAATTACTTTATAATAATTAGAAGGGCTGAATCTTTCAATAATCCTCTCTCTTACGTCATAACCTGTTAATGTTTTTGTTCTAACAATCGCGTATCTGCTATTGGTATAAAAATTGCCAACCTCTCTTTCCTTGAATACAACCCTGGTATTGCTTGGTGAATAAGTCTTTACAAGAAAGAATTCTTTTAAGTTCTCTTCTTCAAGAAATTTATGAATCTCTAATAATGGACCTGGTATTATTATCTTGTTCTCTGCTGGTTTTTTCTCCCAATCTCTTTTGAATCGTATAATGCCATTATTATACAGTTTAATATGAAGATTGTTGCTAGAATCATAAGATTGTCCTAACAATTGAGTTACTTCTTTAAACTTGGCCACGTATTATATTATAGTTATTCACGATTATTAATCTTTTTATAATATTGATTCTTTTGATTAATTAATGGATTATTCAGATATTATTAAGAATTTGAAGAGCTTGAAGAATGAGAAGAATATTGATGGCATGGCGCGTTTCGGAATCACTGGCAAGAAAGTGTTAGGAATCTCAATTTACGTGCTTCGCGATTTTGCCAAGAAGTTGGGGAAGAATCACGAGCTTGCTCTTAAGTTGTGGAAGAGCGGGTTTCATGAAGCAAGGCATTTGGCAGTCTTTACTGAAGAATTAGACAAGGTTACTCCTGAACAGATGAATGATTGGGTTAATGATTTTGAAGCTTGGGATGACACTGACCAGGCGTGCACTAGCTTGTTTGACAAAACCCCTCACGCTTGGAGCAAGGTTAAGGAGTGGAGTAAGAGTGATAAGGAGTTCGTGAAGCGTGCTGCTTTCTCACTCCTCGCTGGACTAGCAACTCATGACAAGACAGCTAAGGATGAACAATTTATTCAATTATTTCCTGTTATCAAGAAAGCTTCAACTGATGAGCGCAACTTTGTTAAGAAAGCAGTTAACTGGGCCTTGCGCAATATCGGCAAGAGAAACAAGAATCTTAACAAGAGAGCAGTTGAGTTCTCAAAGAAGTTACTTAAATCTAATTCTAAATCCGCTAAGTGGATTGCTAGTGATGCGATAAGAGAGCTTTCAAGTGAGAAAGTGCAGAAGAGACTATAAATAATAAGATTTATAATAAGATTTTTTTCTAGAACTTTTTTATGCAATACTTGAAAGAGGCGCAGGTTAAGGGCAAGAAGTTTTTTTCTATAGAAGAAGTTTTCAACATAGGTGATGTTTTATTCTCTAAATTATGCAATAAATATTCAAGAAAGTACGGTTTTAGCGCATTGCCTGTGCGCACTAATTGTTATATTCTTAACGTTGTTGATGATTTAATGTTTTCTGACGAAGACTGCAGTAATGTTCCTGAATTGGAAGAACTCGTCTTTCAGAGGGATGTTTTCAAACGCTTGTTCCCTTCCTTCAATGATTATGTATGCTTTTACTGCGAAGAAAAGAGTCAGGAGTTTTTCCTAATAAGTCCTGGCATGGATTTAAGTTCTTTATACTTTGAGCTTCCCAAGAAGGTTTCTATGGCAGGATTATGCTCTCTTGATAACATGGGAATGCCTGTAATGCTTATTAGCAATAACCAGTTGGAGAAGAAGTTACAGGAACAGGTTTGAGATATCTCTTCTACTATTCTTCTCTGCAATCTCTTTGTCTTGTTTGATTGACTCTGCTATTTGAAGCATTGCTTGGTACTTCTCATCAAACTCTGTTTCTTTTAGTTTTTCTTCTCTTTCCTCATCCGTTAATAAGTGGCCGCTGCATAATATTTCGCATACTGGTGCTATTGTGCACGTCTTTGCTGTATCGTTTCGTATTCCTACAGGGTCGCATTCAACATCGTCATTATAAGGGCAGTAATTTTCATTAATGTACTTGTCTGCTTTTTCCCTGTTCACTGGATTGTCTAGTTTGAGCATTATTCTTATTAATTCGCTGACCTCTTCTGGTTGTATCTCGTTAAAATCTAATGTTTCATACTTTTTTATCAAGTAACATACTGGTTGGTTGATGCATCTTGTTTCTAAAGTGTTGCAGTATTCCATCCCTCCTTCCATGGGGCAGTTTTTGCTAACATCTTCTTTTAATTCTTCAGTGTTCTTTTTTATGTATTCAAATGTTTTTAGTATCTTTGATAATTTTTTCATAACAGTTATTCTATGATTGTTTTAAGTATTTAAGTATTCGCACAACTAATCGTGGTTGTAGCAGACATAGTTTTATAAAACACTCAGTGTTTCTCATTTAATTATGAGTGACGAGATTAGTGCCAAGCACATACTGGTTGATAATGAGGAGGCTGCGAATTTTATTCTGAAAAAAATTGCTGAAGGCGAGTCTTTTGAAGAACTAGCAATGGAGTACAGCGCCTGCCCGAGCGGGAGAAGAGGAGGAGACCTCGGGCAATTCAGCAAGGGAATGATGGTGAAAGAATTCGAGGACGCAGTCTTTAGCCTAAAACCTGGAGAAACAACAAAAACACCAGTAAAAACACAATTCGGCTACCACATTATCAAGAGAACTGGTTAATTGGGTTAATTTTTTAATGAGCTAATTTATTAATAGGTTGTGAATCGCAAGGGTTTAAATGGCAGGGATATAATAATTATTGTAATAGTTTCTGTCTTAATCCTTTTTGTGTATTTTATTTACTTTTTCCCGCAAATAGTTAATAACTTAAAATAAGCCATTAAAAAAGTTTTTAAATACTTCTTTTTAATATTAGAAACTGCTAAGAAGAGTGGTATTATTTGGCAAAGTTTGATTTCAATAATGGCTCGTTAAAAGAGGTTTTGGATTCTGTTAAAGCCGTTAAGTTAACTAAACCTATAGATTTTTGTGAATGCAATGATATTGTTTACAGCGGACGAGACCGTCTTAAGACACTTGTTAAAAATAAAGTGTGTGAGAAGGAAGACAGGCAGAAGATATATACAGAGATGAAGAATTTCAGCTTCTTTTACTGTTCAACATGTAAAAAGTATTACTGGATGCTTGATTCTGAGTTTGAAAAAAGAAAAACAAGCATTAATGGATGATTAATATGAACGCGTCTGAACTATTAGGAACATACTTGATGATTTCAGGCTTTGCGTCCATAATCACAGGCATAGTTTACATGTCCTTAGGAGACCCTGCTGGAACTGCTTTAATAGCAGGTTCAGGATTCTTCTTATCAGGAGCAAAATACGCTTACACTTACAGTTCTGCAAAACAAGAATCCAGAAAAGGGTTGGAAAAAGAATTAGACTAGTATTTCACTAGCTAATTCGAATAATCCCTGACTATTCTCTAACTCTTGCCCTTTCTCTTTCTTTCTGAAAGCGTAACTCGCAGCTTCAACTATTTCAAAAGGCTCAATACTTCTATTCACAAGGTATTCTCCTGCCTTCCTGCTGTACTCGTAACCCTTCCTAGTCTCATGCGTTGAAACGTAAGTAATGCACTGGATAGTGTCCCATAAACTATTGCCCTCAGGGTAATACTTGCTTAAAGCCTTGATGATTAAATTATCCGTCTTGCCTAATGCCTGGATAATCATAGCAAGCTGCGTGCCTTCATCAAGAACTATTTCTTGCGCAGTTTCAACACTGTTAAGCACTACTCCTAAATCATTGCTGACCTTCCTAATCTTATCCTTCAAATCAGCACTGTTAAGCCTGTGAATAATCTTCTCACCTACTCCTCCGTGAGTAACGATTAAGCCGTTGCTGCACACGAAAGCGTCATGATACACTCCCAGTTTTACTGCCATGCTTCCCAAGTTTGCAGGAAAAACAACCAAGGGATTAACTCTGCCAATACTATTCTCTAAACCAGTATCGTAAACCCTTACAATACCTTCCCTGTAACTCTTCTCAGTAAAGTCAGTGCCGAACTCAGACTCGCACGCGTTAACTATTTCAGCAACACTAATTGGAGTGAATTGTTCAGACACTACTGTAACAATCCTGTCACCAACAATGCCGAAATACTTATCGCCTTTAATGCGCGAGTATTTAGCGCTGACATCCTTTCCTGCCTTGTAATTGCTGAGAACAACCTCTTCCTCCTTTTTCCATTCCAGACTGTTCTCAAAACTTACTAAATCATCTATTGAACTAAACTTCATAAATCATTTCACCTCTAAGAAGAACTAATGCTTACAAAACCACTTATAAACTTAGCACAACCTTTAATTGTTGTAATTATTTAAGAGAATTAACCAAGTCAATGAAATCCCTTTCTTCTCCCATAAAAAAATTATAAAAGTATCTAATTAGGCTCTGTAAATTCTTTCCTTCTTCCTTCTCAGAATCTCTGATGCTGGATTCTCTATCTCTTGTAACAGTATTGGGTCATCCAGTGCTGATTCAGGGTATACCATACTAGGTGTTACGTACTTATTATTAGCTTCCCTTAACTCTGTTAATAGAGAAGATGTTTGTTCCATACCCTTAGTTTCTTCAATCATCTCCTGACTTAATGGATTTATCTCATTCCTTTGACCCTTTACCTCAACACTTCCCTTAGGAAGCCTTATTTTGCTGACACTGCCTTGCTCATCCATATAATAAGTCATTGAAGTGCTAGCCTTCTCAGCAACATCTCTCAGCTTATTAACGCCGTAATAGGTTCCAGCAACTACTGCACCCACCGTTGCACCCGCAGCAAGTATTAAACCTGCTAATACGAGGGCGGGTATTGCACCTTCACCGTTAGCGCCATCAACACAACCTGCTGCAGCACTTCCTACTGCTTCAAAGAATCCCGCGATTCCCTCACCTATCATGGAGATTCCATCACTTATTGCATTTAAGGCGCTTACTGAGAAATCACCTATTACTTTACCTATCCCTTCAATACTCTTGTACAGGTTTACTCCAAGATTATACATTCCTTCAAAGACTACACTGCCGAACCTGTAACCATCTCCTAAGTACAAGTTGCCGCTTAACAAGTCAAGTCCGAAGGTTGTATGGTAACCTAATAATGAATCAAGCCCCGTATCTAATCCGGGTCCAATAATAATTCCTCCATTTGGTCCAATACCAATATCAATAGACAAGACATTGTTATCAAGCAAAGCCTCCAAACAAGTTGAACCAAGTGAAGATTTCACCTTTTTATCCAAGGATTTTATGTCTTGTACGAACTCTTCCTTTCTCGCACCCTCCACCTTGCCAATGCCGTGCTTTAATACTTTTAAAAAGTCATTCTTTGCTTTAAACTCTGCACCAATTTTTTTGCCGTCATAGTATAATAATCCTAAATCCTTGCCGTCTTTAACGATGCTCATACAATAAACATCATTGGATGCGCGTGCAATCTCTGTAACACAATTCTTATACTTTGCGCTTATGGCATCAGCTAGTGTCTTAAGCTCTTCAGGCAATGGCAGACCTAACTGTTCATCCTTAACCGCGTCAGCAAGAACGGTCTTGCTTATAATATCCTCAATATGATCTTCTGCACCTGATTTGCCGAATATTTTTTCAAACTTCTTAGTTTGTTCATAAGAAGCAGTGATTATGACGTCATAGTAAGCATCTCTCTTATGATTCACGTTTTCTGTACTTATCTCACTCTCATATAACTTGTTGTCAATGCCTTTATTTACATCCTCTTTTATCAATAAGTGTGCAGTTTTAGTACTTCCTTTCCTGAACATCTTATAACAATTAGCAGGAGAGTACTTGCCTCTGCCAAGATTTACCTCATCCGGCAAAGATTCACACACTTGGTTCAGTGTGTACTTTTCCATAATGCTCCAGAAAGCAGACTCGAATCTTTGAGCCTCTTCCTTTGTTGCAAAACTCTTGGTTATTGATTGTTTATCTTTCACTGACATCATACCCTATCCTTAGAATATTATACTTATAAACCCTTATTCGAGAAAAACAGGGAAATAGGGGATTTATTTCCAGAAAACAGAACAAAAACAGTAAAATTTCCCATTGCCTAACAAGATTTATAAACTTGATACAACTAATAATGGTTGTTATGGAAGAATTGCTAAGGAAACTGGGTTTAAATAAGTACGAGGCTGAATCCTATCTTGCATTATTAAATCTTGGTCCTAGCAGTGCTTTTAATATCAGCAAGAACGGTTCAGTTCCCTTCGGAAGAGTTTACGACAGTTTGAACAGTTTAGAGCAGAAAGGACTGGTCGAAGTAGTGCCAAGCAAGCCTAAAAAGTACAAAGCAGTGAGTCCTGAGACTGCGCTTAACGGCTTATTGGACGAGCAGCTGAATAATGTTAAGAAGATGCGCAGTGAAGTGGATACAGCTGTAAAGAGCTTTAAAAAGGCAGACAAGTCGGACAATACTGTCAGCGTAAGCGAGGGCATGATTAACTTCGCGAAAGCAGTTACTGAACACTTACACTACAAGGGTGAGTACTGGGCAACAAGTGAAGGATTCAAGCTGGAAAAAAAGTACCCTGCTTTATGGAGGTACTTGGACGGCAACCCGAAGAAGAGGTATGTATTAGTTAACAAGGACAAAGTGGACAAGAAAAGAATAAAAGAGCTGCAGAGCTACGGAGTGAATGTTAAAAGCTATCCATTAGAGAACGTCAGATTTCTGGTAAGCGACGAGGAATTAGTAACAATATCACTCCAAGACAAAGGCTTCACAAACATTCACATCAAGAGCAAAGCATTAGGAAAAGCGCTTACCAAGATGCTAAAAACAGTCTGGGAAAAATCTGAAAAAGTGTAACCCTCAAAAAGTGACAATAATTATTTAAAACTAATATTTTAGAGATATCATGGATATGCTTGGCAGTAAATGTTTTAATATTCCAGTTTATAGTAAGAGTGTGACTGGCTTTAATACAACAAGAGTTAAGAGCAATGTAAATTTTAATAAAAAATCTTATGCAGGATGGGAGGATTCTATTGAAAATTCAGTTCTTCAAGACATGTGTTTTGAAGAAAGAGATACTGCTTATGATTTAAGCCAGAAATTATATGTTTTAATGGAAAAAGAAGGGGATAAAAGCTCAAAAATATATGAAACTCTTAACATGGTTCATTACTTCTTGTTTAAAAAACCAATAAGCGTAATGCCTGAATTAGAACTTAATTCTTTTAATTCATCACTTTCACAATCTTTCAATCTTACTGGAACAGTTCTAAGATTAGATAATTACGAGCCGGCGATAGTGCTTGAGGAATTATTACATTACTCTTTACTGCATGAGTTCTTAACTCAAAGAACAGTCTCTCCTGAAGAGTTTGCAATATTCACATCAAGAACTGCTTCTTTCCCTCAACATTGGATAATAAGCTCAATAGTTAATATGATAATTCCTGAAAGGTATGAGCAATTTCTTTCATGCAAAAAAGACAATGATTTCTTGGATTATATTGAAAAGAAACCTAACTTGTCTTTGAACCAGGTTAGAACCCTCGTAAATGATTTAATCTCTTTTTAACAAATTTTAAATATTCACATTAATTTAATCTTATTATGTCCACGATGGCCTTAGATAAAGATGATTTTGAAGAATTTAAGAGAATATTATTTTTTAAAAAATATGATGTTACAGTTAAAAATAAGACAGTTTGGGAGACAAGTGGTTATTGCGGCCTTGCAATATTAAGAGTAGTTATTAATAACTATCTCAAAGATAAAGGTTTTGAATTCTCTAAACTAGTTAAGTATGTTAAAGAAAAATTCCCAGATGAACTAGCAGAATTAATAGACAGATTATACAGGGCAAGAAGACTTATTGAAGATCCAAGCGATAAGACTAAGGTTCTTGCAACCGATGAGACTAAGGTTCTCTTGCTCTTAGGCTGCGCACTTAGATTATACGATGATGATATAGTTGTGAATTTGATACATAATGACGGTTGGATAACCAATGAATTCATAACATTAATATTATACTTGTTTGGTTTTGAAGTGCCAGGTGATGAAGCGCATGAGTTTAAAGCCCCCAGTAAATTAGATGCTGTTATTAAGTTCTTAGCAACCATTAATCCCTCAGATGTTATTGTCTTAATCAATAAAGGAGGAGGCAATCATTGGGTCCTGCTTGAAAGAATAGAGAAAAAAGGTGACAAGAACTATTATGTTTATTACGACCCTGAAGGATACGAGAACTACGTTGAGTATGATCCTCTTGACAATTTATACATTTATCACTTCAAAAAACCATTTAACATAGTTAATCAGGTGCTTCAAGAAAAGAAAGACTCAGAGATAAGAGATAATTTAAGAAAATTATTCGCTACACAATTAACAGATAGTTATATTTCAAGTATTTTCATGGCACCACCAAGCAAATTACACCCTCCTGTTCCTGCTTCTCCTGATAAGATTGAGAATAAAAAAATAAATTTTACCCTTTTAGGAAGATTAGGAATCCCTGTTAATATAACCCAATTAAACGCGTCTAGTGCAGGCATTTATGGTATATTATTCCTACAACAAGACGAACAAGGCAATGTAATAAAGGCCTTATCAGTAAATATTGATAAAGGATTAAGCGAAAGAGGTTATGATACTCCCTTTGTTATTATTAATAATGTTAATCCTTCAAATAGTTATGAAAAAATATTCAAAGAACTAATCCCTGTAGCACCATCTTTGGTAGAAAAGCAACCAAATGGCAGTTATAGGGTTTGCATAATCTATGATACTGATAAAGAAGGTTTTGTAGATTATCATAAGATGTTAACCTCCCCAGAATCGAGATTCTTTGTTATTGAAAAAAAAGGCAACCTTGTGACAGTCAAGGATGATTCAAATTATAAAACCCACCATCTAGTGTTAAAGGGAAGTCTTTCTAAGGTTAACACATCTAAAATAATTGATTACAGCAGCATTGAGTGTTCGGCTCCGTTATTGGATCTTAATGAGTATACATCTAATATTATGGCAACTTCATCAACAGTGGTAAATGTTAATCTTTTTTACAAATATAGTTTAGAGTCGCCTGATGTACTGCGTCCATCTTCTCAAGATTTTAAACCAAAGCAGAGTTTTTTAAACAATTTAGAAATACTGCTTAACCGATTCAAATTGGCTTTAACAGTAGAAAAGGATAATGTCTTTGTAAAAGGATTCCTTAATGTGTTTAAGGCTGTTAATGAAAAAGTGGATTCCGAACCAGGTTTTTATGCAGACACTAATATTCCTAAACTATTAGAGGATATTCTTGCATTATTATACAAGTTTTTACACAATGAGTTGATAAATACTTATGACATTTATGCAAAACTGCGTGATACAATCAATAAATTCAATAAGTCTTACAAACCTGAGAAGAAAAAATGGGTTTATTTTGGAGAACGTAATGCTAAGAACAGGAAAAAAATATTTTTGGACAAGCTGAAAAATAAACTCTCATTACCTTATAAGCAATGGTTAGATTTGCATTATTTGAAAAAAGCAAAGGATGATGATGTTGAAAGGTTTATACAAGAGGATTACGCTGACAAGGTTCAGAATAGACTAAGAAAAGGTCTTGAACTTTTTCTGGAGTTCCAGAAATTATTTGGTGTGAATTCAAGCAAACAATTGTCTGCAAAGATAAGGCAGTTAGAAATCCAGCCTGATTATTATGAAACATTCTTTGCTTTCCTCCCGAAGGATGTTCTTTCCAAGCCCGGTTTCATGCCAGGTTTCAAAGAAGAAAATATAAACAAAATAATTGATGATCTAATGATTATGAATGAATTATTTGAAAGATTGGGAGAGGAGTTAGATTATCAGGATATTAAAAAAGATGTTAAAAAGAATCAAGAAGAGCTTGACGAAATCAGGAATAATTTCAATAATGAAGCAGATGATGATATTTCTTTAAAAGAGTATGATATTTATGTACCTACTGAAGCTGACAAACAGGACAAGTTAATTACAGGTATGCAGGAAAAGAATGCAGAAATTGTTAAAAATCAATTGGTTGAAATAAGGCAGGACCTTAAAAGCAAAGGTGTGAACCCAGAGAAAGAGCCTGAGAAAATAGAATACGAATATTATTATGACGATTGGTATGATGATGGTGGAGGAGATTGGGATGAGGTTATTCCAGATTATGATTTCCTAGATGCTATAAAAAGTATAATGGATTTCTTAAAGATCTCTGATGGATTTAATGTTAAAGAAGCATATAAGAAAGGTCCTGATTATTATATTGATAAGTTTAAAAGAATATTTGAAAAAGGAGATTTCAGAGATAAGAGTTTGCTTATAGAATTCCTGGTTTTAGTATTATGCTTTGCTGAAGAATTATTACTTAGCATAAAAGAGAAGGCTAAAAATAAACCAATTAGGCTGAAAAAAGGAGGAGTTTTGATTATTAATAAATCAAACAAATCAGAATCTCATGGCAGTTCAAAATATTACTCAAAAGAAGATTTAGATAATGTAAAAAAAGTTATAGACCTTTTCTTAAGAAAGATAAGAGGGGATGAAATTACTGTTAAAGAATTATTTGAACAGATTAAGAATTTATATCTTGGATTTAATGTATTTGATTTGCCTTATGATGATAAGTATGAATGGTTTATTAGGTGGGTTATTTACAGGATTTGGTTGCTGGTGAATTATAAGGAATTGCCTCTCTTTATTAATTCAAAAGATGTAAGTAGAGATTTATTAGAAGAAAAAATTAAGTTTGCTGAAGATGAAGCAATTGGTGCAGTAAATAGCTTAATAAAGCAATGATTAAATACTACAATCTTATTACTTTATTCTAATATGAAAACCAGTGAATTATTGAAGTATTACAACCAGGATGAGATTCTGGACGAGATACTCAGGGTTTGCAAGAACAGGGAGGTAGTGGCTAAGTTCGGGCAGGGCTTCTTCGGCGCCAGGCCAAGCACTATATTATACAAGAAGGACTTATTAGACTTAATTAGAAGGGGAGCGGTTAGTTTCCACATCAGTGTTGAACGATGGAGAAACCCTTTAAGCCTTAACCAGACGAATACTAAGAAGGACATGGATGATTTAAGAACTGGATGGGATTTAGTGCTTGACATTGACACTAAAATCCTTGATTACGCTAAAATCTGTGCCAAGTTACTAATTATGGCTTTAGAGTTCCATAACATAAAGAATTACTCCATCAAGTACAGCGGGGGCAGCGGTTTTCACATAGGAGTAGCTTACGAGTCCTTTCCTGACAACATTAACGGGGTTGAAACTAAGACTTTGTTTCCTGAAGCTGCGCAGTGGATAGCCTCTTATTTAAGCGAGATGATTAAGGAGAAACTCGCAGAGAACATATTAATAATTAATTCCCTTGAGGCTATTAGTGAGAGAACAAGCAAACCAGCTGATGAATTATTAGAGGATGGCAAGTTTAACCCTTACTCTGTAATAGAGATTGACACTATAGCTATATCTCCCAGGCATTTAATTAGGATGCCTTACAGTGTTAATGAGAAAAGAGAAATAGTCAGAGTCTCATTGCCAATAACTAAAAAAGAATTAGAGGACTTCGACCCGGACACTGCAGTAATAGACAAGGCAGAGTTTAACCAACGCTTCCTGGATGGTTCAAAGAGCATGCCTAATGAGGCGAAAGAGTTATTCGTTCAAGCCTTTGACTGGCATAATAAGACTATTGAGAATATGGAGAGGTTGGAACAGCAGAAGAAGAAAACTAATTACAGCACAGGCACTTACACTAAGAGTTTTTACAAAATACCTGAAGAAGACTACCCTCCTTGCATTAAAATAATACTTAAAGGATTGGAAGACGGCAAGAAGAGAGCTTTGTTTATATTAATTAATTACTTTAAGAGTGCTAATTACACTCCTGAAGAGATAGAAAATATAATAACTGAGTGGAATAAGAAGAACAAGGAACCATTAAGAGAGCAGTACATTAAGGCTCAATTGTCCTGGATTAACAAGAGGCAGGGGGAATACTTGCCTCCTAACTGCAACAGCCTCATGTACTATTCTGATTTAGGAATCTGCAAAAAGGACGAGATATGCGAAGAGATAAAAAACCCCTTGAATTACTCCTACAAGCACTACAAACGCACAAAGCATTCCAGGCAATCGTGATAATATATTTAAATCCTTAAAGAATCACTTTTCTCAATTATGGAAGACTTAGACTATGAATTACTTGACCCTTCTAATTTAAAGGCTACTTTAGAGCAGCAGGGCAGGGCAGTTAAGCAAGCATTGGAAGAGAATGATGCAGTATTAAAGCAGACTGCTGTAAAGGTTAACCAGTTTGACAAGATAATACTCAGCGGGTGCGGTGACAAGCACGTGGTTCCAATGATAACCCAGTACTTAACAGATGCTTTCAGCAAGAAACTAGTAAGGGTTATTCACTCAAGATTGTTAGCAAATTATACTCCTGAATGGGTTGATGCCAAGACACTAGTAATCTTTCTCACAGCTAGCGGTACAACCAAGGACGTTATTGACGCGATTAACGAGGTTAAGAAGAAGAAGGCAGAGATTATAATACTAACACAGTTAAGTGATAATAAAAAGAAGGACTCAATCTATTCTGCTATTAAAGATTATCAAAATTCGCAAGTGATTATTCCACTAAAAGAGGGAGTTATTACTTGGCCTGCAACTACTACTTTCCACACCTTCCTCGCAGTACTAAACATGCTTTTCATTTACGTTTTAATGGAGAATAACACGCCTGTTGACGCGTTATTGAACCTTCAATACGTTGAAATACCTGATTATATTGACAAATTATGCAAGGATAAGAGTTTAATGGAGTGGTGCGCTGCAACTGCGAAGAAATTATTAGAGATGAAAGTATTAGGCTTCTACTTCCTCGGTGACGGGCCAAGATACGCTGCTGTAAGGAAAGGTGCACTGGTTCACTTCGTTGAATCCTGCAAAGAGGACAGTTTCCCTATTGAAAACGAGGAGTTCATACACTTAGTTATTGAATCCCTCGCTGAAGAGCACGTTGAAGAGAACGTGTTAATAATAATGAAGCCGAGAGAGTCGTATATTACAATGCAGGCTTACAACCAGTACGAGTTAATCAAGTCATTGTGGAGGGAGAGAGCAGGCAAGGACAGAGTAATCACAGTAGACCCTTTCGAGTTCGTAGAACCCACAGGAGTAGGCAAGAAGAACGACATCCTCCTAACACCATTATACGTGATAGTACTGGAATGGCTCGCGTACTACTACGCGTTATACAAGAAAATAGACCCTGCAAAGATGCAATACATGAAAAAATAAAAGAATCTTAGAAACTTTAAAAACAAGCAAATTATAAAATATTACTATGAAGATCGGGTTTAATAAACCATCTGCGTATCCTATACTCTTACATGGTGATTTAAGTGAGAGGGCGCCGAGTTTTTGATAGATTCTTCGAAAAGAATAATTTAAGCAGTGTTCGAGAGGCGCGTAAAATATCAGTAATTACCAAAGACGTTAATGAGTATAAAAAGTTAGAAGATTCAATTAATAACATGCTTAGTGAAAAGCAGAGTTTAAGCCAGCCAACAACTAGCAATACTGAATTTAGTTCAAGTATGTTTTTAACAGAATTGGATTTATTTAAAGCAAAAGCTAAACACTCAGATATTAAAACTAATCTTAAAAGTTTAGTAGCTAAAACTCAAATTAATATATCAAACTTGTTAGGGGACAGTGATGAGGAGGAATACAGTTTCGGCGCTAAAGAATCTGCGAAGAGCAAGTGTTATGTTGTAACGAGCGTAGAATTTAAAGAGGATTTCATGCTTCTCTTGTCTAATCTGCTTAAGAGGTTAGGTTTTATTATCTTATTTGATAAAGGCCTGCCTTACAAGTCAAGGGTTGACAGGTTCCAAGACTTAATCCATAAAGTCTTAAAATCAGGTGATTCGAAACTAGTTCTGGATACTTACCAATTGCTTCTAGTAACAATCAGCTTCTCAAAAACTCTTCTAAACCTAATAATGGAAAAGGTTAAGCCAAAGGGCAATATGATTATTTACTTGGGCAATGTAGTTATTAATAAGACAAACAAGTTGTTGGGAAGCTCTAAAACCTTCACTTACGAATACTTGGACAGGATTAAAAACTTAATGGATAATTTTCTGGACACGACCAATACTGAATTAAACGAGCCAGGCAAGTTCATAACAGAATTCCTGAACCTTTACAGCGGTGATGAACTATTAGGGCATACAACTTATGATCAAAAATACGAGTTCTTCATAAGATGGGTTTTTTATAGAATCTGGCTCTTCAGCGAGTTTAAAGAGAACAGTTTATTACTATTCGAGGATGACAAGGAAAACGACTTGAATTCAATAATGCTACAAGAAAAAATTGAGAATAGTTATGCTTTTGCTAAGGACGCAGTGGAAGGAATAAAAAGTAAGAAGGAAAAATTTGACCTGAAGAAATTATATAGCAAGTGATTTTAAACCTCTTCAGCGTAAAATATTGCACTGCTTACTGTGTCGCCGAGTCCTACAGTGTAGATTACTGGCACTTTCTTCTCGCTCATATTAGGCACTATGATTAAGTTGTAAGGAGTTTTATAACTCTTATTCGCTGCCTTTACTCCAACTGCACTGAAGGGCTGCTCGTTTATAGTCTTCAAAGTGTTCAGGAACTTCTCGCCCGCTAATGCTTTGCTGTTAACAACTCTCACACCGTAAATGTTAGCGTGCAGTAATTTCTCATTACTAATCGAGTAATTCTTTTCTGTGAAGAGCATAACGTATTCTAAGGTGTGAATGCTTAAGCGTTTGAAGTTGAATTTCTTCATCAAATAATTGCCTGCTTCTACCAAGTGTTCAGGCGAGTGGTTGGATTTAATAAGAGTATCATATAATTTCTTCTCTCCCAAGTACTTCATTAAATTAGTGGTTTCAACCTCGTTGCAGCCAAAGCTTTGAACGTGCTTCAAGACCTTGAACAATTCATTGTTAAGCCATTTTTTGTGAATATCAACGTATTCAACATGGATTAGTAATTCAGTATTAAACTGCTTTATCATCTTTAATTGGTAAACCCATTCCTTGAATACTTTTTTAACGTTCTTCTCCTTAACGTGGTGGTATCCTGAGAAGAAGACTCTTTTCAAATCCTGAAACAATTCCTTGCGCAGCAAGGATTTAGGAAGCAATGGGTTGCTCTTATAAACAGGGCTTGAGATTATAAACCTGTTATTGCGCGGTATTGTTATAGTCTTATCTTTTAACTTAATCTTAGAGCCTTGCTTGTATTCTATAATGATATTAACCCTCGTATCATCGTTCGGGTTCCCGCACTCTATCGCCTTCTTAAACACTAAATTGTCGTCTTTAATTGAAGGGAACAAGACTTTATCATTAAACAATTCTGCCAAATCATTGCTTAACAAGTTAGTAAAAACTATTACTTTCTGAACTCCTAAGTATGATAAAGTATTCGCGACTATACCCATCTGGCCTCCAATCCTCTTAGCCTTGAAATTCAATTTTCTCCTTAATTCCTGGTATAATTCCTTGTTTTCAATCTTTAACTCGGAGGCTTTGCCGTAGACGAAAGAATGAACTAGTGCATTCTTCAAATCCTTCAAAGAATCTATGCTTGTAGGCATAATGCAATTGCTTTTAGTGTCATCAAATTTGTAAGGGAAACTCTTATCTAATTCTGTGATGATGTCAACGTTCGCGTTAAATGCTGAGAAACTTGATTTAACTGTTTTAAGATTATCTTTGAATATTGTTTTATTCTCCTTGAATAACTTCTTCCAGTCCTTACTTGTAGAATATGTCTTCAAAACTCTCTTCAACCTCTGGCGCTTTTTCTTCACCGAATAATCCGAACTCGTCAGGGGCTACGGTCTCCTTCTTACGGCCGCGTATAATGACTATGTACACTACTCCTCCAACAAATATTAAGTACATGAAACCTAGAACCCAAGGAAGAAGCTGGAAGACGTTAACGTAGTAATCAACTCTTTGAGGGTCGCTGCCCACTAACACTCCAATAGACTCTTCAACGCTTCCTACCAGAACAAGTGCTTTGAAGATTATAGCGAATACGAAGATTCCGACAAAGAATATTAACGAAGCACCTATTATTAACCTGTCAGCGCTTATTTCAGCCATAAATATTATATACTATTCCTTATTATTAAATCTTTATGAAACGCGTTTTTAAGGACACTCCTTTGGATGAGATTACTTTAAGGCGCTTTGAAAGGCCTACTAATGAGGATTTAAAAGCTTTGTCCAGGAAGTTCTTAATATCAATAGGATTATTACAATCAGGCGACAGCAGGGATATAATAAGCGAGTTGTTTTACAGATTCCTGACAGCCTCCAAGAGGCAGGAATTCCTTGACCCTGAAACTATTATTGAAGAGTTTAAACAAGTTGAAGGGGGGACTCCAAGCAATATCAGAAGGCATTTAAGAAGATTGAAGAGGTTGAATCTCGTAGAGAGAACAGCTTACGGTTATAGGATAATAGAATTCATGCCTGTAAAGGAATTGTTCAAGACTCACATTATTGATTACTTAGTTACTCCTTCCCTGGACAGGATAATGGAATACGCTGAGAAGATGGATGAATTAAATTAATCCTCGTGTATGTAAGTTATTAGCTTCTTTATAGTTTCTGCAATTTTTCTGCCCTTTTTAGTGAGTATAATGCTTTTTATTCTTCCTTTCTTCTCAAAATCTAAGAGTTTGTTCTTCTCAAGAATCTGGATTATTCTTACAGTATGGGAGTAAGTGCAGTCAACCTCTTTAGCAATAGTGCTGGCATAGCATTTTTTGCTGCAGGAGTAAATCTTGATTAAAATAAAAGCCGGCTTGTTTCTTAAGAACAAATTAACTAAATCCTTATCTTCCCCCATGAAAACTTATTAACTTTTGCGGATTTATATACTTTATTATAACTATTCCTTTGAATATTTAGCCATGAGGTAAGATTGTGCAATTACGTGAACGCTCATCATCTGCTCTAACTCTTCCTTATCTGCTTCATCAGAGAGATTCAGCCTAGTATTCAAAGCGTAAATCTTGAAATAATACCTGTGAGTACCGTTTGGAGGGCAGGGTCCGCCGTACTCTTTCTTACCCCAGCTGTTCTTCGCCTGCAAAGCACCAGCAGGCATACTATTCTCATTAATTTTTGAAGTATTTTTAGGAATATTATATAACACCCAGTGGTCCCAAACACCCATTGGGGCATCAGGGTCGTCTATTATTAAAACAAGAGTCACAGTATCTTCAGGAACATTCGTGATAATTATTTCAGGATTAATATTATCCCCTTGGCACGTGTACTTAACAGGTATGGTTCCATTATGCTGGAAAGCAGGACTGGATATTTGAATACTGCCTATCTGGTTAATACCTGCCATATTATTATTTTGAGTGCAAGCAGATATAAAATTTGTGAATAAAAGCAATAAAAACAGTTTTTTCATATTTTTTTTTTATTAACTATTATCTTTTATAATTCTTGCAGGTTTCAAAGATTCTATGAAATAAAAAAGTAATTAAATCCTTAACTTTTTTTTAATTAGAAAAGGGTTTTGTTAAACTTTGCAATACTAATATTGTCTCTAGTAATGATAGGCTACGTTAGTGATAAATTAGTGACTTACGTGCTTAATTTATCAAATCATACTATTATCTGTTTCAATTTCCTTGCCTGAATTTGCAGTATCCGCAATAGCTTCATGTTCTCGGAGTATCTTCCTTACTGTCAACTTCAAGCATTAATCCATTATCTTTAGGAAACATAATGTTTTACGTACTGCTTTCATCTCTGACTTTATGGTATTTCATAAGCACGAGCAAGAAGATAGACAAGAAAAAGGCTGGAATCTTATTCATAATATACGTGTTGTTCATACTTCAAGAATTAGGAGTTTCAATATTCGTATTCTAATTACCAAACCTTTCCTTCATAAATCATCTCATCAATTATTAGGTTATAAACACAAGTATCTTTCTTTGTCTGGTCGTTTATTATTAAGTCGCAATAATCTTCAGGGTAGCAATTGTAGAAATTACCCTGGCAGTAATTCACGTAAGAAGTAGTGCAGAAATTTCTCTTGCTCTCACTGCTTATATAATTGCAGTAATCAGGCTCCCTAAACCAGTAACCTATTGTATAGAAACAATCGTCTGAACTGCTCGCCTCTCTGCAAAGATTAGTGTTATTATAATAATACATCATATTTGCCAAACACCAGTCCCTGTTTGTGCCACTCAAATCATAACAATAAGACAAGTTATAGTTAACAATCGCGTTGCAATCATTCCTGAACCATGAAGGAGTGGTGCTGCAAACACTAGCATCTTCCAGCTTATTTATGTGGTAAACGTAGCAAGCTCTTACAGTTTGGTATAAACTTGTTGCTTCAGAATCATACCATAAATTTGTACAATCACTTATGTTATTCTTGTACGTAGAGTAATAATTATAATTAGAATCTGCAAGGCAGTCGTCCATTATATCCTCATCCTCTATGTAATTACAATATGTAGGGTTCAGTTTCTGAGAAGCTAGAGTCACATACATGTAATCAACTAAAGGATAACAATCATCCCTGTACTCTGGAGCTAAGACGTTGCAAGCCTCCCTGTTCAAACCAGCTCTTGCCTTGCAAATATTCCTGTTATAAGAGTCATTAATCAAGTTGCAGGCAGCAGTAGTCAAATAGTGCTCTGCGTGCTTAAATAAACAAGTTGTCTTGTCTTCTTCATTTGTAAGCATGGAAACACACTTATTGTAATCATTCAAGACTATACTGTAACATTGTGCTTTCTTCAAAACGTCTACAATCTCATCGCAAGGATTGACAAAAGTGCAGGCCCTGCTTAGTGCTGGAATATTAACTATTAAATTGCACGCGTTATTATCAACGCACTCCCTTGTTTGGAATCCCGAGCTTCTGCAATTGCTCCATTCACCGCAAACCCATTCCGGCTGGCAGGAAGGCACGCAGTTCCTAATCTCTACCTGCTGAAAAATTGAACCATTAATGCAAGAGGTTATAGTATTAATCCTTGGCTGAATGCCTGAAGAGTCGCAGAAACCCCAATCCCCGTAAATTATAGTATCCTCGCATTCTTGAACAGTTTCATCACCTGTTAGGGTATTTATTAAATCATCTCTTAAAGTGCAGCCTGAGAATATTATTAAAGCCGTTGTTAGAACTGCGAGCAACCATTTATCCATAAACATTAAACAATACTGAGCGAATTAAAAAACTTACTAATCAATTACTGCAAACCATAAAGGCATCCTACTATTAGGGTCTCCCTTATAATTAATCCTTATCTCCTCACCTGATTTTATAGGCTTAATTGCTTCAACTATCATTAACCTCTTTTCTAGGAAAGCTGCATAATTAGCATTAGGAGTGTAGGAGTGATTGTAGAACATGCCGCAACCTCCAGGTATTGCAGCTCTTCCATCCGAGAGTTCGAAATAGTAATTATCCAAAATGGTTGCCTTAATCAAGATTCTATCTTCAAGACCAAGCATGAGTAAAGGGCATTCTTCAATAATATCCCCTGTTTTAATATCTTCAAGCGCGAAAACTCCCCTGTCTAAAGGGTAAGCTTTATCAACCTTTATACTCTTAACCATGTCTTATTTTATGAAAAAAATCTCTTTAAAAAACTTATTAATTTAAAAAAAAAATTAGAAAGAAAACAAAATTATTGTTTGAACAAGTCTGTTAACCCCTTGCCGAACTCGTAAGCGACTGGCAGTTTAGTCTTCTTGCCCATCATTGCCTCAACAGCATAATAAGCTAGTATTACAGCTATTAATCCATTCACTGGCAGTATGAATCCGAACAGGAAGAATACTCCCAGTAATGCGCGGATGATTAAGAAGATTATCAAAGCTCCTGTTGCTTGCATTGCGTGAAATCTTGCAAACGCGTCCTTCTTCTCCTTAATCAACACGATTGGTGCAATGATTAAACTATAAGACAAAGTCGCCATTAAAGTATTGTCTTTTGCAGCCATTAAACCTCTTCACCCCCCTATATTCTAGTTCTTATTTAAAATAAGAGCTAATTAAAAAAACTAACTATTAATGCTCGGGCCGGGATTTGAACCCGGGTCTAAAGGTCCGCAACCTCTTGTTCTATCCAAGCTATACTACCCGAGCAATAGTATTATTGGAGTTTTTAGATTTTTTAATTGTAACTATTCAATAGTTGTTCAAAACGCTTAAAAAAGCAGGGTATTGAGGATTTATAATGAGTGAAAATTTCAGTAATTTCGGGTGCGCGGATGAATTATGCAATAAGTTGAATGATATAAGGCGGGGCAGTACTAGTGAAGTTATTGAAAAATTAGACAAGTACATTGACGACGTCATGCTCCCTTCTCTTGAAATAATATGGATTAACTACGATATTAAAATGGCTAGCATAAGGACGGAACTGGAAAGTATTGAGAACAAGATTAACTACTTGAACGTTTCAGCACCAGTGCCTGCGATTACAACAAGTATTGCACCCGCAGGGAACTTTAATGCTCCTCCTGGATTCAACCCTCCTTTAATACCAGGCAATGTGATGAAACCAAGCAAGCCTTCTTCTGAGCCCATGAACTTTAAGAGCGAGCTAGAAGAAAAGGTTGCCAAGAGGAAGAAACAGATAGGAGATTAACTAATTAGTTTTTCTTTATCTCTTCCGCGAGTTTTTCCAACTCTTCCTTGCTGGCGTCGAATTTTCCCTGAATCATCCTGCCAAGTATTGGGTACTCTAACCCGTCTTTGAAGAAGAAGTTATCCTTATTCTTATCCTTATATCTGGGTATCAAGTGCCAGTGAAGGTGAGGCCAGTAATTGCCCATTAAAGCATAATTCATATGGTCAGGCTTGAAAGTTTTCTCAAGCATTTTCGCAACTTTTACAACACTATTCATCAAAGCGTTGCGTTCTTCATCGCTTAATTCAGAAAACTTAACCGCGTGCTTCTTGTAATACACACTAGTCTTGCCCTTAGTGACTTGTTTAGGTCTCAGCATTGCTATAACTAAGTCGTCCTCGTAAATAACAACCCCTTCTCTATTTTTAACTCTCTTTTCGCAGATTTCGCAATACATTAATTAAGAATAATAAATGAAGTAGTATAAAAGAATTACTCTTTCTTGTACTCTTCATGAATATTCTTCAAAAGATTCCAGTACTCTTTGTTAATGCTCTGGAAGGTTTTTCTAATTCCTTTAATTACTTCAACACCAACACCTTCCTTAATCAATTGGATTTCTAAACTGTTAAACTCTGTCTCTTCCATACTTTTCTCTTTTTTTGCATTGTAACTAACCGTCATGATTAAAACTTCACCCCAAAACAATTTTTTTTAGAAAAGGCGAAGCTAAACTATTACTCCAACACGACTACAATAATCTGTTGTGAAATGTTTAGCCTCATAATCTTTAGAATATAGATAAAAATTTGTTTTTTTAAATAAGTTTTGGACTTGCCGGGGTTCGAACCCGGTGCCTCCGCGTTGCGAACGCGGCACTCTACCAAGTGAGCTACAAGCCCATTTACTTCAAATGCTCTTTTAGTCTCTCGAAGAATCCTTTTCTTGGTTTTACCTTAGTATCTTCCATCTCTTTTAATTCTTCTATTAACTCCTTCTGCTTCTTTGATAAATTCTTCGGAACCTTAACGTCAATCTTTACCATTAAGTCGCCGTAAAATGATGAGTTAAGCACTGGAAGCCCCTTGTTTCTTAATCTGAATACTGTATCCGGCTGTGTTCCAGGAGGTATTTTCAACACTACTTTCCCGCTGAAAGTCTCAATACTAATACTGTCTCCTAAAACTAGTTGAGGATAAGTTAAGTCAACTGTTGTTAACAAGTTCTCCTCATACCTTTCAAAAGTTTCGTGTTCTTTAACATTAACGAAGACGTACAAGTCACCAGATGGAGAATTATTGAATCCAGCATTGCCTTTGCCTTCAATTCTTATCCTCATGCCGTCACTGATTCCTTTAGGAATCTTAACCTTTAACTTCACTTTTTCCTTAATCCTGCCTTTGCCGTCACACTTGCTGCACTTTTCTCTAATGTATTTTCCCTGCCCATTGCATGCCTGGCAAACTGAACTATTTCGCATCCTAATAGGTCCGAGCATCACGTCTCTAAAGACTTGGCCCTGGCCATTACAGTTAGAACACGTCTCTATACTATTCTTACTCTTAGCTCCTGAACCGCCACACTTGCCGCATTCAACAAAGGCGTAATATTCAACGTCTTCACTAACTCCCTTGTAAACATCCTCTAAAGTAATACTAACCTCAACCTTTAAATCCTCACCCCTGGAATCCTCCTTATTCCTTGCTCTTCTATTGCCAAACCCGAACAAGTCAGTGAATAAGTCCTCAAAACCTCCGAATCCCTCAAATCCCTGGAAACCTTCGAAACCATTAAAGCCTTGGCCGCCGTATTGTCCAGCAGTTGTGCCAAACATGTCATACTGCTCCCTCTTTGAGCGGTCGCCTAAGACGCTGAAAGCCTCATTAACTTCTTTGAACTTTTCCTCAGCGCCGGATTCCTTGTTAACATCAGGATGATACTTTCTAGCTAATGTTCTGAAGGCTTTCTTAATCTCTTTCTCGTCAGCGTCTTTGCTGACTCCTAATACTTTGTAATAATCCTTTGCCATAGTTTTAGAAAATAAAAAAAGTTAAGGAAAAGTTTTATTTCTTTTCCTCATACTCTCCATCAACTACTTTCTCCTCTTTTCCCTTTTTAGGTTTTTCAGGAGGTTTCTCTTTCTTCTCAGCTTGCTGCTGGGCTGCTGCTTCCTGATACATCTTGGTAGTGAATTTCTGAATCAATTCCTCTAATTCGTTCATCTTATCAGTTAACTGCTGCACGTTCTCATTAGGCAGTAACTTCTTCAATTCCTCACTCTTCTCTTCAAGCTTTTTCTTAGTGGCTGAGTCCATTTTTTCGCCAAATTCTTTAATAGTCTTCTCAACAGTGTAAACCATAGTCTCTGCCTTGTTGATGACTTCAACCTTTTCCATCTTCTGCTTATCCTCTTCCTCGAACTTCTTAGCAGCTTCCTTCATCTTCTCAACCTCTTCATCACTTAAACCAGTTGATGATTTGATGCTGATAGCCTGCTGCTTGCCTGTTCCTAAATCCTTAGCGCTCACGTTGATTATCCCGTTAGCGTCGATGTCAAATGTTACTTCTATCTGAGGAATTCCTCTCGGAGCTGGAGGTATGCCTACGAGGTCAAACCTGCCAAGAGAATGGTTGTCCACTATCATCGGCCTCTCTCCTTGAAGCACGTGAATGCTTACTGCAGGCTGGTTGTCAGTTGCAGTGCTGAAAACCTTGCTCATCTTAACAGGTACTGTAGTGTTTCTCTCAATCATCTTAGTAAAAACACCTCCAAGTGTTTCAATACCAAGACTTAATGGAGTAACGTCTAGCAAGAGAACATCCTTTATCTCTCCTCCTAAGACTCCTGCTTGAATCGCTGCACCTACTGCAACAACCTCGTCAGGATTAACACCTTTGTTAGGTTCTCTGCCAAAGAATTGCTTCACTCTGTCATAAATGGAAGGTATCCTGGTTGGACCTCCAACTAATACTACCTCATCAATGTCTTTAATTGATAGTTTAGCATCCTTTAACGCCTTCTCACAAGGAGGTATCGTCTTCTCCAGCAAGTCCTTAGTCATCTCTTCAAACTTTGCTCTTGTAAGAGTCATGTTCACGTGAACAGGCAGGCCTTCGTTCATTGTAATATAAGGTATATTAATCTCAGTCTTAGTAGTGGTTGAGAGCTCAATCTTCGCCTTCTCAGCTGACTCCTTAAGTCTTTGAAGAGCAGTCTTGTCCTTGCTTAAGTCAATACCATGCTCTTTCTTGAACTCAGTAAGAATCCACTCCATTATCTTCTGGTCCCAATCAGCACCGCCCAAATGAGTGTCACCATTAGTGCTCTTAACCTCGAAGACTCCGTCGCCTATTTCAAGAATAGAGATGTCAAAAGTTCCGCCTCCTAAGTCGTAAACTGCTATTTTCTTGTCTTCTTTCTTGTCCAAACCGTAAGCTAAACTGCTTGCTGTTGGCTCGTTAATAATCCTGAGAACCTTAAGCCCTGCTATCTCACCAGCTGATTTAGTTGCCTGCCTCTGGCTGTCATTAAAGTATGCAGGAACAGTTATTACAGCACTATCCACTGTCTCATTAAGGTAAGCTTCAGCGTCCTTCTTCAATTTCTGCAAAAGCATTGCACTAATCTCAGGAGGTGAGTAAGTCTTGCCGTTTAATTCAACACGGACGTCACCGTTTGAAGCCTTAGTTACCTTGTAAGGCACGTGCTTCAAGTCGTACTCGATTGCCTTATCATTATACTTCCTGCCCATGAACCTTTTAATGTGAAAGACTGTGTTCTCTGCATTAACAACAGATTGTCTTTTAGCAGGCAAACCAACCAGCCTCTCATTATCTTTAGTGAACGCTACCATGCTAGGAGTTATCCTGTCACCTTCAGCGTTAGGAATAACCTGCGGGCGTCCGCCTTCAATAACTGCCATGCAGCACTTTGTTGTTCCCAAATCGATTCCAATAGTTCTACCCATATTATTATCACCCAAAATCGTTAGTATTTAACACCAACAATTTACAACTTTATAAATGTTGTGGTATCATACCAACAGATTTATGAGAATATGTTGCCATTAGTATTGCCGTTAACAAGAAGCTTGTCCTCAGGAGTTGGGTCTGCAAACTCGCAGTCTGTAAGAATATGATACATTTCAACAATTAAACCCCTAGTAACAGGCTGGGATATGTTAATCTCTTTTCCATGCTCGTAAATTAACCTGTTAATCTCGTACTCGAAGTCTTGAGTGAAATCTTTAGGCCTCATACTCATAAAAGACTTGTTCGTTTCAAGCTCATTGCACTTTTTCAGGTATAAATTATACTTATTAGTATCAGCGGAAACGCATTCTGCTCTTTTGCTGTTAACAAAGTCTTGAACCAAACAGTAAGCATTGTAAAAGTATTCAATGAAAGGCCTCGGGTTTCCTGTAATATTCATCCTTCTTCTCATTAGAATAATAACAGTATTCATCTCTTCCTTAGTTACTGGATTAACCTCTTTGCCTGCTTTTTTGATTAAACTGTCAAGAGTTTGTTTTTTAAACCATTTCATGAGAAGAAATTAGATAATGTTGTATTTTTAAGCTTTTAGATAAACGCGGATTCGAAGTTTCTAATCTTTTTAATCTTATCAAAACTAATATACTTAAAACCAGTTAGTAAATGGTAAGAGTTTATCATGAAGAAGTAAGCAAAGTGAGGATCCGGCACTTTATCAGAGTTTTCTAATGCGAAGTGATTAATCTCAGCAACTAAATCCTCAGGAATATTCTTTTTAATCAAATCAGTGTTTTTGCTTTCTAAAGAATCACTGAATACTTGCTCGTACTGCATCTGTGTTGTTTCATTAATAAGATTAATACTGTGGCGTATGCTGTTGTTAATCAGATAAGCTTTTGTAATGCAGAAGGTTGCGTAAAGAAAATGGAAATAATTCTTTGTTAAAGCAGTGTCAACCCCATCTCCTTCCTTATTCCTGGGTCTTGTTCGAATATACATCATTATTAAATTAGTTACCTTATCATTCTTTTCCTTATCCGAGGCAATGTCTTTAATAACGGATTCAAGCGACACGTTCATACACTTTTGAGATATTCTTCCTCTTTTAAGCCTTTTTATTAACTACGACCTTGGAATGTCTGAGAATCTTATTGTTAAAAACGTAGCCAGGCTCTACCTCTTCAACTATAACATTATCTTCGCCTTTTCCAGTAACAGTTAAAACTGCCTCGTGCAGGTTAACGTCAAACTTTTTGCCTGCTGTTCCAATCCTCTTCAAGCCCTGTTTTTGAAGAGTTTTCATAATATTCTTATAAATTAACTTAACTCCTTCATCATGTATTAATGGAATCGCCTTCTCGAAAGCGTCTATCTCAGGCAGCAAATCCTTAACTAATTCAGCTTTGGCAGAATCACTTAACTGCTGCTTTTCCTTGTCAACCCTTTTCTTGTAATTATCAAAATCGGCCTGCAATAGTTTTAACTGGTTGGTTAAGACTTGAACGTCTTTCTTTAAATTCTCGCATTCATTGCACTCTTGTTTTTTTGACATTGAATTATAGAGTGCCTTAAGTTGTTTAAATAATTTTTCTTATAGAAAGTTTTATATTAAGATTCATTTAAGCAAATAAAATATGAATATTAAGGATTATTTAGAGTGCGAATCACTTCTTTTGAAGATGTTTAAAAACCTTGATTTCTGCTTTAAATCCTGCAGCACAACTAACAAGCACGGTTTCATGTCATTATGCACTGATAATTCAAATTATTACGACATATACATGGATAAGGACACTGTAGGAGAGGTTTCTAAAGAATTCATAGCTGAACGCGTGAGTATTTACGGTAAACCTGTGAATCAAACTCCTAAATGCGGTTACTTGGGAGAGAAGGGTTGCAGATTAGAAACTCACAGGGGTCCTATGTGCACGGGTTTCGCTTGCTATCCTTTAGAAGCTCATCTCAGATTTGTTTACTTTATCAATTACGATACTGATGAAATGATACAATCTTTAAGCAATGTCTTAACAGGGAAGATGACAGGCAAAGATTTAAACAACTTCAAGAAAGAATTAAAATTATGGGTTGAGAAGACTGAGAAGAAGACCAAAGTATTAGAATGCGTTGTTTAATTAAGAAAAAAAAAGGGCCTGCAGGGATTTGAACCCTGGTTAACGGTTCCGAAGACCATTGTACTATCCAGACTATACGACAGGCCCGATAAAGATTAAAGAGGGTTTTGTTATTAAAAAACTTTATAACAAGCACTTTTTCAATTATAACTCATGAGTGATGCATTAATAATATTTATAGTATTAATTTACGTCTTTTCTGTAATAATCTTCTCAATGCTTCTTTACTACAATAAATTAGTGTCCAGCAGGACTTGCAGGAACATGATACACTTGTTAACTGGTTTGTCAATCTTCAGCCTTTTCTATGTTAGTAATAAGTATTTTCTTTTATTAATCTCCGTATTAATGACTGTTCTATTATTCATGTCAGGGAAGAAGACTCCAATACTTAAGCACTTATATTCTGCTATTGCTGAAAAAGAAGAAGGTCCGTATTTGCAGGGCCCTTTACTTTACGGTTTCTCAATAACAATTTTAATCACATATTCAATAATAACAGGCAATAATATTATACCTGTCGCCAGTGCTCTTGTTATGATAATAAGCGACCCTGTTGCTTCCTTTATTGGAAAGCGTTACGGCAGGCATAAGATATTCTTATCTTATACTGGAACAGTTAGGAGTGTTGAAGGCTCGATTGCAATGCTTGCTTCAAACATTATTATTCTTTCAATTTTTTTTTCATCCAATTGGACAATTGTAATAATTAGTTTTTTTATAACAATTGCAGAACTTGTCAGTGTAAGCAAAGCTGATGATTTAATACTTCCATTAACAACAGTTATATTATTAACAAATAGTTACATGTAATTTGTTATAAAATAAATCACTGCTGAAACAGCTAATGATAACAGCAAACCGTTTATTATCGCCTTCTTAGCCTTCCTGCTGTCGTACCACATAAGGTATGCTGAAGCTGCAAAGGTTGCTAAGAAGATGAATATTATTATTAATAATCCGTTGGTTAATTGAATCGCCATGTTTTAACACAAGTCATAGTTAGTATAATAATCTATTGGTTGCTCGCATATCATCCTCGCACCCTTGCCGTCCTTAACGCAGCTCGTGCATAGTTTAGCGCAGTATTCCAAGTTGCCGATTACTCCATTATTATTCAAGTCACTGGACGCGCAGCAGAATCCTTTCCTTGTCATCTCAGTCTGCGAGACTGTGTAAATAGTGAACTTGCTCCTGCAAATATTCAACAAGTCAGCCACGAGAACATCCTCAATTGTGGGCTCCGCGTAATTAGAAAGCATTAAGACAGCACCGTAACCAACAGCTATGAGAAGCGCTAGTATGCAGAAACCAAGTACTGCAAGAACTGCCATCTTCAACTCCATAATAGTTAAGATACTGTTCAGGATTTTAATAAGGTTTTGAAAAAAAAAAGATTAGAGAGGGAATAAAAACAAAAAGGTTTTGACGCCGATTTTATTCTTATTCCCTCAAATATAATGTATAGGCAAACATTAATAAAATGTTCTATTAATAGAAAGACTTAAAAAGATAATATAAAAAGCGAGCCGGAAGGGATTTGAACCCTCGACCTACAGCTGTCTCCAATATCTGAGTAGGTCAGTCTCATCACGAAGTCAGAGACCTTCTCTTTATCATCATCTATTTAGGAGGCTGTCGCTCTATCCAAACTGAGCTACCGACCCAATTAATATTATTAAGGACTGGTTCTGTTTTTAAAAGTTTTTTAAACGATAAGTTTATAATCATAAATATTTATTTTAGGTTTTGTGATTAAAACTCCAGATCCTAAAATAATCTGCCGTGAACTGCAATTATTGAAGGAGATTAATAACAAATACGCTGAGGGTTTTTTCACAGAAAGATTCATAAAAGTAGATGATTGCAACAAGCATGAATGGATGGGTTATGAAAAGGGCTTGGACAACCCCAAAAAAGTATACATAATATATGGCTCGCGATTATTCGATTTTGTTGAAAGAGATGATGATTTTGCTCTTGTTGTAAGGAAGAGTTTAATGAAGCATGAGGTTTTGGAGGCATACTTGGATGAGAAGTCAAATCAACTCCAAGTCCATAATGAGGCGAATAATATTCTAAAATCAGAAGTAGATTTGCCAGGCCAGGCTGAAGAGTTCTTGTTCGAAAAAGTGCCTGAGTGGAACGAAGTAAAAACATTAATAGAATGCATCTCCAGAGTTTCAGGTGCCAATTTAGAAAAGGCATCAGATTATTTCTTTCCAAGAGCAATCGTTAAATAAAAACATTTATAAAGAGAATTTCTTCTTAATATTGTCACTAATGAGGGGTTACAAATATGAGTTTACAATTAATTAACGCATTAAACAAAAACAAAGGTTTAGAGCAAAAGATTGCACCAGTAAGTCAAGAGCTGGAAACTTTTGAAGTAGGCAAGCCTGTTGACAGGATGAGTGCTCAAGAGTTTGAAAGATATATTAAGAATGAGGCAATGGAGCAGTTCGGACAAGGCACTTACACGGATATAAGTTCACAAAACATTGGTGACGCGTTTGACTTAAACGCTACGAGAGTTTATAAGGTGCTTAAGAATGGAGTGCCGGTTGTTGATGTAATGTATTCAGCCAAAAATGGCAACGTAACTGTTGATGTTGAAAACCGCAACTGTCCTAAATTCAGGTAAGCCCTTCAATAATCTTTTTAATCTAAACCTTTCTATATATTCTTTATGGATTTTAATGAGATTGCTGAGTCTTGCGAGATTCCCGTTGCTAAGTTCAGTATTAAAAACAAGGGAAGTGTTGTCAAGCTTGGAACTTACTATGCTGAGCTTTATAATGCATTGATTGAAAAGTGGAATCTTATTTGTAAAGAGACTCGCTACGTTCATAATGAGATTAGCGCTGACGGTGCTACGGCTGTTGAGTGGGACTGGGTTGCTTACAAAACTTTAGATAATTTTTCCAGGTTAAGGTTTGACTGCAGCACGCTTACTTGGTACGTTAAAGGTGACAAGGCAGCGGGAAAATTCTCAGTGAAATACACTATCGAGTTGGATTATAATAAGACTTGGAGGAACAGCATGCTTTTGAAGAGTTTCCTGCCAAATTATTTGAAACTATTCTACCAGAATACAATTCTTCAATGGATTGACAGGTACTTAGAGGAATTGAACGGCATAAAAGAAAAGGTTAACGAGTTGTTAAACATTAACGTTTAATGGATAATTTCTTCTTTAAGATTGCAGGGCTTCCAGCGTATAAACTATTCTTTTTCAAAACACTGTCCTGTTTGACAAAGCTTCCAGCGCCGACGATTACATTGTCTTCAATCGTTACTCCTGGACTTATTATTGAATTAGTGCCTATGGTAACATTATTCCCTATCTTCGTCTTCTTCAAATAAACCGTGTCATTAACTATGAAGTGCGCGAGCACTAAAGCATTCTTGCCTATTATAACATTGTCTCCTATCTCTGTAAGATAAGGGTCGTTTAAAGGGGTGGAGAACATGATGCCTTTGCCTCTTTTAAGCCCGAATAAGTTAAATAAGAATTCTGCAATCATTCCTTTAGGTATTAACAATTTGTCAAGAAGTGATTCTATCATCCTGTTCATTATATCATTAAAGCTGAACTGGAAAGTGGCTGGAGTGATTTTGTCAAACTTGAATAATCCCTCCTTAATCTTATGATTTAGTATGTTTTCAGCTATCTTAGCTTCAATTATGAATATTGCAACATATAACAAGTACAATGATAATGCTACTAGTGGCATGAATATTAAGAAAAAAGGCATGGCAACTATTTTGTAATAAATGTAGAATAAGTAGAAGATTAAGTATAAGGGTATGAGTATTAATAAAAAGAATCCTAAAAATGCAATTATTAAAGAACTGTTCCTTAATCCTGTCTTTATCATATTGACCCGGAAGGGATTTGAACCCTCGACCTCCTGCTTAGAAGGCAGGCGCTCTATCCAAACTGAGCTACCGGGCCGTAATAATATTTAAGGTGGTTTTAGTTTTTTTAAAGGTAATGTTTTAAAACTATTGGGTTTTACGATTATACATGCTCAGTTTAAGCAACTCTTTAAGATTCATGAAGACGCGGGGTTTCAACGTTGTCCGCTTCTACGAGTGCAAGAACAAGAACGAGTTCTTAAGCGCTTTTGACAAGCTTGACAAACCCATTGTTATGAAGATAGACAGTGAAAAATACACACATAAAACTGAAGTCAGCGGGGTTGTAATGAATATTACAGACAAGAGAGAGGCTTTAATGCAGTTCAACAGGTTAATGCTTTTAGGAGAGAGCGTAGTTGTTCAGGAACAACTCAAAGGTGTTGAATTAATACTTGGAGTAACGAATGACACCTCTTTTGGAACGCTTATAATGTTCGGAATGGGAGGAGTTTTTGTTGAATTATTACAGGACGTTAGCTTCAGAGCATGCCCTATCAACTTACAAGACGCTGAGGAGATGATTAATGATTTAAAGATGAAGGAATTGCTTAACGGGTTCAGGAACCAGCCAAAAGTGAACAAGACACTGCTTAAGAGGTTACTGGTTAAATTATCAAAGTTCGCAGTAGAGAATAAAGTATTAACACTTGATTTGAACCCAATAATCTTTGACAAGAACAATTATTACATAGTAGACGCTAGGATGGATACTTTAACTAATACTGAACATTGAATAATAATCGTTCTGCCATACGAGAATATGATTCTCTTCAAGCATTTCCTTCTCATTGCTTTGAGGATTGCACATCTTGCAGAATAAGACGTAACTAATATTCTTGCCTGTTAAGAAATCATCATAGTCTTGGACAGTGTCCCAGTAAGTCTTAACCATGTGCTGAGGATTATTCTCCCTGAAACTGCCTGCTTCAAGATTATAACCCTGGTAAGGGAGGACGAAAACGCTTGGCAAGTATAAGTAATCAACCACTCTTAATGTGCCGTTAATTACTGGGATTCCTTCAAACATTGTAAAATCAACAACGTTTGTCGGCTGGAAGACTAGAACGTAAATAGTTAGAGTTATCAGAATAGGAATGCATATTAATAATATTATCAATAATGTTGGTATTGTAATCTTGTACTGAGTAATGTCCCTGACAATCTTGTAATCTTTAATGTTTATCTTATTATGCGCTGTTAAGATTAGTATGGGAAGCAAGTTCAACACTACCCTTGCAACACCCATGAAAATAGTATAGATTGGAATAAATATTCCTTGCGTGAATACTTTGCTTGCTATTATGTAAAAAGAGAGTATTAAAGCTTCAGGAATTACTAAAGCAGGAACTTTTACAACGAAGAACAAAGAAGATATTAAAGTGTAAGGGTGATTAAATGCTGAGATTAGCAGTGCTACTGGCCACCAATTCTTCTTGTTATAATAAGCATAACTGGCTATCCAGAACAAGAAGTTGCTGAAATGAGCAGGGTAAGCGTCAAATATTGTGAAGAAATAATTCAAAAATATGAGGCAGCTGACCCACCTGTCCTGCTTGAACCATTTAATTAAGATAATATAAGTGATTATTAGCATTAATGCTTGTATTACACTAATACTGTGTATGTCGAAAAAGAACCATAAAAGTCCTGCTAGTGCGTAAGCAGGTATTCCATAAGCGTAAGTTATCTGGCTTCCAAAGTAAGGGTCCTGGCTCATGTATCTCCCTTCTTTTATCATCTGGTAATATAACCAGCCGTTATGAGCGTGATGCGTGAAGTCTAATCCTGTAAAGAATATAGAACCTACTACTATTAATAAGAAGATAAAGCTTATTCTGAATTTCATTAACTTAATACTTTAATACTAGTATTTTAAAAACTTACTAGTTTAGACACTAGTCTTGCGAAATCATAAGGTTCTTTGAAGTTGATAATGTTACTATTATTAAGAATTGCTTTCGCCTTTTCCACTCTTTCCCCTCCCATAAAGCAAGCGAAAACGGTTTTATCCTTTTCCTTGTTAGCGTATTGTACGAGTGCTTCAGCAGTCTCTTCAGGCTCAGTCATGTCCTGAGGAGTTAATATGCAGAATAATATGTCAAAAAAGTTCTGTTTTGAAAGAATTGATAACACACTCTTGTACCTGTCACTTTTAGCATCTCCTATAACATCAATAGGGTTGCTCTTACTCCAATTGCTTGGAAGAACAGATTCAAGCTTTTTCTCAACAGGTTTAGGCAGTCCAGTCAATTCTAAACCTTTCTCTTCGCAGCTGTCGCTCGCTAATACGCCAGGTCCTCCAGCATTAGTAAGCACACATACCTTATTCGAGTTAGGCTTCTTAATCTTCCTTAACAAGTCTGCAAGGAAAAACATCTCTTCAATATTATCAACTGTGAAGACTTTGAACTGTTTGAAAACCCCGTTATAAACCTTATTGCTTCCAGCAAGACTGCCAGTATGGCTAGTTATTGCCTTCTCACCACTCTTAGTCCTGCCTGCCTTTAATACAATAACCGGCTTCTTAACGTGTTTAACAACTCTTAAAAACTGCTTACCTTTCTTCAAACCTTCAACGTATAAGCAGATAACATCTGTTTCAGGATCCTGATTCAAATACTCTACTATCTCGTAAAAGTAAGTGTTTAACATGTTGCCAACGCTTACGAATTTGCTAAAACCCTTGCCTTCCTTAATCGCCTGGTCCAAGACTGCAACCCCTAAAGCTCCTGATTGGCTTACGAAGGCTACTTTGTCATAATTAGGAGTTCCATTGAAGAAGCTCGCGTTGAGCTTGTTCTTTGTATTAATTACTCCTAAACAATTAGGACCTAACACTTCAATTTTATAATCAGAGCATATCTTGCAAATCTTGTCATCTAATTCCTTGTTCCCAACCTCTCCGAACCCAGCGCTTATTATAATAACTGCTTTAATACTCTTCTTGCCGCAGTCTTCCAAAGCTGCTGGAACGAACTGGGCAGGAATGCAAATCACTGCTAAGTCAACATCACCTTTATAATCCGTTACTCGCTCGTAAACCCTTACTAATCCTATTATCCTGCTGTTAATATTAACTGGAATAACCTTGAAACTATTGCCTAAGAGGTTGTTGTAAACAACGTTGCCTACTTTTCCTTTCTTAGCACTGGCTCCTATAACTGCAATAGTGCCTGGGTTAAATAAGGCGTCAAAAAAGTGCATAGATAAATGAATTACTCTATCATTTTAAAACATTACTTCTAATACCCTGCTAAAAAACACAAAAAAAAGAATTACAATTATTAAAAACCGAATATGTTCGTTAAGCGAAGCATAACGACTAGTATTATTAAAACAAGAGTTAAGACTATCACCTGGTTAGGTGTTAAGTTAGTCTTTGATGCAGTATCATCAAAGTATTGCACTATGCCTCCTGAACTAACAGGCAAATTAGTCTTCTTCATATTTTAATATTCATCTCCGAAGTCGTCGATTGAGTCGTCATCATTCTCATGCTGTTTGCACATATCGCAGACCTTGCTTGCAGTGTCCCCGCAGAACTCGCAGAACTCTACGCCGCATTGCGAACAAACAACTGTGTCCTCTACTTCCCTATCGCAAATTTCACATATTGCCATAAGTTCAAAACTTACCAATAGTGTATTTTAAATCTATCGGTGAGAAAAGTTTTTAAAGAGAAACGCTTATTGTAAGGCTCATGAATCTCGTGGACTTTATAAAATTAGAAGGAATAAATGTTATACCTAAAGGGAATGAAATCAGCACTACTGGAGTAATCAAATTTCTTGAGAAACAAGACGTTTCTAATCCTAAAATTAGTGTTCTACCTGCAGTGCACTACTTTAAGGTTGGAGGTTTTATGCAAGAGTTTTCACCTACTTTTAACAATGGGGCATGCTACCAGATAGGATTATTTTTCAAAGGAGTATTATATGAGATAACAGAGTATGTAAGGTTAAAGATGTCTCAGGAAAATAAAGAAATAATAAAATTTTCTGGAAAGTTTAATCAAGACGTTTGTGTTGAAGATTTAAAACATTATATTACTAATATATCTACAGAAGGACCGTTCCTAACATTAAATGTAAATAATTTAACCTTATTGGATCAGTTAGGAAACCCTATTCAAACGATTAAATTCGGACAAGAATGAGAAAAGTTTTTAAAAGAATAATCGTTCTTCCATAGTTAAATATGGTAAATGTTTACGATGTAGAACCGGAAAAGCTGATTAATGGCTTAAAAGAAGAATTGAAGAAGAATCCTTCAATTAAGCCTGAAGATTGGAGCAGATTTGTTAAGACAGGTATGAGCAAGGAGATGCCTCCAATACAGGAAGATTTCTGGTACATCAGGGCTGCTAGTATTCTAAGAAGCTTGTACGTTCACGGGCCTAAAGGTGTTCAAAGATTAAGGACTAAATACGGCGGAAGGAAGAACAGGGGAGTTGTTCAGGAGAAGGTTTTCAAAGGCGGCGGGAAGATTATAAGAACTATTCTTCAGCAATTAGAGAAGGAAGGCATGGTTGAACATATTATGAAGAACGGCAAGAAAGGAAGGCAATTAACTCCTAAGGCTGTTAAATTATTAGATAATACTGCTTATAAGGTGAGTAAGGTTGACAAGAAATAAGGTGTCCAGTCTTAAAACTAAACTAGTGAGTGCTAAGAGAAGTTACAGAGTAGCTCCGAGGTGGATTGTTTTAAGAAAGTATGGCGGGTTGAAGAGGAGCATGCACGTTTCAAGCTGGAGAGTTAATCCTAAGATGAGAAGGCATTGGAGAAAAAAGAAGATAAAGGTGTAAATTAATGGTTAAAGATTTTGAAATTAGAAGGTATAATATTCATTTGACTAAGGATGTTTCAAGAGTTCCTATTAACAGGAAAGCTAGCAGGGCAATAGTTACTATCAAAAAATTTATTGAAAAGAACACTCGTGCTGAGAAAGGCAGCGTGTTAATAGGCAATGAGTTAAACGAAGCATTATGGAACAGGAGCAGAAGCAGGCCGCCAGCGAAGGTCAGCGTCTTTGTTCAAAACCTTAAAGATGGGAAAGTCTTCGTTAACTTGGAAGGAGCACCTCTTTACGTGAAGAAGGAGAAGAAAGAGAAGAAGGAGAAAGAGGATAAGAAAGGCAAAGGTTTGGAAGAATTAACTGAGGATTTCAAGACGGACAAGGAAAAAGAAGAAGGTAAAAAAGACAAGAAGAAAGAGTCTGAGAAGAAAGAAAAAGTTGCTGTTAAAACAGAGAAGAAGTCAGAGCCTAAAAAGAAAACTGCTAAGCCTAAGAAGAAGTAAAAGTATAGTCATGCAATTAATTAATTTTTACAATAACCCTAATGTTGGTTTGTTCTTTTACACAACAGACGAGATTACAATAGTGCCCACGATAACGTCTGAAGAGGTTAAGAAGATTATTAAGAAGGAGTTGCAGACTGAGATAATAGTTTCTAATGTTTACAGCTCAAACGTTTTAAGCATATTCTTGAACGGGAATAACAAGTTCTTGTTCGCTCCTGATATAATAAATGAGTCTGAAAAGAAGACATTATCCAGTATTAAGGGTTTAAAGCTCGTAATTCTTAAGACCAGGCTTAACGCTTTAGGCAATAATATGTGTTTCAAGGATGACTTGGTCGTGGTGAATCCTAATTTTGAGGAGGAAGTAATTAAGCAGTTAGAGTCATTAAAGTTTAAGGTGTTAAAATCCTCTGTTGCAGGAGTAGGTACTGTCGGCGCTAACCTCGTAATTTTTGGAAAGAAGGCGATTGTTAACCCTGCTATTAAGCCAAAGGAGAGGGAGGAGATTACTAAATTCTTGGGAGTAGAGTTAGAATCTGCCACTGTTAATAATAAGAGCAATATTGTTAAAGCTGGGTTAGTATTTAATAAGAATGGGGTTATTGTGTCAAACGCTATGACAGGTCCTGAAATGATGGTTATAGAAGGTGCTTGGAATGAGTGATATGGATAAGGAAAAGAAGCAACAGTTATTGCAGCAGTTAGGTTACGAGTTTGAAGGTTTAAGGCAGCAATTAGCAGGCATTGATGCTGAACTTCAAGAGCTGAACTTGCGAATATCAGAGTTTGAACGCGCCAAGGAGACTTTATCTGCTTTAAGCAATAGCAAAAAGGATGAGGAGATGCTCGTGCCTTTAAGCGAGGGATTATTCATTAAAGCTAACATTAAGAATGTTAAGGAAGTACTTGTTGGTGTTGGCAGCGGCGTAGTCGTAGGAAAAGATATGATGAAGGCTAAGGATTACGTTCAGGAAAGGATTGACGAAGCGGATAATTTGATTAACAGGTTGAATAGTAATGCTCAATACTTCGTTGCGAGGATGCGCGAGTTAGAGCCTGAATTGCAGAGATTAACTCTTGAACTTAGAAGGTGAAATAGTCTTGTTTGATTTCTTAAAGAAGAAGATTGAAAGCGTTTTCAAAAAAGTTGAAAAAGTAGTTACTGAGAAGACCTTGGACCAGAAGAGTTTTGACACCATATTCTGGGAGTTTGAATTATTACTATTGCAGTCCAATGTCAGTGCTGAAGTAATCAGTAAGGTAAAGGAGGAATTAAGCAGTGAATTAGTAGGCAAGAGTGTTAAGAGGAACTTCAAGCAAGTAATCAGTTCAGCTTTGCGTAAGGCGTTCAATGACGTATTAATTGAAGTTAAGGAGACTGATTTTTTGAAGAGTATTAAAGCTAAGAAGCCTTTTATTATAATGATTGTTGGTGTTAACGGGAGCGGGAAGACTACAACGATTAGTAAATTAGTGCAATATTTTAAGAAGAACAAGTTATCCTGCGTCTTGGCTGCTGGTGATACTTTCAGGGCTGCGAGCATTGAACAATTGAAGCACCACGGTGACAAGTTAAGTGTTCACGTAGTAGCTGGCGGTTACGGGAGTGACAGTGCGAGCATTGGTTACGACGCTGTTAAGTATGCTGAGAAGAATAAGACTAATGTTGTACTCATTGACACTGCAGGGAGGTTGCATTCTAATACTAATTTAATGGACGAGTTGCATAAGGTTAAGAAGGTGAACAATCCTGATATTACAATCTTCGTTGCTGACGCGTTAACAGGCAACGACGTCGTAGAACAGGCGAAGAAGTTCAACGAGCAAATCAGGGTAGACTATGTAGTTTTAACGAAGACTGACGTGGATGATAAGGGAGGAGCAATACTAAGCGTTGGTTACACTATTAAAAAACCAATACTGTTCCTCGGCACAGGCCAAGAATATAAGGACTTGAAAGTCTTCACAAAAGAAGACGTATTAAAGAAGTTGTTTTAAGGGTTCATTGTTACATCTGCTGATATTGAGAAGTTACCTGTTGTGAAATCAGCATCTGAGTTATCCTGCAATTTCTTAAGCAAGTATAATGCTTTGTACGCTTCGAATACTTCTTTTCTCTGCCTATCAACCTTGTCGCGAGCTAGGTCATCCAACCACCCGTGCTTGAATGTCTTTGTTGCATCTCTTGGAGTTACTTGCTGCGGGGTTTGAGGCAGGTTATGATTTGATCTAATATAATTTAATAAGTTTTCATCTAGTGCGAATGAGCCTGCATAAGTATCGTTCTTTGAACACTTTACGTCTGATGCTCTGTTAGGCATTATTAATGCCCCTATGTAATGAAATGCTTGAGCAATTGAGAAAGTATTGTTATTTACTGCTTCATCAAATATTGCATTAAATACTGGGAACAAATCGTTTACTAACATATCCAAGGAGTATTTTAGTTTTATAATTGGAGTGTTGAAGTAATTGCCGTGTGTTTTACTCTCATGGTCTTTGTCAATGGATAATATGTCCTGCAGTTCTTGAGGAGGTTTTGATTTAAGAGATGTTAAGTGGTCGATTATGGATTGTGTTGATATCTCAACTTCATGCTTTTTATCAAACATTAGTGTAATATTATCTATTTGAAGACTACTATTATAAGTTAGTGTTTCTAAGACTTCTCCTGGGTTTAATTGTCCTTGAATTAAGAATTCAGGAACTACTTTGCCAACGTGGTCTTCTCTTAATACTTGGTCCCCATTTTGGAAGAAATAGGATAAATTATCTCTTGGCTTTAAATTGCCGTTTACTATAACTCTTTGCGGGAGAATCATCATTGAAGCTCCTGTGGATGATACTGTTCTATTGGTTCCTGCACTCCTTCTACCGCTTCCTTGTGCTAAATTGTCTAATTTTTGTTCTATGTTGTCTATTTTTTTAAAGGCTGTAGCAAGTTCTTTTTCTATTATGCCATTGGGTTTTTTAGGGTTGAACCTGTCGCCTTCAAATTCTTCGTAGTTTTTGAAGTCATCTTTTTCTAATAGTGTAATATACTCTTTAATTAATGCAATTTGTTCGTTAAATGCGTCCCTTAAATATTCATACTCTTCTAAGTTATTGTCCGTTAATATCCTGGTTACATGTTTTGTAATGTTGGAATAAACCTTGTTTCTAATCCTTCTCAAATCAAAATCAAGTGATTTATCTGCTGACGTGAATGCTTGCTGGATTTCATCCTCTAAGCTTTTCATTTCAGGAGTTAAACAATTCTTAATATCATCATATGTTACTGAACCTAATCCTTCGTAAATGTCATAAAAGCTGACATTGTCTAGGCTGAATTCTGAATCGCTTGTTCTGCTTGTAGCTTTTTTCAAGAAATCTATTAAGTCCGTATAGTCTATCTTAACAGGAGCAGAAGTAATAATAGGAGCAGATGGTTGAACAATTACAGGAGTAGGAGCAGGTGCAGGACTAGAAGGCTGGTATTTATTAACTAATGAATCAGCGTATATGAGAAGGGATCCTAAAGCAGTATTCAAATCCATCACCGGATCATTTTCAACCTCTTGCTTAAAGTATTGAATAAAACCCTTAATATCTGTAATCCTTCCCTTAAATCTTTGCTCTAATACCTTATCTAAGACATCTGATTGAACACTCATTATCTATTCGCCTCTTTTTGAGCCATTGCCCATACAAATTTTTCAAATTCCTTCTTTGACTTACCTAATCTCTGATTAACCATATTAGTTAGGGAGATTATCTCATTTTTAAGACTTTCCTCTAATCCTGGCATTTTCAATATTTTCTGCTGTTGTGCACTATAATAGTTGTGGTAAAAAGTGTTCGCCTTCTCCCTCTCACCAGTTAATAATAAATTATTATACATTTTGCTGACTTTAGTCCAGTAATTGAACTCTATGTCCATTGCCTGCTTCCAATTATTAAATGAGGCTTCATCAAAACCGTTAACTGCTTCATCGGATTTCTCTTTAAAATAATTTTTAAAGTTGTTTATAAAATCAGTGAATGATTGATAAGGTTCTGGTTCATTCATTAATCCATTAACTTCAGTGAAAACCATTTCAAAATCAAGTGTTACTTCATTAAAGTAAGCCTCTAAATCAGACTTGTCCGTGAACTCGAACTTTTTCTCCTTTATCTTTTCTTCGTATATTTTTTTGATTCCAGGCTTCTCAGTAAAATTGCCCATCCCATCACTTACCAAGTAAGTGTTTAAAACATCATCCAATGCTTGGGGAACAACGCTCTTCTCACTCTCTTCTCTTCTTATTTGAATAGCTTTAAACATTAGTTCTTGTTTGAAATCCTTCATATCAGCAGGGTCAGTAGTGCCGGCATTGTGCTGATTAACCTCATCGTATACTTGTTTGATTATTTTATTGGAAAGAACTCTCGCTTCTGCATTCAGCTTAGCGTAAGGGAAAATTACTGCAAGCATTCCTTTATTCCCGTTCTCATGTTCAGCCCAAGACTTCAACTCTTCTTTTGCTTTCGGGTCTAAGTATTTAATCTCTAAATCGTTTAATATCACAAAGCACTCGAACATGTTATTGTCTAATGTGGAAACATTTCCTCCATTATCAGGCATCTGGGTAAGAACATATTCTATGAATTGTTGAGAATACTTGGTTTCAAGCTTAACATTATCAAGCGTCATTCATCCTCACCCATTACTTTTTTAGTCAAGCCTAACAATATTAATGAATTATTCGTCTGATAACCATCTACCTTATCTTCCACTTCCTTAATTTTTTCATCAAACTCTTTTTTAGTTAATACTCCACTGCTTGCTATTGATTGTTTTACAGTATTATCAATCATTGCAGGGTCGATTGTTACGTTCTGCAGATTTTGTAACTGCTGGATTAAGTCATCAGGTATCTTGGCTCCTGCTGTCTTTAACTCTTCCATCTTCTCATCAAGTTCTCTTAAATGAGTAGTTACTGATTTGTAGAATCCTATCATACTAGCATCGTAAAAGTCTTTGAAAGGAGCAATCATCTTGTTATTTTTAATTTCTAATTTGTATCCTGATATTAACTTATTACTCAACAATATCTCGTCTATTAAGTTTTTAACGTCCTCCATTTTCTTAGTCTTGCTGAAACTCTTCTGGATTGATTTAAGAACAGGCTTCAAATCCTTAACATCTTCAAAGGCTTCACTTATTACTTTCTCAACATCTCTTAATTGCTTCTTTGAAAACTTGTTTCTAATATAGAACTTGTCATTATTGAACTCGTACTTGCCCAACTCCTCTAATGCATCATCCATCACTCCTTCCTTGAAGTATCCCGCGCTTAATGAGTTTAAGAAATCCGTTGTTGTTTTAAGAATATCAGAATAATTTATTCTTTTTGTAACATTATAGGACGAGTAAGTTGAACCTCCCCAGCTTTTATTTAAATTATTAATCCATACCAAGTAGTTCTCAAAATCTTCCTTCTTACTTGGAGGGTATTTTATCTCTGAAAACATTGTTTTTAACCTTTTAAGGTCCTTATTTTTCAGAACTTCACTAAATTCTTTCTTTTGAGGATCAGATAAGAATAAATTATTCAGCATAGAATCTACTTTGCTTTCAACATCTTGCAACTCTTCAGGCTTTGCTTGAAAGAATTTATCAGCCCCTTCTAAATTTAATAATCCAAAGTATTCATTTATTTTAGTAACATAATTAGTTACTTCTACCTTCCTAACTAATTCCCTTAAGTCCTTTAAATTATTAAAAGAGTAATCGAATTCGTAAAACTGCTGTTTAACACTGTCTTCTAAGAAGAGTTTATCAAGATTTTCAATAAAATATTTTTTTAATTCTTCAGGCGTGTTAAAATAACGAATATTCTTGTCTCTGTACACCAATCTCTCAGGCACACTGCTCGTTGCTGGTTCAATACTTGACTCAGTTAAACCCTTTAGCGTCTCATAATAACTATTTTGATTTCTGTACTGGACGTTCTTTAAAAGAGTTTCTTTAATATTCTTGAAAGTCTTCAATAATTGCTCCGGACTAACTTCACTCATCTTGCCATTGTTTAGGTAGAACCTTTGTAAAACAGCAACAGACCCTCCTGTCTTCTCTAATAATTCATCAAGAGAATTACAAGCCTGAACAACCTCAAAATTAGTCTTAAACTCTTCCTCCTCCCTCCTAGTGTTATGGTTCTTAATAGAATTATTCTGGTCAATGATAATATTATTCTGATTAACAATAACATCTAGTTGTTCTTGAGTAGAATTTTTTGTATTGTTAAAGTTTAAATATAAAAAAGCAGCATCTCTTGAAATAATAGATAAATCTAGATACTTTCTCGCTTCTGTTTCTGTTAAATTATATTCCTTTTTAATCTCTTCTAAACAAATCTTCTCAGCAGCACTAAAGTAATCTAATCCTTTAATATTTACTTTAGAAGCATCTTCTAGCAAGTATATAGACTTATCATCAGGTATTTTTTCCTCTTTCAAATTAACACTGCGCCCCTTAAATTCAAAGGATTCTGCATTTATCATTCCTTAAGCACCTTTTACATTTTTTCCACTATTTCAGTTAATGATGCATCTATACCTTTTCCCATTCTGCCAAGTGCTAATTCCTTACTTATAATTGCTCGACTAACTGGGTTTTCAATTTTTATGTATAATGCCATTGCTTCTCTTCTTATCATTTCTGGTTCAACTAATGCTGCTGCAGCTGCTCTGTTTGGTAGTTCAAACTCATACATAGCTTCCAATTCTACTAACTCTTTTGCTGCATTAATATAAGTTTGGCCTGCTATCAGTACATCTGTTCCTCCTGGGGCTGCTGGTCCAACATGCTCATTTGGTGTGCCTAGAGGAATAGTATACACTGTTACATCTGTTCCTGCTGCTCCTGATGGAACTGCTGGTGCTTTTCCAAACATTTTTGTAAAAAATGCTTTAATATTCCATTTCATATTTTTAATCACCTCCTTTATTTTTTTATTACTTTAGTTTTACTATTTGCTTTAGTACTGAATCCAAACCTTTACCCATACCTTTGATTTTCGTATTTATTTTGGACATTTTTGTACTAAGTGGACTTTCAGTATCCAAATATTCTGCTGCTGCTGTTCTTGTTATAAATTCTGGTTCGACTAATGCTGTGGTAGCTGCTCTGTTTGGTAATCCTTGCTCATACATAATTTCCAATTCTACTAATTCTGTAGCTACATCCATATATGTGCGTCCTTCTCTCACTACATCTGTTCCTCCTGGAGCTGCTGGCCCAAGGTGTACATTTGCTGTGCCTAGTGGGTATGTTTTTATATTTAAATCTGCCATGTTTTTCTCACCTCCTTATATCTTCAGTAATTCTTTTGTTATTCTATCAATCACAAATGAATTGTTTTTCACCTGTGCTCGAATATGATTTAGTAAGTTGCCTATGTTCAAGTCTTGTCTGTTGTATAAACTCGTTGCTATCTTTGCTTGAACTTCTTCGTTAGGCATTGCTCCGTTTAAGGATTGGTATAATTGTCCTGCAGCGTCCCAGTATGATACTGGTGGTGCTACTCCTGGAACTGTTTCACTAGTTAAGTCGTAATCGTGCCCGTTAATTGCTCTAAAACCAGTGCTAACTCCTGGAATAATACTAACACTCTGCTGAGTGGTATAAACAGTAACTGCTCCACCTGGAGTTAAATTAACCGCGCCGCTAATAACACTGACTAAATTAGTTAAGTCTTGAACATTTCTCTCCAAAGCTCTTTTTTCCTTCATTTCATCTGCAATCCTTATCATTTCAAGGTAATCTCTCATCGACATATACTATCTCCTCATCTTATGGTAAATTAAACTCTCTCCCAATCAAATTATTATACAATACTTCCCTGTCTGGGTGAATTGCTATAAGTGCATCTCTTTCAACTCTTGCTGCAGCAAGTATTCCTGCTTGGGCAGCAGCGTTTCCAGCATTATTACGATAATCTTCTGCTTTACGAGTCACACTCGCAATAAAATTACGTTCCTCAGGACTCATATTACCTCCTGGTCCAAGTCCTGGAACTGGCAGCGCTGGCACTGGTGCTGGTGCTGTTCTTGCTGCTCTGACTCTTGCTCTTAACTGCTCGTTTCGCATGTCCTGCAATTGCTGGGGTGTCATCTTCTTAGTGTTAACCTTTGGTTTCTTGTTATAATCCGGGAGTCTTGAATAAACAACCCTGAAAGTATCACCGCCTGTTACCCTGTCAGGAACAAAAGTAGTTGGACGAGTCATGTCACCGTTCTGGTGAACTTGAACACTATTAGGTCCTGCCTTAATCAAAGTATACTCTAAATTAGGAGCAAAATCAACCCTGTTATTATCAGAGTGAAAAACACCCATGTACTCTAAGTATTTCCTCTTAAAAGGAAGTTCTGAACCTTCAGGAGCGTGTTTTAAGAAATAACCTAATTCCTTCTCATCATAAGTCTTCATGTGATAACTTGGCCCGGCAACTGCAGTCGTTAAACCAACTATCCAGGAAGGAAGAGCAATCGCTGTAGCATAAGCAGGAATTAAAAAAGCACCTGCGATTCCGCCAGTTAACGCAATGGCTAAACCGCTCAACGCTGCAACTGCCATCTTCCTTAATTTACCCATTGTAGTCTAAAATTAGACAAAATTCTTTTTATAAATCTTTTCACTACTAAATAGTGAGTGTTTTTTTAAACAAATCTTTTATAAAAGAAAAAAACAACTTAATAAAATATGCTAGGAGACTTGCAGGACAAACTCAGGGGAATACTGAAGAAGATAGAAGGCACAAGCCACTTCGACGACGAATTATTAGACAACGTATTAAAAGAACTGCAAAAGGCATTAATCACGAGCGACGTTGACACAGAACTAGCATTATCCTTCGCAGAACACATCAAGAAGCGCGTGAAAGAAGAGAAAGGATTAAAGTTCACGATGCGCGAACAATTCCTTTACGTAATCTATGACGAACTAACCCGGATAGTGGGAACAGGAAAAAACTTGGACATTAACGAGAAACCCTACAAGATACTCTTAGTGGGATTGTTCGGAAGCGGTAAGACAACCACTGCTGCTAAAGTCGCCAAGTATTACAAGAAGCGCGGGTACAAGGTAGCACTATTAGGACTTGATACTTACAGGGCAGCAGCCATGCAGCAAATCAAGCAGTTAGCAGAGAAGATACAAGTGCCTTATTACATAAACGAGAAGGAGAAGAATCCTGAAAAGATAATACACGAGTACGAGAAAGAGTTTAACAAGTATGACTTAATCATCGCGGACAGTGCGGGACGCGACGCGTTAGACAACGAGTTAAGCAAGGAGATAAAAGGAATAAAGAGGGAACTCCAGCCGCAGGAAAGCATACTAGTAATACCCGCAGATATAGGGCAAAGCGCGAAGGTTCAAGCGCAGAGCTTCAAAAAACTAGTTAACGTAAAGAACGTCATACTCACAAAGATGGACGGAACTGCGAAGGGAGGAGGCGCGCTCACAGCCTGTTACGAGACGGAAAGCCCAATAGTCTTCATAGGAACAGGCGAGAAGATTGACGAACTGGAAGAGTTCGACCCTAAAGGCTTCGTCGGACAATTACTCGGACTCGGCGACATCAAGACACTCTTGAAGAAAGCACAGGAAGCATTCACTGAAGAAGAGGCGCAGAAGGCGAGCAAGAAGTTCTTCAAAGGAGAGTTCAACCTCATCGATTTTCACGAACAATTGCAGGGCATAAAAAAAATGGGAAGCTTGAGCAAAGTAATGAGCATGATACCAGGAGTATCTAATATGGGAATGCCGAAGGAAATACTTGACCTGCAGGAAGGAAAGATGCAGACTTACGAGCACATAATGCAGAGCATGACCTTTGACGAACTAAAAGACCCCAGCCTAGTCACTGACACGAGAGTGCAGAGAATAGCGTTCGGTGCAGGAGTGAGCGAGGAAGAGGTGCGCGAATTAATCAAGAGCTTCAAGCAATTAGGCAAATTAAGCAAGAAGATGAACCCTCGCAAACTGAAAGGATTGGAAAAGAACTTCAACCTGAAAAAGATGCAGGACTTATTCTAGGAAAGAAAGCTTTATTAAATTAAAAATTTGAAGAATAAAATCTTATGAATGTATTAAATAATAAGTTCATTCCATTAGTGAACAAGTTGAAGAGGATAAGCTCTGCCAGTTGGAGCTTGTACACTAGTGAGGAATTAGATTACCAGGAATACTTTGTGATTGGCAAAGACTTGGACGTTGAAATAATAAGAGAAGAAGATGAAAAAGAAGTCTGTTATACAATGTACGTGTTAGGAAGAATGGATGACGTATTCGGGGGCTCAACGAATTCGCCGATTGAAAGCATCAGAAGAGAAGCATTAATATTAAGTGATTTATGGGATTGCATTGACGAGAAGAGAACAGAATACGAATTAGACAAGAAAAAAAAGAGTATTGGTATTATAGAACAATTAAAACCTAATTTCAGAGGAGGATTAGCAGATAATATGTTAATGGATGAGTAATAAGCTTTTTAAACTTAAAGTTCTTGATTATTAGAATACCATGCCTAAGTGCGAAGTATGCAAAAAAGACGTAACAGAACTAGTCATGGGCAAAATAAGAGGAACATATTTAAAAGGGAAAGGCAAATTATTTATAGTGTGCAACGCTTGTCAGAAAGAACACGGCGTTGACGAGATTAAAAAGAAGTTAAAAGTGAAATAAGTTATGGTAAAAAGGAGTCACGGACCGCAGCAGAAGACTAGGAAGAAACTGACCAAGAAGCCGAGGGATAAGGGTAAGGTCAGCGTAGTTAAGCAACTGCAGTCCTTCAAGGAAGGAGATATGGTAATGATTAAAGTAGAACCCAGCGTTAAAGGAAACGTTATTCACAGAAGGTTCATGGATAAGACAGCAACTGTTATTGAAAAGAAAGGCAAAGCGTACAGAGTAAGAGTTAAACAATTAAACAAGGAGAAGGACTTGTACGTGCTGCCTGTTCACTTGGTGAGATTATGAATTTCGAGGTTTTAAATGAAGAGTTTGTAACCAAATCAGAGGTTAAAGACATATTATCAGGAAAAAAAGACTTGGAGATGGAGCAGAAACTTACGAAAGAACACGTAAAGTCTTACAAGAAACTAACACCTGCAAAGGTTCAGAAATTAAAAGAAGAGTTAAAGGCATTAAGTATAAGCAAGTTAAAGGAAGAGATAGTAATTAAAATAATTGACATAATGCCGGGTGACAAGGATGATTTAAACGCTGTTTTGCAGATGGGAGTTATTCCTTTCACTGATGAAGAGATTGAAAAGATATTTGAAGTAGTGAAGCCTTATGTATAAAGAAGAAAAAGTGGTAAAAAATGATAAAAAGAGAACAATCACCTATGAGAGAAGATTACGCGTTAGTTCTCGACTTCTTACAGCACGGGCACCCCTTTGAAGGCAAGAGAATACCTGTTGCTCAAGTTATTGGCAAAGAACACTTACTATTACTGGAAATAGTTCCTAAGAGAGAGGTTACACTGTCCCCTATGGATGAAGTATATATTGGCTCGGACAAGAGGGATAAGATACACCACGTTATAGGAAAGATTCCCTACTCTCGATTAACAACTACTGCAAAGATGAACTTTGACACAGTACTGGACAAGATTATTGATAACAATCCTAAGAAATGGATTGACTTCTTCAACACGGCAGGTCCTATAAGCACGAGGCTTCACCAGTTAGAATTACTGCCAGGGATTGGCAAGAAGCACATGTGGGCAATTCTTGAAGCCAGGGAAGAGAAGCCTTTTGAAAGCTTTGAAGACGTCAGCAATAGGGTATCATTACTGCCTAATCCTAAAGAGTTGATTATTAAAAGGATTAAAATGGAATTAGATGACGCTGACAAGTACAGGTTTTTCATATCATGAAGAAAACAATATTATTGTTAATTATTGCACTAACACCCTTATTAGGTTTCAGCCAGAACGAGACAATTAATGCTACAGTTAATGATACTTTCACTAATGCAACAATGCCTTGGTACCAAAACTACGTTGACACATTAATGAGTGCTGACATTTTAACACTCGCCTCAATCATAGTGGGATTATTAATTGTTGAATTTCTTGGAAGGATCGCCTTCAAGTTCATAAAATGGATAATAATAATACTTATAATAATTCTTGCATTGAGAATAATATTGTGAAGAAATTAATTAGCATTATATTAATAGTATTAATCTTAGGATGCACTGCTCAACCAGTGCTGCCTATTAGTGAGAGGAGTTTCAGTATTGGAATCGCTGGTTATACTCCAAGGAATCACCCTGACAGCAGCGACCAGGACTGGGTTGACTTCTTCGCAGAGGTTAAAGACTTGGGCGAGTTGTTCGGAGTTTACGCATTATACTACGATGCCAACGTTGTTGACTTAGCCTATCAAGCAGATTTAGGCGAGATAGTATTAGCATTAGGTTATGATATTAGCAGTGCGGAGAGTATTAACTTCACTAATTACCAGGACTGGGTTCTTTACTGGACTGAACTTTATCATCCAAAATATTTAGCTCTCGGCGTTGAGGTTAACAATTTATACGTGCAGTTCCCTGACGTATTTGATGACTTTGTTGCATTCTACCGTGAAACATATGATTTGATTAAACAGGCCAGTCCAGAGACTAAAGTGTTTACTATCTTTCAACTAGACGTGATGCGCGGAGAAGCGTACCTTACAGGACTTAATTTAACAAGTCATTGGAGTATTATTGACTTGTTCAAGGACAAGTTAGACCTTGTCAGCTTCACAGTCTACCCTTTCCTTAATTATAACTCAGTGAGTGAGATTCCTGATAATTACTTCACAGAGATTAAAGAACACACTGGTGATTTGCCTATTGCTTTCACTGAGTTCGGCTGGCCCAGTGATTTAAGTTTAGTGGACAGCAGTGAGATAGAACAAGTTGTCTTCTTCAACAGGATGCTTGAAGAAACGCAGGACTTAAACATGGAGTTCATAATGTGCCCGTTCCTGCACGACGGCTACTTCCCAGTATACATCTTCGAAACAGTAGGGTTAAAAAACAACGACGGGATGCCGAAAGAAGTATACAATTACTGGAAAACTCTAGAAGAACTGCCCTTAATTACTCATGTATAACTGTGTTGCTTCGTTTGTCTTAATTACTTCTATCTTTAATTCTCCTCCGCTGATGTAAACCCCTTCAGTGTAAATGTTGGAATAACTTGTTTCTGTGCACTGGTTTATTCTCAACCCGTCTATTGTAGTGCATAATTCTGTTGCTGTGAAGAAGGTAGTGTATGAGTATTCTCCTATGGTTCGAGGCATCTCGTAAGTTAGTTCAAAGCTGCCGCTCGTTATCTCGCTGTTAACAACTTCCAACAATTCAGTAACTAAGTAATTCACGTGTGAGTTGATGTTGTCTGCTTCAATCGTTAAAGCGTAATCCGCAACAGTAGGTATGAAATTATTATAGAACATGTAAATAATAGTTACGAGCATGAAAAGCCCTAAACCGAACTGGAATATTTCCCTGACTGCTTGAACCTGAGATTTCTTGTTCATAATAATTAAACATTGATGAGGTCTAGAATGGTCTCTAACTTGCGCTTCCTCTCTTCCAAGTTTTCCTTAACTTCATTATAAGTAGCTTCGTTAATCTCACCGTTTGCAAGCCTCGAATCAAGCCCGCGCAAGTCATCTTCAACAGAGTTAATGCTCTTAATAACCGTGACATCAAAGTCTTTGCTGCTCTTAGGCAGTTCAAGTATTGCCTTCTTCTTGCCCTCTTTCTCCTTAACGTATTTCTTGCTGATTATCCTGAAAATCTCTGTTATCTCATCGTCAAGTTTGCGCCTTAAAACCTTGTCCTCACTAGTAGTGGCGCCGCTGAGTATTACTTTAAAGTCAGTGTTTTCATCCTCAACATTATAGATGCCGCTCGCCTTAAACCATATAGTCATAGTGTCTATTCTCCTAGCAAACCATAAGATTGCACTGCTGAACAATAACACAACACCTGCTATTATAAAATAATTCTTTGAAAGCGTGAAACCTAAATCGTCAAAGACTGACTGCGGAACCAAGTATACTAGTAATGAAAATAATCCAAGGAAAGCTACTAGTTTCCACATCCAAGGAAACATTGTGCCAGTCTCAACCCTTTTCTCAGCATTCATTACTGCCCTTAAAGGCTTCAACCTTCCTGCTTGGAAGATGTTCTCAAACTCGCTGCTCTCGAACTTGCTGAACTTGTTAATAATAATATCATAACCCATATCCTCTACGAGTTCCAATACTTGAGTGCGAAGTAATTCAGGGTCTCCGCCGCGAATGTTCAACTCGTGATAGACTTCACGGTTCTCCATCCTCTTAGTGTTAAACTGCTCCTCATTCCTCTCAACCATAGTCTTAGGAAAGAACCAACTCATAAATTAAATATGAGAACTTAGTATATAAAAACTTATTGAAACAGAAAGTTTTAAAAGAACAGGAATTTGAACTTAAATTCTTATGACAGCAGCAAGTGATTTAATCAAGGAGATTAGTTCAAAGACTAACACTGTTCTTAACACAAAAAAGGATTTCTGCATAGATAAAGTGTTGAATGATTTCAAACAATACTTTGAAGACTTGCCTGACATGCCGGAGCATGATTTTGAAAAGGTTATTGCAACTGTTTACTTAAATCTGGGAATAGTGCAAAGCAATTACGCAGACAAGATGAGAGGCAAGAAGATGAGAAACGAGTCAAAAAAGTACGCTTTTCAAGCACTTGATGACTGCAAAAGAGCAATACTAATGCTTCCAGAATCAAGAATAGCACTCGAGGCTTACGCGCAGAGGGCTTTATTGTACAGCCAATTAGGAGACTTGAAAAGCTCTCAAGAAGAATTAAAAAAACAGAGAGAGCTTGCAGAATTATTGGATTCAAATTAATCTTTTTATTTTCTTATACTCTTTTTTCAACTCTTCAACACTTAGAGTAACTACTTTTCTGTCAACGAGTTTGTCAATTAATGGCTTGAGTTTCCGCTTATCCTGCTCCTTAGTCCAGTGGCGCCTCCCATTAATCAAGGCATTCTTGAGTGTCTTGTTCTTGAACTGGAAAATTATGCTGATGAATTTGAAGAAACCTTCATCGTATTCATTTTTTTTAGGCGTGAATTCTACAAGGGTTGAGTCAACCTTCGGCACTGGAGTAAAATCATGCCTGTTAACGTCAAACAATAATCTAGGATTTGAGAGCGTCTGCGCTAATACTGAGATTCTTGAATAATCCTTGCTTCCAGGCCTCGCAACTAACCTGTCAGCGAACTCTTTCTGGTAAAGTATTACTGCCCGCTTAGCTTCTCTCAATACTTTTTCAGTAATCTTGCCGCTTAAATGGTAAGGTATGTTTCCAACTATTAAGGTAACCTCTTTTGGAAATTCAGTTTTTAAAATACTCTTGTTAATAATGTTAAGCGTATATTCTTTAATGAATGGTACTAGTTTCTCGTCTAATTCGCAGACAATTACCTTCTTAGCAGCCTTCACTAAGTATTTTGTTAGAACACCTTTTCCTCCGCCAATTTCAAAGACTACGTCACTCTTTGAGGCATTAACTGCTTTGCTTATTTTCTCCAGCGTCTGCTCGTTATGCAGGAATACTTGGCTGAGTTTAGGCTTCACGCTCTCACCAATTTGTAAAGCTTCTTGTCGCCAATAATTATTTTGTCAACTATTTTAAAATCATACTTTGAGCACGAGCTTATGTCATGATTTGTTAATAATACAATAACTCCTTCCTTCTTCATTACGTAATCTAATTGAAAGAATAATTTTTCAACATTAACCTTCCTGGGAAGAGCAGTTATTAAGTAATCAATCGTCTCTTCTTTCATTTTATAATCTAAGTCTTCCAAGTCATGGAATCCGAAATTAACATACTTGAATATTTTTGCAAGCTTAACTGCTTGTTTTGCAAGCTTAATCTCATTCATGTCATTAGAGAAGCATAAGATTTCAGAACTAATCTTCTTAATCTTAGGCTCTTCAAACTTGAAACTTAACTCTTTGGATTTGAAATAACCAGGACCAACGTTTAACGTTTTAAGAACTGCTTCTATTATAATGTAACCCTCGTGGCAGAAGATGTCAATCAGCAAGCCATTATCATTCCAGCCTGAGAAGTCAACCATGACTCTTGCAATATCAGATGTTATGAACTCGTTATTTGAAACTGCGTAACCCCTCTGGGTTAGTTTATTCTCACCAGAGATTATTAAGTAAGCTAATAGTTTATTGCCTACTTGTTCAACCGTTACTGTCTTGTCAGGACTCTCAAGCGAAACACTCGCACCAGTAGAATCTTTTATTAACTGCCCGAGTTCAATGCATACCTTCCTGTCACTGCATTTAATCTTAAATGATTCATTACTATTTATGAAATCCTTGAAATTAAAGCCTTCGAATTCAGTTACTGAGTTATGGAATCCGAACAATACTCCAACGTATTCTAATAGCGAAGAGTTAATTATTACACTCTTAAAATCAGCGTCAATAACTGCTATTCCAGGCGTTAACTCGTTAAAAAGAGTGCTGAAAACTTTAACTTCATCTTTAACAAAAGAGGTTATTACACTATTATACTTTATTACTAGTTTCAACTCCAATAATTTATTAAACAAGTGGTTTTTAAAAACTTGTTATGAAACGCGAATACCAGCGTAAAATCTTCCACATGGTTCTTGGCATTACAATAGGTTTGTTAATACTCTACATTAGGAAGAGGTATCTCGTCTTCATAGTTACTGGAACCTTATGCACAGGGCTAGTAATAAGACTCTTGCTTTTGAAAGGTTATAGTTTTAAACTAATTGAGAATTTCTTAAACAGATTCGGCAGGCCAATGGAGGTTGGCATGGGCGCTATGAACTTCTTCATCGGAGTATTGATTGCAATACTCTTCCCCTTCCCAAGAGAGTACGCTTCAACCAGCGTTATAGTCTTAGGAGTCAGCGACGGGTTAAGCACGATGATGGGGTTAGGTTCAAAGAATAAAGTCTATGCTAACAAGACTTTTGAGGGAAGCGCTGCTTTTCTAATCTCCAGCTTTATAATAATTTACTTTTCAACTACATTGTTCCAGGCAGTTCTTGTTTCAATAACCTTAACAGTAATTGAATTATTATCTCCTGTTGACGACAACTTGTTAATACCTCCTGTAGGCGCGTTGTTGTTGTCTTTAGCAACGTGGTGACTTGTTCGTCAATTGACGTTTAAGGAATTAAACTTATTACATTCTACTTCAAATAATGAGGGAGTTAAAGAGGCAATCTTTTCACGCACTCTTCGGATTAACACTGGGATTTTTAATATACATCACTCCTCCAATATTCTTCCAATCACTAACAATTTGTTTATTAATCGCGTTAATTTACTTAAGGTTCTTATTATCCAGAGGCTACAAGGTTCCAGTAATCAACGACTATTTAAAGTCAATAGGCAGGAAGAACGAGTACGGGCAGGGTTCTTTCTACTTCCTGCTTGGCGCGTTAATCTCTTCACTATTCTTCGAGCAGAGAGTCGCGGCAGTGTCAGTACTAGTTTTAGGTGTGAGTGATGCTGCTTCAACAGTGATAGGCAAAAGGTTCGGCAAGCACAAGATTTACGGAAGCAAAACACTTGAGGGCAGCAGCGCGTTCTTCATCACCTGCTTCGCAATAGTCTACTATTTTTACGGATTACTGCCTGCATTATTCGCAGGACTAATACTAACGCCAATAGAATTATTCGGAGGATTCGACGACAATGTTATAATACCCCCCGCGTGTTCATTAATTATTGTCTTAAGCAGATTTATTGTCTAGAAAACTTTCGAACAATTTTTTAACACTTTTCACGTCTGACAATAGGTTCAATAAGTCTCCTAAATCAGCCTTTGACAAATCCTCACTGTTAAGCTTTTCCTTCATTAACCCTTCAATGATTAAGTACTCATTATAATATTTAGTCCTGTACTTTTGAGGTTCTATGAAGAATCTTTTAAAACGAAGATTTATTGCCAAGTATTTTATTAAATGAGCCTCTTCTTTGTAAACTAGTGCAGTTGTTAACTGCTCCAGCGCGCGCTCGTATTCCTTCCTGCAATTCTCAGAATCCTGGTATTTCTCACTCTCTATCCTGCGCCACTTCCTAATAACACTCTTCGCATGCTCGCTGATGCCGTTAAACATGAAAGAGCCGAAGTCTGCAGCGCCTTCAATCAGACAGAAATTATCAATGTCGTACTGCACCTTGTGAATCATTTCATGAGAAACAGTGTCCCTAATCCAGTCGTAAAGGTCTAACTCTTCACCGGTGATTTCCTTAATCATCTCATGATAATAGATTAACGAGCGTATATTCAAGTTATTAATATTCAAGGTTAAGCCGTAGTTGAATTCTTCTATGGCATCTTCTATAGAAGACTTGTTTAAGAAATACATTTTATTTGCAGCATTACAATCATGAACGCTTAATTTGGTGAAATCTTTTTTAACAGGGGACTCAACCACTTCAACCGCGAGTGATTCTTCAAGATTAAACTCTTCCTTATATTTTTCAAAGTATTTCAAGAAATCATTAACGCATTCCTTAATATATTCTCTTATCTTAACTCCTTCCTTTATTAGAATCTCATTAACCTTTTTCGCTTTCTCGTAAACCTCAGGCTCAATCTCTCTTATTACTGCTCGATTCAGAGTTTTAGAACCGTGAGACTCATAAGTCTCGTAATCACGAATTTGGTCTGATAATTTGCCAAAATGATAGGAGGGAAAAACGTTATCCAATCCCTTGCTTAAATAATCATAATCCATATTATCTATTAAGTCTTGGAGAAAAACCTTCTTATAAAACTTTCCCCACATTAATAACAGGAGCAGGGAACTTCGTGTAATCATCCAATGCCATTCTTGGACAGGCAGTGTTAATCAAGCAGTCTAATCCTTTAAAGTTCAAAAACTCGTCAGGATTAACAGTCTCGAAGAGGAAGAGATAAACTTTTTTGCCTTTCTTTTCCAAGTCTTTCTTAATCTTAACAGCGTCTTTCATTCTTGACTGTCCGTACTTAGTGGTTACTATAATGCCTACATTATTAGCGTTCTTTAAAGCATCCATTGCTACTGCTTCCCTGAATTCGAACTTTTTAATGTCCTCCCTTCTTATCTCTCTCTTGCTGAGATTAAAAGGGTTAACAGCAATAACCTTCTTGTTAAGGTTCATCTTCTTAATCATTAAAGCGTGAAACTCGCCGTCGCCTATAAAAATTATAATATCTCCTTTAAAATCTTTAATAGAAGAGACGTTGCATCCGAGAACTACTGCCTTATTTTTTGATTTAACCCTTTTAAGTAAGGGTTTGAACTGAATAGTTGTTGCGACAAAAGAATTCTTGTAAGAGTTAACCAGTTTTAATAACTTATTCTCATGTTTTAGTACGTAACTAACTTCATCATACAAGACCTTCATAAAGATTTAAAAGAATTAAGGACTTATTAAATCTTATCCATGGAACAAGAAGATTTGATTAAAGGAATTGAAGAATCCCCTGAACCGGAACCCGTTCAGCAGCCAACGCAGCAGCAATACCCGCAGCCTCAGTACCAAGCGCCCGCGCCTGTTAAAGAGCCTAAAAAAAAGAAGAGTTTCATGGAAGTAATGACAATGGTATCATATATTATTTTAGCAATAGCCACACTCGTTATCGTAGTTCTATTATTACTAGGGCAGTGATTATGAAGTTATTAATTAATAAAAAGAAGAAGAAATTATACAATGATAGTATAAATCATGACATTAACACAAACGAGGGCTTAATAAGGAAGGATGATTTCAACTCTCAAAAAGAGATTATAACAACTCATAAAGGAGTGAGTTTTCTGAAACTCGAGCCTGACTTCAAAGAATTATTCCACAATATTAAAAGAGGGCCGCAGATAATAACATTAAAAGATGCTTACTTCATCTCAGCACAGTTAGGTTTAATGAACAAGTTTAACGTTCTTGACTGCGGAGGAGGAAGCGGGGCATTAACCTGTGTCTTCGCGAACATTGTTGGAGATAAAGGAAGGGTTGTCAGCGTTGAGAGAGAAGCCAGGTTTGTTAAGATAATTAAAGACAACGTTTCAATGTTCAAATTTAAAAACGTTGAAGTCTTTGAAGGCGACCTGAATGATTACAAGTCCCGCAAAAAGTTTGACGCAGCAAACCTTGACGTGCCTAATCCTTGGGATTACATTAAACAAATAATTAACCTCTTAAAGAATGGTTCTGCACTAACAGTGTACGTTCCTAACACTACACAATTAACAGTAATGGGTGAGAAGGCGAAAGATTCGAATCTTTTCCTTGAAAACGTTTACGAAATAATTCAGAGAGAATGGGACGTTTACGGTTCAGTCTGCCATCCAAAGTTTAAAATACTAGGACATACTGGATTTGTAATGGTTTTCAAAAAACTTGAAGGAGTGTGATTAAGTAATGGATTACGAGAATATAAAAATAAATTTTGAAAGATTGAAAAAAGTTTTAGAGAATGACGGCAACTGCTTGTGCAAGCTTAACACTAAGTGTCCTTGTCCTGAATTCGTGAATGAAAGAAAATGCGTTTGCGGGGTTTACAAAACGAAATAAAATCGATATATTCACAATAACCTTTTTAAATAATCATTTTCTTCTTTAAACTTATGAGAAAAGCAATAACTCCAGTTATATCAGTTATTCTATTAATCATGCTTGTTGTTGCAATAACAGGAGGAGCATGGTA
>JAFGFH010000001.1 GCA_016931175.1 Nanobdellota archaeon
AATCATGAAAAAACTGTTTTTAGCAGTCTTAGTAATTTTGTCAATGCAGTTAGTTTTTGCTGACTGCACTCACATGATATACTTTTATAGCACTAGCTGCCACGCTTGCGGTTTAACCAGTCCAGTGCTTGAAGAATTAGAACAAGAATACGAAGTTATTGTTGACAAGAGGGAATTGCACGAGGTTGGCAACGTTAATCTCTTCCAAGCATACCTTAACATTTACAACGTGCCGGGAGACAAGTGGGGTTATACTCCTACAATATTCGTTAACGACGTCTACTTTGTAGGATACACTCCTGAACTGAAAAACTTGTTAATAGAGCAGATAAACAAGTGCGAGGGAGGAGAATGCGTCTGCCCTTTCAACCAAACACTCGCCGACCTTTACGGTGCTGCGCCATTCCCTGAAACAGAGCACGGTTCAGGATATAATGCTACGCATACTACGACTACTACTCCTCAAAATATTGAGCTAACAATCCCTGCAATAATCTCAGCAGCGCTGATTGACAGCATAAACCCGTGCGCTTTTGCAGTAATGATATTTCTTCTCAGCTACTTGATAAGCATAGGCTCTAAGAAGAGGGTGCTAAAGGTTGGAACTTTTTACATAATAACAGTGTTCATAACTTACTTCCTTGCAGGGTTAGGCTTATTCCTCGCAGTTCAGTCAACGAATATGTCGGCATTAGTGTATAAGGTTTCAGCATTTATTGCAATAATAGCAGGACTCTTGAACGTTAAAGACTTCTTCTGGTATGGCAAGGGAATAACTCTTGCAATACCGCAGGAGGCGAAGCCTTCAATAAACAAGTGGACGAAGAAGGCAAGCATTCCAGCAGCAATAGTGTTAGGATTCCTGGTTAGCATGTTTGAACTCCCGTGCACTGGAGGTGTTTACTTGGCAATACTCGGATTGTTAAGCAATAATTTAACGAAGAGTCAGGCAATACTGCCATTAATGTTGTACAATTTCATATTCGTGGTTCCATTAATAATATTAATGGGTTTAGTATACTTCGGAGTTTCATCAGAAAAACTGGAGAAGTGGAGGATGAAAAAGAGGAATTATATGAAACTCGTTTCAGGATTATTCATGATACTGTTAGGGGTTTTAATGCTGGGCGGATTAATATGAGTATTTTAGACAAGATTAAGGGTTTTTTTGAAAATACGAACACCTTATACTACCCTGGCTGTATAACTAAATTCGTTTACAAAGACTTATTAGCTAATTACAGGGAATTATTGAACAAGGCAGGAGTTGATTTCATAGAATTAAAGGACTTAGAGAAGTGCTGCGGGAGCCCTGTTATTAACGCGGGTTATAAGAAGGATTATCAGGACTTAATAGAGCATAACAAGAAAGTAATGGCTGATTCCGGGGTAAAAAAGATTATAACGAACTGCCCTGCTTGTTACAAAGTTTTGAAAGAGAATTATCCTGAATTAGAAGTGGAACACGCAGTAGTAACCTTATTCAAAGCTTTGGCAAAGAAGAAGATAGTTGTTAGGAAATTATTTAATGAGAACATTACTTACCACGATCCTTGCCATTTAGGAAGGCACAGCGGCATTTATGAAGAGCCGAGAGTAATACTTGAAACTCTTGGTTTTAAGATTGAAGAGATGAGTAATCACCACGAGAACAGTTTGTGCTGCGGTGCTGGAGCTGGCCTGCAGAATAATTACAAGGAAGTAGCGGATAAGATAACAAGAATGAGATTAGAACAAGCAGGTTCTACTAAGGCAAAGATGCTTGTAACCGCGTGCCCGATGTGCTATCATCAGTTGAAAAAAAACAGCAAAGGATTAAAGATTGCTGAGATTTCAGAGGTGCTTTTGAATGGTATTAAGTGAGCTGAAGAGAATAGTTGGTGAAGAGAATATCAGCAAAGAAGCTAATATTAAACTAGTCTATTCATGTGATGCTTCAACAGAGAAAGGAGAACCTGAAGCAGTAGTTTGGCCTGAAACAATACAACAAGTTCAGGATATAATAAGACTTGCTAATAAGAGCTTCGTTGATGTAGTAGTCAGGGGAGCAGGCACGGGACTAGCAGGAGGCGCAGTTCCTAAAAAATCAATAATATTAAACACTTCAAAGATGAACAAAGTATTAGAATACAGCAATGGTTCAGTAATGGTTGAACCTGGAGTAATCCTGGACGATTTGAACAATAAATTATTCAGGAAAGGGTTTTTCTTCCCAGTAATACCTGCGAGCCACGCAGTATGCACTATTGGAGGAATGATAGCGTGCAACGCTGCAGGAAAGCGGGCAGTTCATTACGGCAAAACCAGCAACTGGGTTAATTATTTAGAGGTTGTTGACGGCAATGCCAGGATTAGGAGGATAAATGATGTTAAAAAGTTCTGCGGAAGCGAAGGCATACTGGGAGTCATAGTCAAGGCAGAGTTGAAACTTGCAAAACTGCCGGCAAAGACTAGTCTTGAAGTTTACAAATTCGACAACGTAAACGAGTTAATGACAATGATTAAGTCATTAATAAATAAACGAACTCATTTGTTAAGCCTTGAACTATTGGATAAGTTCACGAGTTCACTCTTAGGGTTAGAAAAAAGGTATCACTTGATCGCAGAGTTTGATAATCATAATGGGAGCAAGAGAACTGAAGAAGAGTTGCTTGAATGGAATAATCTGAGAGATAAGGCTTACACTGTCCTTGCAGGAAAAGGCTTTGTGAGAATACAAGACCCTGAATTCAAGTCAGCTGATGCTTTGAAGGAGTTCATGCAATACTTGGAATTGGAAAATATTCCATTCTTCGGACACTCAGGATTAGGAGTAATTCATCCCTGCTTAGATGATAAAACTAATATTGAATCTTTTTATAAGAAAGTATTAAGCCTTGGCGGAAATGTTACAGGAGAGCACGGCATAGGCTTGACAAAGAAGAAGTATTTAAGCGAGGAGGAGAAAAAGAAGATAGATTTTCACAAGAAAAACTTTGACAGGAATAATATAATGAACAGGGGTAAAGTCTTATGAATGATGAGAAAAAGAAGCCAATAAGTAATTGCATTAACTGCGGAATGTGCAACGCTAACTGCCCAACACTGAAGGCAACAAGTAATGAATTGTGCGGGCCCAGGGGAAGAGCGTTAATGATTAATAATAATACTGAAGATAAGAGCTTCTACATCTGTACGCTTTGCAAGGCTTGCGAGCATTCATGCCCGTTAAATCTTGAAATGGATTTCAGGAAGGTTAGGGACAAGCTTGAAAAGACGGAAGCGAATGAGAAGATGATACAGAATATAAGAAAGTACGGCAACCCTTTCGGTGAATTAAACGAGGGAGAAGTGCCGGAAGACTTGTATTGCTGCTGAGAAAAATAGTTTTAAAAAAAACAACAGCATTGTTTTATTTAATGGTTTTCAAGAAGAACTGGGTTAAAGAGTTTCTGCAAGAACATAACAATCTTATAAACATAATCTTTGGAACAATAATTATACTGATTATAATCTTATTTTACAACATTTCAATCGATTATTGCAGCGGAGTTAATTCCTTAGTTCTTAAATTATTAGAAGATAATTCTTACTGCATTATTGACAGCGACTGCACTGTTTATCCTGCCTTAACAAGTGATTGCGAGATGCCTGCCTCTTGCGCGCTGAGTTTGAACCAGAAAACTAAACCTTACTATTTCAATTACTTAATTATTAATCTGAAGACTGAAAACTGTCCTAAGGACTGCACTTCAGTCTGCGCTGACACCAGTTTTTTAACTCCTGTTTGCTTGAATAATGTTTGTGATTTTAAATTACCATAATGCTTTTATAATCTTCATAACTCTTAATCAAACATGGCAAAGGTTGTTTTAAAGGACTTTTATGCTGACTGGTGCCCTCCTTGCAGGATGCTTAAACCAGTAATAGAAGAGTTAGAGAAAGAGTTTAAAGGCAAGGTTGAGTTTAAGAATATAAACGTTGACGAGGACAAAACGGACGCTATGAAGTACGGGGTTAGGAGCATACCAACCATTGTTATAGAAAAAGACGGTAAAATGGTTGAGAGTTTTATAGGAGTGCAGACCAAGACTGCATTGAAAAACGTTCTTGACAAACTGGTGAAGTAAATAAAATGATGAATAAATTAAGAAAAGACATACTTGAGAATCAGAGGGCATTCCTGGCAACATTATCAGTTGTCTGCACTATAATAATAAACCTTTTCTACCACGTTAATTACAAAGTAAACCCTAACTCTTTAGTAGGAATCTTCCCATTACTATTATGGGTAGCTTACGACGGCAACGAGCACGAGAAGGCAACAGTGCAAGGCTACTGGTACTGGGTAATAGCATTAATAATAACAAGCATAATACTAGTAGCATACCCATTATTTTAAGGGAAGTTTTATCCATAACCTCTTTAAAAAACAATAATTAGCATTTTTTTATGATAGGAAAATTAGCACCTGGCATGACTAACGTTAACCTTATAGGCTTAGTAGTCTCCAAGGGAGATAAGAGAAGCGTTAACACTAAATACGGCAAGTCTGAGGTCTGCGATGTAGTAATCAAGGACGAATCAGGAGAGGTGGGATTAACACTTTGGGCTGAGCAGATAAGCAAGGTTAAGGAAGGCGACGAGGTTGAAATCCAAGGCGCTTACGTTACAGAATGGCAGGGTGAGATAAAACTGAACATACCAAAGAGAGGATTACTTCAGAAAGCCAGTGTTTAAGAAGTCATTAACTCCGTAAGGCTTCTTCGAATAGTAATGCTTAGCGTGCTCAACGATTAAGGCATGAAACTCTTGAAAGAGTTTGTAATCCTTTGGTAATTCTTTTTCTATTAAATCCTTTACAACGTCGTAGTCTTCACTGCCTTTAATAACACCTAAACTTTCAAGCATTCTCTTGGTGTAAGCGTCAACAACGAATGTTGGAACCTTGTAAGCGTATAAGAGTATTGAATCCGCAGTCTCCTTCCCAACCCCTTTAATGTTGAGCAATTCCTCCCTAGTTGGGGTTCCAATCTTTTTAATAAAGAATTCAGTGAAGTTCTTCAAATAACCTGCCTTCTGGTTGTAATAACCGGCAGGAGTAATGAGTTTCTTCAATGTTCTAATATTGCAGTCTTTAATCTTTTCCGGACTTAAAAATCCAGCATTAACTAAATTACTCAAAGCCTTCATTACATTATTCCAGTTAGTATTCTGTGTAAGTATGGCGCCAACGCATACCTCAAATACTTCATTAATATTATTAGGAGTGTTGTAATCTCTCGGGTGGTAATTATTAAGCACGGGCCACCAGCCCTGGTAATCGTACTCTTCTAACAATTTTTTGTAAATGCTTGCCAGCATGGTTAAGAAAAAGAAGAAAAAAAGAGTTTAATAATTTTTTTATTTTTTCTGAATCGCAGGCTTTGCTGGCGCAGCTGTTTCAGCAGGCGCTGCTGCAGCTGGTGCTGGAGCCGCTGCTGCTTTCTTATCTTCAGGCTTGTTTGGTAATTTCTTGTACTCTTCCAAGAGTTTTGACAAAGCGTCTACAAGGAACTCCTGCAATTCCTGGCTTGCAGCAAAACCTAAACTCTTCTTATACCTTTTAACACCGTTCTGACTAGTAAAACCCTTACTAATCGAGAAGAAGATATTCTCTCCCTCATTCGTGTTTTTTAATGCAACTTCTATGAAGTTTCTAGTGCCGTACGTCTTCTCGAAGCTCTTTATAGTCTTGAAGACAGGCCTTTCATTCTGTTGTTCTTCTGCCATTATTCTAATACACCTCTGATTTTGTTAAAGAAAAATAAAAAGCCTTTCTTTATTAAATTTTTTTATACTCTAAGTAAGAGTAAATTATGAGGTAAATTGCTGAAAAAACAGCCAAGGAGACGGTTATAACCAAGGATTTGCCTTGGAACCATAAACCTGCAAGATTAACAAATGCTATTAATTTAAACATTTTAGCACCCACTTTGTGAGTCTTATCCCACACTGCGTCACTTGACAAAGTCCATGGGGTTCTTATTCCAATAAACCAGTTCCTCTTAGAATTCTGAAATAATACGCTGATGTAATAGAATAAGACGCTAAGTCCTGGAATCATCAGGTACGAAATCTTCAATTCATAACCTAAACCCGTGAATGTGATGAATATTTGAAGGCTGATGAAGAACAGCATTAATATTAGTATGAAATTGTGGAACTCTTTCTCAAACCTTTTAATATTCTTGGATAAAGGGTCAATCCTTGGCAAATAAACAACTAATAAATAGAATAGTATTAGTATTGATGGGAAGAGAATTGAAGGCATTAATTTGCCAGAGTAAGCGTCAACCTCGCTGTTAATATTCCAATGAGAAGGAATAGTGTCAGGTAAATAGTTATAACTAGCAAGGCTTAATAAGATAGATACTATTATTAATGCAGTCATTAACTTCTTCATCTCTTCTTACCTTTCCTTGAAACCTAACGCTACGCTGTTAATGCAGTACCTCTTGCCTGTTGGTTTCGGACCGTCAGGAAAGACGTGGCCTAAGTGGCTTTTGCACTTTGCGCATAAGACTTCAGTTCGTGGAATAATCATCTTAAAGTCAGTCTTTTTCACAACACTGCCAGGAATAGCGTCGTTAAAGCTCGGCCAGCCAGTGCCTGAATCAAATTTAGTATCAGATTTGAATAAAGGGTTGCCGCAGGCAGCGCATACGTAAACTCCTTTCTTCTTATTCTTCAACAATTTGCCTGTGAAAGCAGTTTCTGTTCCTTTCTCTCTCAGCACGCGGTACTGTTCAGGACTCAAGCACTTCTTCCAATCTTCTTCGCTCTTCATTAATTTTTTATATTAATACAGTATTAATTAATTTTGTGAAAGAGAAGATAATACTCGTTGACTTCGCAGGTACATTAATCAAAACAAGGATTCTTGACGAAGCTAACAAGTTAAGAAGCAGTATATTAAAGAGGAATCTGCCAAGCAGTAAAGAGCACGCTCACCCTGATAAATTATACGAGGTTAACAGGGGCTTTGTTGAAAAACTTACAGGAATAAAATCAAACCATGAAGTTCAGTACAGGATGAACAACCTTGACAGTATAGTCTTGAAAGGTGATGCTTTGCAGAACCAGATAGCAACTAACTTGTTCCAGATAGGAATGTACATGGCTGCTAAGAAGTATAAGAGTAAGATATTCCAGGAGGGTTTAATAACAGAGCTTAAACTTTTGAAAAAGAAGGGTTACAAGTTGGCAATAGTATCAGGTGTAAGAGAGGACATAATTTCAGGAATGCTGGTTATCTCTAATTCAGGGCTGAAATTTGATTACGTCTTAGGACAGCCGCCTGTTCTTGGAGTAAGCAATGAAGCTAACGGCAAAAAGTTAAAAAGTAAGGGAGTAACAGTTTACGCAATTGGAGATAAAATGAGCGATTTAAAGGCTGGAAAACAGTTAGGTGCTAAGACGATATTCGTAAGATGGGGGCATCCAAGCGGCGGAGAAACTGAATTCGCTGATTATTCTATTAAAAAACCAGCGGATTTAAGGAAGATTATTAGATAAACCTTTAATTTTATGTAAAACTTTAAAAAGACTAAAAGCTCATAATATACTTGTAACCGATATATTTTGTCTTCTTTATGAGGGGGATGAGGTTATTAAGGTTGCGAGTGTGAAAAGAAAATGAAGGTTTACAACTATAATGTAAGATGCAGATTGTGCAAGAAAGGATTTAATCCAAAAAAGACTGAGACAGCTTCACAAAAATTGTGCCCTTCTTGTTTAAGTATAAGAAAGGAGCAGTATAAGGCTTACAAGGAACAAGCTTTATCTGTTTAAGAACAGTTTATTAAAAATTTGAGATGATAATCCTGTCTAGTTTAGCAAATACTGGATTAAAAAGTCTTTTTAAGTTATTCATTACTATTATTATTAATGGCTGAATCTGTTGCTGGTCAGGGAATGGATTTTATTAATCAGACAGGAATCTTTAATGTTATATTTCCTTTCATACTGGGTTTTGCAGTAACTTACGGAATGCTGGAGAAGACTCAAGTCTTTGGGAAGAACATGCAGAGGGTTAATGCAGTTATAGCCTTCGCTGTTGGATTAATAGCAGCACTAACATTTTATAAATAATTATTTTATAATGTTTGAAAACATCTTAATCGCGCCAAGAGTTGGTGATAATGCAACTATTGCCCCTATTAAGAGTTCAAGGTCCTGCATTAAAACTTCAGGTTCCAAACTCAGCAATTGCAGGCCGCCTTCATCTAATGGCTGCTGCAATAATTGAGTAATACTTAAATCAGTGGGCAGGAATTGCTGGATAACGTAAAAACTAATAACGCAGAAAACAATGTTAAGAACGAGCTTAATCATGAAAATACTAAAACCCTCAAGTGCTTAAATAAGCTTCGAAACAGTTCTTAAGGATTTTTTATTTAAATATTTTGCTGGTTAAGACAATGTTTTTAACAGCTTAAGAATTTTTTTAAATTCATTAATGACAACGTATGAAGAAGTAGAGTCGCTAATTGTGAAGAAATTAAAGGTTAAGCCTCAGAAAATCAGCAGAGTAAAGGAAGGCTTGATTAATGAAGTCTTTGATGTTACTACAGAGAAGGGCAATTATATTCTGCGAGCTGAACCTTTGGATTCAATAAAAGGCAATAGGCTTGAAAAGTTTATGAAAAGATTTTACAGAAGGAAGATAATCCCTAACAGGTTAATTGTGAGGGACGACTCTGGAAAACGCATTAAGAAGAGTTACATGATTTATGAAAAGATTGAAGGAGTTACTTTGAATGAGGTTTATGAAGAGCTAAGCAAGGAAGAGATTAGAGAGGTGTTAAAAGAGGCAATTATTAAAGCCCGCATGATTAATAAGATTAAGACAACAGGTTTTGGTGACATACAAGATGATTTTAAGGGTGTTGAATCCTCTTTAATAGAAGAAGTTTTTGACTGGCTGAAAAATAATTTAACTCTCTTAATTGTTAATAAACAACTCGAGTCCGAAGTTGTTTCAGAGATAAATAATTTATTCTATTCTAACATAAAATTGTTCCAGAATGTTAAACCCGTATTAGTATACCAGGATTTGAACTTTGGAAACATAATAGTTAAAGATAACCAATTTCAGGGATTAATTGATTTTGACGGATGCATATCAGGAGACCCTATAAGAACCTACACTATATTATATTTAAACACTATCGGCAGTGACTATGAACAAATCGTTAAGGAATTATTAAACCTAAGCAAGAGGAAGCGACTTAAACTAAAATTATACGTTATTCTTTTCATTTTAAGGTTTATGAGGAAATCCCTTGAAGGCAAATATGATAGTGTGAAGAATTACGGCGGGCTTACAATAAGACAAGTACTAGATAAGGTATTAAATAAGATAAAATATCGCAGGAAATGAAGAATCAAGCTCATTCGTAAGGGCAGGCAGCGCTCTTGCTGTTATCGATTGCACTAACCCAGAACGAGTCAGCTTCCTCAACCAATGCTACTACACCGAAAGGGAGTAAGTAACCTTGGGGGGCTACATTATTTAACACGTAACTAAAACTTGTAGAACTAGAATCACCTGCTTCCATTACGCAAATTAATTCATCATCAATTACGCTCTGAGTCCAGCTTCCGCAATTTAAAACAATATTACTATCACCTGCTTCCAATCCAAAACTTAAAACAGAACCTGTTGAACCCGCTGATGCAGTTCCTGAAACTGAGAAAGTGTAATAACCCCAAATTTTAATATCAGGATACCTAGAATCGTAATGGTCAAATGTGCATGAGACACTATTCACGTGAACCGTTGGCCTCTTATTCAATACTGCAGTAGCAGTAACATCCTTTGTGAGTGTGAAATAACACACACTATCATTATCATTAAAATTATCAGTCCACTCCTCTTCACAAGTAACACCTCTCCATTCAACAAAGTAAGTATTATCATCAAAAACAGCATGCAAACTAACAGAACTTCCTTCAAAATCTTTCATAAAACAACCATTGAACTCGTCACAATCACCAACACTCTCGTAATCATTAATGTATAATAAACCCGTTGAAGAACCAGCACTGTTTAATGTAACACTGAACTCTTCACCGCTACTTATTTCACCGCTTGAGTATAATGGATTCTTTCCCAATTCTGACTCTTCACCAACCACGTTAATGCTTGGATAACCGCAGCTTATAATATTCTCAACATCAATGACGCATACTTCAAATGAGTACTCTCCCTCTGTTGTTGGAGTGCCTGTCAAGTAGCCGTCAACACCAACAGAAGTGCCCGGAGGCATTGCTCCGTAAGTTAGTGAGCCCAGTCTGTAAGTGTAAGGTGTTGTTCCACCGCTTGCTTCAACTAATCTCTCACTGCAAGATTGTCCCACAACGCATTCGAAATAGTTTCCATAAACAAGTGGTGCTTCGCTGGTGATTGTTAATGATACTGGAAAGGTTAATTCATTCCCGAACTCGTCAATGACGACAACATTGAATGGTGGAGTGATTAGTTTAGAAGTGCCAGGATTAAGAGTTATAGTTCCGCTGACTTCGCAGCCGTTGTAGCCTCCAATTGTTACACCATTAGGTAATTCGCTTCCTTCCCCTAAAACACAATTATAATATCCTGAACCTCCTGAAACAATTGTTGAAACATCAAAGTAGTTCTCAAACCCGCTTTCCCATGAAGGAATCAAACCAGTAATCCTCATCTGCTCGAAAGTGTTATTAGAACCCGTGCAACCGCATAATAATACAAGACAAATGATTAACCACTGCTTCTTCATTAAGTATAAGATTGTGCCATTACAAGAATATAAACCTTATTCCCTCTTATGAACATACCTGTAAAGCATTATCTTCGGCTGTCCAATACCTGGGCATATGAAAGGATCTTTTGCTTGAGCTTCAATCTTAGTGAGTATGATGTTTTTCTTAGTCTTCTCACTGTATGTCTTAAAATCCTCATCCTCTAAGTCTTCTCTTATATTCTCAACAATCTTAGGCATGCTTGAAGGACAAATCATGATTAAATCCTCAGGCATTTCAACTATTGCACTGGAATTATTAACCGCACTGATTAAAGAATCATACTCTTTCTCAGCGAAAGACCTTAACTTTTCCCTCCTATTCCTCATGAAACTCTTGCTGTCCTTATAATACTCAAGCATTTCATGAACTGGTTTTAAAGCAATACTGGAAGCATTCACTGCATCTTTCCAATCAACGAGTCTAATTCTTATTAAAGGAGAGTGCGCGTATGATTCAAGCCTGGCAGGATTAATTACGAAATTATTCTCATCCTCTACTCCTATCCAGAAAGGTTTCATATCAAGAGTTAAACCTATTGCATGGTTCAAATCCTTGCTCGTGTAATACTTGAGTGTTATAATGCTCGGTCCGTTATCTTCAACCATTGCTGCAGCAACCATCATGTCAAAGATTCTCGGCTCAAAAATCATTGAAACCAAATCGTTCATGTATAATACTGCATCCTCATTCATTAATGCAAGGGTAAGCATTTTAATATACGGTGCGTCAAACCTTGAAACGTGCTTTTCAAGCCAATACTTGGTCTGCAATATCTCAAAATCTGACAGGTAACAATTTCTTACTAAATCAATGCCCCGAGTTTTAATTATTATGTTCTTAAAATCTTCCAATTCAACTTCAGATATAACTTTCTTCAAGCTCATAAAAGATTAATTTAAAATATGTATTATAAAAAACTTTCCTCTTGTTTGACATGGTTAACTTTTTATACTCATGATTTTTTCCAAACCAACATGGAAAATGAATTAAAGGAGAATCTAGTTGTTTTATTATACGCATTTAATAATTGTTATACTCTGATTTGCGACGTGGATGATTTGGAAAAAGAATTAATTTCTCAGCAGATGAGAAGTGATAAAGGAAAACCCGTTACTCCTTTAGAAATAGATTATGAGAAGAATGAATGGACTTGGGGAAGATATGGAAGTAAGATTGGAAATGGAATACGCGGCATGAGCTTTGGAGTTATTGGAGTGTATGACAGAAGAAACATTAAACACTTAAGCACTATGATGTATGACTCCAGAAATGCAACACAAGACCCTGGCTGCTGCTTTGACGATTAAAACCTAAAAATAGCTCCAGAAGAGATTCGAACTCTTGGTCTCTGCTTTACGAAAGCAGCGCTTTACCACTAAGCTACTGGAGCAATAATAATGAAA
>JAFGFH010000002.1 GCA_016931175.1 Nanobdellota archaeon
AAGAATAATAAGCTTCAGGGGAGATTTAAACCAACCTTTCTTAAAAAGAAAGCTTGACCAAAGAATAATAAGCTTCAGGGGAGATTTGAACTCCCGACCTCGTGCTTACAAGGCACGCGCTCTACCAGTCTGAGCTACTGAAGCAATAAGAATTAATGGTTGTTTCCCTTTTTTAAAATTAATTATTATACCAGTATGGAAAGGTTTTTAAAAATAATTATTTAAGTTCTTTAAATATGGCTGAAGAGTTAGAGATTAAAATTAAACGCAAATTAGATGCTAAAATTAAAAGTATTATGGATGAAATTTCTAGAGAAATTATTGAGGACATAAAAGAGGTGGTTAAAAACAGTTCCAACCCTTCAGATGTTGAAAAAAGCCTTCTAGAAAAAATGTATCCTTTCAATAAAATGTCGGATTACATTAAGTTTACAATAAAAAGTTATCTTAGAAGCATGGGATACTCATCAGAAGCAATAAAAGAGTATACTCACGGTTTAGGTGATTTAATTAAATACGATGATTTTTTAAAAAATTATCCTCACATCCCATATAATAATAAAGAAAATATAAATATTAATAATAAGTTTTACTTTGATGCAAAAGAAGATTCTTACATAGATCATATTTTAAGCATTATAAACTCTCATAAAGAAGAATCAGAGCCATCTAATCATGAGCAGGGCTACGTTGAAAGGAAGTATAAAATTATTAGCGTTTTGAGAAAGTACTTAAAAGATTTTCCTAAAGATAAACTGCAGGAACCAGATTCTAGCAAGATTAAGAAAAAAATTGAGAAAAAGAGCATAATAAAGGTTGAATACTCTTACGATGACAAGGAATGGGAAAGTTTTGAAGCAAACATTTATCCCAATCAGGAATTAAACGCAATAATATGGGGATGCATTTCAAGACTTAGTGAAGAAGATAAGAAAAGATTTTTTGAGGAAAGAATAGACGATTTACTAATGGGGGATTTGATTAACGACGAAAGAGCTCATTCAACCACTGGTATTGAAAGCTTACTAATAAACAAGTTTATTAATATTACATATTCAAAAATTATGCCAAAGATTAGTTTAGGCTGCGGGGAAGGCAATGACTTAATGGAAGGAGACATTGGGATTGATATTAATTCCTCTAACAAAAAAGTGATTAAATCAGATGTTGTAGATTTTGATTTCAGCAGTTTCAGCGAGTTTAAAACAATAAGCTTTCCTTACAGTATTCACAGCATCCCTTTAGATGAAATATTAAGTCAGATAAAAGACTTTGAAAATTTTATAATAACCCTTCCTTACAACGGCAACAGGAAAGAAAAATTTATTAAAAAATTATTGGATGCCAGCAGTGATAAAAGGTTAAGAGATGATATTAAAATTTATACCAAATACACGTATAGTGATGGAAGTTCAAGGATTAAGAAGATTAGCGGAACATTATTGTACAAGATTAAAGGAGATATTTCACTTAAAGTACTTAATTTATTAAATTCACATCCAGAGTTTGCCGAATTACGCGCAGTTAGTGAAAAAGAATTCAATTACGTTGTTGAAAATTTAGAAAAAGCAAGAATGCATACAAAGATAAGCAATTATCCAGTATATTTTGATAAAAAAGGAGGGAACGTTGTCAGTTTTACATGGGCATTAAGATATGCAAAAATGATATTAGAAGAAAAAAAGTTTTTTGATGGACTGGCCGGGAATTGAACCCGGACCTCCTGCCTGCCAGGCAGGCACCCTGCCGTTGGACCACCAGCCCAAGTTTTCAGCTTACTAGACTAATAATGCTCTTAACTGCTAATATTATCATCATTATGCTTGTTATATTAGTTAATACTCCAAAGTAAATGCTTAATAATGCTATTACTGCTGTTGCTAAATCAAAGACGCCTAGTGTGAAGAATATGCTTTTTCCTGATACTGTTATTGTCCATAAACCTTTTGCGCCTAATATGATTAGCATTATTGAAGCAAGAAGAGTGTAAGCTGTGAAGTTCATTGCAGTAAAAGCTAATAAGACAGTTAATAAGTCAATGACGCCTAGTAATATTATCATTTCCTGCTGCTCTTATTGTAAATGTAAGCAACTGCTATTCCTATGAATAATTCGATAGTGAATAGTTTTGAACTTAGAACTGCTTCGCTGTTAATCATATTAGTATAAGATACTAACAGTGTTGATGCTATTACTGAAATCATCTCTATTGCTGAAACTATTATTAAAACTATTAAAACGGATTCGAATATTTTTATTATTTTTTTCTTCTTCACTATTTATCTCCTCTTTTTATTAAATGGTGTCGGTGGGGAGATTTGAACTCCCGACTTCTACGTTACCCAGTGAGCTATTTTTTCAGTCGTCATCCCCTATTTCAGGGTCAGAGCTCACAAGCTTTTGCTTCTTATGAGCGTAGCGGTCTACCAGGCTGAGCTACACCGACACGATACTTAAAAATGGTTTTTTGGGTTTTAAAAAATTAATTGTTTAGGAAATATTTATGTTTTAAATAATAAATAGAGTAGGTAAGTATAATTACCTATACTCGAAGTTATCAACTATTCTTACTTTACTGCTGCTCTTCTTCTCAGCAGGGAAAGTACTGGCTAATTTGCTCATAGCTGCTGCAGCTAGTTCTGGACCTTTTCCAGTCATTATTTCCCAAGGAAGTGCGAATACTATAGTATTGCTCTGGTCCTGGCTTACGTCGCTAATAGTTGACAATACTCTTAACTGCAATGCGCCTTTTGATTTGCCTAACTCATCCGCTGCGAGTTTAAGCTTCTTGCTCGCTTCAAGCTCTCCTTCTGCTGATATTATTACTGCTCTCTTCTCACGCTCTGCCTCAGCTTGTCTAGCCATTACTCTTTTCAAATCAGCAGGTAATTCAATGTTTTGCAGTTTTATCTGGTCAATGTCAACTCCCCAGGATTCAACCTTGGAATCAACGATTTCCTTTATTGACTTTGCTATTGTTTCCTTCTGGCTTAGTAATTCATCAAGTTCTTTCTCACCCACAACGTCCCTTAATGAACCAAGCGATTGCTGTTCAATGTTCCTAAGGTAATTGCCTACCTCTAATACTGCCTTTTTAACATCCTTAACCTTGTAGAAGACTACAGCGTCAACGTATACTGAGATGTTATCCTTTGTTATAACTTCTTGTCTTTGGATGTCCATCGTCATTAAACGAACATCAACCCTTCTCAATACTTCAATGAAAGGCAACTTCCAGTTAAGTCCAGCGCCTACAGTTCTAGAATACTTTCCAAGACGAAAGATTATTGCCTTCTCCCATTCTTTGTTAACGAACAAGCTCATTGGAAGTATTATCAAAACTATTATTGCTGCAATTATGTATTCAATCATTTTTACTCAACCCCCATTCCTAAACTAAAAAATAAGAGAGGATAGTATTTAAAATTAATCATAATATTATTTTGTATAATATTTTATTAAGATACTAAATTTTAGGAAATGTTAATAAGTGTGATTAGTTAAATAATAATATTCATGGGGCACGCATTATTTAAAGAAAAAAAGCTTAATAAATGCAGGTTAGAAATCAACTCCCTTAGTATTATTCAATTCTTTTCAGGAAAAATCACATTATACGATTTTTACGCTGATAAAAAAAGCACAGATGAAATATTTAAAGAAACAAGAAAGGCAAAAGCAGGGGATTTATTTAAGTTTTACTTGCCGGATGAGTATAATAAATACAAATCTAACGCTTTCATAGAAAATAATATCGATTCTAATGGCAAGGGTTTGAAGAGTTTATATTTTAGGGAATAAAAAAAAGAGGCGTTACCTCTTTTCAAGTTTAAATGTTACGTGCTTCTTGAAATGGTATTCGTCGTTTAAGATTATGTTGCCGTCATTTTCCTGGAAATAATTGCCTTGGATTTCCAAGAATTTTTCAAAAGTGATGAGCCCTTCCTTCTCACACATTGATTTTGGAAGCTTTGATAGGTTATTATAACTAATGTCAAAATCTTCAAGCCTTTCAGCATTAATCTCTGGCAATTCTTTTATACTGTTCAGTTTGAAGCTGAAATATTTTAATCTCAGGTTAATAATACTATTGGGAACGTGTTCAAAGCCCATGTCTTCTAGCACTAATGTTTCCAAGTTTCTTAAATCCCCTATGTCACGTGGCACCCTGAACATGTGGCTCCAAGAATATCTCAAATAAGCAGGTATTGGCAGATTAACGTATAACTCTTTAACCTCCCCGTTTTCATCAATCACGGCAAACGCAGTGTTAGGTTTTTTTACTGTCTCTTCTCCTTCCCTGTAAATCTTTAATTCCACAATCTTTAACTTATTAATCTCGTCATTTAATTCTTTTAAAAAACTGAACTGTTCCCTGGGAATATTATAATCATTCTCTAAAACCTTTTCAGCTGCTTCTGTCATCAAAATTAGTAATTAACTGCATTATATAAAAACATGTTTTCACCAAACAGTAATCAATATAAAAAAAAGGGTTATTTTCTTCCAATACTTTTTAATACACGCCAGTAATTACTTATGTTATTATGAGTGATGTTCTCAGTGTTAAAAATCTCAAGGTTACACTTGAAGGACAGGATATTTTATCTAATATTAGTTTCTCAGTTAAAAAAGGGGAAGTCTTAGTTATAGTCGGGCCTAACGGTGCAGGCAAGACTACTCTGCTTAAAGCCTTGCTTGGAATAATTCCTTCAAAAGGAGAAGTGCAGTGGGGCACTAAAAAAATCAGTTACTTGCCTCCCCAGGAATTACTGCAGAGGCAGTTCATGCCTCCTTTGACTGTTAAGGAATTTTTTGAATTAAAAAATGCAAAAACTGAGGACATTAGTAAAATGCTTGAAGCGGTTGGTTTAAAAAAATCAATGCTTGAAAAAAACTTTAACCATTTATCAACAGGCCAGTTTCAAAGAGTAATAATCGCTTGGGCTTTAGTTAATAATCCTGAAGTATTATTATTCGATGAACCAACATCTGGCATAGACATAGGCGGCGAGGAGACGATTTACTCCCTGCTTCACAAGTTCTGGAAAGAAAAGAATATAAGCATATTATTAGTCACTCATGAATTAAACGTTGTTTGGGAGCACGCTGATAACGTTTTATGCCTTAATAAGAAGAAGCTTTGCTACGGGGCTCCGAACAAGATATTAACACCTAAGAATCTTGAAAAATTGTACGGTACTGGAATAAAGTTTTACAAACATGGTGATAGGAAATGATTCAAGTAATTCTTGCTTTAATAGTTGCTGGATTAGTTGGCGCTGCGGGAGGTTATATTGGCTCTTTAATGCTTACTAAGAGGATGTCGTTAGTGGGTGGTCCTTTGGGCCACTTGGCTATTCCTGGTGTGGGTTTAGCTCTTATCTTTGGATTTGACGTATCGCTTGGTGCAGGAATATTCATACTCTTTGGAACAGTTCTAATATGGTTGCTTGAATTAAAAACCAAACTCCCTCTTGAAGCTTTAACTGCTATAGTGTTCGCTTTATCAACTGCTGTATTCTTCTTGTTTATTCCTGAAGAGTACGCTGTGCCTGCACTGATAGGAGACATAAGTTTGTTAACAATACCTACTGTTATTGTTTCAATACTTTTATGCCTGCTTATACTTTACATCACGAAGAAAATATTTTCAAAGATAATGCTTGCTGTAATCTCAGAGGATTTGGCAAAGGCTGAAGGTGTTAATGTCAGGAATTATAATCTCTTGTACATGACTTGCATTGGATTAACTATTGCTTTAGGCATAAGAATCGTTGGCGGATTGATGACTGCAGCACTCGTTGCTATACCTGCTGCGACGAGCAGGAACTTAAGCACTAATCTCAAGCAATACTCTTACTTGTCTGCAATACTAGGTTTTGCTTCCAGCATAGGAGGAGTTTACGCTTCAAGTATTACAGGCTTGAGTGCAGGTCCTTTAATTGTAATCACTAGTGCTTTATTCTTTTTGTTATCCTTATTCTTCAAAAAGAATTGATTTATTCAATGCAGGCGCTTGCCATGCTTTTTACTAATTCATCAACTGTGACAAAGTTTGAGTTCAAATCCTGAGCGTAATCAAGGAAGCTTTTAAACTCATCCCAGTTGCTCTCATCACCTGCGAATCTCATCTCGCCGCAGGTAATAGTATAACTATGAACTTCAATAATTAACGGTTCATCACTTCTTAACTTATTATCTAATTCTGATTTAAGAATCTCAGAATACTCAGAGGGTGAGAATCCCATCAGCGAAGGATGGTCGCATAAGATTAGATTCCCGTTGCTTGTGGGTTTAACGTTATTCTTTTTTAGGAGAATAACCATATATTGTACCGCAGGAGAATTTTGCGCTGCAGTAAATCATTCCAAGTCCTTCTTCAGGACCTTTATATTGCTGCCACATTCCCTTATAAGGGGCTCCGCATTCTGGACATTTATTGTTTTTATTTTCAATAAAAATCTCATTCCATTTTTTTCCAAACTCTTCCCAACTCAAATATTCTGTATCTAAAGTCATAAATTAAAGAGTAAAAGATTCTATTTATAAATATTTCTAAAATATTTTTTTAGCAAGATTAGAAGGGTATTCTTATTTTTTATGCCATTTGCTAGGTATTTTGCTGAGTAGATAGACGAAAATTCCAAAACATGCCAGGAATATTCCTACTCCAATGGGTGAACTCCATCCTAGTATCTCTTCAAACATATTTAAAAGGAAACTTTCTTAATTTATAAAACTTATGAATTATAATTCGTAACATTTATAAGTAAGTAATGAATAATAATTCATTAGTGAGGTGATTATTTATGCCAAGATTTGATAGAACAGGACCTAATGGCAGAGGTCCCATGACTGGGAGAGGACTTGGTTCCTGCGCTAGAAGTTTCAGAAACGGATTTAGGAGAGCTTTAACAAAGGAAGAGGAAAAAGCCCAGCTTAAGGCGGAAAGGGAAGAGATTAATAAGAGGCTTAAGGAGTTGGAAGATTAAACATGGTTAGGCCTTTTAGGAGGAGAAGGGTTAGTTTCAGCCCGGAGGTGAACTATTTCAAACCAGCAGGTGTTCCTCTCAAAGAGCTTAAAGAAGAGACTCTCAAGATGGAAGAGTTGGAAGCTTTAAGGCTCTGCGACGTGGATGGTTTGAAGCAGGAAGAGGCTGCGAATAAGATGAACGTTTCACAACCAACACTATTCAGGGTACTAAGCAATGCGAGGAAGAAAATGGCCCAAGCCCTTATTGAGGGCAAATCAATAAGGATTGAAGGAGGTAATTATGAAATGATACAAACAAGAGGAAGAAGAAGAGGCAGCGGAAGGGGACTGGGTTTTGGCGGTCCGGGAATGAACTGCGTCTGCCCTAAATGCGGTTACGCGCAGGTTAAGCAGGCAGGAACGCCTTGTCTAAGCTTAAGATGCCCTGAATGCGGGGCTCAAATGATAAGAGGTGATTAAATAAAATGAGAATAGCAGTGAGTTCAACAGGTAAGACATTAAACGGGGAGGTAACGCTGGTCTTTGGAAGATGCCCTTACTTTATTATCGCAGACGTAGAAGGCAGTGAAATTAAAGGTTTTAAAGCAATTGAGAATACAAGTGCTAAACAGATGAGCGGGGCAGGCATAGCTGCTGCGCGTATAATTGCAGAACAAAAAGCGGGCACAGTAATAACAGGAAATATTGGTCCAAGAGCATCAACCGTTTTTAAACAGTTTAAAATAAGTGCTTACAGTGCAAAGGGCAAGGTTAAAGATGCTATTAAACTCTATCTTGATAAAAAGTTGGAAAAGATATGTTAATAATAGTGCCAACCAATGACAGGAAGGGATTAAGCGCAGAAGTTGCGGAGCACTTCGGAAGGTGCAGGACTTACACTTTAATAAACGAACAAGGCAATGTAATAAAAGTGGTGGATAACACTAGCGAGCACATGGGAGGCAAGGGATTGCCTCCTGAGATTATGAGGGAGCATAAAGCAGAAGTGCTCTTATGCAGGGGTTTAGGTTTAAGAGCGCTTAAACTATGCAGCCAATTCAATATTAAGGTCTACGTGAGTCAGGCAGATAATGTTAAGGAAGTTTTTAATCTTTGGAAGAGTAAAAAATTAAGTATTGCTGGCTGCAATGATGCTTGCAAAGAGCACTGAAAATGAAAATTGGTAAGTAATATGATAATAGCAGTAACTGGAGGCAAGGGCGGGACTGGAAAGTCAACAGTAGCAACTGGGTTAGCTGTAGAGTATGCTAGAAAGAAGAAAACCATGCTGGTAGACGCTGACGTTGAATGCCCTAATGACCACATACTACTCTCTGTTAAAAGAAAATGGTTCAAGAACATAAATCAAATAATACCAAAATGGGATTTAAGCAAGTGCACTAAGTGCGGGAAATGCGCGGGTGTCTGCAAACAAGAAGCTGTAGTATTCGTTAAAGACAAATACCCTGCCTTTGTTAAGGACGTGTGCATTGGCTGCAAAGCATGTATAGTAGCTTGTCCTGAGAAAGCTATAAGTGAATCAAAGAAAGTGATAGGAAAAGTTTATACTGGGAAAAATTATAATGTTGATTTAGTCTCAGGAGAATTAAAACTGGGAGAATTAGCATCAGGAGAGGTTGTAAGTGAGTTAAGAAGAACTGCTGATGAATTAAAGGATACTTTAAGAACAGAACATGTCATCGTAGACTCTTCAGCAGGAATAGGATGCCCTGTTATTGCATCTCTTATAAACACGGATTATATAGTAGCAGTAACAGAACCAACGCCTTCTGCACTTCATGATTTGAAAAGAGTCTTGTACTTGGCAGAACACTTCAAGATAAGGCACGGGATTGTTATAAACAAGTTCGACCTTGAAAAAAAATTCTGCTCCAAAATAGAAGAATTCGCTTCAAGAAAGAGGATACCAGTAATAAGCAGGTTCCCTTACCATGATGATTTCGTCCGCTCAAACATACTAATGAAACCCGTAGTTGAAGTGAACTCAAAATATAAGGATTTTTTTAAAGAGTTAATAATAAACATAGAGAAGTAATTTTTGAACCAAC
>JAFGFH010000003.1 GCA_016931175.1 Nanobdellota archaeon
ATAGCTCCAGAAGAGATTCGAACTCTTGGTCTCTGCTTTACGAAAGCAGCGCTTTACCACTAAGCTACTGGAGCAATAATAATGAAAAGGTTTTTTTCCTTTTTTAAGAGTTTTGCAAGGAAAGAGTTTTTAAAAGATTGACTGCTTTTCTTTTATTATGCCTGGCACGGATGAGATTATTGATTTTTTGAATAAGGCGAAGACAGAACAGCCCGACAAGCTCCAAGGATACTTGGACTATTATAAGAATAATTACCCTGAATTTTACAATTCTAAGATTGCTCCAATCTTTGAACAACCACAGCCGGCAGTGGAGACACCGGAGCCTGAAACGACTGAGCCGTCAAAGGCAGAACCAGCACCTCAGGCATCACCAAATACTGAAACACCAGTTAATGAGGTTTTAGAGAAGAAGAGCGAGCCAGTAACTCCTCAAAAACAAGGCAATGGTTTAATTATACTGAACTGGGTGGCTTTAGTGTTCGGATTATGGATAATTCCATTAATACTTTTTTTAACAACAAAGGATGAAAGATTAAAGAAGCACGCTAAGAGAGCATTAATAGTTGCAGGAATACTATTAGTTTTAGGAATAATATTGTTTATAGTAGTTAGTTTCGTACTTCCAGGCATACTATTCGCAGGATTAGCAGCTGCTGCTTCTGCTTGAATCTCACATCTGCTTAACCGGCTCGATTCCTAATAAGTACAAGACTTTACTCATAACTATTGAGAATGCTTTAACAAGTAACAAGCGCGCTTTTTTCAAATCAGCTTCTTCAACGCTTAATACTTGGCACTTGTCATAGAAAGCGTTGAAACTACCTGCTAAATTGTAAGCGTAATTGCACAAGTGGTGAGGGCTTAAATCTTTCTCCGCGTTATTAACTGCTTCACTAAAACCTGCCAAGTCTTTAACCAGTTTGAACTCTTCACCGGTTTCGAAAACGCTTGGTTTGAAGATGCTTATAAGCTTACTCTTGTTCTTCTTCAATATCTTAAACGCTCTCACTAGAGAGTATAACAAGTAAGGCCCAGTGTTGCCCTCGAAACTAATGCTCTCCTCAGGATTAAACACTACATCCTTGTGCCGAGTAGTCTTTAACAAGTAATACTTGATTGCTGCGAGTCCTACGAGCTCGCTAATCTTCTTGTCAGGCTTCTTTCTTCTCTTCTTAACCTCATCACCTGCCATCTTGCTCATATCATCCATTAAGTCATCAGCGTCTACAACAGTTCCCTCACGGCTCTTCATCTTACCGCTTGGCAGAGACACCATGCCGTAATTCATGTGCTGAACCTTTCCAGCAAAAGGGTATTTTAACAATTCGAAGATTTTGAATAATTGCTGGAAGTACTGGTTCTGTTCATTGCCAACGATGTGAATTGATTTGTCAAACTTATAATCCTTGTATTTTAATTTAGCAAGCGCAATATCCTGAGTAGCGTATAAAGCAGTGCCGTCACCGCGCACCAAGTACTTCTTCCCCATGCTTCCAAGATCAGCGTATACTGCGCCATCCTCTTTCTCAAAAACACCATTACTCAAACCTTCACTAATAATATCCTTGCCCTGCTTGTAGAATTTGCTCTCATAATAAACCTTGTCATACTTTTCCAAACCAAACCTCTTAAAAGTTTGCTCAATACCTTTATACGCCCAATTGTTCATCTTCTTCCACAACGCCAGAACCTTCTCGTCACCTTCCTCCCACTTCTTAAGCATCTCTTTCGCTTCCTCTTCTAATTTTTCACTCTTCTTCTTTGCAAACATTACGTAATAATCACCTACGAAGTGGTCAGTTTTAATCTTCGGCTTCCTGTTTCTACCCCACTTCTCATAAGCAAGCATTGACTTGCAGATGTGAATACCCCTGTCATTATACAAGTTAATCCTTTTAACGTTAAATCCCTGGTTCTCAAAAACCCTTGACATTGAAAGTCCTAAACTCATATTCTTAACATGCCCTAAGTGCAAAGGCTTGTTAGTGTTAGGGCTTGGAAACTCTAAGAGAACAACTTGCTTGTTAGGCTTCGCAGACTCGTACTTTTCCTTTTCCTTCAGCACTGATTTGAGAACGTGGTTAATAACCTTCTCCTTGTCAAGGAAGAAATTAATATAAGGGCCGTAAGCTTTAACTGTGGAGAACAAAGTCTTAGAAAGGTCTAATTTGCTCATAATCTTAATAGCTGCAATGTTCGGGTTCTCTCCTGACTCTTTAGCAGCATCAAAGGCTATAGTAGTAGAGTAATCACCCATACTAGAATCAGGAGGAGTGCTAATCTTGCTCTCATCAATGCTTAAAAGCTCTTTTAACTGTTTAACTGCCAATTCCATGAAAAAATACTACTCAGAGCCTTAATTTAATTCTTTCTACAAAATACATTTAAATAGCAAGAGTTTAATCTAATATTATGCCAGATGAGGAGGAGATTATAAGAGTAATGCGTTTGTCCCGCGCAAACGAGCCTGACAAGTTCAAGGAATACATGGATTTTTACAAGAAGAACCACCCTGATTTTTACAAAGAGAAATTAGCCCCAATATTTGAGAACGGTGAACCTGCAAAACCTGTTAAAAAGAAACCAGTTCAGATAAATCCTGCTGAGCAGTTAACATCTGATAACCAGCCTCTTGGTTCAGCCAATGTTGGTGAAGAGTTAAGCATAGAAGAGGATACTAAGAAGCCCGCGGTTGCTAAAACAGTAAGTTTTGGAAAACCTAATGAGCAGCAAGCACCAACTATTCAGAGAAAGAAAAGCCCTGTTAAGCTAATACTAATAATCATAGGAGCAATAATAGGAATAAGTTTAATAGGAGCAGCAGTGTATTTTCTAGTATTATCATGAAAGTTGAAAAACCAAAGAAGAGAGTAATCATATACTGGTTTGTAGAGCAGGGATTTTTTTTCTTAATAATGGCATTATACGTTACAGGAACTTTTCTTAAATACTTAACATTTTACAGAACACTAACTGTTTACGTAATGACTTTAACACTATTAATAATCCCATTATCACTTCTTTACTTGTTATACAAGTGGGCGGCAACAGAGTACATATTCCTCAAGAATTACTTGTTTCTTAAAGAAGGAGCTGAGTCGACAAAGATTGCATACTCTGACATTAAAGAGGTTGGTTACTACGCGAGCTTATTACAGCACTTGACAGGAACAACTAATTTAAGAATCAAGATGAAAAACAATGAGAACCATTATATTAAAGGAATCAAGGATTATAAGAAGATAGAGAACGAGCTGCTCTCAAGAATGAAATAATGATTATAACTTCCTTATTCTCCTGTTCTTCCTGAACTGGCATAATACTTTACTCTTATGATTCTTGCCAACACCTATAATTCCCTTGCTGGTTTTCAGAATAATATACTCAGCATCCAACCCTGTTTCAATATCAATGTCAAAACCCCTGATTAACTGTTCAGCCTGTTCGTCACTAATCAATAAAACATTCTTACCAGCTGATTCACCAACTAGCTGAGCAGCTTCAGGAGATAATCTGAAGCGCTCACTGTCAAAAAAGCAGAAGTATAAACCCATAGCTTCAATATTATAATTGCTGAAATCGTAATCTTCAAGCTCAGGAGTTAACAACCAAATCCTCTCATCACTCGTATTATAAAACCTCCAATCGTTCGGAACAGTGAAACCGTAAACGTCTAATAATAACTCTTTAATCCTCTTCAAATCATGCTTTTTCAAGATTTTGTAAACAGTCATTTCTTAACAAGCCTCGCAACGAAGAATCCTTCCATGTCAACCCTGTGAGGCCAAATCCTGACAGCTTCCTTCATACTAATGCCTTCACAATTGTTCAAACCCTTCAGCTTAATACGTTCTAGAACAGCGTCACTGTGGTTGTTCAAGAAGTCATTAACTACGTCCTCGTTCTCCTCAGTAGTTAAAGTGCAGGTCGAGTAAACAAGGCAGCCCTTCGGTTTAAGACTCTTCCAGCCAGTCTCTAACAACTCGCTCTGAACCCTTTTAAGAAAACCGAACGCTTTAGGATTAAACATTTTAGTAATAGTCCAGTCCTTCCTGATAGCCCCGAAACCGCTGCAAGGCGCGTCAACCAATACTTTGTCAAAGAACTCATTCATCCTTCCCAAGCGCTGGCCAGGCCCGTTTATTATAACAACGTTCCTGCAACCGCACCTTTGAAGATTAGTCTGAAGTATCATAATCCTAGGCAAACCCTTATCATTAGCAACAATAACACCCTTATTGTCCATTAACTGGCTTAACTGCCCAGTCTTGCTTCCCGGACTAGCGCAGCAGTCCAGTACGAGCTCGCCAGGCTTAGGGTCAAGAACAAGAGGAGGAATCATGCTGGACTGCTCCTGAACGTAGTAATAACCCATGAAGTGCTCAATAGTATTGCCTAAACTCTCATCCCTCTTCTCAACAATGAAAGCGTCATCATAGAAAGGCACACTCTTCAAAACCCAGCCCTTAGCTTCAAGCATACTCTTCAAACTCTTACTGTTAATCTTAATAGTATTAGTCCTGATAGAGTCCAATAAGGGAGTCTCGCAAGCCTTGATAAAAACAGGCAATTCATCACCGATTAGGTTCCCGAAGTATTTCTTAAAACTCTCCTTAAACACGGGCTTCTTCGAACTCATAATTAAATTACTCTTATAATGTGAGGGTTTAAAACTTTACTCTAAACCCAAGAATCTTTTAAGCCACTTCTTGAAAGGCCCGTCCTCTTTGTCAGGAATATACAACTCCTCTCCAGTAATCTTGTTAACAATTTGTTTAATTGCCTTAGCACTCTTGCTCTCAGGATAAGATATGAAGACTGGAGTCCTCTCCCTGATACTCATAGGAACGTGAATGTCATGAGGAACAACGCCTAATACTGGAAGCTCCAAGAACTCCCGGATATTATCCTCCTTCAAGTCGAAATCTAAACCAGTAACCTTGTTCAATACAACACCTAAAAGTGAAACCCTGTACTCTTCAGCCATCTTCTTAGCCTTTAAAGCATCAGTTACTGCAGGCAGTTCAGGATTAGTAACAATAACCAATTCGTCACTTGCCTTAACAGCTAACTGCGTCTCGCCGCCCAAACCAGCACTAGCATCAATAAGTATGTAATCAACCTTGCCAACGAGTTCAATTAAACTCTTAGCTAAACTCTTTTTAATCTTGCCCTTCAAATTATTAAAACTTAAACCTCCAGGAATAATAGGAAGACCCGAACTAGTCTTGTAAATAACGTCAGTAATGTTAAAATTGCCGTTTAATACGTCATGAAGTGAAGGCCCGCTCTCGCTTAAACCGTAATGAAGGCTTAAGTTAGGAGTGGTAACATTAGCATCAACCACTACTACTTTCTTGCCTGCAGCGAACAAAGCCTCTGCTACGTTGCTTGAAATAGTAGTCTTCCCAACTCCCCCCTTGCCGCTTAAGAATGTAATAATACGAGTCATGTGCTTAAAATATATTAAATAATTGCCTTTTTAAATACTTTGGTTTTTAATTATGCATAAAAAGTTTAACGCTTGAATCCTCATCCTTAACGCTGCCCTCAAAGACGACAACGTTATACTTCTTGTTAATCTCCTCAAGCATCTTGGTTAATTCAACACCTAATGCGCTGACCTGGTCGGTTTCAGTAATGTTATAAATCTTCCTTAACCTCACAGCGTCCCCGCTTCCAAGAAAAGCATAAACGTTATAAACGAAGTAGTTCTTCTCCTCGTAAGTAATCTGCCTGGAATTAAAGATTATGAAATTAACAATCTTCTTGTCCAAGACTCCGAATATGCTGGACTTGTCCTTGCAGTCAATAATCATAAGAAGAAAAGAATAATTCAAGGGTTTTAAAATTAACGGAACCTTTATGCATGCGGTTATTAAAAAACAGATAATGTTTTAAGATTATGAAGCTCACGAAACTTGAAAAGAAACTAATGGTGAAACGACTAAACCAGTTAAAGACTTACCTGGTTCAGTGCTTGGAGAATAATCAACTGCATAACTACTTTAATACGCTAAACTCAAGAGAATTCAAAGCGTTGGAACAAAAGTTGTACATGCATGATTACTCGTGGTCGCATTCACTGCACTCGTGACCGCAGCTGCTGCAGTTACTGCCCATTTGGGAACGAATCTGGTTCTCCAATTGCGTGACTATGTCCACTAAGACCTGGTAAACAATGCCAACATTTTCTTCCTTTTGTATAATCTCAACAACACTCTTGAAAAGCTTAACGTACTTCTCCTGCAATTCCTTCTGTTCTGAACTGCTTAAATCCTTCTTCACAGGCTTCGCCTTCTTAACCTCTTTCTTATTGCCTGCACTTTTTTTAACAACCTTTTTACTAGCCATAAATTGAGGCTGGCGTGATTTGAACACGCGACTTCACGGTCTTCAGCCGTGCGCTCTCCCAGTCTGAGCTACAGCCTCATGATAAAATAAATGATAAATAATAGTTCTTAAAGGTTTTCCTTAATACTCGGAACTAGTAATTAAATAGTCATGAAACTATCCTTGTTAGTCAGTAATATGTTAAGGAATATTTCACAATCCATGTCAGCCATGCCGTTCTTCATCAAGTAAAGCTTCGCCTGGTCATGAGGCATGAACAAGAAATCGTTAATACTCTTGCCGCTCTTTTCAATAAAATCCCTTGATATTGCCTTGGTAACAAGAAGCTGGGTTTGTACGGGAATACCGCTCTCAGCACAGTAACTCTTAACCAGTCTGGCAAAGTTAGCGCTCTTAGGAGACAAACCCTTCTTTTTCAAGAAATCAAACAAGCCCATGATTAAAAATATTATAAACTAATATTTTAAAAACTTAAAGCTTCCTCCGGTTCAGGTACCATTCACGGGAACCATTGTCCTTAACAAGCTTGTCACTCTCCAAAATATTAAGCAGCTTGTTAAAAGAAGAGCGCGACAAACGGGAACCAATCTTGTCAAATAATTCCCTGCTCGGAACTGCGGAACCCTTGCTGAAAGCCTTTAACTCAGCCAAAGCTGAGAGAATAATATTATCCCTGCAGGAGGAAGCCAGAGAATCACTAACAGTTCCTAACTCATTCAGATAGTTCCGGAACTTGGAAAGAATAATACTCTTACCATACCTTTGAATAAGAGAAGAGAATAAAATGTTCTGGTTAATAACACTCTCAAAACTAAGTAGTGAATCATTCTTAACACCAGCCTTTACAACTAATTTCATAATGTCCCCCCTGAGCTTAATATTATCCAAGCATTTCCTGACACTCCAGCCGTGAAGAAAAGCGATTCTCTTCAAAAGCTCGGAACGCTTCAAATCATTAAAAGAATACTTCTGCGACTTAGGATTGTAAGATACTAGTTCGAAGAAACCATTCTCTTCAGCAGGGTTCCGGAACCAATTCTTGCAGACCTCAGTAATAGAAACCAGTTTTCTCTGCTTAGCACTGCCGGAACTTAAATAATTACAGCTGACAACAACATCCGCAGCCTTGAAACTAGTGGGAGGAACCTTCAAGTCATTAACAATCCTGTCAAAGGTGTCAAACGCGCTGCTTCCATGAATAGTCCCGATTACACTATTACCTGTAGCCCCAACCCTCATTGCTTCAAACAAAGTCTTAGCCTCTTCCCCGCGAACCTCGCCAATAACCAACACGCTCTCACCCAGACGCAGAGCAGTTCTTAAAGCAGTCTCACTGCTTAACTCAAAACTTTCACTAGCCTGGAAACTATTAGTTCTCAAATGCTCAACATTAAAATTGTAACTCTTAAGTTCCGGAACTGGAAGCTCTTTAGTATCCTCAATAACAATAAACCTGTTATTATTTCTTATCTCAAAAAGCAGGGAACCGAGGAGAGTAGTCTTGCCGCTGCCCCTAGGACCAGTAATTAATACACTAACCTCGGAGTCCAGGAGGAACCAGAGGAATCCTGCAACCTCACTTGACAAGAAACCGCTGCTAACCAGTTTGTGAAGAGTGAAAGGCTTGGAACTATGCTTCCTGATAGCAAAACCTGAACCATTAAAACTTAAAGGATAAGTAATACTGCAAACCCTTGAAGCAAAACCGCTAATATCACTGTGAAGAACAGGGAAGGCTTCATCAAAAGGCCTGCCGCTCTTAGTTCTCAAGAAAGTGCTGACCTTGTTAATCATCTCATGCTTGAAGAACAAGTTAGAAGACAATTGGCCGTAACTCGCATGGTTAAAGAACACGCAGCTGTCACCAGGACTGTTAATGTAAATATCCTGAACTCCTTTAATCTCAAGAAGCTTGTCAATAAAACCCAAACCATTAGTGTAACTCTTAACCAATGCTTTAATGTACATCTTGTCTTCAGGAAGTTGCGAGTTTAAATCCTTAATTTTCAAATCCTCATCCTGAACCTTATGAACCAAGTCAGTTAAGAGCTTCAAATCTTCAACACTCAAATTATACTCAACAGGATTGAAACTAAGAAGATTCGAAGAATCTCCTTTAAGAATTTTATAAAAACCGTTATCAAAAAGCAGGGAACCATTCATTGAAGGTATTACATAAAAGTTAAGAAACAAAGGAACTATGTAAGGGTCGAACAAGTGAAACTTGTCATTGCGCATGGAAGAACTCAAACTTTTCTCGTAATAGACAGTGCTGAATTTCTTTCGCAATTCAAGAAGGTCAAAGTCCAGCTTTAAATCATTAACGCAGTCCAAGCATTTATTATCTTGGAGCGAAGAGACTTGACTGCACTCAGAACAGTCAATTTCTAAGGCGTTAAAACCTGAGAAACGCCTCAAGTACCACTCTTTCATAAACAAAAAAGATAAAATTTCTCAATTAAAAACCTTTATAATCATCAAAAAATAAGGAAAAAAATAGAAGTGAAAAAAGCACAATTCGTAAGCCCGTTAATAATACTAGCAATCATAATAATCTCAACAATAATAACCCTAATAAACTATGATATAAGAGAGGAACTGTTAACTAAAACAGCAAACCAGTTAAGCATACTAAACAGTATAACAGAAAGCAACCAAGCAGAACTAGAATACCAAAACCAATTAACAAAAACAGTACTGCAACTCTTAAGCACAATAAATAGTTCCGGAACCATAACAAGCATATTAGGGTATGAAAATAATACAGAAATAGGTTTTAACAATGAAATAAGTCTTAAATACGCTTTTAATTATGAAGAACAGGGATGCTCAAGAGTGATTAATAATACAATAATAGTTCCGTACCCGTACAATAAGTTCCTCAATCAAGAAACCAGATTAGACACGGAAAACTTAGGAACCTGCATGGGAACCAATAATTGCAATAACTTTGAATCCTGCATAAACAGTTACGACAGCGGAACTATTGACTGGCAGCCAATAATCTGCTTAACATCACCATTAAGAGTAAAAATATCAATAAAAGACGCTGAATACCCGTTAACAACCGATTACCCTTACATTATATTCAACAATTCCTACATAATGCTAGGATAAAAGTTCCGGAACCAATAAGAGTAATTTTTAAAAACCAAAGCAGTCTAGAATAAGAATATGGGCTTCTTAAAGCGAATATTAGGCGTGGAGGAACTGGAAAACAACGTAAACAAGGAATTTAGCCAGATAAAACAAAACCTTAAAACCAGCTGGAATTGGATAAATTACTTGCACGAATTAGAACAGGGGAACCGTGCAGAGATAAAAAGATTAACAGCAGAGAATTCGGAACTAAAGGAACTTTTGAAAGAAGGGAACCGAACCATTCAGGAACCAGTTAAACCCGCATCAAGTGAGGAGAAAAAGGAGAAACCAAACAAGGAACCAAAGGCTGCTGAAGCAAAAGAGCCAGTAAAATCAGAACTCACATTCAAGAATATTGACATAAGCGGCATAGGCAAGAAAGAAGCCTTCGTACTGCAAATACTATACCAATTAGCCTGCTTTGACGACTCCTCAAGCATAGAAACAGGCAAGATATTCAACAATCTGCCCTACACTATAACGAAGAGAGGATTAAGGAAGAAATTATACAAATTACAAGAACAAGGAATAATAGACTCAGTAATGTACGGGAACACCAGGAAGTGGTTCCTTGACATGAACAAATTAGCCAAGCTAAAACAGTTCCTAGCAAGACGCGCAGTATGAGCGGAACTAAACGGAACCTTTATTTCAGATGGGAACGAGATTCCGGAACTATTCCGGAACCGCTTAAAGTTCCGTTAGTACCGATTCTAAATGCTCAATAAAAGCAGTTCCGAACCCTGCTTTTTTAAACAATTTAAGAACCTCAGGTTTTCCCAGCCTCTTATTAAGCAGTTTCGCAAGCTTAACAGCATGGGAATTAAAAAGGTTCCTCTGGAAAAGAACTTTTAAAGGCATTTTCCGGAACACCAGAAAGACTAAGGTCTTGCTTGTAATAATAGAAACAAAGGATACAATGAAATAGACTAGGATTTGAACAAAAAAGTTGTCAACGATTACAATGCTGAACAAGAAAGCGTTAATAACGCACAAGAAGATTATAATCTCCAAAACCATCATCCTCCAATCCTTTAAAGAACCAAGAACTAAAGAACTCAAATACTCGCCTAATAAGACGGCACTAATTACAACAAGGCTTGACACAATACTGGTTATCATTTCAGCCTCTCATGCGAGAGTTTGAACTCCTCGCACCACTTAACAATCTCCTTCCTCTTCTCACTCTTAACTGATTTGTTAAAGAAAACGATTGAAGGCTTTGGAACAGTCTTATCAAGCATCTGCTTAAACATCTTCTTGTCCAAACTATTCAAGGCATAATCAGGGCACACGTGGCCTATAGCAACAGAATCATCCTTTAATACTAGGGAGGTGAAAGAGTGAGCGTAATGAGGGCCGCCGATACCAATACCAATCTTCTTATCCTCACTTTTAATAGTCTTATAATCGCGAACCAAGCCGTCAACTACTTTAGCAACACCCTTGCAGTATTCAAGGTTGCTCCACTCAAGAAGCGAACTCCCTATTTCAACAAACAAGCAGGCAGCGTTAAGACTTGGACCGTGATGAGTAACCTCAAAACTAACCTCAAAACTCCAATCCTGCTTAATATTGAGCTGGTTAAGCCTTTTAAGGCATTCAGTCTGCAATAAAGCGTTAGAAACGCTTAAAATCTTGTCATAACCCCCGAACTCAGCCTCCCCGAAATTGCCAGGCGCGTGGCAAGTAAGCGATTTAACGCCCTTGCTGCTCTCATGCTTTGAAACAAAGATGTTAAATTCAAAGGTTGGCCCGTCATAGTTTAGAGCATCACTCACAGTTATTAATTCATAACCTTCAGTGTACAAGAAGTCTTTAATGTTAGAACTTGCCAAATCAGACTTTGAACTAATCACAGCAAGCATAGTAAATCTTTTTAAATAGGTGTTTAATAAAGTTTTTTATTCAAAAATTAAGGGGTGAAATAAATTGCCAATTGTAGGAAAAGCAATCACTGATGTGAGAATAAAGATAGATTCGAAAGAAGGAGATAAGGCAGGAGGTATCCAGAACAATATGCTGATAAGGGATATTGAAGAGAAGAAGATGGATAAGAACACGCTGTTGTTAATAAGTTGCAACCTCGTGACTACTTACTTGAAAGCTGAAAATAAACCCCTTGCACAGTTCATGATATCCGAAGACTTATACTTCTCAGGAAAAGACAAGGAACTTAAAGAAATAGTTGATGAGTGGAAAAAGAACAAGAAATTGCCAAAAGACGCTGAAGAAGGACTGGTACAGAGTGTTAACACGATATGCATGTACGACCTGCAGTTCTTCACAAACAGGATGGGATTCCCTCCGCCAACAGGCTTCAGCTTCAACATAGACAAGGCTGAAAAGAAAAAGAAGAAATAATTCTTCTTTAATTTTATTTTTACATCTCCTGATTATAAATCTCTTCCCTGTTAGCTTCTAACTGCCTTATAGGCACTCCCGCGTACTCAGCAGCTGTCAAGAACTTCTTCTTATTCTTCTTAGCCAGGTTAACCCAGGGCTTGAAATACTTCATGTAATTCTTATCCCTTAGAATGTAATGGTCGTAAATAATATCCTTAGCCTTGCTCTTCTTAATAATCTTATCAACGTTCTGGTTAATCTGGTTCATGTGAGCCTCTGTTAAATCATAACCTAACAAGTGAGTCGGCGGACCGCACAAAACCATGATATCAGCACCTTCATTAATAATATAATCAGCGTTTTTGCTCTCAATAGGACCCATTATGTCGCTAGAATACAAGAATTTAGTCTTCTCAGCCTCTATAGTAAGCATTATAATGTAACCGAAACTGCTCCTCTCAGTGCCGTGCCATAAAGGCTCACTGCACTTAATCTTAACACCACCCAGGTTGAACGTGTTCCCGTCAATGAAATGAAACTCTTTGCACAACTTCTTAACACTAATCTCAAACTCCTTCCCCCTAGTTCTCTGCTCAAAGTTAAGCTTAGTCTTCCTGTTCTTGCACAATACAATCTTGTCAGTGAACAATTCCTCAAACATCTCATCATGACTGGAAATGTAATGATCGTAATGGTAGTGGGTAATGATTATAACCTCACTCTTCCTTGCAAAATCGAGAATCTTCTGCTTCAGTATGTAAAAAGTGTTCAACTCAATATTGGTTGGAGGGTAACCCAAACGCTTAGTAGCCAAAGCAAGACCAGGATCTATTAAAATATTTAACTTGTCAGTATGGACAAACGTGCACATGCTCCTAACTCCCATACTGTCAAAGCAAACCGGAATAATATTCATTAACTATTATATAAACCTCGCTTATTTTATTAAGTTTATTGATTGAACCGAAATAAAAATAAGCACACCCCTTAGTTTCACCTTCACTTTTTAAAAAAACGATACACTCAAAAAAAATAATAAACACTTAACGCCTACACTCTTCATGATAATAGCCTCACTAATAATAATTGTCTTAACATTCACAACATACGTGCATTACAAAACATACAAACTCTCACCATTCGTAATACTCTTAATAATAATCACGACAATACTGACAACAGCAACCCTCCTGCACTTAACAACGCACACTTACTGCACACAACCCATAAACTGGCTGAGAACAGAGTGCTTATTCCTGCCCTTCGCATAAACCCCTTGGTTTCACCTTCACTTTTTAAAAAACCGATAACACCTCACAAGCAATAATCATATACTCACAAAAACATAACCTCACTTTCCCGGACAAAAACATGAAAAACCAGTGCAAAAACCTTCAACAACCAGTACTAAAACACTCAAACTCACAAAACAGTCTTAGAAGGCCACAGAAAGCGATTCTGGAAGAAGTTAAGATTATAACCCTTCACCTTATTCATGAAGCCAGTAATTGAATTAGGAGGCGCGAAACTGTTCACAACCAATTGACTCTCAGTCTCACGAACAGCATCAAACACGCCAGATATGGAACCCTCACTTTCCGGGAAAAACCTGCGGTCATGCACCTTTAAGTAAGCCAACAAGATATCACTCAAAGTAAACAAGCCAAAACCCAAACGTAAAGGCAGCAGGTTTCCAAACCTTTCCATATTATTCTTAACCCTCACTTTCTGCCTGCTGTTCAAGAAATCAACGCATAAAGTATTATCAAAGTCACTAATTACTAAATCATAACAACCCTCTCTAATAATACCGCTCACTTCCCTGAAACTGCTAACATTGTAATCTGCCCTTGGATGAGACTCCCCGTACCTGCTAATAATAACCTTATCAACTCTCACTTTCGAGGCAGAAACACTGTTTTTAAGCCTTAATTCAAGGTTTTCCCCCATCCTAACATCATTATGGCTGTCCCCCACACAAACCGCGTAAAAAGGCTCAGAATCATGTTTAAACACTCTTTTGAAGGGTTCATAAACTCCTGCGTACTGCCTGAACAACTCTAAAAGACCCCTCACAAACGGCTTAGGCCCGTATCTGACAGCGTCAAACGCGGACAAGACTCCTACATTCAAGTTCTTAACCAGCTCACTCTCACTTTTCACAAAATCCTGCACTAAGACCATAAAAAATCACAAAAAACATACTAATTTAATAATATTCCTATGCTGCCCTCACTTTAAGGCAAAAAATACCTGCTTTTAATCATATCTCACTATTCGACATATCTGCTTTAAAATAATCAATGCCTATGATAATATGTCCGGGGGGATTAAACACACTATAGATATCGAAAGAATTATAAGTGTTGCATGTGTTGACTAATCTGTTGGTAGTGTTGACTAAACTGTTGG
>JAFGFH010000004.1 GCA_016931175.1 Nanobdellota archaeon
GTCGAGGGTTCGAATCCCTTCCCGCCCAATTCATTATGATAATAAACCTCCCTAATGCATTAACTTTATCTAGATTGATTCTAGTAATTCCCTTATTATACTCTATCTATTACAATAACTCATTTCTAATATTAACTCTTGTTTCTTTAATTATATTATCTGACCTGCTGGATGGGTACTTTGCAAGAAGAATGAATCTAGTGTCAAAGTTAGGGCATTGGCTTGATTTTTTTGTTGATCAATTTATAGGATTATCTGTGTTCTTTGGAGTTATTTACATAAAAAACTTGTTTAACCTCTTCTTTTTAATTTTTTTATGCACTGCAGTGATTAATATTATAATATTATCAATATTTTACAATTTAAGCAAATTTAATAGGGTAACAAGATTATACAAAGGACTATTCACTGCTGATGTAATATGTTTTATATCATTAATCCTTGGTTTTTATCCAATATTTTATTTCTTTATCTATTTCATATTCTTCAGCATAATCACCCTTTCAACTTCTCTATTATACTTAAATTGTTTTTAAAAAACTTTAAAATATTTTGTTTTAAATAATAATCATACATGAATATAAACGAGTGGTATACTAAACGCAGGAGAATAATATCAGATAAAGTTTTGAAACCCTTCGCTGAGTTATTATTCAAATTAAAGATTAAACCAAACACTGTTAGTTTAATAACTGCTCTCGCACTTTTAATAAGCAGTTACTTGATTAATATAAGATTTTTTAATTACGCTATTATCTTAATAATAATTAGTGTCCTTACAGACCTGCTGGACGGCGCGGTTGCCAGGAAGTACAAGTTTGACAAATACGGATTCATAGTTGACAACTTTGTTGACTACTGCTTCGGAGCGCTTTTAATAATTGCTATATACACCATTAACTTCATAGGTTTTAATTTAATGCTTGCAACTGTAGCTTCAACACTTTTATACAATATATTATACGTTTATTACAAGCTTAAAACAAGCAAGACTCCTTTCACTATACCTTTGGGCATCAGCTATATTACAATCATAATATTACTAATGCCTTGGACTTCCAATTTTTTAATCACAACAGTATTAGCAGCGCAATTATTGCAGAGCGCTTTATTATTCACCAGGGTTTAGAATCTTCTTTGAATATAATTAAGCCCGTTGCTTATGAGAAAACTGATTATCCCTTTGTTTTCAATCCTTCTATCGCTTGTTTCAACAACTGTATCAATTATTCCAGGAGGGCTGCCTTTGTTTATTAGCCTCTTAAACAAGTTATTATCTTCATTAAATTTTAATGTATTATCGAATCCTTTAATTTCTTGGAATGATTTCTTGTTAACAAGCATGCAGGAGCCAGGGTATATCGCCAGTGCTGGCAGGTTTTTAAGCAACCAGAGATTAATCTTGTTCAAGAAGCGCCAAAGCTTCGAATCTCCAAACATTGTTTCTCTAGGTATTCCTATCTGCAGTTTTGAGTCAATAATTTTTTTTAGCAAATCCTGGCTTACGATTGTGTCCGCATCAATGAATAATAATCTCTCGCTTTTCGCAGCTTCAGCTCCTTTATTACGAACCTCTGCTATTGTTTTGCACTTTTCAAGTTTTAGAATCTTATCAATGTAAGGTTTAGCTACTTTAACAGTGTTATCCGTTGAAGCATCATCGCATACGATTATCTCGTAAGAATCGCGTTTTAAGCTCTGTTTATGCAATGCTTCAAGAGTGTTTTTTATGTAATCTTCTTCATTCCTTGCAGGTATTATAATGCTGAACTCTAAAACCATAAATAAAAACCAGTATAATTCATCATTTATAATAATTTTCAAAACGCTTAAAAACAATAGTGTCTTAAAACCGTATATGATTAAAGCCTCTGTAATAATACCCTGTCTTAATGAGGAAAAACTTATTGAATGGACGCTTAGAAGCGTTATTGACCAGTCTATTCCGAGAAGAGATTACGAGATTATAGTCAGCGACGGCAAATCCACTGATAATACTGTGAATATAGCTAGGAAGTACGCTGATAAGGTGATAAGCAAAAAGAATAATTCAATAAGTGAGGCTAGGAACTTGGGCGCAGCAATTGCTAAAGGAAAATACCTTGTTTTCATAGACTCTGATACTATAGTTTCAAGGACATTATTAGAGAGTGTTATTAAAAAGTTCAAGGATAAAAGAGTCTCAGGAGCGTTCGTGAATTACGGTTACAAAAGCAATTCTATTGTAATAAACTTCTTAAACGTGTTATTCAGCATCTTAAACAATTTAATTAACATATTCTTTCCAAAATTCGTTCTCGCAGGAGGGGTTTGCATGATTGCGAGAAAAACGTCTTTTAACAAAATTAAAGGCTTTGATGAAAATATGAAAACGAGCGAGGATAATGATTTAGCTCACAGGCTTCATAACGTTGGCAACTTCGTCCTCATTAACGAGACTGCTTACACCAGTGACAGGCGGCTTAAGAAAATGGGCGTTATTGGATTGCTTAAGTATTACTTAACTGATTTCTACAAGCACCACTTTACTAAGAACTTCTCAGGAGAATACATCCACCACAGCAAATTATAATAATAAACTTTAAAAACCATTTAATCCCTAAATCATATAATTAAGTCCCAGTGGTCTAGCTCGGTCAAGGACACTAGCCTTTCAAGCTGGTAACCCGGGTTCAAATCCCGGCTGGGACAACACTTTACAACTTTGTTCTCTTAATTGTTTCAAAAATGAATCCTGCTAGTTTTATTGGATTTAATTGGTTGACAACAGATGGTTCTTTAAAGCATTGTATACTGCAGTCATAGCAGCCTGTCTTGTCCGTCTTCCAACCTGTCTTCATGTCAAAGACTTTCTTTTTATTAAAGCAAGGATAAAATTCCCCATTAACCTCTAAATAGTAAACAAAACTTCCTCCTTGACAGGCATAATTTGACTTTCCTTTAAGTGAATTAATATAATCAAGAAGGAACTCCTCAGAGTTTGATACATTATAACCTTTCTTTTTCATCTCAATTATCTTCTCAGTCACTCTAATCATTTCACTGCTGGTGAAGCTGACCTCTTTTGAGTTTTCTTCGAAAAATGCTGAGTCCGGGCTGTTATGAGGAGTGCATAGAGTAAAGCTGGTGTCCAATTTTTTATCAACGAATCTTATCACCTTGTCAATATTCTTGTAATTAAAAAGAGTAACAACCGTTGAGGTTGAAAATGGAATTCCTGCCTCTTTAACAATCTTAACTGCATTTAGGACCTTGTTAAATGCACCTTTATGTCTTCTGAGATTATCCTGAACAGCAGGAGTGTAATGGTCTATTGAAAATGAGATAATATCAAGTCCTGCAATCTTAAGCGCTTTTGCCTTCTCAAGAGTAAGTAAGGTCCCGTTTGTTGCCATGTGAACCATGAATCCTTTGCTCTTAGCGTATCTTATAATCTCAAGAAGATTAGGGTGAAGCATTGGCTCTCCTCCTGTTAAACTAAGAACCAGAACCTTATTCTTTTTCATAAAGTCTATTAATTTCTTGTAATCTTTTACAATCACTGGTTTCTTTTTCCACATGTTGCACATCCTGCATCTGCAGTTGCATGCAGTAGTAATAGCCCATATTACTATTTTCTTCCTTCCAGAAAGCAATGACAAAACATTGCTGAATGTTGCCATTAGATTCATAAATGATTAATTATTATTAAATATTACCTTACAAATCATTCTAATTATACTTATGATTAATTCTTCAGAGAGAATTATGAGCAATGGATGCGCATCAAAGGATATAATAACTTTTTTAAAAGAAAAATCTGGCGCTAAGAGTGTTCACGTCGTAAGCGCTGCACCAATGATTAGAAACGAATGCTACTACGCTGTTGACTTGAAAAGAGACTTGATAGCCAATAATAAGACAATTAAAGAAATACGCGGCATCGTTAACTTACGGAACTCTTGAGATGCAGGAGAAAGTTCTTGGTGAAAATTCCTGCTACGCATGCGTTAACGGAGAATACCCTACTAAGATTATTAGAAGAAAAAGATAAAATTTCAAAAATTCTCATCAATAACTTCCTTAAGCTTCTTGTTCTCTAATTCGTGCTTCAGCTTCTTATGAAGTTCTATCTCTTCATTGAATTGTTTAATTGTTTTCATCATTGAATCTTCAGTCTCGTTAATCAAACTAAGAAGGAAACCAGTATCCTCTGACTTAAAGTGCTTCCTGCAAATCAAGCACTGCTCATCCTTAGCACTGCTGCCCCAGTCTATAAAGATGTCAAAAACTCCAGCCGCTTTTTTCTTAAACCAGAAAGGGAAAAGCCTGCACATCATAGGCCTATGCTCGTAAATCTTGCAGCCATCCCTGCCTCTGAAAGGGCATTTCCTCTCGCCATACAAGTATAAGAACTTATTATTAAACACTAACTCTTTAAAATAAGCCTCATCATCACCTTTCATATCCTCATCACTTACGTGTATAATCCTGGCAAAATCATTCAAAGAATAATTAGTGTTTTTTACAATCCTGGCAGCGTCGCTGAGAGTAATCAAAAAGCCAGGATAATTAATAAAAGGGCTTTTGCAGCAGTCAAGACTGCCGTACAAGCCTTTCATACACTTGCTGCAATAACTCTCAGCCATAGATTGAATAAAAAAACGATTTCTATTAATAAATGTTTAGGCAAACATTATAAAGAAATGATAAGTTCAATTATTTATTTATGAAGATTGCAATTTTCACTGACAGTTTTCTGAAAAGCAAGGACGGCGTTGCCACAGTAACTAAGGTATTAGCTGAGGAATTAACTAAGAGAGGGCATAAGATCACTATAGTCTGCCCTAATGATAATACTCAAGTTTTGAAGCAGAAAGGGTATAAAGTATTATGCATCAAGTCTCACAGCATAACTCTTTACAGAGAGCACATGGTTTGCTTGAAAAACCCTGAATATTTAGAGAAACTAGAAGATTTCAGCAAGTACGACCTTATCCACTTACAAACTAATATTACCCTGCCCGCGTTAGGATTCCTGTTAGCTCTTAAGTATAAGAAACCTTTAAGCTGCACTTTTCATACAAACATTGCAGACTTTGCCACTAGTTTCTTCAGCAAAGAAATACTCACGCAGGGCAAAAACATTATTCATAAGACACTTGGCAGGTTCGGTTTAGTGATTAAAGGAAGCCAAGTTTTAGTATCAAACATTGTTTGGGGATTAACAAAGAATTTTCACAACGCTATTCCTACAACAACAGTGCCTTCAAGACATTGCAAGCAGTTGTTAAGAAGCAAAGGTGTAAAGAATCCTTTGCTTGTAATAAATAATCCCGTGAATTCTCAAAAGAGCAGTAAAGACTTCTCTCAAAAGTATGATTTTAAGAACAAGTTCGTTATACTGCACGTTGGAAGGTTAAGTGTTGAGAAAAGAGTTAATGTTTTATTGGAAACCGTGGCTAAACTTAAGAATTCGAATCCTAACGTTTTGGCTGTTATTTGCAGCGACGGTCCTTTAAGAAAACACTTACATAATACTGCGAAGAGGTTAAAGGTCAGCAAAAACGTTTTGTTTACTGGCTTCGTTTCAAGAGATGAACTTAACTGGCTTTATACTAACTGTAATACTGTAACTGCTTTCGGACTTTACGAAACATTTAATTTGTGCGCAACTGAAGCGCTTTTTTACGGAAAACCTTTGCTGGTAAGTGATTCCGGACCGCACTGCGAACTCATACATAATAACGGGTTTTTAATACCTGTCAGCGAGAACGAGTCTAAAATATTCGCTGAAAAATTTAAGATGTTAACATCTGACAGTAAATTATACAACAAGTTCTGCAGAAACAGCAGGAAATTATGGAAGTCTTACGATTTTAAGACAAGCATTGACAAACACGAGGCTTATTTTATAAACTCTGCAAGTATGAACTTGATAGATAACAAAGGATATATTAATTTCATAAAATATATTTCAAGCCTTAGCATAGCAATTAATCTTCTTTTATTCAGTTTAAGCCTTAGTTTTAAGAGGTTTGACAAGTTAGGAAAAAAGATTGAAGAGTTCCTGAAAAACCTAACATCTGATTCTTCAAAGCTAAAGAAATCTTTTTAAAACCTTCTATATTGTTAATTGTATCAATGAAGAGAAGTTCACGTTCATGGAAAAAGTATAAGATTAGCCGATGGAAGTGGCGAAAAAAGAAGATGCGAGAACGCCAGAAGAAGAGAGAGCAGAGAAAGGCTAGAACCGCCTAGTTCTAACAAGATTTTTAATAACAGTATTGTCTTTTTAATTACATTGCGGGGGTGCCGGAGCGGTCAAACGGGCTAGGTTGAGGGCCTAGTGGCTTAGTGCCTGCGCGAGTTCGAACCTCGTCTCCCGCACTAATTTTTATTAGAATCTTAAGAATTTACTATTTTCAGGAAGGGATTCTTTCACGATTTTGAACAAATTATTATTCTCTCCAACGTCACCTTCTTGAAGCAGTTGAAAATCTATACTGTTCTTTTTTAAATCTTTAATAACTCTTTTAATAGACTCATCCTCTTTACCAAAATGCTTGCCAGTGTATTGAGTATCTTTTGAGTGCAGCTTATTTTTTATATCCAGTGCCACTCCTATTTCTAAATCCTGCTCCTCAATGAAATATATTCTAGACACCCCAGTTCCAAGATTATTATGAAGATTAGTGTTAATAAGCAAACTCTTAATCTTGCCTAGTTCAAGATTCTCGCTTAATAATTTACAGATTGAAATAAATGCATTAAGACTCATACAATTAGTCAAATGAATCTCGCTAAGAGTGGTTTGTTCTTTGTAATTCGGAAGGTTATATACTCTTTCCATATCCAGTTTGAAAAAACCCAGTAAGCTTTGATTATAATCCTTGTTTATCTTATAATAATACCTGTAAATCTGGCTGTTAATAGGCGCTCCCGTTTTTGCGTCAAATAAGAAAAAGTCCCACTTCGCTATACTGTCATTAACAGAGGGGATTATAGTCTCTTCAAGTGAACAAGCTTTATCAGAGTAAAGCGTTCTTAACAAGTCATTAGAAGGATCCTTTTTGTAATACAGAAATAATTTTACAAGTTTTCCTTGGGAATATTCAAAATTTCTTAACTTATAATATTCCTCAACAATATCATATACTTCCCTGCTTAAATCAAGCTCTCTCTTTAAGGGAAGGTCGCACTTATCAGCCACTACAAGTGTGACACCGTACCAGTTCTGCTCAGAATGGGAGGAATCAACTTTGTAAACAAGGAATTTATCATTTTCGAACTCCATCTTTACAGAATCAACAGTTCTTCCTGGGAATCCCATTATGTAATTAAATATCATTTCACTGTTTTGTATGAGAGGGTCATCTGCGCTAATATTTTCAGGCTTTGACATGAAATCAAAGCTTAGTTTTGAGAACTTGTAATCAAAGCCGGAATTAAGATTCTTGTCAATAACATTAAAGTAAATCCTTGTCATTTTCAATAGTTCTAGTTAAATTATCACGGTTATAAACATTACTAACAAACTTTATAAAGGTGAAAAATAAACCAAATCAATTATATGACACTTGATGCTACTCTCGCTGAAAACATGGAAATGTTTTTTGTATCGAATGCGGGATTACTGCATTACAGAAATGTTAACGAGCCTGAAAATAAACCAAAAATGCCTAATAATTATAATTTCAGCAGTGAACTCAGCGAGGATGATAAGTTAATAGTTTTCAATGAAAGCATAAGCAGGTCTGCTACTTACGTTATGGAATACATAAACTCTCTTTACATTGATGTTTCAAAAATGGTAAAAACAGAAGAATTAAAATATGATATTATACGCATAATAAAGGGTTCTGATGAGATAAGGATGATAGGAGCTAAAGGATTATACTGTGTTTTAAAACTTAAGGGATTATCAAGCAATAATGTTTATTATGGAAATTCAAGTTATGGAGCCTTAAGCAAAGAATTGGAAGAAATTGTTAAGTATTGTGACAGCGTTTTATGCCCAGGTTTTGATTTAAGCAGTAAAGGAGTTATTAGGTTATTATTTGGAAGCAACGAGTTAAGAGGCAATGATTTTTTAATTAATTGCTCAGAGAACCCGAACCAAGTATATGAACAAGTTAATGCCTTTGTTAAGGATGTTTTAAGACAGTTAAATAAAGAGCATGGCGCAAGTATTAAAAAAGGAGTAAACGCTGGATTTGACCTTTTCATAAATAAGGAGATAATAAGAATGAAATCAAATATGGAGTCATTATACTTGCAGACAATACTTTCTAAAATAATATTTAATTACATGCAAATCGAGTCTGAGAATAATAATTTCTCACACGAGAATGAAACCTTTTATGGTATTATTAAATCATTACAGCAGGAATTAAATAAATCTGAATCAAAAGATGATTTTGATGAACAAAGGATTTCAAAACAAACTGCTCAAGATTTCATTAAAGAATCTGTTAACGGCGCATGGGGTGAAGATGTTAAACAAGTTGTTAA
>JAFGFH010000005.1 GCA_016931175.1 Nanobdellota archaeon
ATCAGAGGAAGAACTTGCTTGAGGAACACATGGTTAATCTCCTTCCTGCTTTTTATCAAGGCACTTTAACTTATTTTAAGACAGATATGGACGTAGAGGTTAAAGATTTAACTTATATGGATGATTATGGGATTCTCAGGCTTGCGTTTAACACTGTAAACATTGAAGATAAAGTAAAAGATAAATCAAAACAGTTAACAATAGAGGACATAATTGATTATGAAACACGAAACAGTGTAAAATCAGATAATGTTATTAGGGGAGTATTCATCTACAAAGTAGATTCTTCTGATGAAACGATTATACCTATAATGGATTCCACGAGAATAATATTATCCAAGATTATGGAAGATGTTAATTTAACATCATTAAGCAATATGAATGTTGAAAAGATTGGAAACATTAACGAAATCAAGGATTTATTCCAGGAATTAATGGATGAAAACTTATCTTACAAGAGCTTTAAACTTGAAACTATAGGATTATACGGGCACTATCATGAAAGTACTGGTTTTAAGATAAACATTGACTTAGACTATTTTGACCAGAATGATTTTGACAACATAATAGTATCTAATGAGAAACAGTTATGGGAGAATGGACTGCTTGAATTAGAAGAAGACGCTTTCTTGAACAGATTAAAAAATTCTCAGTTAGACCTGTTCTACTTACAAATGAGGGACTTGTATGATTCATTAATTAACGACGATTTTATATCAAAAAGCATACCCTTAAGAAGATTCATATTCCACTTCTCTTACAATAACCAAGAATACGCAGTAGTAGAAGTGAGCAGAAAAGTTCAGATTAATAAGGATAATAATCATAATAGATTAGGAGTGATATGCAGATTAGGTGATAAGGGTTTAAACCTCTCATCTTTAATTAAGAAGACAGAAGAAGCGCTTAAAAGATTTGAAAGCGGGGAAGACGTTCAGGATATAAAAATAAGATTCCAAACTTCTAAACTGCCTTTGTCAATAATTTGAGAAAAAAGTATTTCATTTCTTTATTTTCTTTAAATTTTTCTCAAAGATTTTGCACTGTTTTTCAAACCTTTCCTCTTCACTCATGAAGTGCTTGTCAATTCTTTCAAACTTTTTTTCTATAACCTCAAACTTGTTAATAAGCTTCAAGATGTCCTCCTTAAACTCTTTCCTTATGAAAAAGTAGTAAAACCCTAAAAGGAAGGCTATAATACTTATCTCAAACCAAGCGTTATTGTCCCTGAAAGCGCTTAAAAGAGCAGTGCATGCAAGAATAATTAATAATAAAAAAGGAAAAAATTTATTCTCCATTTTACTTCCTCTTCAAAACATTATCTATGGCTTCTTTGTCAAAGCCTATTATTATCTCACCATTAAAATCGATTACTGGAACTCCTAATTGCTTGCTCTTCTCAAACAGTTCCTTCCTTGCTTTTTCATCACTGGAAACATTAAAGTCTATGAATTTTACGCCCTTCTTCTTCAAATACTCTTTTGCCATCTTGCAGTAAGGACAGGTAGGAGTTGAGTATAGCTTAATCATATACTTGCACTACTTATTGGTAATATTTAAGAGTTAGTCTTTTAACAATAATATAAATATGAAAGACTCAGAGATTGGCAAGGTTTATAATATACTCAGAAAAGAGACTTTAAAGTATGACTCACCCGTAGCTGAAGTGATAGAGGTGCGAACCAATGACGCTTTTAAAGTGCTGGTTTCAGCAATGCTCTCAACACAGACGCGTGACGAGATTACCATGCAGGCAAGCATGAATTTGTTCAAGAAATTGAAAAAACCAAAAGACTTTGATAATTTTTCACAAAAACAGTTGGAGTCACTGATTTATCCAGTAAGTTTTTACCGCAACAAAGCAAGGTTTTTGAAGCAGCTGCCTAAATACTTGGCTAATGGTGTTCCTGATGAGATTAACGAATTGTTAAAAATACCGGGTGTTGGGAGGAAGATAGCCAACTTAGTTGTAAGCGTTGCCTTTGATAAGGATGGAATCTGCGTGGACACTCACGTTCACCGAATACTAAACAGGCTCGGCTACGTTAAGACAAAGAATCCTAAAGAGACAGAAATGGTTTTAAGACAGAAGCTGCCAAAGAAGTATTGGGGAGAGATTAATGCAGTACTGGTCACTTACGGCCAGAACCACTGCAAACCAATAAGTCCTTACTGCAGCACTTGCAAAGTATTCAAATACTGCGAGCGTAAAGGGGTGAATAAGAGCAGATGAATTTAATAAATGAACTGAAGAGGTTAAAAAAGAGTGAAGTGAAGAGTAAAGTAGAATCAAGACTTAAACAATTCCAAGATTACAGTAATAAAGATAACAAGGAATGGTTCAGCGAGTTATGCTTCTGCTTGTTAACAGCGAACAGCAAAGCAGCCACCGCCCTTAATATTCAATCAGAGCTTGGACCTGCCGGCTTCTGCAACGCGAGCGAGAAAACAGTCAAAAATTGCATTATTAAAAACAATCACAGGTTTCACAATAATAAGACGAGGTTCATTATTGAAGCAAGAGAGTATTTTAAGATTAAGGAATGGATGGACTCATTCAATGACGAGTTCACAGCAAGGGAGTGGCTGGTGAATAATATTAAAGGACTTGGTTTTAAGGAGGCAAGCCATTTTATGAGAAACGTCGGATACACTACCCTGGCAATACTTGACAGGCACATATTAAGACTCTTAGCAGAGAACGGTTATATTAAAGAGGTGCCGAAGAGTCTGACTAGAAAAAAATACTTAGAGATAGAACAAATAATGCAAAAATTATGCGATGAACTCAACATGAGCCAAGCAGAACTAGACCTCTACATGTGGTACATGAAAACAGGGAAAGTATTGAAGTAACTTAACGATTCTTTTTCTTGGCGCTTAAGAAAGCGTAACCAGTACCTGCAATCAGAATAACCAGTGCGAATAAGGAAAAACCATAAAAATAAAACATTCCTAAAGCAACAATTATTAATAAAAGAGAGAGTATAAGTTCAAGTTTAATTTTAGCAATTATTAAGTCATCAAGAAAACTTAACGGTTCATATTTTATCCTTCTAAAATAATAAAATAATGCAATTAACTCTTCAACTATTAAAAGTATTATAAAAAACCACATTTTTACACTATTAATTTCAGACTGGGTTAATCCAATAATTCCAATCACGAAAACAGCAACTCCAATTATTGCCTCTGAGATTTGATTCAAGGAAAGCATTTCAGGAAGGTGAAAAATGAATAATATAAAAAGCACAGGTATTCCAAGCACTATTACGAAAGGCAGGAATACTAAAAGAGTAATGGTTGGAAAAACTTTTTTCAAAAAATTGGCTTTGTTACAAAAGAAAAACAATAATTCAGTTATTATAGTTATAAAAAAAGCTGCAAAGAAGATTAGATTCGCGCCTAAAGCGCTGTAAATAGTGTATAACAGGAATAATGAAGTGAACAGCAGGACTGCGGTTATTGAATATTTTAATAAGTTAAACTCTTTTTCATTTTTTGACTTGAAAAAACTAACTATGCCTTTTTTATTGCTGTTTATTGAATAAAATACAATAAGTATTAGCATGCAAAAGAATCCTATAAAAATGCCTAAATAAGCAGTTAAAAACTCCCAAATCATTAACTTTTTTAACTCTTTGTTAATTTTTAATTACTTCTTTTTCTTCTCGTAGTCTTTTACAGCTTCTTTCAGAGCATCAGAAGCCAGGTTAGAGCAGTGCATCTTAATCTTTGGCAGGCCTCCAAGTTCTTTTGCAACGTCTTTGTTGCTGATTCTTAAAGCTTCGTTAATTTTTTTGCCTTTCACCATCTGGGTTATCATGCTGCTTGTAGCTATTGCTGCAACGCAGCCCATAGTCTTGAACTTAATATCAGTAATCTTGTCATCTTTGACCTTAATTGTTATTTTCATAACATCCCCGCATACTGGGTTTCCTACTACTCCGACGCCGTCAGGGTTTTCAATCTCACCCATGTTCTTCGGGTTTTTGAATAAGTTAACAACCTTCTTAGTATACTCATCCATAAGGACTCATCTCCGTCAACCTTTTTACTATACTCTTAAGAGTTTTTAATACATACTCTGCCTCTTTCATAGTTGTGTATCTTGAAATAGTTAACCTTATCGCTCCCTGAATGTACAAGTCAGGCAATTTCAAGGCCTTCAAAACGTGGCTCGGCTCCAAATTCTTGCTCGCGCAAGCGCTTCCCGTGCTCACAGCTATTCCTTTCTCATTCAACAATTCCAGAATGCTCTCTCCTTCAATGCCTTTGAAGGCCACGTTGATATTATTGCAATTTCTTTTAATTCTAGAACCATTCAATAGGCTGTTTGGAATCTTCAAAATCTCACTAATCATGTAATCCCTGATTTTAGTCATTCTTTTAACATCAGATTCATTGCTTATCTCAACCGCTTTTGCAAAACCAACAATACCAGGAACGTTCTCAGTTCCCGGGCGGTGCCTGAACTCGTGCTTTCCTCCAAACATTAAAGGATTAATATCAATGCCTTTTCTTATAAATAACGCCCCAACTCCTTTAGGTCCGTGAATTTTATGCGCTGACAAACTCATTAAATCAATATTAAACTTATTAACGTTTATTGGAATCTTTGTAAAGCTCTGAACAGCATCAGTATGGAACAAGACTCCTCTATCTTTTGTAATCTTGCCAATCTCCTTAATAGGCTGGATTGTTCCAGCCTCATTATTAGCGTGCATTATTGAAACAAGAATGGTTTTCTCAGTGATTGAATCCCTTAATTCTTCTAAACTAATCAAACCCTCAGCATCAACCTTTAAGTAAGTGACCTCAAAGCCGAGTGTCTTAAGATATTTTAAGGTATTCATGATTGCGGGATGCTCGAAGTTAGTGCTGATAACGTGGTTGCCTTTCTTCTTGTTAGCAGCTGCAGCACCAATTAGTGCCATGTTGTCGCTCTCTGTTCCTCCTGAAGTGAATATTAATTCCTCAGGAACTGCGCCAATCTTCGCAGCAATAAGCTTCCTGGAGTCCTCTACTGCTTTTCTAGCTGCTTTTCCAAAATCGTGCAGTGATGAAGCGTTGCCGTACTCTTTTTCAAAGTAAGGAATCATGGTCTTAACTACCCTTTCATCAACCTTTGTTGTTGCACCATTGTCCATGTAAATTCTCATTTGCAACCAACTCCAACACAAGTGCATAAATTGCACATGCATTTAGCAAACTTGTCCTTGCTGTTATCCTTAACCAAATCGTCACCTACTTTTTTAATCTCCTCTAATTGTTTTTTTGTAAACTTTATGCTGCCTCTTTTATCTTTTAAGTACTGGCTTATTGCAGACTCAGTGATGCCAAGAATTTTAGCAACCTTTTTCCTCTCCATCCTCTTTTCAGTAACTAAATACTTTACAAGCTCTTTTCTTATGCTTGGCAGAGTCTTCCACAAAGCAGTCTCGCAAGGAGTTCTGAACATAGCATTTTCTTAACAATTGTTAATTAATAAATGTTTCCAGGAAAGACTTAAATATTAACAATTGTTAATCTGTTTGTGAAAAAAGAGATTAAGATTAAGGGAATGCACTGCGCTAGTTGTGCAGTAGTAATTGAGAAAGGGTTGAATAAGATTGAAGGGGTAAAAGCTAATGTTAACTTTGCGAGCGAGTCCGCACAGGTTGAATTAAGCAGTATGCAAAAAATGGAGCAGGTAAATAATGTCATAAAAAGCCTGGGCTATGAGGTTATCAGCGATAAGGAGAATGAGGAGAAGAGCAAGAAGAAAGCATTAGATAAGATGAAGAAGAGAGTAATACTCACATTCATACTAGCAATACCTTTAGGAGTTATTGCAATGGGTCCAATGCTTGGACTTGTTCTGCCAAGTATGTTTGATAGTGTATGGATTCAGTTAATTCTTGCATCAATAATAGTTTTAATTAATTACAATTTTTACATCAACGGTTTTAATGCAATAATTAAGGCTAGGAGTGCTAATATGGACACGTTAGTCTCAATAGGTACAGGAGCAGCATATATTTACAGCATTGTAAACTTATTGCTCGGCAATACCATGGACTTGTATTTTGAAACAACTGGATTACTGCTCGCGTTCATACTGCTCGGTGAGTATTTTGAAGCGGTTGCAAAGCACAGAACCGGCAGCGCCATAAGGAAATTATTAGAGTTAAGACCTAAGAAGGCAACAATTATACGAAACGGCAAAGAAGTAATGGTGGGCGTTGATGAGATAGTTAAAGGAGATGTTGTAATTGTTAAGCCAGGACAGAAAGTCCCTGTTGATGGTATTATAATATCTGGTTCAAGCACTATTGATGAGAGTATGATTACAGGAGAGAGCCTTCCTGTTGAGAAGAAGAAAGGTGATGAGGTTGTTGGAGGCACTATTAACAAGAGCGGAAGCTTCAAGTTCAAGGCAGTAAAGGTAGGCAGCGGCACTTTCTTGTCGCAAGTGGTTAAGATGGTAAGCGAGGCTCAGATGAGCAAAGCGCCAGTGCAAAGATTAGCTGACAAGATTAGTTCAATCTTTGTGCCATTAGTGGTCAGCGTTGCACTTTTTGCAGGAATAGTTTGGCTGTTATCAGGGCAGAGCTTTTACTTTGCAACAAAGATATTCATAACAGTAGTAATCATTTCATGCCCCTGCGCCTTAGGGCTAGCAACTCCTACTGCTATAATGGTTGGAACTGGAAAAGGTGCAGAGAACGGCATCTTATTCAAGAATGTTGAAGCGCTTGAGAAGATAAACAAGACAAAATATGTGGTCTTTGACAAGACAGGCACGTTAACAAAAGGGGAACCTCTTGTCCAGAAAATCATAGGATTTAACGGCTTGAAAGAGTCTGATGTTTTAAGAATCACAGGAGGAGCTGAGGCTCAAAGCGAGCACCCATTAGCTCAGGCAGTTATGAAGGAATTAAAGGAGAAAAAAATTCATCTAGCAAAAGTGTCAAAGTTTAACAACGTAAGTGGTTCTGGAGTAACTGCAGATTATAACAGCAAGAAATTAATTGTTGGTAATGAATCTTTCATGAAAGAATATAGTGTTAAAATAGAAGAAGCAGAAGAATATATTAAGGAATACCAGTCAAAAGGGATGACTGTAATACTAACAGGGCTTGATAAGGAGTTAATAGGGCTCGTTGCAATCAATGATGAGTTGAAACCAACAAGCAAGGAAGCAATACGCGAGCTTCAAAAGCAGGGTTACATTGTTTACATGATAACTGGTGACAATAAGGCCACTGCAGAGAATATAGCAGAACAATTAGGTGTTGAGAATGTCTTTGCTAATGTATTGCCAGGAGATAAGGCTAAGAAGGTAAAACAATTGCAGAAGATTGGAGGAGTAATTATGGTAGGCGACGGAGTCAATGATGCCGTTGCTTTAACGCAGGCTGATGTTGGAATTGCTCTTGGCAGTGGGACTGACGTTGCAATAGAATCAGGCGACATTGTAATAGTTAAGAATGACGTTATGGATGTTTCAAGAGCAATAAATCTAGGCAGGGCAACGTTTAACAAGATTAAACAGAACTTATTCTGGGCATTCTTTTACAACAGTGCAGGAATACCAATAGCAGCAGGAGTCCTCTATCCATTCTTCGGATTACTGCTTAATCCAATTATTGCAGGACTGGCTATGAGTTTTTCAAGCGTCAGTGTAGTAACTAATTCATTGCTATTAAGGGCAAAAAAGCTTTAATTCTTTAATCTTATTGTAATTACTCATGAATAAGAAGTTTTTATTGCTGTTTTTGCTTACCCCGTTAGTTTTTGCTGCGGACTATTACGCGGATGTCAGTATAGTAGTGGATAATAATGGTTTGGTAAGCATTTCAGGATTGACTAATCACCCTATTCTTAATACTGTTGAATCCAGTGATTTCACAACTTTTGGCAATAATTACTGGCTGCTGAATATTACACTCTTAGACGTTTTCAGCAACTATGTTTACGAGATAACCTTGCCTGAAGGTGCTGTGATTAATTACATTAACACTCCTGATATTATGAGCATAAGCCATGATAACGGGAATATGATAATAACTGCCATTGGCAATGATGAGCCTTTCAAAGCCGTTGTTCAATATAGTGTAAGACAATCTTTCAACTATTTTCAATTATTATGGTTTCTAGTAATACCTCTCGCAGTAATTGCTTATTTTTATCTTAAAAAGTCTAAGAAGCGTGCAAAGAAGATTGACTACTTTTTGCTCACAGAGAGGCAGGCAAGTATTATGAGAATAGTTGAAAAGAAGAAGAAAGTGACTCAGAAGCAGCTGGAGAACATACTAAATCTTCCTAAGTCAGCACTTTCCCGCAATATTGAATCCTTAATCAGGAAAGACTTAATAGTTAAAGAGAGGAAGGGATTAACAAATGTAATTATGGTGAAAAAATGATGGAGACTAATATTAAAGAGTATTTAGACAAACAGAAGCCTGAAAACAAGAGGATTATCCTTAAACTGCGCAAGATACTGCTTAATTCAATTCCTGGTATTAAAGAATTCATGGGTTTTGGAGTAATGTGCTACGAGAACTTGTACTATTTTGCAGGTTTGAAGAACCAGGTAAACATGGGTTTCTCAATAATTGGATTAAGCCCAGAAGAGGTTAAACTTTTTGAGGGAACAGGCAAGACAATGCGTCATTTGAAGTTTAAAACCCTTGAAAGTGTTAATGAAAAAGAACTTGTTAAATTAATAAAACTGGTTAAGAAGAAGGCTAAACCAGTGCATATTTAAAACTCGTCCCGCCTTGTTCCGTTTTGTTCCGGAGAATTTTAATATATTGTTCCAGTATATTATATTCTCATGATGAAAACGAGTAATGCAAAAATCTTGTCTTCAATCGCAATGATGCTGATTCTTTCAGTATCTTTGGGTTTTGCTGAAGACAACTCAACTGTATTTGATAATTCAACAAGTACTTTTGACAACTCAACAGATAATAACATAACTGAAGAAGATGTTAAAGTCTTGGACATACCAGAAGGTGTTTCTTTAAGATTCCTGCAATTAGAAAGACAGTTAACTCTTACTATTGAGAGAGGGGACAGAGTAGTTGCTGAACTGCAGAGTTTGGGAGTGAGCGATGTTTCAGAGTTCAACTTATTACTGGACCAGTTAGAAATAATAAGGGATGAAGCTGCTAGTTACACGAATCCTGCAAACATACCAGACGTTTCAAACGCAGCAGTACTATTCGTTGACTTGAAAAAAGAATCAATAAGTTTAATTGCAGAATTTAGAAACTTAGTGCACACACTGCACGAGAATAAGATTCAAAGATTAAAGAATGCTGCGGACAGTGTTAACGAAACAGGCAATTATACTGTGAGAATAAGAAACATGATACGTTCATACAATGCCAATAAAGTAAAAAACGCATTGCAGAATATGGGTGTGGATAATGAAACACTTGTTAACGAGATTGGAAACGGCACTTTAATCAAGAACCAGATAAAGAATAGAATAAAGAACACATTTGAATCTCTTAACGATTCAGAGGGATTAAAAGCTCTTGTCAGGATACAGCAGAGAATAACACAGAACGAAGTCTTAATCTCTTCCATAAATCAGACAGTCAGAGTCAATTCAGCAATAAGGCAGAATGAGAGATTACAGGAGAGGATTGAAAAGATTGAGGAGAAGGTGTCAAGTCTCAGAAGCAGCATAAACAGTTTAAGAGACAAGGTTAATCAAGGCCGAGGCAGCAATGTTACAGGCAACATTGTAAAGATGAACAACGGCAAATCAGACTCTAAGTCTAATAACGGCAGAGGGAGTGAGGAATAAATGAAAAACTTAATTCCTGTTTTATTGCTAATAGGACTAGTACTAGTTGCTGGATGCACCCAGACAAGCCAGCAATCAAGTCAGGACTCAGTGTCATTAAGCGACAGCGACCAAGTGTTTGATGAATTCGAGTCCAGCTTATTGGAAGAATCTAATGATGTAGAATTAGGCTCATTAATTTGAGCTTATTTTTTCTTTCTATTTTCTTATTTCAACTCTTTTAATAACTTAGAAATATTAATCTTATAATCTGATTTAATTAATGCAGTTTTCATGTGAGGCATTCTTTCAGTGTAAGTCTTCTCTCTAGACTGGTAGAACACGCCAATAGGTATCTTGTCCCCCCACTCCTCAGCTTTCTTCATAGCGCTGATTCTAGTCTTAAGTGGTTTAATCTTGTAAACTCTCTTCTGGTACCACTCATAAGTGTTCTTCTTGTTAAACGTGACGCAAGGCTGTAATATATCCAGCACTGCTGCTCCTTTATGAAGGATTGCTGCCTTCATTAACTGCACTAAGTGCTTCTGGTCGCCAGCATAACCTCTTGCGACAAAAGTAGCGCCGCTGGCTATTGCCAGCAAAACAGGATTTATTGCACGCTCTATAACACCAAAAGGTGTAGTCTTAGTCATGAATCCTTCATCGCTGGTAGGGCTGGCCTGGCCCTTAGTTAATCCGTAAATCTGGTTGTCATGAACTAAGTAAGTAATATCCGCGTTGCTCCTGCAGAAGTGAATGAAGTGGTTGCCTCCTTCAGCGTAGCCGTCTCCGTCTCCGCCGTCAGCAATAACGGTCAAGTCATTATTGGCTAATTTAACACCCATAGCCAGAGGGAGCGGTCTCCCGTGCAACCCGTTAAAGCAGTTAACCTTAATCCAATGAGGCAGTTTGCTTGAACAACCAATACCACTAGTCATTACAATGTTTTCAGGCTTCAAACCTAACTCACTAATGGCTTGCTTTAAACTATTCCAGATGCTGTAATTTCCGCAGCCTGGGCACCAGTTCGGCTTACCTTTAGTTTCTAACTCTTCCAACTTCACCATTACTTGCTCCTCCTTACAAAACTTATAATATCAACAGGGTTGAACTGCCTGCCGTCGTATTTTAACAATTCATGCGTAATTTTGAGATTAGTATTCTGTTTAATTAAGGCACCAAGTTGCCCTTTCATATTATTCTCAACAAGGAATAACTTCTTGTAATTTCCCACTTTTTTCTCCAACTCTTTTACAGGGAAAGGATTCAAATACTTAACCTGCACGAATCTGCAGTTTAATTCTCTTAATGCTTCAAGGATTATGCCTTTTGTTGAACCCCAGCTGATAATAACTGAACCTGATTCCTTACTGCCGTAAACACTGACCGACTTATTGCTGAGTTCTTTTCTTACAAGAGCCATCTTCTTTTCTCTCTTATCCATCATCTTCTTTCTTTCAACTGCGCCTTCTACTATGTAACCTTCTTCATCGTGCTCGTCGCCAATACTGCACTGAACTCCTTTAATAATACCAGGTATTGTTCTAGGACTAACACCTGAACTGGTAAACTTGTATCTAGGATACTTCTCTTTTAATTTCAAATCTTTGCCAGTTTTTTTTACTAATTCTCCTCTGTTAATCTTGTATGATTGGTTGAATGGTTTAATCATCTGGTAAGAGACGCCCTGGTACTTGTCAGTTAATATTATTACAGGCAACTGGTACTTGTCTGCTAAATTAAACGCGTCAAGAGTCATACTGTAGCACTCGCTTGCATCACCAGGAGCTAATACTATTCTTTGAAACTCGCCGTGTCCAGCGTGAACAGCGTATAACAAGTCGCCCTGCTCTGTGCGCGTTGGAAGTCCGGTTGCAGGACCCGGGCGCTGACCTAGTATTATTACTATGGGTGTCTCACTGCAGCCTGCGAGACTGAGAGCTTCATTCATTAATGCGAATCCTCCCCCGCTAGTAGCAGCCATACTCCTTACACCAGCGTATGAAGCGCCGAGTGCTGTGTTAATAGAGCTAATCTCATCCTCTGCCTGGTGCATGATAAGATTATGCTCTGCTTGTTTGCTGGAAAAATACTGCATAATACTAGTTGCTGGAGTCATAGGATAACTGCTCATGAACTTGCAGCCAGCGCGTATAGCACCAATAGTTATTGCCGTATTGCCGTCAAGCATTATACAATCCTTCTCATTAAGCTTCGAAGCCTTAATCTTGAAAAAGTTTGAATCCTTAACAAGGCTGTAACCGTTATCAAAAGCTTCAATATTCTTAGCTATAACTTTTTTTCCTTTCTTCTTGAAGCGCTGTTTTAATAATTCATGAAGTATTTCTTTTTTAATACTTAATAATCTGGCAGAAGCGCCGATACCAATAGTTGCCTGCATGACCTTCTTTAAAACACCGTACTTGTTGCTTAAACTGTCAAGAGGCAGAGCGACAGGGATTATATCTCTTCTTAATTTAGGTTTTAAAACCCCGTTATAAATAATGACTCCTCCTTTTCTGAGCTCATTCTTGTGCTTTTCAATTGTTAACTCATCCAATGCCATTAGTATGTCAATCTCGTGAGTGTGAGAGGTTAAAGGTTTATCACTTGCTCTTACAGTATAAGTATTATGCCCTCCCCTTATCAGACTAGGATACTCAGTTATGGAGAAGACGTAATACCCTAAATCTTTCATTAAGTGCGAGAACGTGTCCCCGCTGCTTAATATGCCGTAACCTGCCTCTCCTCCAATCTTCCAAACCACTTCAACCATGAGTTATAGTAATTACTGGTATTATATAAATATTAATAAAAAAAAAGAATGTTTAATTTTTTAAAAAAGGGAATTATTTATTTTTCTTAGCAGGCTTCTTCTTCACAGACGCCTTCTTCGCTGCTGGTTTTTTTCCTTTAGTATGAGCTGCGCATGTCAAACACATAATGATTAATGAATAAGTAAAGAGTTATAAACATATCTTTATAGTATTAAACAAAAAAAAAGAAAAAATAAAATCAATAACAATGAATTATGAAATAACTTGAAAATTATTTCTTTTTCTTAGCAGCCTTTTTTTTTGCTGGAGCTTTCTTCTTTGCTGCTTTTTTCTTTGTAGCTTTTTTTGCAACCATAATGTTTTAGTGACATTGTTATAATATAAATCTTTTTAAAATGAAAAAATCATCATAAGGTTATGAGTTTAGACAAGTATGATGCAAAAATTATAGAGAGCAAGTGGGTTAAGAAGTGGGAAGAGGAAGGAACTTACAAGTTCAATCCGAAAAGCAAGAAGAAATTTTATTCAATTGATACGCCTCCTCCAACAGTCAGCGGTAAAATGCACTTAGGACATTCTTCAAGTTATACTCAACAAGATGTCATAGTTAGGTATATGCGAATGAAAGGATTCGAAATATTTTATCCATTCGGAACTGATGATAACGGCTTGCCGACAGAGAGGTTAGTTGAGAAATTAAAAGGTGTTAAAGGTTCTAAGATGAAAAGAAACGAATTCACAAAACTATGTTATAACACTGTTAAAGAGATACGTCCTGATTTCATAAAAGATTGGAAGAATATTGGCATGAGCTGCGACTTCTCAATACTTTATTCCACTATTGATGAGCATTGCAGAAGAATATCACAGCGCTCTTTCATAGAATTATACAATAAAGGAAGAGAGTACAGGATGAAATCCCCCACTATTTGGTGCCCTACTTGTGAAACAGCTATAGCCCAAGTTGAATTAGAGGATAAAGAACTGGATTCTGAATTTGTTGAAGTTAAGTTCAAATTAGATGATGGCAAGGACTTAGTAATTGCCACTACTCGTCCTGAAATGTTTCCCGCATGCGTTGCAATCTTTGCAAACCCGAATGATAAAAGATACAAACACTTATTTGGAAAAAAGGCTAGAGTGCCCTTATTTAATCATTCTGTTCCTATAATTGCTGATGAACACGCTGACCCTGAAAAAGGGACGGGTGTTGTAATGTGCTGCACCTTTGGAGACCAAACAGATATTGAATGGTATAAAGCGCATAAATTACCCCTTAAGATAATTATAACAACTGACGGGTTAATGAATGAACTCGCTGGCAAGTATAAAGGTATGAAGATTAAAGATGCTAGGAAAGCTGTTATAAAAGATTTAGAATCTGAAAATTTGTTAGTTAATAGGAAAAAAATAACCCATAATGTTAACGTTCACGAACGATGCAGTACTGAGGTTGAAATACTAGAATCCAATCAGTGGTTCATTAAATACTTGGACTTGAAAGATAAGTTCTTAGAATTAGGCAATAAGATGAAATGGTATCCAGATTACATGCACGTTCGTTACGATAACTGGATTAAAGGATTAAGATGGGATTGGTGCATATCACGACAAAGATTTTACGGCGTTCCTTTCCCAGTATGGTATTGCAAGAAATGCGGTGAATTGGTGCTCGCTGATATTAATGACTTGCCTGTTGACCCATTAGTAGACAAACCAAAAAAGAAGTGCAAGTGCGGCTCATCCGAGTTCGAACCTGAAAAAGATATACTGGATACTTGGGCAACAAGCGCTTTAACTCCAAGATTATCAGTGGAGTTGGCACCAAAAGAAATTCAGGATAAACTCTTTCCTATGAATTTAAGACCTAATGCTCATGACATCATCACATTCTGGCTTTTTAATACAGTAGTTAAGAGCTGGCTGCATTATGAGACAATACCTTGGAAGGATATTATAATCTCAGGGCATGTTCAAGATCCTCAAGGAAAGAAGATGAGCAAGAGCAAGGGAAACACGATTGCTCCGCAGGATGTTATTAATAAATTCTCAGCGGATGCGTTAAGGTACTTTGTTACTAACGTTTCACTCGGTGATGATTACCCTTACAAGGAGCAGGAGCTAGTTAGAGGTTCGAAGCTTGCGGTTAAGTTATGGAATGCTGCGAAGTTCATACAATCACATGAGCTTAGTGGCAGCAGTTCTTCAGAGGAGTTAATCGATGAATTCATAGTTAATGAATTAAACAATGTTATCAGCAAAGCCACGGCGTACTTGGATGATTATGATTACAGCAAGGCTAAGAAAGAGATAGTTGAATTCTTCTGGGGTGAATTCGCTGATTACTACCTTGAAATGGTAAAGTATAGATTATACGGAACTAATCAAGCGTCTAAGAATTCAGTAATAAAGACTCTTAACCACGTCTTCTTAAACGTGCTTAAAATGATTTGCATATACATGCCTTTCGTTACAGAAGAAATATACAGGAACTTGTACGATTCTAAGGAAAGCATTCACAACCAGTCCTGGCCGATTATTTCAAAGAAGTTTAGCACGGAATCAGGCAAGGATTGGAGCTTGTTAAAGAATATTATCAGCGAGGGAAGGCAGTACAAGATTAACAACCAGTTAAGTCTTGGAACAGAATTAAGCAAGGCAGTAATTCAAGCCCCTAAGGAAGCAGTTAAGCTTAAAGAGGTTATCAAAGGCACTCTCAGGATTAAAGAGTTAGAGTTTAAGGAAGGAAAAGAATTAAAACTAACAATACTCTAAACCTAATGTTATGAAAGAGGTAGAGGTTAAGTACTTTGTCACTAATTTTACTGGCTTGAAGAAATCTCTTAAAAAACTCGGCTTCAAGCTTGTTAAGGAGAGCAGTTACGAAGACTATTACTACACAGATAAGGCTTATAAGTTCATCAAAAACGAGACTTGTTTAAGATTGAGGAAGAAGAGAGAAGAGACGCTGCTCACTTTTAAACCTAAAACCGTCAAAGATGAGGATATTAAGAGCAAGACAGAGGTTGAAACAAGGGTTGATTTTAACTCAATGCATAAGGTTTTGCTCGGATTAGGTTACATCTTAGCAGTTAATTACAAAAAGAGTTCAGATTATTATAATAAGGGAAAGGTTACTGTTAGCCTTGACACGGTTGGCGGCAAAAAGTACGTTGAGATTGAAGTATTAGCTCATAAAACAAAGAATGCGAAAAAAGAGATAGCAGAGATTGTTAATGATTTAAAATTAACTCAATTAGAGAAGAGGAATTACAGGGATATAATGATGGGTTATGACAGGTATTCCTCCAAAAAGCTTTAATTAACTCAGAATCTTCTTATTATTTAATGGAATCATCTTGTATCTACTGCGGCTGCGGTTGTAGATTAAACTATGACGTTAGAAATAATAAAATTATAAAAATCACAGGAGATAAACGTGATGATGTTAGCGAGGGAGTGCCCTGCATTAAAGGATTAACTATTCACGAGGTTTATAACAAGAACAGGATAATAAGTCCGATGATTAAAAAGAACGGCAAGTTTGAGAAGGTCACACTCTCAAAAGCGCTTAACCACGTTTACAATAATACTAAAGACTTATCTCCTAACCAGATATTTTTCAACACCAGCGGGAAGATAACTAATGAGAACAACTTCGTATTGCAGAAGTTTGCAAGAATCTGTTACGAAACAAGCAATATTGATTCTTGCTGCGGAAGATTATGCCATATTGCAACAGTTATGGGAATGCTTGACGTGTTCGGCAACTCTAACCTGACAAAGATGAAGAATTTGAAAGACGTTGACACTTTGCTAATAATAGGTTCAGAGCCTGACAAGGACTACCCAGTCTTTTATAACAAGGTATTAAGAAGACAGGACTTGAAGATAGTAAAGGTTCACTCCTTCATAAAATCAGATATTGAAAGAGAGTATTTAGTTAATATAGTCCCAGGTTCAGAGACTTGCCTATTGAACGGGTTAGTTAATGAGTTAATACATAAAGGTTTGAAGAGTGATATTGAAGGATTTAAAATCTTAAAAGACAGGGTTAAAACATTTACTTCAGACTACGTGTGCAAGACGTGCAGGATAGACAGGAAAACTTATAATTACTTAACAGACACTGTTCACAAATCAAAATGTTTGGGAGTATTCCACGGCATGGCATTAACCCAGCACGTTAACAGTTTGGAAAACATTCACTCATTATTGAATCTCGTATTGTTAAAGGAGAGCAGAATACTGTCCTTAAGAGGAGAGATTAATGTTCAAGGAGTAGGGGACATAGGAGGCTCTCCGGGATTCCTGCCAACAGGAGACTTAAGCACCAGGAAAGAATTAGAAAAAAAATGGGGCAAGATAAACGAGTCCAAGGGATTAAACCTTATTGAAGCCTTATTATTAACACCTGTTAAAGCAGTTTTCTTAACAGAGTTTGACCCTTTCAAGTCATTACCTGCTACAAAAGAGGTTGAGGAGAACTTGAAAGATGCATTCATTACTTACTTCGGCTCTTATAATACTGATAGTTCAAAAAAAGCGGATGTTATAATACCAATAGCTTCACTTATTGAATCAGAAGGCACGATTACGAACGGTGAGAAGAGGCTAAGAAAGGTTAACAAAGTAATAAGTTCAGGACTAGAATTATGGCAGATTCTTAAAATCTTTTCAAAGAGGTTCGGCAAAGAAGAAGATTTCAACTACTCTAACAGCAAAAGCGTATTGTCAGAGATTGTTAAGTTAGTAAAGGCTTACAAAAGCGTTAACTTTGAAGATTTATGGAAAGGCATTGACCAATGGGCAGACAAAGAGGTTAAGTTTAAGCGCTTCATGCCTGAATACTTTGACGGATTAGACGACACGACCTGCGACGAGTGCAAATTCCTTCTTACAACTTACCGCTCCAAGTATTCCTTCTTAGGCAATGAAGTAACAGGGAACAGCAAAACTTTAGGAAAGCACAGGGAGCCTGCAGGCTTCTACTTCAACCCTGAAGATGCCAAAAGACTGAAGATAAAAGAAGGTTCAATGATTAAAGTATCCAGTTTAACAGGTTCTTTGAAAGGCAAGGCTTACATTAGTGACAAGATACCTAAAAACATAATAGGCTCTTACATGCACTATTCCGAACTGAAAATAAACACTTTGTTTCCTGTAAAGTTTGACGAGGAGAGTTTCACACCTAACTATAAAAGCGTTGCAGTAATGGTTGATAAACTTTAAGAACCCTTATGAACTATTATTATTTTTGTGAAGAAGTTAATAATTTTAATTTTGCTTATTACAATCATTGCAGGATGCACTGCAACTACTAATCAAATGCCTGACATTCAAGGCCAGAACGAGTCTGAAATTCATGATGAAGTAATGCAGGAGACTGGAAGCGCGGGTTTTCAAACAACTACTCCAGTCAGTGAATTCACAATAGAAGATATTAATTACTTGAAAGTTAACTGTTCAGGAAGCGGGCAGGAGATAGCTGAATGCATCAAAACTTGGCAGTATAATAATATGGTATACGCTGGGCAGGAGTTAGGAAAGGCAGATGCGAGCGACCCGATTAGGTGGAATTACATGCTTCCAGGAATATTCCCGACAAATGAGGTTATACGAGAGCACAGAATTGATAACAAAATTTATGGCATCTGTTTTGATTACGCTACTATTTACTGTTCAATAGCAGAGTATTACAACTTAACGTGCAGGGTTGCAAACTCTCTTAGCAAGCCAAGCGATCACGACTCAAGCATTACAATAACAACAGGTATGGGTCCTGAAGAGTATTACAGGTTGAAAACCAAGCTTAACAGCAATGGATACTCTTACTCTTACGCGCTTATGAGCTCTATTGCTGAGGAGACTCCAGAGCATTACTGGGCAGAAATATTATTAGAACAAGAATGGGTGGTTAAGGACGCGTCAGGCCCTTTAGGCAACCCGGATTATAATACTCAATTAAGGTATAAGGACGTTAATGACTGGCAAGTAACTGATTGGCAAGCAAGAGACCCCAATAATAAGATTAACTCCTTCTCTGAAGAGACGGATGATTTAGGACAGACTGGAAAAGTTTTCAATATAGGTGATTACATGAGAGAGGTGCAGACTGGCAGTTCCGGCATCGCACCTTATTATGAATCTTGCAGTGACGTGTGCAGTTTTTTTGATAACAGTATTCCAATGTGCGAATTAACATGCGGATTTGACGAATCTTATTTTGATTGCTACGAATCCTGCAGCGGTAAAAAGTTTTACAAAGTGTGCGGTTTCATATGCGACAACGAAGCCAACTTTGCAAACTGTTACAAGACGTGTTCAGGAGAAGAAATAGATTTGTCCTGCGAGAATAGTTGTTAAATATTTTCCAGATTCTCTTTAATGTCCGTAATTTTCTTGGCAACATTTGCCTGATAATTAATATTAACGTAAGCCCTTTGCATAATTATTGGCAAACCCATATTTAATAAGCTTATTCCAGCGCTTAAAGCAAAATAATCCGAGTTGGTAATTCCTTGGCAAGCAATAACCATTCCTGCTGCACCAAATAAAAAACCAATAAAATTTCCGAAATAATTAAAATTAGGGTCAGGGTAATCAGTATATTTTAATGTTTTTAATTCTTTAAATGATTCAAAAGCTGATTCAATTCTTTCCTGTTTATCTTCGCTAATATATTGTTTAATCTCTTCATAATTGCTCATTATTTTTTCTAAACGCTCTTCTATAGTATAATTCATATTATCTTTCTTAATTGTGGTTAATAAATCCTGCATGTCTTCTTTGTGCGTTTCTAAAACAACATCAATTGAACTCATAACAAGAAACTAAAATGCTCTTTTTTTTAAAACTTTATTATTTACTCTCCAGTGATACTTCGTCAATTGCTAATAATGCAGTATTCTCATTTTCTTCAATTATCCTGCTTTTAACTAGTTTTAACCGCTTTTTAAACATTGGAGCGTCCAAGACTAAACTCTCGTATTCTCCTCCCTCCCCAGCAATATTTATTCCAATACTGTCCTTTATTTCCACTAGTTTTTCAAGTTCTTTCTCAGTAATAATCTTGCCCAGCCATTTCTTGTTAAGGCCGTAAGCTGCAACGCTAGTCATTATAAACTTGAAATTATTACGCAGCAATTCTTTTATTTCTTCCTCCTGGTCTTTATGCCATAACGGGCTGCAGCACTTAATTTTAAGCTCTTCACATATTTTTTCAATTCGTTCGCGCTGGTAATTGCTGTACAAAGCACCAGTAATTATTCCATCCAGTTTGTATTTTTTCTTTGCATCCAGTATTAACTTCTTTAAGTCTTTCAATTCCTTCTCTTTCTCACCCTTGGTTGTGCCGTAAATAACAGGAATTTTCATAGCCTTGCTTTGCAGATTAATCAGTCTCTTCTTTGAAGGGTGGAACATGTAACTCACAGGATTATCAGACAACATAGTAATAAGGCAGATAATATCATGCCCGTCCAGCATCATTTTATAAAGTGCTAAGCTGCTGTCTTTGCCTCCGCTGTACAAAGCTCCAAGTCTTAATCTGTTAGGATTGTAAACCCTCTTCAAATAATCCCCTTTATTAAATGGTTTGCTGATTCTTTCCAAAACTTTGTCACTCCCGCTTCCATACTGCGCTGCTTTCTTTTTTCTCCAAGCCACACTTTTGTCAACATTTAATCTCTCCGCAACCCAGCGCACCATAAGCTTCTTATACTCTTCGTTAATCTTGTAATCTTTAGGCGTTTTCAAAGCAAGCATAATCAGTTCATGATTCAAAAAAGGAAGACCTGGTTTGATATTGTAATAATTCATTATCGCTTCATCCCTTGTTAAATCCCTGTCATAAATACTTTTTATCCCTTTCAAACACTCTTCGTTAACATTCTGAGCTCCAATAAACCTTTCATAACCAGCGTATAATTCCTCGCTGCCTAAACCAGTGAATAAGATTTTTACACCATCTCTCTTAGCTAATTCTCCCGCAAAATAGAAAGGTATTACAACACCAACCTTAACTGGATTGTTGGATTTTATAACCTCGCATATCTTAAGCAAGCGTTTCTTGACCAATTCTTCATCAAATATTCTTGTTTTAATTTTAAAATTGTGAATCCTGGCTGATTCTTTTGCCCACTTAACATCACTGCTGTCTTTTAAACCGCTAGTATAACAAGTGAAAACCACGCCTAAATCCTGCAGTATTTTAGCAATTATTGTTGAATCAACCCCTCCGCTGAACAATACTCCAACCCTGCCAGACCTTGGCAAAAATTCTTTAACCGCCTTTATCAGCAAAGCTTTAGTCTTAGAAATTAAGTACTCTCTGTCTGTGATTTCTCCCCCTAATTCGTAATTGTTTAATCTCTCCCACATAAGATATTA
>JAFGFH010000006.1 GCA_016931175.1 Nanobdellota archaeon
AAGGTTTAAGATAGGATTCCTTGGACAAAACCCCTGGATCGTTGGTGCTATTTATAAAAAATAAAGCTTTGCGGGGGACGAGGTTTTTAATCTTGACTAAATCGTATGTCTTACCATAAGCATTTTAATTAATTGATAAGTTAGAACTGTTATGAAACTCAGGAAGTTCAAAAAAGAGGATGCGAGAAAATTGTCTTATCTTATTCGTAAAGCATTAACTGAAACTAATATAAATGATTATTCAAAAAAAGTGATTGATTATTTATATGAAAGGAATTCTCCTGCCCATATAGTTGACAGGGCGAAGATAAAGCTAACTTATGTTGCTGTTGATGGTGATAAGGTTATTGGAACGGGGAATCTTGAAGGTAATGAGATAAATACTGTTTTCGTGAACCCTAAGTATCATGGTAAAGGGATTGGCAGAAAAATTATGGAGCATTTAGAAGAGATTGCTAAGAAAAAGGGTTATAAATCAATTAAACTCCCTGCTAGTGTTACTGCAAAAAGATTCTATGAAAAATTAGGGTATAAAAAGGTTAAAGACCAGTATAGTAAGAAGTTTGGAAAAACTATACTAATGAAAAAATTTTTGAAATGATTACGTTTAAGCTGAGTTATAATAAGCCCCATTATTATTTAATTATAGCATTATTTATTAATTAAAGCCATTTAATAACTTATTATGAATATTGTTATAAGAAAAGCAATTAAATCAGATATTCCCTTATTAAATAAACTTGACATTGATATGCATAATTATTTAGGAAGTCAGATTGGAGTTAAATTTACCGCTTCTGATGAAAGTTATACTGAAGCTGATTTTAAAAAACAAAATGTATATGTTGCAGTTGTTGATAACAGAATGGTTGGTTTTATTACATTTAGTAAGAAATTATTGTTTGATGAGTTTTATGGAGGAAAATATGTTTTCTTAGATGATTTTGCAGTAGACAATAATTACAGAGGTAAAGGAGTAGGAAAAAAATTATATAAAATAGTTTTAGATTATGCAAAAAAGAATAAAGCAAATATTAAAGTGGATACTTTAGTTACAAATAAGAAAACAATAAAATTATACAAAAAATTAGGATTTAAACCATTAGAAACCAACTTTGTATTAGATGTTAATAAGAAATTAAAAATATGAAATTCTTTGCGGGGGACGAGATTCGAACTCGCGTAGGCACTAAACCAACAGATTACTCACTTCATTGCACAAGTGTGCTCGTCACTCAAAACAATTAGTCTTGAGTCTGTCCCGTTTGACCGCTCCGGCACCCCCGCAAATAAAAATAGACAATTATTCTTTTTTAAATCTTGTTAAAGAAGAAAATGCTGGTGAAGAAGAACAAGCTTCCGACGAGTATTGAAGTGCTTATATTGAACAAATCCGTAACTAAACCGAACAATAATACCTCTCCAAGCATTGTGGGCAGGAAATTAGCAAAGGATTTCAATGACAAAACCGTTGCTCTAATTTTGCGGGGAATCAACTCATTCATTCTTATTGAAATATTATTCTCCCAGAAATCCCATAACATTCCTGCAAATAGTAGGTAAACAGGTATTAGCCAGAGTCCTAAATTGAAACTGAAAACCATTATTGTAACTGCGAGAAGTGCTACAGAGTAAGTGATAGCCTTTTTAACCCCAATCTTCTTGGTAATTCTTTCATTAAAGCTTAAGGTGATAAAACTTAACAAGTAAGCGATTCCGAGCAGAACGCCAAGGAAGGACTCGTCAACCCCGTTATTATTCAACTGAACATTCCATCCTAAACTAGTGCTTGTGCTTCCAAAGAACAAGATCATGCAGGCAATGAATATGAAAAAAAGCCTCTTGTTTGAAGTAATCTCTTTTAATGATTTTTTAACAGTAATCCTTGCCTCATCAATGGTGTCCTTGAAATAATTCTTAAAACTTTTCTTTTTAAAATAAGGCTCTTCAGTAAAAAAGGCGATTATGAAACATAAAAGCATCACGCTTGATTCTATAATAAACATAGCTCTTACCACAGTTATGAGCCCGTAATCATACTTGAAAAGTATTAATATGAGGCTTGCAAAGAAGTGAACAATGAAACTCATGAAAGAGAATATACTTTTTCTTCGTGAAATAACCCTGCTAAGGGATTTTTTGTCACCGTTGTGCAGGAAGTAGTCAACGAACCAAGCATCATCAGCTCCGGATATAAAGGTATAACCAATACTTGCGATAACAAAGGATATTAAAACGATTAAAGGATTAGCAGTGAGGAATAGTATGAAAATACTCAATGCATTAAGCAGTATTCCTATGCAAACGCTTAACTTCCTGCCGAAGACATCAGCAACAACACCAGTTGGGATTTCAAATAATACTATGAAGAGCGTGCTGGCAGCGTAGATGAAACCAGTCAAGGTAGTAGAGAATCCTATGGCTAAGAAGTAAAGAACTAGAACACTGAATGTTAAGTTAGTGAAAGGGCTTAAACCAGCTCTTGTGTAAAACTTCCACATTAAACTTAACTCTTCTTTAAGATTCATGAGGATTATTTTCTCTTCTTGAGTTCTTTGCTTATGTTTTCCAAGTCCTGCTTTAAGAGTTCTAGTTCTCTCTTCTCGCTTGAGAGCATGTCAATCTTTTCTTCAGGTTTAACCTTCACCTTCTCTGGCAGTTTCTTCTCCTTCTTAACCTCTTTCTTTGCAGCTTTTTTCACTTTACCTTTAACGGTTTTCTTCTCAACAGCTCTTTTCTTTTTGCTGTAAGATTCAATCTCTTTAATCCTTTTCTCTAATTTAGCTGCTTCGTGAGCAGGCAAGTGATTCTTTAACTTGTCCAAGTTAAGCCTTAAAGAGATAAGCATCTCGTACAACTCCTTCCTTAACTCAGCCTTTTTCTGCCTGTAACTGTTCAAACTATTCCTAGTCTGCTTCAACTCCTTAAGCAGGTAAGATATATTAGATAATTCAGTGCCGAACCTGGAACCTAAACCAATCTTAATATAATAATCAGAAAACTCGTTCTCCATAAGTAATAAAAATACTCAATCAAGGTTTAAAATATTAACGGATTAAAGGAAGCTTATTATCCCTTCTTTTTAAAGCATAAATAGTTTAGTAATCAAATATGGAAGCAAAATTCAATTCATACAATCAAATAATGGGTGCATTAAACGAGGAGCTTGAAAGCAGAAAGATAGAGCTTGAATGGTACAAGTTCAGAATCAAACAATTAAGCACTAGGCCTTCAATGCACCCCTTATAATCTTTTTTTATTCTATAGGAGTAACCATTGTCTTCTCAAACAATGAAATAATCTTATCTATGTCTCTTAACAACTCTTCACTCTTCTCTAATTTAGAATGCTCATCCTTCTCAATAAGCCTTAACTCGCTGACAATCTCTTTAGTCTTCTCAATATCCTTCCTCATCTTATTAGTTGCTTCAACCACTTCCTTATACTCTGACAATTTAATGTAAAGCGTTGGATTAATAGTAGTAGGCATTACAGGTTCTGGAATAAAACCCCTTCTAGGAGGCTCGTAACTAGGCAAATCCTCATCTTCCATCTCCTCCTCTAACTCGTCACTTATCTCTTCCTTCTTCATAGGCTCTTCCATCTGAATTGGAGTCTCAACCCTTTCCTTAATATCATCTAATTCATCATCATCCATTGGTTTAGGAGGTTCCGGGAAAGCAGGTTTAACATCCTCGCTAGGAGGTTCCGGGAAACTAATATCATCATCAGACTTTTTCATCTTGTCAAACAAACCCATAATAATACTACAATATGCCTTTTGTTTAAAAACTTTTTTTATATCCAGACTCTTATATTAAGCTATGAAAAAAGCAATGTTCTCCACAAAACTAGGAGAAAACAAAGTTAAATGCGGCTTGTGCAAACATAATTGTATTATAAAAGAGAATAATTACGGAATCTGCCTGGCTAGAAAGAATATTAAAGGAGTATTATACTCAGAGGTTTACGGAAAACTCTCAGCAGTCAACGTTGACCCTGTAGAGAAGAAACCATTATACCACTTTTACCCTGGAAGCAAAGCCTTCAGCATAGGAACGTGCGGCTGCAACTTCAAATGCGGTTTCTGCCAGAACTGGCAGATAAGCCAGATAAAAACCGTTGACTATCCTTACATTACAGAAATGACCCCTTCAGATGTTGTACGAGAAGCGAAGAGGTACCGCTGCAAGAGCATAGCATACACTTACAACGAACCAACGATTAATTACGAGTTCGCCCTAGAGACCAGCAAATTAGCCCACAAACAAGGCATAAAGAACATCTTCGTAACCAACGGCTACATTGAAGAGAAACCATTGCGCAGGATAGCGCCTTACTTGGACGCCGCCAATATTGATTTGAAAAGCTCGAACAGTTCATTCTACAATAAAGTATGCAAGGCAGACATTAACAAAGTGCTTGATTCAATAATATTATACCATAAGTTAAAGATTCACATAGAATTAACAACACTAATAGTCCCTGGAGAGAATGATTCTGAAGAAGACATAAGAAGATTGTGCAAATGGGTTGTTGACAATTTAGGATTCGAAGTCCCATTGCATTTTTCAAGATTCTTCCCGGACTATTTAATGAGAGACAAGCGTGAAACTCCCCTGAACATTATAGACAAGGCAGCAGTTATAGCCAAAGGTTTCGGAATCAAATACGTTTACGGAGGCAACGTTGCAGAAGAAGGATTAAACAACACGTTCTGCCCTAAATGCGGAGAATTACTCGTTGACAGAACCAAGTACCCAATAACTGTTGAGAACGTAAAGAAAGGCAGGTGCGAGAACTGCAATGAAAAGATACCAATCAAATTCTAAGAGCCGTGTTGCTCCAGAACTTCTTCTTGGTAAGAAATTTCTTAATTACCTTCTTAACAGCATCAAAATTTAATTTCTTATAACCAGCAGTAGTTAAATCATGAGCAATATCCATAAGGCTTTGCTGAGCGTCGCCTAAGATTCTTGCACCAATACCGAACTCTAAATCAATATCTAACTTGTTCATTTTCTTAAGCAGGTTTCCCTTGCCAACGTATACGAGAAGCTCAGTTTCCAAATCAAACGCGTTTGCTTTAACATCCTCGAGATGCTGCAAAGCAGTAGGAGAAACACCTTCAACGGTTAAGTAAACAACATACATTGGATTAAAGAACCTCCAAGTATTAACAACACTGTTGCGCAACTCTTTCTCATCACTGAACGTAACAAAATCCTTATGCTTAATATCAGAATACCTCACAACGTTGATTAATTCAAGCCTGCCTTTTTTCAAGGCAAGCACTAAGTTTCCAATACTGCTCTTTATCTCATCTTCTAATAACTCGCTCTCCTGTTTGTTTATGAAATTCTTAATCTGTGAAAGTGAAACATCAGTGATATTAGGAAAACTATGAGCTTCCAAGGTAAATCTTCCAAAATCCTTTAAAGCAATGTATTTATTTCTGCCCTTAGGCAAAACGCTTTTTTCTAAATACTCAGTATTAAAATCAGAGTTTTTAACAACGTCAAGAACGTGATAAGTTTTCTTGAACTTGTATTTTTCAAAACCAACATTTTCATCTTTTATTATAACAGTAGATACGGGAATATTATATGAAACAATACCCCAGACGCCAACGCTGCTCAAGTCTTCATCAATGTGCTGGTAATCAACAGATTTTCCATAATTCTTGCACTGAATTGCAATATTCTGAGTTGCATGAGTTGTCTTAATACCCCACAAGAACCTGTGAAATTTCTTTAACTTGCCAAGCTCGTGTTCTGCAAATAATACTACGTCTTGCTCGTATTTTTTCTTGCCATCCAAATATAATATCAGAGTAGTAAAGCCGTCGGTTAAATTATACTTCTTCCACCCAACCTGCTGAACATTATCCTTATTATTCATTAACTCCTTCAGAGTGTACAATTCCAGTGCAGGCCCTTTCTTTGAACCGCTGAAGTATTTTGAAAACTCTTCAAAACCCATTTATGAAATGATGCTGCTTTTACTTAAAAGAGTTCCACACTACTAATCAGTCGTAAAGAATAAATTATTTTAAACCCTAATATTAACATGCTGAAAAAGCTTTTCTTGCTATTATTCCTGATGCCAGCCGCTTATTGCGGAGTTGAAGCAGCAGTCTTTAACCACTACTTATACCCTGGCAGTAATTTAGAGTTCAGCATTGACATCAGCGAGGACTATACTGGAACCGCTGACTTGAAGTTCTGCCTTGCAGAGTTCAACTTTGACGAATTAAGCTACAATTACAGGTGCGACATCTTCCTGGAAAGACACGACATAACCTTTGACAAGACTTATTACAAGATTTATTCAATACCTTTGAATGAAGTTCAGCCTTTGATTTACAGATTATTCGTGCAATTACACTTCGAGGACAAGTATCACAAAGACAGCGATTCTGACAACTTCATATACTTAGCCTCACCGAAAGAACCAACAGTATTTGTTTACAACCCTAAAGGTGTAATAATACTACCAAACAATCTCGCGCATACTGCAGAACAGGATGAGGCGATAACAGCTGATTTTAACATTACTACTTATGAGAACTGCACGAACTACCAAGTCTATTCTTACGTTTACAATAACACTAAATGCATAACAGGCAGCTTCAACAATAATTTAAGACGCGTAGAACTGCCTTTCGGTTCAAGCATGAGATTATATTTAAAGAATACAATAGATTGGAATGCTACAATAGGAGATTACGATTACAAGATAAGGGTTAATGCCTGCGGCAAAGACTATGATTACAGCCAGCCAATAACAATAACTGAAAAAAGAAAACCATTATATAATATTACAATAAACCATGATTTAATACTAATAAAAAACTATGATAACACTAACCTCACTTATAATATTATAATAATTGAAGAAGAAGAAAATAATACTATTATTGGAGAATTAAAACCCCACAATCAAATAATTATTGAACTTGACAATTCAAGCAAATTCGTTAAAGCAATAATAAATAATGCAGTTGAGCATAACCAGTTATTCCTCGAACAAGATAAACAATCCATAATTGAAGAATCTTCAAAAATAACAGGAGAAATAATAATGGTAGAAAGTGAAGGGGAAGAGAAACCCTTTTATATACTATCTATATTAACAAGCCTAGGAGCATTAGCTATAATATATAAGGGATTGAGATGATAAAAGCAAGATTCGTGATTGAAGCCATGGGCTCACCCCAGGAACTAGTTAAGGATACTTTGAAGAACATGCTTGAAGCCATAAAGCAAAAGTTCAAGGTTGAAGAGTCATTTATAGAGAAGCCAAAAAAGAGCGGGGAAAAATTTTACACCAGCTTTATTGAATTAACAGTCCAGTTCAAAAACGTTCAATTCCTCTTCGAATTCATGACTTATTACACTCCTACAATAGTTGAAATCCTTGAACCTTACAAGTTAGAGATAAGCGCTGGAGAGTTAGAAAACATATGCAATGACGTGATGAGCAAAATCCACGAAATGGACAAGCGCTTAAAAACCAATATCAGCGTTAATAAACTGCTTTCCAGGCAGGTAATACAAAATAATACAAAAGAAAACGTTTAAAAAGCAAGAGTTTAACGTATTACTTACACAGCTTCTTATTTTGTAGTGGAAACCATAAGGTTTTCCTAAAAACACACACTAAAAGACTTATTTTGAGAAATAGGTGAAAAAAGAAATGCAAAAATTGAAAAGAGCAATAAAGAAAGTCGCAGCTTTGGCTGGCAGTGCAATTATTGCAGCTTCTATGGTGACACCAGCAATGGCATCATTGGCAAACTTGCCAAGCCCATTCATTAGCGGAGCAGGATTGTTCAACGCTAATGTAATCGTTGGTTCACAGACATGGAACGCATTAGTTGCTGGAGACCCAGCAGGAGTGGCAAGCGACTTAGCCGGAGCAATTGATGTTGCTGCAGCTTTCGCACAGAAAGCTTTAGCATCAGCAGGAGCTTCAGGAACAGTAACTCTGACAAGACCACAAACACCAGGAACTTTGATGAACTCATCATCCCAGTACATGGGTATTGGTGACTCAGTAGGAAGTGCTGGAGTTAACTTGTTTAACGCAACAGTAGGTGGTTTTGAATGGTTAGTGAACAAGACAGCATCATGGAACAGTACAGATTACCCTGTTTGGGAAGTTTTGAGTTCAACAGCTCCAGCTGTATTGAACAACCAGGGAATATTCACAGACTACGGAGGTATAATTTTAAATATTACTTCCAACGGAACAGCAGTATTCCCAACACAGTTCAACAAGTTCCCAATGTTTGGAAACGAGTACCAAATAATTGAAACAAGTACTTCAAGTGTTAAGTTCGGACAGATAAGTGAAGTAAAAGGAAACTTGTTTGGACAACCAGTTTCAATCGGTGACAAAGCAACAATAGTTGTAACTGACTGGAACCAGGCGAACAGCAAGGCAAAGGTAACAATAACTGGTGCTGACGGCCACATATGGATAGATGACTATTACAGTGCGCCGTACACATTTGAGAACGGAACAAACGGGTATTCAGTAACACTGAAACAAGTTGTTATCTCAACAGTTCTTGGAAACAAATTTGATGTAGACTGGACAACTTCCTTGTTAACACTTGAGAACAACGGAAATGCAAGTGCTTTAGGAGTTCCTGCATTCGAGAACTGGACAGTTAAACTTTCAGCTTTACCAGCTGGAGGAGGCTTGCCTGGTAACTTGTCTTGGTTGGCTTTCACTAGTCCAACAGACATAAACAGTAGAATATCCCTAAACGTTGGAGAGTCATATGATGTTATGGACTACTTCAGCTTGAACTTTGAAGGCTGGAGAGACAACAACATGACATCATTGAAGTTTAACAACATGGATGGAACTGCTTCAGTTAGTGACTTGTACTACAACACTAACGAGTCAACTTCCAGATATAGAGGAATAAACCTTGATGGAGTTTCAGGAAACTGGGGAGCTTTAATACCAGGATCAGCTTCGGAAAGTAACAAAACCCAATCACCAATAGCTTTGTTGACATCAACCGATTACTTGTACTTCCAGTACTACAACGGTTCATGGGCAGACAACATGCACGCATTACCTGGCGGACAGCACATAATTGATGCAATAAGAATCTATGAAGGAAACACTCTTGTAGGTAACTTAAGTGCATTCAATTATACAAACAACGCAGTTGACTTCGGATGGCCACAGGGTTGGGCATGGTTCAACCTATCAGGAGCAGTGTACAATATAAGTTTCAACAACATATCGTACAACATATCTCTTGTAAACTGGACATCAACAACAGAGGCCAGCAGACCTGGTGATGACAACTTAGGTGGACAGTACTTTGGAAGCAACTTGAAGTGGACAACAACAAACGTGCACGAGTTTAACAACAATGCTACAATGACTGGAACTTTAACTCTCACAGAAGGAGATGGAGCAACAGTTACTGTAACATACACACAGGGTGCAATATCAGGTGTTGATGTTTCAACAGTAAGTGGTTCAAACGACTTAGCTGTTGGAGGAAGCTTGTACACAAGATGGGGTTCAATGTTAAGCAGAGACTCAGCAGGAATTGACTTAACATATGTTAACGCTAGAAGACAAGCTGACTTGTGGTTAGGTAGAAGCACTTCAGAAGAGACAAGCTTCTCAGTAGGAGACACTATAACAGGAACTACTTGGAAGGTTGGATCTGTAGGAGCAGGAGGTTCACCAGCTATAAACGACATAACACCAGGAATTGGTACTGTTGATACTAGTGTAGTATTCACTAGCTTATCAAAGCCAGCAATTCTCGTTGGTGGTGCCAGCGTAAACAAGGGTGTTTACGAATTAGGCAGCGCTGGTGTTAATGCTGCAGACTGGGAAGCTAACAGAGCTTACTTCCAATTGGTTGAGAACGCTTTCGGAAGCGGACAAACTGTACTCGTAATCGCTGGTTTCGAAGCTAAGGACACTAAATTGGCTTGCCAACTAATGGCTGCTAAGATAGTAGGACTTTCAAACCTAGCTTTAACTGGCAACCTTGTATGGTTGGACACTAGCGGAAGTACTTACAGCCAAGTTACTGTAGTATAAGGGGGTTAACCCCCTTTTTTTTTTATTATTTTTATTTTTTCTCCTCCAAAAGTTATTTAAATAACAGTTTCAACTTTCTTATCTAATGAAGCTTAAAATACCCCGCAAACTAGATTTAAAATTTGACCTGGAAAAGGTTAAGAACGCTTTCAGTATAATTGGATTCGTATTATTCATAGGATTAACACTTTCAGGAGTGGTTTATGGTATAAGGTATTTCAGGTACGAAGTTTACGCTGACGAGAAGGAAGCGGAGTGCGCGGTTTTCACGGATTACTTGAACAGAGAAGTTTTGCCTTTAACTGAAGCGAACATAACAGACTGCGATTGCCATTATGCTTATGAAAACGTTGGCAAAGGTATAGTTTCAAACTGTTTATGTTCATGCAATTTGTACGATGAGAATGGGACACTAATTGATAATGACTGGAATCCGCTGTTCAGTTCAATCTAACACTCTATGTATCGCAACCTAGAATTTGATTTCAAAACAGTAGGAATAACAGGTAAATTATTCCCTTACTCTACTAAAGGTTTTATTAAGGATTCAAGCGAGGATTTCATAGTTAAAGAAATACCCTTTGACGTGAAAAGAGATGAAAACGGCAGGAACACATTCTTCACATTAGTAAAAAACAACTGGACAACTATGCAGGCAATAAACAAGATAGCAAGACTGTGCCACGTAAGCTGGAAAAGGTTCAGCTTTGCAGGAACAAAGGACAAGAATGCAGTAACAAAACAATTAGTCTGCGTTAAAGGGGTCAGTGTTGAAACACTTAAAGCTCTTAAGATTAAAGACATAGAGATTGAAGACGTTTTCAAAAGCAACGAAGTATTGAATCTTGGAAGCTTGGAAGGCAACGAGTTCACCATAAGAGTTAATGATTACGCATGCAAAAACATTAATGAAGTTCTTAATGAATTCAAGGATTTCATAAAACAAGGGCTTCCAAACTACTTCGCAGAACAGAGGTTCGGAATACAAAGACCCAACAATCACTTGATAGGGAAAATGATATTAAGAGAAGAATACGAGAAGGCTCTTAAGGAATTACTAGCAGAAAGCTACCCATTAGAAGGCGAGGACAGCAGGAAGGCCAGAGATTACTTGAAACATAATTGGGGCAGCTGGAAAGAGGCTTTCAATAACTTCCCTAAATACTTGAACGTTGAAAGAATCATAATAAACCACTTAATTAACCACCCTAACGACTACGTTAACGCTTTAAGAAAGCTTCCTAAAAACATTTCTAAAATCTTCGTATACGCTTACCAGTCATACATCTTCAACATCTCGCTTAGTGAGATGATAAGAAAGAAACTCTTATCAGACTTCGAGCTTGAACTACCAGGCTACGACTCGAAACTTGACAAATTAGGAGGAGCAGTTGTTGAAGAGATTCTTGAGAAAGAGAAAGTAAAACTATCAGATTTCAGAGTTTCAAGCTATCCTGAGATAAGCTGCAGAGGAACCAAGAGGAAGACAATAATTTACCCTAAAGATTTCAGAGTAAATACTGTTAAACCCAAGAATTACTCAGTATCATTCACTTTACCTAAAGGCTCTTACGCGACAATAGTCATGAGGGAATTAACGGAATGAAAAAAGAATTCTTACTGCTCTTGTCTTTAACGATTATTTCAATAATAATAATTACTCCTAACACTGAATGGGACGAGTACGTATACCTTCTAAACGCTGAACATTTCGCAGGCAACCAATTATACTTTGAAGACATACGCCCGCCACTATTCCCGTTAATACTTGCAATAACACCTGCAGGCATGCAATTCGTGATACCTTTAATCTTCTTCTCTGCTTATTTAATACTCTCATACTTTTTGGCAAAAGAGTTTGAGATTAAAAATCCTTTAACTGTTGTTTTCATACTATTATCCTGCCCGATTGTTCTAATGTACGCTGAGAAGTATATGACTTCAATACCTGCTTCTTGTTTTTTAATAACATCGCTTCTTTTTATGAAGAAACATATTAAATCGAATAATAACTTCTTTCTTTACTTTTCATTCTTATCCGCGGCTTTAACAACACTAACCCGGTACGTTTTAGGACTAATATACCCATTGCTAATAATATTGTATTTCTTATTTGCAAAGAAGAAGAATTACAAAGAATTAATCATAAGCCAATTATTCTTTATAATACCAATAATAGTTTGGGTTAATTACATAGGCATTGAATCATTTTATTACGCTTACTTGTGGGGAGGAGGAGCTTCAAACCCCCTAACTTATTTATTAAATATTCCAATGATATTGGGATTAACTTTTACTCTCTTATTCTTTACCAGACTTAGTTTCTCAAAAAAAGACTCGTGGTTCCTTTTTCCATTATTAGCACTGATTTTTTTCTTCCAAATATTTTCAAACAAGCAGCCAAGATTCTTAATACCCGCACTGCCTTTCTATTCAATAATTTTAACAAAATATGTTAATATAAGCGCTAAAAAACTTTTAATATTATTAACACTGTTCGTTTTAGTGTCTGCTCTCTCAGCACAGTATTATTACTCGTTATTCTGCAAAACAGACATGACAGATTTAACAACTTATTTCTCAAATAAACATGTTAATATATTGTCAAACTTCTGGCCGATATGCTCCTATTATACTAGGAATACTTGCTACGCTTTAATTGAAGATTTTGAAGACGTTGCTTCAAGAGCAGAATACACGAATTCCACGTATATAGTGGTTTCAAACATTTACGGCAAAACGTACAATAACGAATCCTTCACACATTCAGGTTTTATAATGAATAAGCTTATTAATGAGGATTGTGAACAACTTTTAATATACGGCAAGGAGTAACTAATAACAATGATTAGCATAATAATACTGTGTTTATTGTATTTTTTCCTATTTCTAAGCTGTTTCTGGGTTATAGTCTTCCTCGATAATTTAGACGTTTTATGGGAAGACCCAAATCCTAAAAAGAAGTATCAAATCTCAGTAATTATTCCAGCCTATAATGAAGAGAAGAATATAACTAAAAGTATAGAAAGCACCTTGTCCCAGAACTATCCAAGAGAATTGTTTGAAGTTATAGTAGTTAATGACGGCAGCAATGATGCTACTAGAAGAATCTGCGAATCATATGTTAAGAAGGGATTGATAAGACTCTTCAACAAGAAGAACGGGGGGAAAGCAAGCGCTATGAACTTAGGCATAAGACACGCGAAGGGAGAGTTAATATTTATTCTTGACGCTGACTCTAAAGCAGATAAGAATTGTTTCAACAACTTAATAGGCTACTTTAATAACAGCAAGGTTGCTGCAGTAACCAGCAGCATGACAGTCACAAGCAAGAAGACATTCCTTCAAAAGATTCAATGGGTAGAGTACTTGTTCAGTATTTTAATGAGAAAGATTATGAGCTTGTTTAATTGTCTCCACGTAACACCTGGTCCTGGAAGCATATACAGGAAGAGTATTATTCAAGAGATAGGAGGCTTCAGCGAAAAGACTTTAACTGAAGATATGGAGATAGCTTTTAATATTCAAGACAAAGGGTATATTATAGAGAACAGTCTCAACAGTGTCGTTTTAACCAATACTCCTGAAAAGATAGCTGACTTGATAAGGCAGAGAAGAAGATGGTATACTGGTTTCATAGAGGACAGCTCTTCTTACAAGCACTTCTTCTTCAACAAGAATAAAGGATTCCTCGGCGCTTTCCTATTGCCTTCAAACGTTTTCGGAACATTCGCTTTACTATTCCTTTCTTTTTACTCTATATTCCTGCTTGGCAAGAATTTTTTCAAGACATTAACTAATTTTAACTCTATCAATTTTAACTTATTAACAGTCTTAAAATTCCCTGAATTGAGCAATTTTTTTTACGGCATAAATATTTTTTCAATAATAAGCATCATACTATTAGCCATGTCTTTAATTCTAGTTTATTACAGTTTGAGAACTTCTAATGTTAAGATTGATTTGAAGAATAACTTCTGGGACTACGTATCTTATTTATTGTTCTATTCTATTCTAATGACATTATTCTGGGTTGATTCAATATTTTACAAATTATTCTTCAGAACGAATAGTGCGGGGTGGCGTTATGGCAAAAAAGAAGCACTCAACTAATTTCTATTTAATAATGGCATTTTTCGTATCAGCAGTAATATTCGCTTCAGGAATTGGAATAGGATTATTTATTGATAATTTAAAAGGAGAGAGCATAAGTGCGAGCTTATCAGATATGAGATTATCACTTCAGGATGCTGAGATAGAACTATTAGTGATGGATTACTTAGGAGGCAGCCTAAGCTGTGACTACTTGACTATGAAGAGCACAGAATTAGGAGAGCAATCCACTAATCTTGGAACACAGCTTGACGTGTTTGAACAATCCAATCAGATTAATCCAGACTTTTACGTTCCTTTAAAACAAGAATATACCCGGGTATTGATTAAGAATTGGATAACTTTGGAAGAGATTAAGAAATCATGCAATTCAAACTATTCAACCATTTTATATTTTTATAATAATATTGACTGCCAGTTATGCGATAATCAAGCATACGTTTTAGAATATTTCAAAAGCTTATTAGGCGACAAGGTTTTAATCTTTGCCTTAGACGCTGGCCTGAACGCAGGAGTTGTTGACTTGTTAAGGTATAATTTTAATGTTGAAGAATACCCTTCACTCGTTATTAACGGTGAATTATACTCTGGTTATCAGGACACTAACGTATTAACTCAAATCCTAAACGTTTCATGATTCACAAAAATGATAGTTGTTCTAAGATTAAACCATCGAAGGGAAAGAGATAAGAGAGTCTCCACTCACATAGGCTTGGTTGCAAGAGCATTCGGAGCAGACAAAGTAGTATACACTGGCGACAGTGACGAGGCATTAATCAAGTCACTCCAGACAGTAGTCTTAGGCTGGGGGGGCAGCTTCGCAGCAGATTATGAGAAAGACTACAGGAAGGTAATAATGGATTACGCAAGCAAGGGTTTCAAAATAGTTCACTTAACCATGTATGGTCTGCCGTTGGAAGAGCAGGCTACCAACCTCCGCAAGCACAAAAACTTGCTTATCATAGTCGGCGGCGAGAAGGTGCCGGGTGACGTGTACGAAGCAGCAGATTATAACATAAGCGTGACAAACCAGCCGCACAGCGAGATAGCTGCGCTCGCCTTAACTCTTGACAGAGTCTTTAAAGGCAAAGAGTTCGAACTAAGATTCAAAGGCGCTCAGAAAGTAATAAAACCAGACCCTAAAGGGAAATCATTTCTCTAACAATCTGCTAGTATCATCTTTTCTAATATGCCAGTAATAGAACCAGTCAGGGCCTGAGCTGAACTCGAGTATGTGATAATTTAAATTTAAACCTTGCACCCTGCTTATCACTCGTTTAATATCCTCTTCAGGAATAACTCTTTCCCCGTAATGGAACAATAAACTGCCGTTCTTATTAATTCTCAAATGCTCGTGAACCACTCCTTCCCTGTTCAGCTTGCTCACCGGTCCCCCGCGCATAACTTCAATAATGTAGCAATCAGATAAGATTAAGACGTTGCCTGAGAAACGGTTATTTAATGGAACGTGATTCTGAACTATAGCAGCATAACCCTGTTTGTTCAAATCTGAAATGAAACTCTCAGCGTTTGAAGAATCACACTTGATGTTGCTGGGGCAGTGAGACGCCTGCCCTACCTTGTCACTTCTAATTATTACAAAATCCTTGCCTTTTAAGAAATTGTTAAGCTCTTCATTTTGAGATTCAACATCTGATACGAAGACGGTTTTTGGAGTGGGCAGGTTCAATTCTTGAATCCTCATAATACTGGTAATCTTTTCATAACCTTCAAACATTACAAGCACTCCACTATTGAATCATTGCCTTTCTTTTTAATATCAATAATGTTATCCGCGATGTCTTTAAGTATTAACTGGTGAGTTACTATTATTATCTGAGGTATTGAGGATATGTTTTTTAAAGCCTCAGGCAAGGACTTAACATCCTCGTTGTCAAAACCAGTGGTTGGCTCGTCCAGTATTAACAACTCGCTGGGAACCACGTTGCTCATCTGCGCAGCCAAGTCGCTTAAAGCTAGCCTGTAAGCAAGCGCAACGCTCGTCTTCTCACCACCGCTTAAATAAGATACTGGAACCTTTTCACCGCTTGTAGTGTAAGCAGTAGGCTCGTAATCCAACCCAATATCAACACTGTATTCTTCCTCCTGGCTTCTTATCTCTTCAAATTTGTGCTGGAACTCGTTTCTGAAATCAGTTAAAAACTTCTGCCTTATAACAGTTCTAATCTCCTTAACGTAATCCCTTAAATTATTAATGAACTTAATCAAGTACTCGAATCTTGGCTTATTACTGGCTTCTTTTTCATAATTCTTAATAGTCTCGTTTTTAACACTCAAGTCCTGATTTGATGATTTCAAATCCTTCTCTAATAATACTATAATATCGCTCACACTCTTATGCTTTGAGAATAATTCTTTATCCTTATCAATCAATTGCTTTAACTTCATCTCTAAATCTTCATAATTTTCTTCAATACTCTTAATGTCATTTAATATAATCTTGTCCGCTTCTTCCTTAAGTCCTGAAATGACTTTATTATAATTTTCAATCTTGTTTGAAACCTCTTCGTGTTTTTTTAATAAAATAACTTGTTGTTTTAATTTTTTCAAATCATTTTCAGCCTTAGTTTTTTCTTTTTCCAGCTCTTCAATTTTTATTCCTATACTTGAAATAATTTTGTTCTTATGAGACTCGTTCATCTCCTGCCTGCAAGTAGGGCACTTAGCGCCTAAAGAATTAATGGCTTTTCTCTCATCTTCTAATTCTTTAATTTTGTTCTTATTCACGTTAATAATTGTTTCAAACAAGGTTAATTCATTATTCGCTGCTTCTAAGTCTTTTAAACCCTCAGGCAATGGTTTTAATCCTTTAATCTCATCTTTTAAACTCTTAACAACTCTTTGATTAGCTTCTAATTGTTTAATTAACTCTTCTTTTCTGCTTTTCTTATCCTTTTCTTTAACTACTGTTTTCTTAATATCCTCAATACTCGTGTTTATTTTTTCCTTCTCTTTCTGTTTTTCCTTCAAAGCCTTTGACAATACCTCTTCCTTAATCCTGTTTTCTTTAATACTCTTATCTAATTCTTGTATTCTAACCTTTAATTTGTTAAACTCTTCTCTCTCCTTGTTTACGAACTCTTCCACCCTTTCAATCTCTTTAATCTTATTATTGAAATGCGACAATACTCCTTTAAGGTTCTCAAAAGTGTTTTTGTACCTGGAAAGCTGAAGTATTTTGTCAATATAATCCTGCCTCTCTTCTTTTCTCATCTCAATTAATGTTCTAATCTCATCCTGTTTCGTGTAACTAGTGACTTGGAACATTTGCGAAGCCTTAACATTATCAGGTATGCCAAGAATCTCAGTTATTATCTGGTTGATATCATTAGCTCTGGATAAAATGTTTAATTGTTTATTACTCTCTAATACCTTAAGATTGTCAACGTCAACTGTTGCAGAACCCGTTCCCCTCTTCAATCCTCTAATTATAGTATAATCTTTATTGTTGTGGTTAAAACATAACCTGATAAGCATATGCTTGGCTCCCCTCCTCATTATCTCATTATTACCTAAATTAGCAGAGCCGAAAAGGGCGTAATCAACAGCCATTAAGATGCTGCTCTTACCGCTTCCAGTTTTACCATTGATTACTGTAATTCCTTTTCTGAAAATAATATCAGTATCCTTGTGAGAGCGCACGTTCTTCATGTAAAGGCTGACGAGTTTCATAACTTGTCACCTTCAAGCAGTATTATAACCTCATTTACTAATTCGTCAAGTTTAGAGTTAGAAAAACCGTTGCCTAATTGTTTAATAAGATTCTGAGCAAGAAGCGATTCTTTATTATTGAAGCCTTTATTGTGAAAGAATTCCTTTTCAATCTCTTCAATACTCTTCTTGGTTATTTCTGTCTGTCTCTCTTCAGGATTCTCTAATTTGCCAGTGTAAATCTTGCAGAACAAGTAACCTTTCTCCCTGGCTTTATCATAAACTAATTGTTTGTTAATCTCACTCTTAACACCGCTCTTTAAACGCCCTTTTAGTATAAAAAAAAGCATAGCCCCTTCTTCATCTTGTATCTTTGAAAAAAGTAATTCAACAACTTCTTCTGCAGACTTGTTATTGCAGTCAACGTTTATTATAACACTCTTGCGGTTTCTTATATTTACGAATTCGTAATTATTATTTTCAGTATCATAAACTATGAATCCTTTCTTGTCATTCTGCATGTCTCTTAAATCGCAGCTTTCAGTAGAGCCAGGATATAATATCTTCTTATCTTTTATTTTAGATTCGAAAAAATCATGCCAGTGGCCGCTGACATATAAATCAAACCCTTTAGGCAGGCAGCTCTTCTTAACAGTGCCGAATAAAGGATTAATATCTTCAATAAAGTGATGGAAAACAAAGACTTTGAAGAGATTAACAGGCAATTCAGGTTTTAAATACTCAAGAACTTCATTAATGTTACTTTTCCTAGCGTATAATCCTGCCACGAATAAGCCCTTAAACTGCTCTCCTTTTAACACAACCTTGCTCTCTGACTCTTCATAATACTTCTTGTCTGTCACATTAAATACTAAACCTATCCTGTCCAAAACCTTCAAGAAACTGCCTTCAACACTTATGTCATGGCTGCCTGCTATTACAAAGAAAGGAATATTTTTCTCCTTTAATCTCTTTAACTGCTTTATAGCAGAGAGTATTGTATCAATGCTTGGCGTGCCTATGTCGAACAAGTCCCCAGTGTGAATAACTGCTTCGCTGTTTTTTAAAGCATAATCTATTACTTGCGTGAAGGCATTCTCAAAATCAGCCTCACGCTCCTTAATCTTAAAATTCCTTCTTCCAAGGTGAGTGTCACCAAATATTACGATTCTCATAAGCCTAATACTATCTTCTTCTGTTCAGCAGGTTTTTTGATTAATTCCTCAAATAAGAATATTTTTACAGGCAAAGGGAAATCAATGAAAGGGCTTGTTATTATCGCCTCTCCTTTGTCAAGCATTTGAATCTCAACACTCTCATCACTTATGTTCTGAGCACTGCTCTCAATAACAGCATTCCTGTCGCTTGGGGAAGGAATTCCTAAAAGTATCTTAGTATTCATCTGGCTTAGAATCTCTTTTGGTATAAGGCTGGGCATCTGAGTTATAGCACAGATTCCTACCTTGAACTTTCTGCCCTCCCTGGCTATTCTTTCGAAAACGTTAGAGCCGTGGCTTAAAGCCTCAACACCCAAGACTCTAGGAGCCTCTTCAAAGACTATTAACAACTCAGGCAGTTTTTCAAAAGATTCAGGATTCAACTGTTTAGTCCTGCGGTAAAAACCGAACTGCCTCCTTACGATTGCAGCACTTGCAAGCTTCTCAGCCTCGCTGCCGAGGAGTGAAGTATCTATTATTACAGTCTTTCCTTCAAGTATGGCTTTCTGAACCTTTTCAAATATGCTTGTTCCTTCCCTCTTTCTTATGCTAAACGCTAAACCGCTTTCACCATCCTGCAATTCCAGTGTGTAACCTATTCTTCGCTTCAAAGCGAATAGTGTTGCAGGACTAACCTTCCTGCCAAGCTCTTCATGAATATTATTAATAGGCTTCTCTATCAATAAAGTGCGTATCCACCAATTATTGTAAGTCTTTTCCAACGCGTCCATAGCCTCGCGCTGCGCCTCTGATAATTCAATAACTCCATGAAAATCCGTTGGTTTTAAATCCTCAGCAAATATTTTAAGCTCGTAACTGCCAATCATCTCCTGCCACCTCGGAGTGAAGTATTCTATTCTTGCCTTATTATGATGGTGGCTTAATCCCTTTATGCCCTTGCCGCCGTAATACTCCGCGTGAGGGTCTATTATTAGTGATGCAACTTCATCGGATTCTAATAAGCCGCTTATGAATACTTTTGTGAAGTTGCTCTTTCCTTTACCAGTAGCAGCAGTAACTAATACGTGGTGGCTTACTAGTTTCGTTGCAGGCAGTTTGATAACAACGTCTTTCAAATAATCCGTACCCAACCTCAAGTAACCTATCTCAACCTCCCCCTTTTTTTCCAAGAACTTGAAATCCTCCTTGTTTACTTTTTTAACCTCTGCAAAGAAGGAAGGTATTGTTCTTGGAGGTTTGAAACCGTCCTTGTTTATAGTAAGTATTTTAGCATGAGCTATTTGGTAGAACCTCTCCTTCTCATCAAACAAGTTTATGCCTTCATTATATTCAAGATTCTGCCCTGCCATTTCTTCAATGAATTGTTCAGGCACGAGAGAGGATATCATCTTATTAATTACTTTAACGTAGAACTGGCAGTTCTTGTCCTTAATTAATAAAAGGTCTCCAACGTCAATATCAGATTCGTTCTTTAACCTAATTACTAATTTGTCTCCAACGCTGCCGCCTATTATTCTCCCAACTACCATGAATAGTAAGAATCAGCGATAATTTTTTAATACTTTGGATTAAAGTTCCTGTTCTTACTGGATTAAATCGCTGCCAATAATTGTAAATTCGTGAAGTATGGAATCGTATTTTACTTCAATATCTTCAGGCATCTCCATGCCGTTTAGGACATTATCTGCAAACAGTCTGCCTCTTTTAAGCGACAAGTCCAATAATGTCTTAACCTCAGGCTCCCTGTACAACTTTTCAACACGTATTCTTGAATAATTAACCAATGTTTTCATGTCAGTCTCACCATTATAGAGCCACCTGTTTGCTAATTCCACAATTTTATCTTTACTGCGGCTGCTTAAACCATTATAATACTCCTGCTGTTCTAATAATATTTCAGTATCTGTCTTAATAACATCAGCGTCCAAACTCTTATTTTTTCTGAACCTCATAATTGAATCATAAAAATTGTTTTTTATAAACTTTAAGTTTTGTACATCCTCTTATCCAATTCTGCGTGAAAGCTTTGACTGTAAGTATCATTTATCAAATCCGTCTTTTTTAACTCTCTTTCAAAAATGTTCATCTCCTTCCTCTTCTCAAAATTAGTGATTCTAGCAATTTTATCCGCTTTCACTAAAGGGTAAGGGTAACCAAGGGTTTCTGAATCTCTTGCAAAGAAAGCCAAGACTTCGAAGTTCTTAATAAAATCATTCTCTTTCGCAAACATTTGAACCTTATGGGAGAACCTGCTAATCTTGTTAAGCTTTAATATGAAAGTATTAACACCTTCTTCATTTTCATACAATGGGTAATAATACCATGATTTAAGTTTATCACTTAATCCGTTAATAACTCCTAACAAGCTTCTGCCTTTAGTTGTCCTCATCCTGCTCGTCTTGCAGAAACCGATGACTGTATTATCAGACTCTGAAACATGTCTTATGACCTCTTCCTCAACTTTATTATCCGCTTCAAGCGGCGAATCCATCATAATAAACAATTTTTTGCCTTTATTGCACAAATCCCTGCAAGTCTTCCACTCAAGAATCTTCATAATCTTTGAGGGAACCTCATCTATCTCATAAGCGTTAAAGTCTGGAAGCGTTAAATCAACAACTTTATCATCCTTAGTTACAGTAATCTCGTAATTGTTCTTATTGATTATTGAGGCGTAATAATTAGAAACAGTTTTATGATTCTTCTTCTCAGAATCGTAGCCCACAACTGCGATTTTAATCTTTGCAATAATCCAGGCTCCTCCGTCGCTGATAACCGAGCTTCCTCCGTCAACAGCGTAAACTTGGCAAGCTCTCGCCCCATTTATTGCTGTAAAATTATTTCTTGTTAAAGGAAGCCCTTTTAATTCCTTGCTTAAAGCAACCTCTGCCTCTTTACTGTTTAATACGTTAAGTATGTGATTAATTATTTTCATAAGCATTCAAACAAATTCTTCTGCTCTTTTTCATTCTTTGCCTTCTTATAAGTCTCCCAACTGTGTCTGATAAAAGGGGTTAGCTTATCAAACCCTTTGCTGAAATATTGAGCAATTAATTCCTTAGTAGCAGGATCATTAGGGTAACCGGAGCCTATTTTCAAACCAAGAACCTCGCTTAACTCTTTAATATGAGCATCTCTTGTAACCTTGGCAATAATACTCGCCGCGCTAACCAGAGGATACTTGTAATCCGCCTTATGCTCTGCAATAATCTCAACACTCTTATTGTTTAACTCTTTTATTAACTCGTGCTTGAATTTTTCAGGAACAGGGTGAGGGCAGTCTATTATAACCTTATCCGGGTTTAACTTGTTTATTATCTGAGCCATTTTAAGGCATTCCAACTGGTTAAGGTTGCAGCCAACCCTGTTTCTAGTATCTATCTCCATAGCTGAAATCCTGATTGTTTCATAAGATTTAATTACTTCTTTAATTTTCCCGCTTAACTCTTCTCTCTTCTCCTTGCTTAACAATTTACTGTCCTTAACACCTAATTCTTCAAGCCGTTTATCATTTTCTTCAATTAAGCAGCCTGTTATAACCAAGTCTCCTATTAAAGGACCCTTGCCTGCTTCGTCAATGCCGCAAACTAGTGCCATCTCTCATGCCCCAAGTGAATTATTAAATCAATACCTGAAGTTTCAGTAAATAAGGGGATATCACAGGCTCCGAAACAACTACCTGCCCAGAAAAACAGGTTATAATCCCCTTTCAAACCTTCACATATGACTTCATAATCTTGTTTTAAACCGTCAGGAAGCTGTACGAGAACGTTCTTAGCTTTTGACTTCTTAATCTTCTGCTTTAAACCTTTATAATCTATCTCGTATTCCATAACTATTAAAATACGTTATTGCTATTTTAAACTTTATGAACATACCCGTTGTTAATAAATACGAATTCTATTTCAAAACTGCTTACGCAGCCTCTCAGAAAGTAAACCTACCAAAGACGATTCCCAGGGAACTCAGGCAGAACATAAAAGACAAGGAGAGCGCTAAAATCTTCTACTCATCACTTTATAACCAGTTAACTGCTGTAATAACTCACTTTCCAAAGATTGAAGCCTTGTCAAAGTTTTACACAGAACTGGTTGACACGGTTGTATCAATAGACGATTACAAGAAAAGCCTTGGAGCATTAAACTGGGCAAGGTTCATGATTAAAAAATTATACTACCAGTTTCTGAAGAAGAAATTAAGCCTGAAGGATTATTACGGCAGAGCTAATTCAGTTCTTAAACAAGTAAGCAAAGAATTCTCTTTTCTTGAAACAGCCCGCAAAAAGTTCGGCAAGTTCCCAAGCGTAAAGAACTACCCCACAGTATTACTGACAGGTTTCCCTAACGTTGGCAAGACGAGTTTACTGGCAAAGCTCACAGAGAGCAGGCCGGAGATTAACAGCTACCCTTTCACAACCAAGAACATAAACGTTGGAATCATGAAAATAGGCAATTACAAAATACAAGTCATTGACACACCAGGACTCCTAGAAAGGCCTCTTGAGAAGCGCAACGTTATTGAAATGAAGGCGATAATAGCTTTGAAATACTTGGCAGACTTGATACTATTCATCTTCGACACCAGCGGGGCATCAGGCTTCACAGTCAAACAGCAGGAGGGATTATACAATGATATTGTTTCAGTCTTTTCTAAATCTAAGATATTCACAGTTACTAACAAGTCAGAATTGGACAAGAGTAAAAAAACAGATTTTCACATCTCATGCAAGACAGGAGAAGGAATTAGCGAACTAAAAGAGTTCATAAGAAAGAAACTGCTTAAATCGTAGGCTTTATAGGATCAGATGAAGCAACAATTGTGAAACCTGCATTTTCAAGCCTTTCCTCTGCATCATCAAGCAAATCTTTAAAGTTCTCATAAAAACCAGAGTGCATGTAATACTTCAAAGCAGTCTCTAAAAGTTTTGACTTATACTCCTCAAAAGATACTTTCCTAGCTTTAAGACCTTTGTTATTAAGATTCCACCTTCTCTTGTAAACGTCCTGTTTTTTAAGATTCATAACGTGTTCTGTAATTGATTCAATCCTTGCCTTTAAAGCAGCGTTTGCAGAACCGTAATGCAAAACTAACTCGTCGCAGACATTGTCCAGCGTTAAATCATCATACTCTTTCAACTTGTTTTTCAAATCTTTCCAAACAGGTTTGAAGACCTTCTTATACAATTTATTATCCTTAAAATCATTGTTTAATATTGTGTAAACGCTTGAAGGCAGCTTCTCCAGCCACTCTTTTTTTATCTTATTAGTTCCCGCAGGTTTCTGGAAAGAATCATCCATTTCATCGCTAATATCACTATAAAGCTGGCTCACAGCAGCATTGTTTTGAGTAGTATATGTCTGCATTATGCTTTTCAGCTTTTTTGCCAGTCTGCCATCGGTTATCATAGAACTTTAAACTAAATAATTTAATTTAAAAATCTTACTGTTTCATCATTTTCTTTAATTCTATTATAATATTCCTTTTGAACATGTTCAAATCCTTCGTCTGGACGTGCCCGCCGGCAGCAACGTCGTGGCCTCCACCTCCAGCCTTCTTCAATCCCTTAATGGCTTTTTTGGCTAACTCGCTCATGTTATACTTCTTGTCCTGCCTCCTTAAGTTAATAGTAGTGATGCCGTTCTTTTTAGAAAAGATTATTACAGTATTATGAGCGTGCTTGAAGCTTACTATTGTTGAGAGCACGGAGCCAATCATGTATTCAGGCTTGAAGGTGTAAAAGAATAACTCCAAACCTTCGTAAGCCTCTTTTCTCGCTTCAAAGTTGTTCTCAACTTCTTTCAAATAGTCTTCTATCTTATTGCTCCAATCCCTTAATTTGTAGCTCTTGTCATGAAACTCTTCAGGATTCGCTGACTCCTGCAGTATCTTCAAAGCCATCTGGGCGCCGTCATTACCTTTAACTATCTTGCCGCTGTTAATAATGTTTGACAAGGTTCCGAAGAATGAATCAAAGAAGTAATTATTATCCTTCTCCTCCTTAATATTATACTTTTTCATAACATTTTTCACAAAACTCTTATGATGCGGAGCTCCAGAGTCACCTATTATTCCAACGGCGCACACCCAATCCAAGTCGTTGATATCAACGACTTTGTTCATCTCATCAAAAACTATCTTAGCAGCAGGAGTGAACTTGTAATCATTGCCTATCTTAGGATTAAAGTATAAAACGTTGCTGCCTTTAGGCAGTTCGTCAATGTTATGGTGGTCAAAGACTAAAAAAATAGTGTCAGGGTTGTCCTTTAACAACTTGTTTGAAGCTTTTAATTCAACGTCAACGAAGATTATCAAATCAGGCTTGTTGCGTTTTATTCCAATCTGGAAATCAACGCTTTCCAAGAGTTTTGGAGTAGTTGGGAAGAAGTTAATCACTTCCTTGTTTAACCTGTTTAAAGCCTCGCTAACTATTTTTGCAGCGCATATTCCGTCAGTGTCTATGTGATATAGTATGACTGCTTTTTCACAGTTTTTTAAGACATCTTTCAAAGATTTCATTGCTTCATTTAATCTTAAGCAGTTTTTTAATTAAACTGATTCTGGCCGAACCTGTTATGAGCAAATGAATGCTTAAGAACAGCATCAATAACAGGTAATTCTTTGAGAGCCCGAGTTGAATATAACCTAAAGTATGAAACCAGAAGAGTATGAAAATCATTATGCCTAAGACTATTCTTATTACTGACTCGTTAATTCCCATGTTTTCAGCCTTCACTTTTTTGACCTCCTTTTATTTTTCTTCTCAACTTTTTTCAAGTGAGTATAGTATATTAATGAGAAGAAACCAACAGTTATAAACATTTCAAGCATTTCAGCAAAAAGTATGAGAATAGTGTCAAAAGCTATGTCTGCGAGCAAATCCATAGTCTCTCCCATTAAGAGCAGAGAGAAAGCTATCATAGCAGGCACCTTAAGCCTCAAATCCTTAAAATCCATAACATAATACAAGGACATTATTGCAACCAAGCCGGTAAAGAAGCTTATAATCCAAAAAACCATGATGTTTTAAATTATTCTCGTAATTAAAACTTTTTTAAACCACGAATTAATACATTAAATTAATGGCTTTGTCCGATTTCACAAACGTTCTAAGCATTGTATTCTCATTATTTGACAAACTAGCCTTCTTAGTGTTATGCTTCTTCTTCGGAAGCCTAGTTTACAAGGGCTGGAAAGGCAAAAAAAACTTTTTAATCTCATGGCTAATCATTGCATTATCCGGTCTTTTATGCTTTTTTGGAGGATTAATACTGGAAGAAATGCTTGAATGGGACTTTTTTGCCAGCAATTATATAACCTCTCTTTTAATAGCAGTAATTCTTTTCGTAATAACTTACCTAATCTCTTCAGGTTTTAAAGTAAAAGAGAAATATGTTACGAAGCAGGATGTTAATTCTTTATCAAATGATATCAGAACTCTTAAGATACAAGTTGCTAAATTAACAAAGGCTTTAGAAGACAAGCACATTGTTCCTGAACCTTTAGTTGAGGCAGATATTAAATCAGCGCTTTCTAAAAACCTTGAAAAGAAAGGCGTGAAAAGGTATGAAATATTATCCTTAACAAAGGTTAACAGTGATTACTGGAGCTGCATTATTTCAAGCAAGGCAGGCAGGGAAGATGTGATAATAGATGCTTACACTGGGAGCATAACGCAGACAAGACCAATAACCAACCCTTTCCAGTTCCTTTACAAGAACCCATTATCAACACTTGGATTCTTGTTATTAACTGTTTTAATAATCTTCTTAAGCTTGAACGTTTCAGTCAGCGTTGTAAGCTCTTTTGAGAACGCTTTTGATTTCAGCTTCTTATTCGCACCCCCCTTGCCTGAAGGATGCGTCAAGACTAGTTTATTATTAGAGGATTTCAAGAATATTCAAGTAAATGCGAATTTTAACAATACCTTGCTTGAGAGTTTAATTAACACTCCTGAGAGTTACATGATTAGTGATATGACAAGAGCAGCAGCATTTGACAGCGATGTTTATTTTATAACTACGAGTTATAACACTCCTGTTTCCAGCATAGCTGATGAGATTACAATAAGTGATTGGGAAAATATTTACAATGTTAGAATCTGCAATTTCAAGGATGATTACACCTTATGCGATTGCTTGGGTGGTGAACAGACAGACCTCGTTTTCACAGTGCCTTACCTGATAGAATTAGGTTTTATAGAACAAGCATTGCAGAATATTATTTTAGACAGCTTAACAGGGCTTTTCCGTTAGTTTTAAAAAACAATCCAGCTCTTAATTAATTACGCTTTACATTGTTGTCCCGCGGTAGCTCAATGGTAGAGCGTCTGACTGTAGATTTTACAGTCGAGGAGTGAGAATAACAACTTTAAACTGTTGTTTCAATGATACTCTTTTCAGCAGAAATCAGGAGGTTGGCGGTTCGAATCTGCCCCGCGGGACCACTTCATTTCTTCTCTTTGGTTATGACAACTTCCAAATCCTTAATGTCTTTTTTGAGCTTGTCCAAAACCTTCTCCTTAGATTCAAGTTTTTTTTCAACTTCAACCCTTTTCTTCCTCTCCTTAACAGCATCTAAGTCCTGTTCTATAAGACTCTTAACAATAGCTCTCTTTCTTGAAATGCTGGGCATGCCAGAGAAAACAATCTCGTAACCCTCGCTTCCGCTAGTGTCAACACTGAATGTGCCGTAATTGAATATTCTCTCAATTAATGACTGGTGAACCTTAGTGTTTTGAATCTTGTCAACGTCAACGTCTAAAGTGTTAATATTGAACAAACCTTTCTTGTAAATAAGCCTGTGAGTAGTTATAACGAACAATTCAGCCTTATTAGCTATGATTGTAAGAATAAGCCAAACAATTCCAGCGCCTGATAAGTATAACAAGTAAACGAATGGCTCTAAACTTAAACCCAGTATGTCATACTCGTAATAATAAGCTAAGATTCCTAAAGCTATTAATAATAAACTAATAATGTAATGCCAGAAGAACCTTAAAAATAAAGGATGAAAAGAGTCAACGATTTCCTCACCTTTTATCATATCAATACCGTATATTGACTCGTTGCTCATAATTCTTTAAAAACCATCAATATCTTATAATACTTATGAAAATAAGCAAAGCAGTTCCTGAAGACTATGAAGAACTTCACATTTTAGAACAGGAATGGGTTAAGGAAGGAATCAGCCCCTTAATGACGGGCTATAACAAGAAAGACTTTGTTAAAGAGATGAAGAATTCCACTGTTTTTTTAGCCAAAAAGAATAATAAGATAATTGGTTACTTAACATGCAAGATTAGAACTGCTAAAGAAGATAACTCTGTTCACAGCATTAAGAAAGGCACGAAATACGCTGATATTGATTCATTATACGTTAAGAAAAATTATAGGAATAAAAAGGTAGGAACAGCTTTATTGAAGCACTGCTTGAAAGAGCTTGAAAAAGCAGGTTACGAGAGGACGATATTATCCGCTGACAGCAAAGAGATGGACAAGCTCATAAAGTTTTATGAAAAACACGGTTTCAAGGTATTATTCACTCGCATGATGCTGGTGAATAAGAAATGAAATGCTTAAAGTGCAAAATTGAAGAGTATTGCTCGCGTTTCTGCAAAGAACACTTCAAGTCTTATTTTGAGCGTAAATTCAAATCGCACTTGTCAAAGAATAAGATGCTTAATAAGAATGAGACTCTTAACGTTCTTGGAGAAAACAAGGAAGTAGTAAAATACTTACTTAATGATTTGGGCAGGAAAGTGGATGCTAAATTCAACACTAGAGGCAGAAGAGTTGAATCCTTCAGCATGGACAGTAAAGCTGTTAAGCAGTTGTCAGACTTCATGCAGGCCAAGAGTTTAGAGATGCCGGTTTCCTTCCTTGAATGCTTCACTCAGGAAGAGATAAACCATTACGCCAAACTCTGCAGATTAAAGACCAGCAAGCCTAAACTTTCCAAGTTTGAAACTAAACTTAACAAATTAATGAAGGAATCAATGGAGAGGAGGCCGAACATCTACTACTGCACTTATAACATGATGAAAGAGTTCTCGAAAGTTATTAAAAAAAGCAGATAATTACTATTATAATAATGAAGATTGAAGAAAAACTGGAATTAGTAAAAAAGAACACCATTGACTCCATGGGTTTAGAAGAGTTAAAAACTAAACTTGAATCTAAGAAGGTCAGTGCTTATATTGGAAGGGCGCCTACAGGTTCATTGCACTTAGGCCACATAATACCCTTATCTAAAGTCTTTGATTTCCAGAAAGCAGGCATAAAAACCAAGATATTAATAGCAGATATTCACGCAGCACTGGATGACTTGAAAGCTCCTTGGGAGCAGATAGGACTTAGAACAGAGTTCACCAAGAAATGCATTGAGTTAAGCCTGCCATGGGTTGAAAAGCCTGAATTCGTGACAGGCTCTGATTATCAATTATCAAAGAATTACCAAATGGATATCTTCAAAATAAGCACTTTAACAACAATTACTAGGGCTAAAAGAGCAGCTAGTGAGGTAACGCGCATGAAAGACCCTAAAGTTTCAGAACTAATATACCCGATTATGCAGGCATTGGATGAAGAGTACTTAAAAGTAGACATGCAGTTCGGAGGAATAGACCAGCGCCATATAATGGCCTTTGCAAGAGATTATCTTCCTAAAATAGGTTATTCTCCAAGAACAGAACTAATGCTACCATTAATAGTCTCGCTTAAAGGACCTGGAGTAAAGATGAGCTCTTCAATACCTGAGACTATAATAAAGGTTTACGACAGTGAGGAATCAATAAAGAAGAAGATTCAGAACGCTTACTGCCCAATAGGCGACGTTAAGGACAACCCAGTAACTCAAATGGTGCAGTACTTAGTTTTTCCAATAAACAATGCCTTGAAGATTGAAAGGCCTGCAAAGTTCGGAGGCGATGCCTCTTACAAAGACTATAATAGTTTTGAAAAAGATTTCACAGCCAAGAAGATTCACCCAATGGACTTGAAACAAGCACTGACAAGCGACTTGATTAAAATGTTCTCAAAGGTTAGGAAATATTTTGAAAAGAACACGAGCATATTGAAAGAATTAGGACCTAACTTCATGCCATAATTATAAGATACTAATAGAGATTTATATTGTTTCTCTCAACGTATTTTAAGAAATCTTCTAAACTGTCCGTTTTGTCAATTTTAATATCTCTTGCAGAACCGTTGTCATAAATTATTTCTTTTCTTATTATCCTTCCATTCTCAATATTGTATCTTATAAGTTCGTCTTCTTTGTTAAACTGCAGCACTCCCTGCTTTATAGTTCCAACGAAAAAGTAGTGTGTCATAATTGAGAGTGAGAAATATCTTAACTTTTAAAACTTTGCTATAAGAGCTTCAAATCCTTTATAACAGCGTCTATCTTGTCTTCAATTTCAGGCCCTATTCCAAGCGCTGTTATTGAACCAGCAGGTATCTGCGTCCTGCCAGCATCTTTTATAACCTCTGCAACGAGGCTTGCACGAGCAGCTTTCTCTTTAAGCTTCATCAATTCCTCTTTAGAAGAGGCTTTGAGCACTATCTTTTGCATTCCAGAATCAAACCATTCATCAGCCTTGTCCTTGTTTTTTTGCAAACTCTTATGGTAAGCTGCAACGCTTGCATGACTAGCCTGGGCAGCGATTTTTCCCTTATCCATCTTCAAATCCGTGCGAACGATAATTGCCTGCTTTAATTCCATAAGAATAAGAACTCCTTCTTTAATTATTAAACTTTCTTACAACAACCACAACCTTTTAAAAAATAAACCTTTCTCATTATAAAATGAAACTTTTTAATGAATTGAAAAAAATACCTGGTGTTTTAGAAAGCGCTGGAAAATTATACACAACTGATAAGATTCAAAACTTTAACATTGCAAGAATAATATATTCACGATTCAACGGGGAACTAATAGCAACAGCATTGGATGAGAACCCTAACTACTCCCAAGACTTAGCGCTTAACTTTAAAGGCAGGAGTTTGAAGAGATTAGCAAGACAAGAGTTTTGTTCAAAAAAAGATGAGGAAGAAATAATATCAAGGTTTAGCAATGCGGAAGTTAAGCTTGAATTAATAGTATTGCCTGAAGGAACAATAGTTGAAAACCCTACAGGAATGTTCTGCAAAGAAGGAGTTAATTACTTAGCCTTCACTGCCAAAAACGACCCTTTTAATAACAGTAACAGGATTGGAGAAGTATTAACAGGAGAACGAGCAGAAGCTTTGTTCAATTACTTTAACAACTTATGCAAAGAGCATAGTAATCTTTAAAAAGAGTTTATTGATTAATATTGAGTATGACAACAGAAAAAAGGGTTTGCGTATCATGCAATGATGATATAACGTCATCAACTAAGAGCGTTGAATTCAAATGCCCTAACTGCGGGGAAGTAATAAGAAGGTGCGGAAGGTGCAGGAAGACAATGGTTAAGTGGGTATGCAAGTGCGGTTTTGAGGGACCATAAGACAATGGCTCAAGTAGTTATAACATTTAAAATAATGCCTGAATCACCAGACGTTGACTTAACTGCTTTGCAGTCAAAGGCTGAGAGTATTATAAGCAAAGCAGGAGAGGTTGGTAAAGTAGAGATTGAACCAATCGCGTTTGGACTAAAAGCATTAAAGATATTTGCAATAATGGATGAATCTAAAGGAAGCCCTGATAATATAGAAAATGAGTTAAGCAGTTTAGAAAACGTTAGCAGGGCAGAAGTTATTGATGTAAGACGCACAGTCGATGTATAAATTTAAATAGTTTCTATTAATAATATTCTATTAATCATGAGTTTTGAAAAAGTAGTTGAAGGAATAAAAAAATTAAAGATTCAAGGAGCTACAGCGGTTGCAAAAAAAGGAGTTTTAGCATTTGCTGATTACGTGAGCAAAGGCAGGAATATGAAGAAGGACTCCGCTTTTGCCAAGAAGAAGCTCATGAATGCTAGACCTACTGAACCAATGCTCGTAAACGCTATGAATTATGTTATAAAACACAGCAAGAAACCAGATGATTACTTGAAATACGCTGAAGATTTTATTAAGAAAAAAGAAGAATCTGAAGAGATAATAGCAGAGGAGGGAGCTAAATTAATAAAAAACGGCATGAACGTTTACACCCACTGCCACAGCAGCAGTGTAATAAGAGTGTTGAAGAAAGCGAAAGAGCAGGGCAAGAAGTTCAGCGTTGTATGCTTTGAAACCAGGCCATTATACCAGGGAAGAATTACTGCAAAACAATTAGTTGATTTAGGCATTAGGACAACACTAACCGTTGATAGTGCAATGACTGAAGCCTTTGAAGTATTCCCTCCAGATTTAATACTTGTCGGCTGCGACGCGATAACTAAGACATTCTTTGTTAACAAGATTGGAACAGATACTCTGGCCCACATAGCCGCCAAGTATAAAGTGCCGTTCTACGTCTGCGGGGAAACCTTCAAGTACACTAATAGTTTAATTATTGAACAGAGAAGTGACGACGAAGTTTGGCCTAACAGGCCTAAAAAACTGAATATTTGGAACCCCGCATTTGATACAATAGCAAGCAAACACGTTACTAGATTCATAACTGAGAAAGGACTTCTCAAGAGGGTAACATGTTCAAAGTTGTAATATTTGATTTGGTTGGAGTTTTTTCAAAACACAAAAATGTTTACTCTATTCTTAAGAAAATAACTAATTATGACGGGACAGCTGAAGGATTACACTCTTACATTGGAGACGCTTATGACAAATTAATAGTAGGAAAGATGAACGAGTTAGTTTTCTGGAACAAGTTAAAGAAAGAGACTGGTTCAAGAAAGACAATAGATTCATTAAAGAAGAGCTTCCTTAAAGAATTCAAACCCGTATTCAAGCACGAAGACTTTGAAAAGATTAAGAAGAACTTCAAAGTAGCATTATGCAGCAACTTCGTCAACAGCTGGTGGATGTATTTAAAAGACAAGTTTAAGATAAGTTTTGATTACGAAGTTTTAAGCAGTTCGTTAAAGATTAAAAAACCTGAACCTGAAATCTTCTTAAGCGTTTCAAGCTTCTTTAAAATAAGCCCGTATGATTGTGTTTACGTAAGCGACGAAGCAGAGGATATGAAAGCAGCTAAGAAGACAGGCATGCAGACAATATTCATACCGGGAAAGACTAAGAGTTTCAAAAACGCAGATTATTACTACACCAGCGTTGAAAACCTGCTGGAAGTTCTTGCTTAAACATTCTCAATCATTAAGTACTCGTAAACAGCTTCTAATAAAGTCTTGCCTAACTCTATTAAAGCATTCTCTTCCCCATTGAAACAGAAATCAAACTCTTCACCGTCCAAAACCTTCAAAGTGTAAGGAAGTCCTGCAAAGAAAGCATCCCTTGTAGTATTCTGGTAAGAACTAACATCCAAGTTTTTGTCCATTAAAGAATAATCTATTCTAACAGGATTAAAGCAGACACTGAACTGCGCATTATTAAACAATACGTTTAACTTATCCTTTGTATACTCTGCTTTAACCTTGTTTTTTACCTTGAAAAAAAGAAACCTCTTGCTTGCACTAAGATTATTAATAACAGCGCATAACTCGCTCATTTTCATATTTAAACCGTTATGGGCTTCAAAGATTACAGGAACTATTACAAACTTGTAGAACCTGCCAGTGCCTAAAACATTAATCAACTCTTTCTTGGACCTGACACTATTAGCATACTCGTGCATGCAGTCATTTCTTAAAATCTCCAACTCCTGCTCGAAAAAACGGCTGTCACCAAAACTGTTTACTTTATTCTTGTTAATAGTAAGCACTAGTTTGTTCTCACCTTTTCTAAGAGTAATTACGGACTTATCCCCCTCTTTGTCAAAATCAGAATTAACAATGTTTTTTAAAAGCTCAAAAACAACCCTTTCCCTGCCGAAACTAAACAAACCAGCATTAATTAGCTCCTGCAAGTTCTTGTTCATTAACATAAGATTAAACAGGGATTTTATTTAATTATTTCTAAGCATATAAAGCTTCAACGTAGTCCTTCTCTATCTCACTCATAGATGGCACCACTAATATGTGAGGCTGTTTGCTGAACTTGTAATTAAGCAGTTCTTTGACAGTTCCGTACTTAATCACTTGGTCTTTAAAACCAAGCCTTGAAACGCCAATAATTCTTGTACTCTTATTAAGGAAACTATTCCTTTCCCTGCTAATATTTAATAATATCTTCAAAGCTTCACTAATAGTCATGTACTTATCCTCATTCTTCTTAATATCAAGAAATACCAAGGTATGGGCGTTGTTTTCATGATTCTTTTTAATAATGTCAAAATAACTCGTCGGCTTGTAATTAGGTTCAGGATAAGGTATTGAACAGCTCTTGCCGAACTTGTAAACGTGCAATCCTGTCTCGCAAATGCTTGAATAAATACTGCTCGCGTGAACCACTTCAAACCTGATATTATTATCTTTGCAGCTCTTCAAGAATTCAATATGAGTTGTAGCAGTTAATGGGTCCCCTACTATGAGCAAAGCAACATCCGATACTCCGGCTTTTTTTAATATCTTTTCTTCAAAATTAGTTTCCAAATCTTTCCTGCTGAGCTCTATTATACCTTTTCCAACTAAGTTATTAAGCTTAGCAACGTCCTCGTCACTGATAATGCTGGTATACCTCTCAATAAAGACAGTATCGCACTTCTTAGCATAGTCTAAACCTTTCAAAGCTATATTATCCCAACCGCTTATGCCTGTTCCTATCAAATAAAGCATGAAGAATATAATGCAATAGTCTTATTTAAAAGATTATTGCTATCAAACCAAAGATTATGCAGAATATGCTGAAGTTCACCTTCTCAGCTACTTTAAGCAGGTATTGTATGGTTAATCTTCCAACTATGAAAGCAGTAAGCCCCGCCAATAAGTATCCAATGTTTAAATAGAACCCGTTCTTTAAACCGCTAACTAGTTGCGCAATGAATATTACAGGTATGCTGGCAAGAAAACTAAGTTTCAAAGCAGAGTTAATATTGAATCCTTGAATTAAAAGAGCAAGAGTTGTTGAACCGCTTCTGCTTATTCCAGGAAGAACAGCAGCTCCCTGAGCCAATCCAGTAATTATTCCATCAATTTTCTTAACACTCTTCTCTGCTCTAGAACCGAAGTTCTTTCTGAACAATTGAAGCAGACCAGTTATTACAAGAAGGGAACCTATTATTAACCCAACCTTATCAGCGAAGTTAACACTAATTGTTTGAATAAACAAGTATAACGGGCCTGCAATTAAGACTGAGAAGAGCGTAGTCCATAAAAAGAATATTAAGAGGTTCATCTGATTCGTAGTCTTAGGACTAACCATTTTCTTGAAATCCGTCCAGAAATAAGATATTGTTGCAGCCAAGGTTCCAATATGAAGGAATAATGCTACATCAACTGCTTGTTCAAAGGTATAACCCGCGTTTTGCAGAAATAAAGAAACAAAACCTTCACTGCTGACAGGCAGCCACTCCAGAATGCCTTGTATAATCCCAGAGATTAATAATTCAATCATGAATAATCTAATCACTTGGTTAATAAAAATTTATACCATAACGAGGGCGAACAAGCTGATTAGAGAATCTGCCAGGACAGCACCGTAAATATCCTTGGTCTTCTCAAAGACCCATCCTATAAACAAACCCATGAAGAAGTAAACTATTCCTGTTATTATTGGAGGAGAGACTATTACAGCGCTGATGAAACTAGTAATTATTATCCCAATATACGTGTTGCCAACATAATTAACCATGTTCTGCTGAATGAAGTATCTGAAAAGTATTTCATGAAAAAAAGCAACTATTACAACCCTTAATATTACAAAAGCGCTGATGCGTGTAAGAATCACCCAGCTGAAATTAGAAGTTGCCCACCCGACTAAAAGCATTAATATTACGAAACCAACGCTTGACAATAAGTTAATCATAATACTTTGCAGAGTGTCTTTAACATCAAAAGCGAACAAGTGAAAGTGTTTGTTAAAAAACAAGTAAATGAAAGGAACCCCAAATATTATAACAGTGTATATTGTTAAAAAAATCCCGGAAAGAAAATAACGAGCCAGCATTAACGCTGCAAATATGAAGAATAACACCCTGTAAATCTTTTGTTTAACACTTAAAACAGGAGGAGTAATTATTGAAGGCTCGGTTCTTAAGCTCTGGGAAATGTCACCGCTGTAATCCTCTGAACCATTCGTCATTAACAAAAGACTAGCCGAAGAATATTAATATACTTTTTGAATAAAAGAATAATACCTTGATAGAGAATATAATAGTAATATCAGCAGGACTTTACTTGCTGCTTGCCAGCATTAATGACATCATGCACAGGTTTGTGCACGATTACATGACTTACAGCTTCGGAGCATTATTTTTAGTGCTTAGAGTTCTGCTTTTCTACGAAACAGGAGAACCTATTATGCTTCTAAGCAGCTTATACGTTGCAGCACCAACACTTTTAATATCATACATTTTGTACAAAGCAGGCGCTTGGGGAGGAGGGGATTTGAAACTATTAACAGCAATGGCAATAGGTGTGCCATTTTTAACATCTCATGATGCTCAATTCCCTTTCTTTGCAAACTTCTTAACCAATACATTAGTTACTGGAATATTCTTTGGAATAATCTGGTCCTTAATACAAGTTGTTAGAAACCTGAAAAAAGTCTCGAAAAAAATATCAAAGACGGACTTAATAATCTTCCTGCTCTTTTTAATAACTGGAGTGTTTTTCTTTACACAAAACTACATATTCAAAATATTCTCAATAATACTCCTGCTCTTCCCAATAACTTACATGATAAAAAAGGTTGAGTACGAGACGCAGGTTATAGACAAACCAGTTAAGAATTTAGAAGAAGGGGACTGGATACTTGAGGATATAAAAGCGGGAAGGAAAACAGTGCTCAAGAAACCAACCGGGCTTTCAAAAGAGGATATAGCACTGCTTCAGAAGACTAAGCTTAAAACAATTAAAGTAAGAGACGGCATACCTTTTGTGCCAAGCTTTTTTCTAGGATACTTGACTGCTTTTTATTACGGCAACTTAATATTTAACTTTGTAGGAGTTTTATTCACCAGTATTTAGGAATTCTCTCCTCAATCTCTTGAACAGCTTCTTCCTCTTCAGTCATTTTTGGAGGCTTTTCTTCAGCAGTTTTTGGCTCTTCTTTAACCCCTTCCTCAGCAGAACCTGACTGGAGTTTCTTAATAACATTCTGCAGGTACGAGTTTATCTCTTCCTGGCTTAACTGCTTCTCTTCCCAGCCAATAGTTACACTGTCACCTTCATACCTGGGTATTACTTGAATGCTCGCGTGGGCAACTCTTTGCCCTGCGCCAGAACCTTCATTAATAATATAAGATACTCCTGTAGCTTTAAGTTTCTGAACAAGTATTCCTCCTATATTAAGCGCGACGTTAAACATTTTGCTTCTAACCTCTGCAGGAAGCATGCTGAACAATGGAGCGTGCACCTTGCTTATAACTTGAATATGCCCTTCAGTTGCAGGCCTGATGTCGAGAAACGCGAGGGTATCATTATCCCCCCCAACCATAGCTGCTTGAATCTTACCTTCAGCTATTAAGCAAAAAACGCACTGCTGTTCTGTCATAAGAAAAGAATAGTTTTATTTAATTAAAAAGGTTATTAATCTTATGGAATTCATTGTTGGCGAATCAGCAATAAAATACGGCGACTATATTGTAATATCAGACATTCACATAGGTTTTGAGGAATCAATAGAGGAGAAGGGTTATACTATACCTGACCAGACAAGCAACGTAGTAGAGAGGTTAAGAGTTCTAAACGAGAAAGCCAAGAACTTAATAATATTAGGTGATGTTAAACACAACATATTCTTAAACGACAAGATGAAAATCCTGCTTTTCTTATCAAAGGTTTCAGAACTCTTCAAAAAGATAATAATAGTCAAAGGAAACCATGACGGTAATATAGAAAATTATACAAAGGGTTACAAGAACATAACAGTTGTTTTGGAACTGTTAATAAGAGATACTTTATTTATTCACGGCCACAAATACGCCAGCAAGGAGGTTATGAGCAAAGCCAAGAATATACTGACTGGGCACTTCCACTCAGCACATAAATTAAAAGACCATTTAGGCACAATAACAACCCGCAAAACCTGGGCAGTTTACAAATTCAACAATGAAGAATATTTCAAGAAACAGAAGGTTAAGACCAGCGTTAAGAAAGTTGTTGGTTTCCCTTGCTTTAACGCCTTCTTTGACGGAACAGGAGAGAAGAACGGGCCTTACTCTAAGTTCTTAGAGAAAACTGATGTTTTAACGCTTGACTTGATTAAACTCGTTTAACGTCTAATACTTTAGCCGTCTTTCCAACATCAACTAAGATTACATTGCCTGGGCCGCAGTTAATCACTAAATTCTTTGACTCTTTCTTCTTTTTATGAGTAATTAACTCTTCACTTTTACCTTTCTCTTCATGAACGTGGCCGAAAACAGATAATAAGGGTTTGTTTTTTTCAATCAACCTCTTCAATACTTTGTCGCCAACTCTTTTCCTCTTGCAGCCTTTAATATCATCTAAGCAAGGCTCAACATGCCATTGGCGTCCTTTTTTGAATAGCTTAAACACTGCTGTATCAAGGTAGGAATAAGCAGGCATGTGGGATACGAAGATTACAGGCTTATCATTATTTTTCAAAAGCTTGTCAAGAGTTAACTCGTCAAACTTGGGATTAACCCGGAAATAAGCCTTGTCAAGTATGTCAGAGAGTATTGCAGTAGCTCCCCCGTAACCAATTAAGTAATGAGATTTTAAATCAACAATTTTATTGTTAAAATCAACAAGTTTGTCATACTTTGTGAACTTCCAGTCAGTTATTAACTGCCAGCTCTTAACATCCTCGTAATTGCCAGGAATCAAGTAAACCTTTTTCTTACAAACATTCAACGCTTTAAGCAATCTTTTGAACCTGCTGACAGGTTTTTTATAATCCTCCCAATTCATCAAATCCCCTGCCACTATAATACTGCACTTTTCCTTATTAGCTAACTTAACAGCTTTTGTGCACTGCTTAAGACTGCCGTGGCAGTCGCTTAATAATACGAGCTTCAAAATATTAACCCCTTAAGCTTGTCCTGTTCTAAGTAGTAGCCGATGTTAACCTTATTGTTATAAACCTTGTTTTTGAAGATTATAACTCCGAGAACCTCGCCTTTCTCATTTAAAGCTGCGAACTCGGGACCGTTACCTTTCTTTTTAACAATACCCTTCTTGAGGATTTTCCTGTTGCAGGTGAAAAGGAAACTGCTCTTATCATTCAAGACTATATAATTCTTTAAACGATTCCTGTTAATTCTTAACAACTCATGACAGGGCTTATTATTAATACTAATCATTAAACCCTTGCTTAAGGGCTTAATCTTGAAACTAATCCCTGCCAAATCCTTGCTAACCTCATAAATACTGGACTTATCAATAATTATGTTCTTCGGCAGCAAAGGTTCAACACCAAAACTATTCTTGAAAGACTTCTTTAAATCACTAATCATTAAATAATATAATAATTAGTCTTATATAAATCATGCTTGTTTTAAATGCCCTATTATGCCTTCAGCTATTTTTTCACTGCCAATCCTAATGCTTTCTTCTAATTCTCTTTTACCGTAATTATATAACGCGTCAAAGACCATGAAGTTAGGGCTGGAGTTTGACTCTAAACAGTAATAATTACCCTCTAAATCTTGTATCCAGTCCTGTCCAGTAATATACATTCCTTTTTCTCCTAATGCAACAGCAGCCTTTTCAGCCAGAATTCTGAGAGCATCAGGAAGAGCCTGATTGCTTATATTATGCGCCTCAAGTATTCTTTCTTCCTCAACGCATAACTCTTTACTCTTCTCATTAGGGTTTAAAGGAATCTGGCTCCCGCCGCTGCCAACGTTTGAAACTATCTTATTAAAACCAAAAACGTTCTTAACACCTTCACACTTCTTGTTCGAAGAGTAAGATAAAGCGCTTGCCAATACCTTCCCGCTCCCAAGGGTGAAAATCCTGTAATGAGTGTAATAATCGCTTGGGGACTCAATAAAACGTGAAACCAGGAACTTATACCTGTAATTTTCAACACTCTGGCAGGCGAATCTTAAAAATTTTTTAAAATCTTTTTCTTCTTCAATGTAATTAATTCCTTGACCTCTGCTGCTCCCGCTTAACTTAAACACTGCAGGGAAAAAACGGTTATTAATGAAATTGTTCAAATCTGACTTAAACGCTAAAGGTATATTATTCTCCTTTAACACTTCATACATAATTATTGGTATTTTTACAAAACCTCCCGCGCTTAAAACTAAATCCTTATTATCCTCGCATTTAACGTTAATTATTAAATCCTCAATGCTTAATCTGCTCATTAACTCTTTAATCTTGATGGATTTCTGGTTCAGCAAGTTAAGATTGTTAATCATGATTTTTGACTTTTCAGCATTTTCAAAAGGCATTAAACCCATTACTCTTATTGCCTGCAAGGGAGCAACGTATTCTTTTTCTATTAATCCGCACATTCCAGGAAGACGCAGGTAAGCCTGAAAGTGTTCTGCAAACAAGCCGATGATGTTTTCATAGTCTTTTAATCTCATTTCTAATTCCTGCTTTACCTTTAAAGGCCAGGCATTATTCTTCATAATCTTATTCACCCAATTATTGAATCGAGTCTTATAATCCGCAAAAGAGTTAAGATAAGCCTGGTCGCTTAAATAGAAAACCATATTAGACTCTGTGAAATCCTTTTTATACTCTTCTAATAAACTGCATAATTCAGAGAAGAAACCAGTGTTATTGTCAAGCATGCTTGAACTAACTGGTTTAATGATAACTTCAGCCCCTTCTCTTTTCAAATTATTAAACAAGTAATTGTAGCGGTTATCACCATACCTTTCAGGATTAAACGCGACAGTAATCTTCATTACTAAACTCAACTAAGAATTCTATTTTATAAAACTTTTTATTTCTTCATAACCGCGTAGTAGAATCCTATCGTGTCATCGGTTTGAGGGAAGAAATACTTCGTCTTCGAAACCTTTAATTTCAATGTTTTCTCAGCCCAGACAGTGTTGTCCTCGTTCTCTTCTTTTTCCAAACTGCAGGTTGAGTAAACAATTACGCCACCAGGCTTTAATACTTCAACGCAAGCCTTTAACATCTTCTTCTGCAGCGAAGCGTGCTTTAAAACCTCGTGCTTGTTAACAGCTTTCAAACGCTTTTTCTCCCTCCAAACAGTTCCAGTAGCACTGCACGGAGCATCCAGCAAGATTTTGTCAAACAAGACCCCTAATTTTTTCACCTTTGAAGCGTTCAAGTTAAACGTGGCAGTATTCTTAATGCCTAACCTTTGAAGGTTGAACAAGTGAGCCTTTAACCTGTCCAAATTATCATCCATTGCTGCAATAACCCCTTCATTGTTCATTAACTGCGCCATGTGGCTCGTCTTCCCGCCAGGAGCGCAGGCAGCATCTAACACGATTTCAACAGGTTTTGGATTTAATTCAATAACAGGCATCATGCTTGCCTTATCCTGCAGGTATAAGTAACCTAATAAGTATTCTTCAGTAGAGCTTACAGCGAAAGGCTCATCTACTAACTTGAAAGCGTAACCTACTTCTTTAACAGATTCCAAGACAAAACCTTTCTCTTCCAACCTTTTCCTAAGAACATCAGGTTTAATCTTTAACGTGTTAACCCTGATATACTGGCAATAGTTTGTTTTAATCTTTTCAATAAAAGAGTTAACAAAATCTTTGCCGAAACGTTCAACGTAACTCTTTTCAAACTCTCTCTTTAACATAAGTAATCCTTTAAATATTCCTTAATAACTTCATTAACATCATGCTTTCTGTAAACATCAACAACTAGTTTGTTGTTATAAGTGTAAGGTTTTCCTAAAACATTATTCTTCCACTTCTTAAAGAAGTTGTCAAAGAACTCAGTTTCAACCCAAACGAAAGGACCGTAATGCTTCTTAGCCTTTGAAACATTCAATGACTCTAACTCTATGAATAACTTCTTCTCATCAGCAACTCCGTAACTGTAAACCTGCCAGCCCTCCCTGTCAAGCATTAAACTCAATTGTTTAACCTTTCTCAAAAGTTTTGCTTTAACAACGTCGAAGTCAGCCCTGTCCTGTTTAATCTTATACATTAATAGTTTAGTTCCTCTCCTCTTGCTTCTCTCCTTAACTAATTCACTGCTTAAACCCCTCTCATTAAATAGCTTCAACAAAGGTTCTCTTAAGAAATACCTAATCCTGAACAAGAACTCGCTGAAAGCAGGATATGATACGCTGGCGCTGGCATTCCTCTCAGGCAGCAAAGGGTCAATTATTATTAAAGGCCCGCTAGTCTTGTTTTCATCTATTTTTTTCAAAGCCTCTTCTGAACTCTTATAATTCTTTTCAATGTCAATAATTATCTTAGGCTTTGCTTTTTCAAAGAAATTAACTAAGTTCTTAAAACTCTTGAAGTAAACAATTAAGAGTTCGCAAACGTAGCCGCTGAATCCGCCTCTCGCACTCTCAGCACCATACACTTCATTCGCCTTCATGAATTGTTTGAGAAGCAGGACTTCATTCTTTAACCTTGGATTATTCGCATATTTCTTTTTCAAATATTCTATGTGAAAATAACTAATGTCCGCACTGTTAACTGCTTTACTGGGAATATCATATTTTATTGAAGGAACTATCTCAATATCAAACCCTTTATGATTGAATTTGTAATAATCCCTTGTTCCATGAACTAAAGACATGTTCTTGAAGCAAGGAGTTACTATCTTTTTGTAATACTTGCTGATGCTTTTTTCATCACTGAATCTCATGAAGAAATCAAGATCGTGGTTGCCTGACATCCAGGTGCCCCTGGCAGCGCTTCCTCCCATAACAATTTCAGGAGAAACTCTCAAAGATTCTGCGGATAGTTTAAGTTTGGAAATAATTTCATTAGTGACGGATTCAAGCTTCTTAACCTCTTCACTGCCAGGCTTAACCTTTTTAATTACTTGTTTCAGAACCTCATCCATAATAATATATAGTAAGCCTTGTTTTTAAATAAATTGAGTAAAAGTTTAAAAAAAGAATAATCCCCCTTAAATTTTGAAAAAAAACATGATAAGCTTAGAGGTTAAACAATGGCTTGAACACAATAACATTAGTGAACTTACTAGTGTTCAGAAGAAGGCAATACCTGCTATTAAAGCAGGCAATAACGTGTTAATCACAGCACCTACTGGTTATGGAAAGACTCTAGCAGCTATTATACCCTTGTTTGAGAAACTGCTTGAGGAAGATACTAAAGGCTTAAAAGTATTATACGTGGCGCCTACTAAGAGCTTAAACAGGGATATTTTCAAGAGAGTAATAAGATTCGCTGAACACTTGGGTTTAACCATCAGCATAAGGCACGGGGATACAACTAGTTATGAGAGAACCAAGCAGGTTAAGAACCCTCCTAATGTTTTAGTAACAACCCCTGAATCTTTGCAGTCAATGCTTATAAGCCAGACTATGAAGGAGAATCTCAAGTCATTAAGGTTCGTAGTAGTTGATGAGATTCACGAACTAGTTGACAGCAAGAGAGGGGTGCAGTTAACCTTAGGGCTTGAAAGACTGAGTTTAATAGCCGACTTTGCAAGGGTTGGAATCAGCGCAACTATAAGCGATATGAACGAGGTCAGTAAGTTCTTGTGCGGTGACAGGAGCTGCGAACTCGTGCAAATCAGTGAGCCTAAAGAATCACAGGTTGAAGTTTACAAACCAGTCATAGATAAATCTAACAAGGACTTGTCCAAGAAGCTTGGCATAGGAGTTTCTTTAACCACTATAATGGAGAGAATAAAACAGGATTTGAAATCTTCAGAAAGGGCTATAATCTTCGTTAACACGAGGCAACAGGCAGAAGTTTTAGCTTTCTCAATGAACAAAGCTTATCCTGATATTAAGATTGGACTGCACCATTCTTCACTTTCTAAAAAGCAGAGGATTCAGATGGAGAAGGCTTTGAAGGAAGGAGAGTTGAAGGCTTTAATAGCAACAAGCAGCATGGAGTTAGGAATTGACGTTGGAAGCATTGACTTAGTTGTTCAATTCATGAGCCCCAGGCAGGTTAATAAACTAGTTCAGAGGGTTGGAAGAAGCGGGCACGCTTATTACAAGAAGAGCCATGGAAAGATTTACACCCTCAACGATGATGATTACCTGGAAAGCAAAGCAATAGTTGAATTAATGAAGCAAGGCTTTCTTGAAAAACCTGTCATCCCATTCAACGCAATGGACGTTTTAGCGCATCAAGTAATAGGGTTCGTAAAAGACAATAATTTAATCAAAGTAAGTGAGTTATTGAAAGCAGTTAATAAGAGTTATTGTTTTAATCTATCAGAGCAGGAGTTCAGGGATTTCTTAACATTCATGGAAGAGCTTAATTACCTGAACGTTTTTGGCGAGAAGATTAATCTTTCAAAGAAGAGCTTCTACTATTATTTCGAGAACGTTTCAACAATACCGGACACTAAGAATTATAATATTATTAATGTTGAAAGCAATTCCAAGATTGGAACCCTTGACGAATCCTTCGTTCTTCAATACTGCAACCCTGGAGCCACTATTATTATGAGAGGAGAGCCTTGGGACGTGCTGGAGGTTGACGATGACAAGGTGAACGTTGGAAGAGCGCGCAGCTTCAGCGGAGCAGTTCCTTCATGGACTGGAGAGCTTATTCCTGTAAGCAAGGAGATTGCAGAACTTGTTGGTGAATTAAGAAAAGAGTATTACTCTAGTGAGGATATAATTCCTGACAATAAATCCTTCTTTGTGGAATTCTTTGAAAACAATATAATAATCCACTCCTGCCACGGTTCTAAAATAAACAACACTTTAGGCACGCTATTCTCGAGCATGATAAGCGCAAGAATAGGCACAAGCATAGGATTAAGAACAGACCCTTACAGGGTAATACTTACAGTTCCCCACACATTTTCAGTTAATACTCTGAAAGAGGTTATTAATACCATAAAACCTGAAATAATACCTTATATTATCAAATTAAGCGCTAAGAATACTACGCTATTCCACACCAGGTTCTTCAACGTCGGGCAAAGATTTGGAATCATAAAAAAAGGCGCAGAGTACATAGGAGCAAGGATTAATAAAATAGTTGACATGTACTCGAACACGCCAATCTTTACTGAAACACTTAATGAGATAATCAGGGAGAAGATGAGCATTGAAGAAGCACAGGAATTATTCAAGGATTTAAAGATAGAATACACTAAGAGTGACAAGGTTTCAAGAATAGGATTCGCAGGAGTAAACTTCGGAGGATTCAGCGGCATATTCAGGAGTGCAGAATCTTATGAGGAGATTTACGCTATAGTAAAGGAGAGGCTGAACACTAAAGTATTCAGGTTTAAATGCGTTAACTGCAAGAATAACCTTGGAGCTTTCTCTGTGCAAAGCTTCCCTTTTCAGAAGTGCCCTAAGTGCGGCGCCAAAACAATAGGTTTTGCGCCGGTAAACAAAGAGGTTGACAACGAGTGGTGGGATGAGACTTCTAACCTTTTCCTCTCTTACGGCAAGAAAGCGTGCTTCGTTCTTGCAGCTTACGGCGTCGGGGTCCGCACAGGCAAGAGGATACTTAGAAACATGACAACTGAGAAGGAATTATTGAAGAATATAATAGATGAAGAGAAAACATTTGTGAGAACAAGAAGGTTCTGGAATTAGAAAAGAATAAAAACAACCCATCGTTATATATCTATTATGAAGATTTTTAGGAAGACTCATTTCTGGAAAGATAACAGAACATTTATAGAGATTGAAGCGAAAAATCCTGAAAAAGAGAGGGGTTTTGCAAAAGAGGGCAGTTTATTATTAAAGATTGGAGAACAGTCAAATGTTAAAGCAGCTTTTAAACTAGATGTTGACGAGGCAAGGGCTTTAAGGGACTCAATCGACATGTTCTTGAGATTCCATGACATGAAGTTTTCCGAACTTATGACTGAACAACAAGAACAGTTTGAGAAGATACCTGATTATTATCCAAGGGACGAGTTCAGAAAAGACGAGCACGTTTCTGAACCGCAAAAAACTGAACCCTTCTTCATGTTTGGTTCTGCAGATGAGCCCAAGAAAGAAAAGGATGTTAATTCAGAGTTTTATTTCTGAAAACCAACACTGCCTGAATTAAGTTTATTATAACAGCTGAAGCAGTAACTGTGAAGTTCAAAACCGCTCATAACTCCCAAGAAGATGGTCGCGTTTAATGGAGTGCTGCAAGCTTCACAATTCATAACATTCAAATCCTTTTCTAAATCAACCCATTTAACATGCATAGTCTTTTCACACTTAGGGCAGTGAAAGTCAGCAACTAATAAAGGATACTTCTTGTCATCACCATTGTTTTTCCTAACCCTGAGCATTTTAAGAACGTTCAAAGGTTCATCATTATTAACCAGTACGAATTTACACATTGGACAAGAATCTCCCATAACTTAAATGATTAAAACTACTTCTTTTTATAAGTTCCTATTACTAGTTAGTAAATACAAGGGTTTTTAAATAAATTAAACTATCTTTAATTTTTATGAGTATACTATTCTGGATTATTGGAGTAATAGCAGGATTTGACCTAATATTATACTCTTTTAACAGGATATCATCTAATATAAGAAGCAAGAACTCGCAAAAGATTATGGTAAGAGACGAGGCGAGAGAAAAACTTGTAGAAAAGATAGCAGAACTCAATTCTAAACTAAAACAATCCCAGGAGAACCAGGTTTCTAAAAAAGATTATACAGAGTTAAACCACAAATACCAACTGCTTCTGAACCAGTTCAGAATCGTTAATAACAAGAATAAAATATTAGCTTCAAGAGTTAAGAAATTGAAAGACAAGATTTACTAATCTTTAACAATTAAATAGTAAGTTATTGATGAGAAAACTATAATATAACTTATTAAGTAATATGTTATACTAAATAAATTGCTTAATGCAGTGTTAAGAACCAAGGCATTGTTTAAGAAAGTGATTTCGAAACTCGTAGGCATGAAAACTAACAAGACCTTAATCATTGAAGGCAGCAGTTCTACAGGATAGAACAAACCGCTTAATAAGAGGAACATGAATCCTAAAAAGATTGAAATCATAGTGCTTCCGGACTCGTTCTTGCTTGACAACCCGATTACGGAACCGATTAGTGTTGATATTATTGAGGTCAAAAATACCCCGCAAAAAAGTGTTAATAAATTAATGTTGAAATAAGCGCCGTTAAGCATGAAAACCAAGAAAGCAGGTATGAAGATTGATAAACCAACTATTGAGAAGAATAACACCTTTGAGAACAAGTAATATATTATAGGAGTGGATGAAGTCTTTAGCCTTGTAAAGAATCCATTCTTCTTATCATAAACCATGCTCACGCTTGAAAGCAGTAATATAACTATTATATTAAGAACAGTGTATAAAACTGAGAAGCTGAAACCGTCGCTGTTTTCTCCTTCAAAAACACCAACCAGTTCAGTATTTACAGGGTTAACCAGGAATTCTAAATCAATGCTGTTAAGCAAATTAATCCTGTTATAATAATCTTCCACGCTGGCGTATAAACTGTCGTAACCGTCTCTTATTACGGGAGGCACTGAATAGTCTAGTATCTCCATCAAGTTAAGAGTTCCTTTCAAGTCGCTCTCAATTTTATTAGTTGTGTCCTTAAGCACTTCTTCAGTCTCTCTTAAAACTCTTGTATTGAAACTGCTTATGTGATTCATCAGGTAAGACCTGGCGAAGAAGCCAAGATTCGGTTTTGAATTGTCGTAGTATAACTGCAGTGAAGGCTGCTCGTAGTTTTGAATATTTTGAGAAAATGTTTCAGGAATTATGATACCAAGCATTACTCCCTTGCTGATATCATCTCTTATCTCTGCAGAGCAGGCATCCAAAGACTGGTTTTCAACAACTATTGCAGAAAAAGAAGAGGTTAAACCGTTTAATAAAAGTCCTGAATAATCCCCTCTGTCAAGGTTGCATACTGTAACACTTAAATCAATGTCAGTGAATGAGAACATGAACATGTAAACCAGAGAGAACAGCAGAGGAAGCAGAACTATAGTCCACACCTGCTTCTTGTTCCTCTTGAACAAGATGTACTCTTTTTTTAACAATTCTATAATCTTCATTTGCTTGCCAGCATTACCTCATCCAAGTTAGGCTCTCTTAAACTAATCTCTGCAAAGCTTTGATTATTTTTTGACAAGAAACTGTTTATTAAGCTCTTGTCACTCTGCGAGTCGAGAGCGAACTGCACCTCGTTCTTAATAGTGTAAATTATTTTTATACCTTTAAGCATAGTGTAATGGTTTAAAGATTCGAAAAAACTCTGGCTTAAACTGCTTAACTTAATGTGGTATAAGTAATTAAAACCTATCCTGGTCTTAATATCTTTGAATGTTCCGTAAGCAAACTTTTTCCCATTCTTTAATATGAGAACTCTTGAAGAATACTTCTGCGCTTCTTCAAGCAAGTGAGTAGTTAATACAACAGTCACTCCTTTATTCTTCAGAGCTGTTAAGAAATCCCATAATATTCTTCTATTATAATAATCCAATCCGGCGAAAGGCTCGTCAAGTATTAACAATTTTGGTGAGTGAAGGCAGCTTATTATAATGTTTAATCTCTTCCTCTGCCCCCCGCTTAACTCGTCAGGGTAACTGTTCAAGTAATTATCCAACTTTAACTTCTTTAAGTACTCTATTCCAGTGCTTAAACCCTTTGCTTTGCTAACCCCGTTCATCTCGCTGAATAATTTAATATTCTCAGATATGGTTAATTCAGTGTAGAAACTATCTTCCTGCGAGGAGAAACCAATTAATTTCTTGGAAAAAAATGGATTCTGGCCAAAGAAGTATATGCTGCCGTCACTTATTGGATTCAAACCCACCATGCTTTTAAGCAGCGTGCTTTTCCCTCCGCCGCTTAATCCTATTACGGAGAAGATTTCACCCCTGTAGACTACGAAATTAATATTATCAAGGAAGACTCTGCCGTTATACTTGTTTGTAAGGTTTTTAATAATTACTGCCTTATTCCTTCCCAGCTTAGGCTGTTTTGAGAATACTTCCTTAATTATCTTAATCGCTTTATTCATACTTTTATTATAGTATAAAGCGGAGTTATTTAAAGGTTAGTTTCGATATTAACCCATTCATAAGCAAGCACTACAGAGCTTATAGCTAATACGACAAGCGCTGTCATTACAACGTATTGCAGGAGTGAAGGCTCAACGCCTACTAGTGCTGCTAAAACGAGAAATAATACTGCTTGTGTAATGTATAAAAACTCTATCTTACCTATGTTCTTTTCAAGAACTTTCTTGTTTGCTGATTTAGCCATGAATAGTGAGAATAGTTGTTAGTTTATAACTTTATCGCAGGGGTTTTAATCCAAAAAACTTTAAAGTATAACTTATTAGTATTCTCTTTAATGAGAAAACTATTTCTTTTATTAATAGTATTTTCTGCATTCTCAATAGTGTTTGCTGAGGATGTTGGAGCCAAGCTTAATTCTATTAATGTTGAGATTTTGATAAATTCTGACTTATCAGTGGATGAATTTGTTACAGTTACTGGTTTTAACAATTACACTGTTAACTCTTCATATTTGTACGTTTTCCTGAATGATATACCTGATGATTTAATCGTCACTGACGAAAACGGAACAGTTCTCAACCAAACTTCTTTTGTAGCTAATGGTATTTTTACAATAAGGATATTGGACACTATATCTCCTAAGAGTTCCAAAACTTATACTTTAAAATATTCCAATGATGATATTATTCAAAGATTTGACAACAACTTCGTATTCTCTTACTATTTCACTTCTTATTATAACCTCTCGGATTTCTCTCTTGAACTTGTTCTGCCGAAAGGGTTTGGTATAACTCAGAAAGATATTAATACCATATCTCCTCCGTCTTCAAGAATATTCTCAGACGGGCAGCAGATAATACTGGCTTGGGAGCAGGGAATTAATTACTTGGAGAGTAATATTTACTTGGTTTTCTTTGAAAGGATAGCTTTCGGGTTGTTCTCATTGTGGTGGATAATAGGTTCAGTATTATTGGGTGCAGGAATAGGGGCAGGTGTTACTTATTATCTTCTGAAGAGGAAGAGGAAGGATATTGTAACTATGGCTTTGATAAGGGATGAGAAGCTCGTGGTTGATTATGTCTTAGACCATGATAATGAAGTGTTCCAGAACGATGTTGGAAAGGCTTTGGACTTTTCAAAACCAAAGCTTTCAAAGATAGTTCATAATCTTGAGGATAAAAAAATATTAAAAGTTAGTCCTGCAGGAAGGAAGAATAAGATATCTGTCAATAAGAAAGTATTATAAAAGAAAAAGGAAGGAAAAGAAAGTTACTGTATGCCGTTTGTTGCTTATTGCTCGTTACTGTTTACTTTCTGCAGTTTTCCTACCTACACACACTTCTTATTTTGTAGAAATTAGTAGTCTACCAGGCATATATAAAGGATTCGCTTTAACTGTTAAAACAATCATTTAATAAATTATCATATTGTATTTATTAATTATATAAATAAACAATTATGGTTTATTTAAAGTTCAAATAGGACATTATCATAGTTGCGGTGTTTTTTACTTTTTTGCCTTTAAACATCAGGCATTTAATTAAGCCCCAATCCTTTATAAATGCTGTTTTTAACCGTTAATTTTAAAAAACATGATTTGTTTATGGAATTCATTAAAAATTGAGGTGGGATGCAAATGTTGATTGTTAAGAAAGCTGCAAAGGAAGCTGCTAAGAAACTAAACGTAAGATTCCCTGACAGTTCAATTGACGGATTGGACAAGATAGTCATGGATATGTTGAAAGCAGCAACTGACAGAGCAAAGAAGAACGGAAGAGTCACACTTAAAGAGTTCGACTTTTAAACTTATATATTAGATTTTTTTATTTTTCTATTTTTATTTTTACTTTATTAATGCCTTTAACTGATTTAACAGCTTTTTCAATCTCTGTAATAAAATATGAAATCATAGGGCAATAAGGAGAGGTTGGTTTGAATAATACTTCTGCACTATCATCCTTTATTGTTATCTTCTTTACCAATCCCAAGTCGTAGATGTTAACTCCTATGTGGGGGTCTATTATTTTTTTCAGTTTAGTTATTATCTTATTTTTCATAATCCTATCATTGAATCTCCAGGTATGAAGTGAAGAAACTCTTCACTAGTGAAAGCTCTCTTGTCAAACATTGACATTAATCTTTTGCTTACCTTTCCAGGATTAATGCTGCCTGGTGTTAAACTAACACTATTCTCGCACTGCTTGTACATTAATTCAGAAGGTCCTGCTATAACCTCGCCATTACTCGTGTAACCTATCCTTAACTCAGGCCATAATCCCCTGAAGTATTCCTTCTCTCCTTTTATTATGAACGAGCCGTGAGCAACGTATTCACCGCTCGGAGCAGTCTTAGTGACTTGTTCTTTTGAAACAGAGAAGACATCGGTTGGTATGTTCTCCCTCCAAGCCCTGCTGTAAGAAGCGATGAACTGTGCAGCTTCCTGCTTGTCTTGGTTCTCTGCGTTCTTGCCGTCTTTCAAAATTCCGAAGGGAGAGCCTGCAATACTAGCATGAAATATTAAATCATTATCTTCAGCAACTTTCTTAACCAATATCTCGTTCTGGGTAGCGTCTTTTCCGCAAACTAATAAGAAGTTATTGCTCGTCTTCAACCACCTATACTTATTATACCATTTCTCTTCAATTTTCTTCTTCTCAATTATTTTATTAACCTCTTCAACTCCTTTCTCCTCAACGTGATTAATCTTCTCCCTGGTCTGATTAATACTGTCTTCAGTGCCGTCTATCTTGGCTTTTAATTTCTTGCTCTTCTCAAAGAATTCCTGCGCTAATTCAGTAGCATTAGTTGATAAGCTGACAGTGAACTCTTGCCCTTCTATTATTAATGTAATTGTTCCATCCTCTTCATTTATTGACTTAATCGATTGTGCTTCAACACTCCCGTTTTCATTATCCTTTTCAACCATTGCCTTTATAGTATTCCAATCCACGTTGCTCTTATTGGCTTGTTTAATCTTTGTAATAATAGTATTGATTAAGTCATAGTTTGCAAAGACAAGCTCTCCCAGTTTAGCCAGCCTCTTGCTTTCTTCTTCCAAGAATTTAAGATTCTCTTCCTGCTGTTCCAGCCTGTTCTCTAACTGGTTAATCTTGTTGTCATAACTCTTCTGCGCAGCCTCTTCATGCTCTGTTTTCTGAGACTCTGAGTAATAGTAATCGTTTGCTTCGTTATAAGTCTCGAAGAATTTGAACTCACAGTCTTGGTAAGACTTGAAAGGGAAAGGGCTGAAGTTAATAATGTTTTTTTCTTTTATTATAACGCAAGGCCTTATGTTCATGTAATGCTTTACGCTCTTATACATGAGGAAGAAGATTTCAAATAATTTGTCAATCTCTTGGCAGCTCACCAGTCCTGGACTGGCATTCTTATCCAATTCTGCAAGAGTGCATAACTCTTCAGCGTATTTGCCGCCTAATCCTATGTCAATTGCTAAACTCTTAACTATGGACTCCTTATCGCTTCCTTTTATAACGCGTTTGAACTCAATATTATCTATATATTCTTCATGAAACTTTGGCGCTGGCAGTTCGTAAGCTTCTCCTGGTCTTATAACTCTGTCTTTTACCTTAATGAATCTTAAAGAGTTAATTATAACGCCTTCTTCATTGCAGATAACTATGTTGCCTTTATTGAATAATTCAATAATAATCTTGAAAAATTCCTCTCCTCTCTTAATCTTGAATATTACCACTCTTTCAAAGGAAGGCTGTTCAATATCCTGAATTATTGAACCGTTCATGTATTTCCTCATAACCATAGTGAACATGCTGGGTTGTTCAACAACTTCTCTCTTAAAATCAGTTAAGTGAATGCACTCGCCTCTCAAGGCTCTTAATACAACCTTGCCGTATTTTGAACTGTAAATCTTTATTAACAATTCGCCTTCAGGAGTGTTGTAAAACTTTTCAATCCTGGAATTGTTTAACTCTTTCAATTCATTAACGATTACTTTTATGTCAAACCCGGATTGTGGAATCATTTACCTAAATTATTAATACTACATACTTTTATAATTAACTTATGGTAGAGTTAGAATTTGAGGTTATTAACAGTTCTGCTGAAGAGCACGCCGTCTTATTATACGGCGTTACTAAGGAAGGGTTGAGGGTTATTGCAAGGGACGAGTCAATGCCTTTATACTTTCTTGTTCTTACTGATGAAACCGTTGACGTTGAGGCTTTAATCTTCCAAATAAACAGTTTAATCGCTAGGGAGGGCAAGATTGAATGCAGTGTTGTTAAGACTGAAAAAATTGAGCATAAATTGTTAGGCGAGAAGAAAACTTTTCTTAAGGTCTTAGTGAACAATTCCAAGGCTTTGAATGTTATAAGCAGTATGGTGAAGCGGTTAGAGGGCGTTGTTAGGACTTACGAGAAGGAGGTGAACCATGCCAAGAAGTACTTGTTTGACAATAAGATTACTCCTTTAACAAGCGTTTCAGTAAAGGGTGAGAAATTAATTCCTCCTCCCGGCATTGATTACTATATTGAGGTTGAAGAGATAAGTTCTGTTGAATCTGACAGCGTAAAACATAACATCTTATGCTTTGACATAGAAACATACAACCCTAACGGTGTGAGCGAAGTATCCTCTGACCCTGTAGTTATGATTAGTTACGCTTCAACAAAAGGAAGCAGGGGAGTATTGACGTGGAAGAAGACTGGCAGAAAATTTGCCAAGGTTTTAAGTAATGAGAAGGAGATGATAAAAGAATTTGTTAAAATAATTAATTCAGAAAAACCGTCCTTTTTAGTGTCTTATAATGGTGACAATTTTGACCTGCCTTATTTAAAGGAGAGGGCTAAAATTAATAAAGCAGTTTTCAAACTAGGATGGGATGGTTCAAGCGTTAAGTTCAAGAATAGGGGAGTGAGGGGTTCTTCAGCAACTATTACCGGCTTGGTTAATATTGACTTGTACCCTTTCATTGCTACTAGTATGGGAACTTACTTGAAGACTGACACTTACACTCTTAATGCAGTATGTGAAGAACTGCTTGGAGAGTGCAAGGAAGACTTTGACATCATGCTTCTAAAAGAGTTTTGGGATAAAGGAGATATTGACAAATTACTGGATTATTCTTTGCGCGATGCTGAAATAACCCTTAAACTCGCGGACAAGGTTCTTCCGTTATTATTCGAGCTCACGCGCATTGTTGGAGTATTACCAGAGTACGTTTGCAGGAGCGGCTTCTCCAGTATTGTTGAGAATTATTTGATGAAGGAGACGAGGTATTTTAACGAGGTTATCCTGCGCAAACCTTCAAGAGAGGAATTAACATTGCGTTTCAGGCAGACTTACAAGGGGGGTTTCGTCTTCGAGCCGGTTCCAGGATTTTACGAGAACATTGCAGTCTTTGACTTCAGAAGCCTTTATCCTAGTATAATAGTTGCTCATAATATTTGCCCGACTACTTTGAACGCGAAGGGCAGGGACGTTCACGTAAGCCCTGAAATACTTGTGAATAATCAAGAGGTTAGTTTCAGGTTCGCGAAGAGCCCCAAAGGTTTTATTCCAACGCTTATTAAGGACTTGATTGAGCGCAGAGCTAATGTTAAGTCAATACTTAAGAAGATAGATAAGAGTGATGATGATTATAGTATTTTAAGCGCGAGGCAGAACGCTATTAAGATTCTTGCAAACGCAACTTACGGCTACTTGGGTTTCCCGCAGGCAAGGTGGTATTCCTTGGAGTGCGCTGCGAGCATTACTGCATGGGGCAGGCAGTATATTAATAATGTTATCAAGCGCGCGGAGATTGCAGGATTAAAAGTGTTATACGGCGACACTGACTCCTGCTTTTTCATATTACCGAAGCCGGATGTTAATTCAGCGATGGAGTTCGTGGCTAAGGTGAATAAGAACCTGCCTGAAATGATGGAGTTGCAGTTCGAGGGTTTTTTCAAGACAGGATTATTCGTGTCCAAGAAAGGGCAGAGTACTGGTGCGAAGAAGAAGTACGCTTTATGCAATGATAGGAATGAATTAACTGTTAAAGGCTTTGAACTAGTGCGCAGGGATTGGAGTATTATTGCCAAAGAGTTGCAGGAAAATATATTGAAGAAGGTCTTAACTGAGAAGGATTTCAAAGGAGCTTTGAAGTTGTTGCAGGAAAAGATTAATGATGTTAAGAATAACAAACCGCCTGTTGAAGAATTCGTTATAACCACGAGGATGACTAAGGACGTTAAGAGTTATGACAGCCTCGGACCCCACGTTAGCGCTGCTATGAAGGCTAAGAAGAACGGCAAGTCAATAACAAGCGGCATGCTGATTAATTACGTAATCGTTAAAGGGAAAGGGAGTATAAGCGAGCGCAGTTACTTGATTGACGACGTGGTAGAGAAGGGTTTAATTCCTGACAGCGACTATTACATAGAACACCAGTTAATACCAAGCGTTGAAGAAATACTTAAAGTAGTCGGATTCAAAGAAGAAGACATTATAAAAAAAGAACAGAAGACACTGGAGGGATTCATGTAATGGGAGCAAAGCAAGAGTTAAAGGAGCAAATCACTAAGCACACCTTAGTTATGAATAATGTCTTCAAGAATATCCGGTTATTAATGAAAGAAGAACAATTCAAGGAGTTGTACAACTTAGCTCTTGCATACTTTGAAGACTCAAGGCATTTTTACAACAAGGACTTATATGTGCAGTCCTTCGAAGCATTAATCATATCTTGGGCGTATATTGATGCTGGGCTCAAGCTTGACGTGTTCGAACTCACAGATGATAAACTAAAGGAATACTTCACTAATGATTAATTAACCTGTTGACTTGTTCTAAGAGTTTCTTCTGCTCCGGGAACTCTAACAATTTCATTGCAGTCTCGTAATCAACCCATTTGTAGTGGTTGTGCTCGCTGCTGAGCGTTACTAACTCATCGCTCGCCTTTGCCAGAAAGCAGCTCACTTCAGCACTAATATAATTAAGGTTTTTCAAGTAATTGTAAGAATAGTTGAAAGGGACAACCTTGATGTCAGTAATGTTCAAACCAGTCTCCTGGTTAACTTCTCGCACAGCCGCGTCCATGATGCCCTCACTACTTTCAGCCTCTCCCCTAACAAACTCCCAACCATTCCACCAATTATTCTTATGCAGTATCAAGAACTTAACACTATCATAGTTTTTCCTGTAAATTGCGCAGCAAACCTTCTCAACCATTAAATTTAATATTATCCGCTTAATAATATAAGATTTGTGAACAACCACGAAGTGGCAAGAATATTATACAATATCAGTGTTATTCTTGACGTTAAAGGAGAGGACCGTTTCAAGGCAGTGGCTTACAGGAGAGCCTCGCGTTTTGTTGACTCAATGGAGCAGGATATTAACACTGTTGAAGACTTGGACGCTTTGCCTACAATAGGAGAAGGCATTGAGAAGAAGATTAAAGACATGCTTAAGACAGGCAAATCATCTTATTACGAGAAGCTCAAAAAATCTTTGCCAATTAATTTCGAGGACTTAATATCAATACCAGGAGTTGGACCTAAGACAATAGCCAAATTGTACAAGAAGCTTGGAATAAAGAATAGAAAGGAATTATTAGAAGCTGCCAAGAATAAGAAAATAAGGAAGATTGAAGGGCTTGGTTCAGTGATCGAGCAGAACATTAAAGAGAACATAGGCTTCCAGAAAAAAAGCAGCTCGAGAAGGTTATTAATAGAAGGAGTGCAGGCAAGCGAGGAGATAATAAATGAGTTGAAGATGAGCAAACTCGTTGAGAACGTAAGCGTAGCGGGAAGCGTAAGAAGAATGAAAGACACGATAGGAGATATTGACATCATATGCACAAGCAACCACGCTGATAAACTAATGGATTACTTCACAAACATGTTAACTGTTAAGAAAGTAATTGCTGAAGGAGAAACCAAGTCCAGCATTAAATTATACAATAATCTGCAAGTGGACCTTCGCGTAGTAAAGCCTGACGAGTACGGCAGCGCCTTACAGCACTTCACAGGAAGCAAAGACCATAATATAGTCCTCAGGAAACTAGCAATCAAGAAAGGATTAAAGATTAACGAGTACGGAACCTTTAAAGGAGAAAAGAGAGTTGTCGGACAGACTGAGGAAAGCGTTTACAAAGCATTAAACATGCAGTATATTCCGCCGGAGTTAAGAGAGAACAAGGGAGAGATAGAGCTTGCTTTGAAGAATAAGATTCCAAAACTGGTTGAACTAAAAAACATTCAAGGCGAGTTCCACGTTCACTCGAAATGGAGCGACGGCTTGAACAGTATAAAAGAAATCGCTGACTATTGCAGGAAAAAGATGAAATACTCCTTTATCGGCATCGCAGACCATACAGGTTCATTACAAATCGCTAACGCTTTAAATATTAGAAATATAAAAAAGAGAACGGTTGAGATAAGAGAGTTGAACAAGGCTTACAAAGACTTCAAAGTGCTTAACTGCGCTGAAGCGAATATTAAAACAAGCGGCAGACTCGACTTACCTGATGACGTGCTTTCAAAATTCGACTTCGTGATAGCTTCAATCCATCATGGTTTCACGCTCAGCAAGCAGGAGATGACTGAGCGTTTGCTGAAGGTATTAGACAACCCGTATGTTAAAGCTTTAGGCCATCCCACTGGCAGGAAACTATTAAGAAGACAAGGTTACGAGTACGATTACGAGAAAATCTTCAGGAAAGCAGCGGAGAAGAACATATTTTTAGAGATTGACTCCTTCCCTGACAGGATGGACTTGAACGATGAACTTTCAAGATTGGCAAAGGATTGCGGCGTCAAGTTCATAATCAGCACTGACGCTCACAGCTTAGCACACTTAGACTATATACAGTATGGTGTTGGAGTAGCGAGGCGCGCAGGACTAACAAAGAAAGACGTGTTCAACACTAAGCGTTTCTAGCTTCCTTAATTAAGAAGTCCCTTGCCTTTATCTGGTTAGGAGTTAACAATACACGCATCCCATCGTTCAAGTCTGCAGGAGCTATCTTCTTAAAACCAGTAACGTCCCTTACCAAGACTTCAGGAGTGTTTCCTAATACTGAAATAGTATGATTTTTTGTAGTATTATTAATGTCTTTTAACAGCCAAGTGCTTGGAGGCAAAACGTTAAGTTCAGCATCAGGCAAAGAACTGTAACTATCATTGCATTCACCTAAATAGATTAAGTTATTTCCTTCAAAGACGTACCTTTTATCATCAAAGCTTCTCGCAGTTAACTTATACCTGGTATTATCAAAAGGGTTTCTTTCAATAACACTCGAGTCTTCATATTCTTGCAGCAAATCATCAAGCTTGCCAATAACCTTCTCCTTGTCCTTGAAGGTTTGAACATTTAACTCTTCAAGAATTTCATCACGCGTAACGCCGTTAGTTAAGTTAGCGCTTATAGCTACAAGAACCTTGTCTTCCTCTCTTTCAAACTTTTTAACCTTGACAATATTATTATTAACGTAAGCAAGTGATTCTAAACTGTTCTCGTCAAATGTTTCGTTATACTCATCAGGGCTTAAGTAAACAGTATCAGCAGGGAGGCCGGCGTTGTGATTATTATCCAGTGTTAAAAGATTATTATATGTAGAGTTAGCCTTATACCAGTAAGTCTTCTCTCCTAATTTCTCTCCCATATAATTAACAGTGCCTATTATCCCAGCACTTAACAGTAATGGAGGGAAGAAGATTCCTGCAACTAATGAGATTAAAGTAGATGCTATCTTAGCCTTATTCTTTAATGAACCTGTCATAACGTGTTATTAGAACGAGATTTTTGTTTTTAAAAAGATTTTCATAAGAGTTAAAAAGCTTTAATACCACTTTTTTAGTTATGAGAAAAGCACTTTTTTACTTATTAATCTTTGCCTGTTTTAGTATTGTTTTCGCAGCTCCTGAGGTAACCATTTCTTCAATAACATTATCCGATTCAACGATTAATACTGGAGAAAGTGCGGGGATAACATTTACTGTAACTAATACTGGTGACAGGGATTTGACGAGTATAGGAATTGTTTTAAACTCTGATTTGAACCTTGCACGAACAACTTTTAGTTTTGATGATATTGAGATTGGAGAGTCAAGGCAAATCTCAACCTCTTTCTCTGCACCGGTTGGTTTGTCAAGCGGGACGTATTCAATATCGATTAGTGTTAGTTTTAACATTGGGGACCAGAAGTACAGCAACCAAGCAGGAGCTTTAGTTAATGTTTTGAGCACTAATTACTTGGTTGTTTCAAGTTATACCAGCAACTTAGTAATAGATGATTATACGAGTTTTAATTTGAACGTTACTAACCAGGGAAACACTGATTTGAACAACTTGCTTGTTGATTTAATCCTGCCTGACGGTTTCGTACCAACACCAGGCTCCCAGTTTTACATTAATTCATTAAGCGTTGGTGAGAGCAAATTGTTAACAACCAACGTTTTCATTGAGAGAGGCATAGAGCCTGATTCTTACCAGTTCACTATTTCAAAATCAGCCGAAGGTTACATTGATTCTGACACGCTTAATGTTATAGTAACAGGAACTCCAGTATTATCATTCAGCGGCGTCAATTTGGACCCTGAGATTCCAGTGTCCGGGACTGCTCAAACAATAAGCGTGCAGTTCGAGAATATTGGCAGCGGCAAAGCTTACAACGTTGTGGCAAAATTATTGCTGGAACAAGACGTTGTCGGCGTAACCACTGAGTATTTAGGAACACTTGACCGCGACGACTTAACCAGTGCAATCTTTGACATTCAAACACCATTAACTAAAAGTTTGAAAGGAGCAGTAACAATAACTTATAATGACGCTTCAGGAGTTTCAAACAGTATAACGCAAGACTTAAATTTTGATGTTGTCCAAGCTGAAAGCATCTCCGTAACCACTCTCTTAATCGTTGGTGCAGTAATCGCAGTAATAGCTTACCTTGCTTACAAGCGCTTCTATAAGAAGAAAAAATGATAATCTTATCCTTCAGCAACTTGATGAGGAATAAGGGGAGGACTTTTCTAACAACTTTTGGAATACTAATTGGTGTTGCTGCAATAGTAAGTCTTGTAAGTATTAGTGAGGGTATAATCAACGAAGCGGATAACGTATTAGGAAGCCTGCAATACATTACATTAATGGAGAAAGGCGCCTTAGATGACACATTAAGCCACGTACCTGTAGAAGAGCTTGGCAGGGTTTCAAGAGTTAGGGGAGTAAAGTATTACACTCCCCAGATTAACTTCTTCGCTTCAACTTTTAACGGTGAAGAGATTGACGCGTCATCATTTACGGGAACAGACATTAACATAGTAGCCGTATTCGGCATAGATCCTTCCAACGCTCCTTATTTTGAGAACTCAGTTTCATGGTACAAGGCTACAAAGGGGCGAATGCTTGTTCCTGGAGAAGAGAATTCCATACTAGTGAATGCTGAACTCGCGGACAAGGAGAACTTGTTCATAGGAAGTGTTGTTGAAATAAACGGTGAAAACTTCAGAGTTGTTGGAATAGTTGATTTCGAATTAAGCATAGGATTCTCTTACCAATTAGTTGTTATGAACATAGACAAGGCCAGGGAATTATCAGGTTACGGTGATGACGAGGTTGGTATTATTAACGTATTGCCTGATGATACAATAACTATTGAGAAATTCATGGAGAGATTAAAGGACTCGCTTCCTAACTTGAGCGTGTTCAGTTCGCAGCAGATAGGAGACATGCTTGACACTTTCCTCGGCGCTTTATCAGCAGCTTTATGGTTCGTCAGCAGCATAGCCGCAGTTGTTGGTGGAATAGTTGTAATGAATACTATGCTCATGAGTGTTATGGAGAGGATTAAGGAGTTCGGAGTTTTGAAGGCTATAGGGTGGCGAGACTCTCATGTTGTCTTAATGGTTGTAGGAGAAGCAGTTATTATTGGATTATTGGGAGGTGTTAGCGGTGTAGTCTTCGGATTCATCGGCAGCGCACTTGTTCAATTAATTACGGGAATCCCGACAAGTATTAGTATTTATTTAATACTGCAGGTAATGTTTTTCAGCGTAGCTATTGGTGTTGTCAGTTCAATCTATCCTGCTATTATAGCATCAAGGATGAGTCCTATAGAAGCGGTGACTTACGAGTGATTCAAATAGTTTTAAGCAACTTGTTAAGGAATAAGAGGAGAGCCGTGCTCACACTCTTAGGTGTTGTTATCGGTGTTGCTGCAATAATAAGTTTAGTAAGCGTAAGCGTGGGATTAACAGAGAGGAGCGGAGTATTACTCTCTTCTTTTGAAGGAATATTCGTGTTAGAAGAAGGAGCGGTTGATATTCCCTTCAGCAAGATACCTAATGATTACATTAATGATTTAGAGAATGTTCCAGGAGTTAAACTAGTTGTTCCTGAGATTTGGGGCAGCGCGAAGAACATAGGAGGGGACGAGTACGCCTCTTTCCTAGCAAGCTTCCTGCAAGTAGTAGGCATAGACCCAGGATTATCATCCGGTTACGCAGTAGCTCCTTATTACGAGGTAGTGAAGGGAAGAACGCTTACAGTGAATGACAGGAAGAGTGTTATTATTGGTGAGGGTTTAGCTGACAGGTTTGGTTTAACAATAGGCAGCAGTTTAAAGATTAATGACGAGACTTACCAACTCGTTGGCTTGTTCAGCTCAGACGCTCAACTAATGAATTTCATAGTAGTTACTCACATTGATACTGCGAGAGAGATTACAGAATTCGAAGACGGCTACGTATCCAATTACCAGGTTATTCCAATAAACCCGGAGGATATGAAGAGTGTCAAGCAGAGGATAGAGTCAAGGTTTGAAGGAGTTCTTCAAACTTTAAGCATGCAGGACAGTGCGGAGTTAATAACAGGATTCCTCGGCAGCTTAAACCTCGCGTTATGGTTTGTCAGCGGCATAGCAGGAATAGTTGGAGGTATTGGTGTAATGAATACTATGCTCATGAGTGTTATGGAGAGGATTAAAGAGTTCGGAGTTTTAAAAGCGATAGGCTGGCGGGACAGGGATGTTATGATAATGGTAATATTAGAGAGTGTAATTATCAGCATAGTTGGAGGAATTATTGGAGTAATCTTAGGATTCTACGTTTCAGGAGTAGTGGTTGAGGTTTCAAGAATACCTTCAGCAATAACTCCAGCATTAATAGGGCAGGCAATGTTTTTTGCAATAACAATGGGTTTTGTGGGAAGCATTTACCCTGCTTACAAGTCAAGCAAGATGAGCCCGATAGAAGCAGTCAGGGGATAATTTAATAATTAATAGAGGAGAGTAGTATTTAGTAATGAAGGAAAAAAAACTGCCAATAATTGAAGTGAAAAAGATTTGCAAGTTCTACAACGAGGGAGAGCATAACGAGGTTCACGCTATAGAAGACATAAGCTTCACTGTTGAAGAAGGAGAGTTCATAGCAGTTGTCGGGCCTAGCGGGAGCGGGAAGAGCACATTACTGCACATGATAGGAGCTCTTGACACTCCAACGTGCGGTGATGTAATAATTGACGGGGAGAATATTAAAAACTTAGACTCTGACGAGCTCGCATCTTTAAGGTTGAAAAAGATTGGTTTCGTGTTCCAGACATTTAACTTAATACCTGGAGTTGACGCTTTAGAGAACGTTGTCATGCCCCTCATACCTTACGGTTTAAGCGAGTCCAGGAAGGATTACGCTAAGAAGTTATTGAACAGTTTTGACATAGGCAAGAGGGCAACTCATGACCCGAGCGAGTTAAGCGGGGGAGAAAAGCAGAGAGTAGCAGTGGCGAGGAGTTTGATTAACAATCCCAGGATTATACTCGCTGATGAGCCAACAGGGCAATTGGACAGCAAGACAGGGAAGGGAATAATCAGGTTAATGAGGGAGTTAAACCAGGACAAGAAGCTCACCTTTATTATAGTAACTCATGACGAGAGCTTACTGCAATACGTTAAGAGAGTAATCAGATTAAAAGACGGCAAAGTATTAAGCGATATAAAGAACGGGAAACTAGCTAGTTATAAGAACATAGTATGATGAATAGTGTTATCGTATCTGAAGCTACCCTATACGCCATTACCCACGAATGGGTTTGCGAGGGTGTTCTTTTCATCACCTACGATAACAATAATTTAAAGGAATTTTTTCGTTTTTAAACCTTTCAATTGTAAGAGAAGCTTAAAATATCGGCTTCTGAGAGCATTCTAGAGTAATTATTAACGGTTTCGTTGTTGATTTTAACAATCCAAGTATTATTCTCATTACTGCATAAGTCAAACAAGCAATTTATAGTATTATTCTCAAAGACTAGTGACTGGTAACCGTTCAATAACTGCATGATTGTCAAACTTTTCTGCACCTTTAAACTATTATTCTCCTTTAAACCAAGCATGTCAACGCTGATTGTAATATTGAAGAACTCCAGCAAGTCCCCGTAATAAAGTATTACCTTGTCCTGTTCTTGCAAGACAATATTGTAGTCCTGCAAGAGTTCGTTATTCAATAATACTTGCCAGTAAGTCTTGGCAGAGAAACTGTTCTGGATATTACCTATCCTGTTTATGTCACCGTCTTGTTCAAGAACTGCGCCAATATTATTAATTAATAAGTTGTAAAGCGTTGAATTAACAACTAATTCTTCCTCGCTTGGACTGTACTGCTGGCCTAAGATTACGTATTGAACATTTACTTTCATGTTCTGAACCGGTTCGTCAAAAGTGAATATTGTAAAAACAGAACTTAGTAATATTATGCTTAATCCTATTAGTATAAACTTTGAATACTTCTTTCCTTCCTGATTCTTTTTCATGAATTAAAACTTACAAGTTTTCTTTTTAAAAATGCTTTTAGTAACGTTTTTATTAAGAGAATTCTCAATTAGATATTATGGATAAGAGGTTTTGTTTGCTTCTAGCAGTATTAATCCTCCCAGGCATTGTTTTCGCGCAGGAAGAGGGTGAGAGTTCTTTAACTAATTTCATAGCAGCGAATTTTAACCTGATTATCAGCATTGCATTATTTCTCATAGTTTTTACTTCAATCTTTTCAGCAGCGTCCGCTTTCACTGACAACTTCGGCGCCCAGATGATTATTGCATTCACTCTCGGAGCTATTGTTGCAATTAGCAATGTTTACGTGCCAGTATTGTCTACAGCGATTAAACAGTTTCTTTTCGACTTCCCTTACAATATTTTCATAATAATTGGATTCGCTCTCGCAGCCAACATCTTGTCCTTAATTCTTGACAAGCACCAGAAGGATGAGCAGAAAACAACCAAAGTAATCACTATACTCTTGTTAATCAGCGCTGCAATATTCCTCGCGTTCTATTTTGACTTGATAGTTGTAGAGTCAAGCAATGTTGTGAGCACTCAAGAAGGAGGCTCTTCAGGCTCAAGCACTATAGGAATGATAATCGTATTCATATTCTTCGCAGTCGCAATCTTCTTCGGAATAAGAAACTCAGCAAACAGTTCATCCTATAGTGGCGACGGCAAGAAGAGTAAATTCTTCCAGCCTTCCACTACTACAACTCCTTCAACTAAGCCGGAGAAGGCAGCGAAGACTAAGAAGGTTAAAGGAATCAGGCGAACAGTGTGGGAGAGCATAATAAAGAATCCTACATCTTTAGAGATGGATTATACATACTTACTGGACCAGTTTAATAAAGGCAAGATTTCAGACTCTGAAAAAATCTTCATAAGCGACTTGTTAGATTTAAAAAAAGCAGGTTTTCACGATGAGGGTTTAAAGCTTGATAAGAATGCTTCATTTGCTAAACTTTTAAGCGACGCTTCCAGATTGAGAAGCAGGGTTGATAAAGGATTCGTTTTGGAGAATTACTGGAAGGCCTGGCTTGTTATGAAGAGTTTAATGGGAGAGGATTTAAAGGTTGAAACTGTAAGAGGATTCAAAAGAATACTTGGCGCTTTGAACGAGGAGAAGAAGGGCATACGCGACTTGTTAGAGGCGGTGAAGAAGAAATGAAACTTCCCGAGTCTGATTTTTACGAATTAGAAAAACTTGAGATAGCTAAGATTATCAGGAACGGCTTAAAGCTCAGCAAGAATAAAGACGTCTCTGACATCAGGGAGCTTTATGATTTAATTACTAAATTGAAGGGTTTGAAACTTTCAGAGTTTGATGAGTCTAAGCTTAAGAAACTGGCAGAGAATTATTCCAAAAGAATGGAAGGCGCTGATGTTAATAAGTTGAGTTTCATGCAGAAGATAATTAACTTGATTAATTACTTTGATGAGAATGGGGGAGACAGGAATAAGACTCTTAATGAGTTATTTGGCAATGTGTCAAGAGGTGAATTATTATCAAGGAGTGTTTCCAGGGCGAAGTATTTTCTTGAAAAGTTCAAGGGCGAGTTCGGATTCAAGTTGTTAACATTATTAACTGCTTACCTTGACAGTGAGGGCTACGCTAAGAGGCGGTACTTCATGCAGGTTCTTAAACTATTCTTTGACAAGGAAGGGAACTGGGTTAAGGGTTCAGAGCCTTACAGGAAAATAATTCATGAGAATTTAAAGGATGGTTTTTTCAAGATTGGCAATGATAATTTGGAAGCAGTTTCAGTAGGCACTGTCTTCCCAACTATTGTCTATAATTATATCAGGGTCTTGTGCGGCAACAAGATTAATAATGCTAATTTTATCTGCAGGGATGAGTTGAAGAAAGGCCTTAATGATTCCATGAGTAACGGTTTCTTCTCAGTCTTGTACGATTTGCCTTTCTCAATTAATAATTTGGAGAGGAAGAACTTAGTTGTTTCTGTTGAGAAAGTGGTTGAAGTTTTGAATGAAAAGGTTGAGGGGTTGTATTGTTTCATCTTCGCTTATTACCCGAAGGTTCAGGATTTGAAGTCTGAGGATTTCTTAACAAGTAATGACGCTTTTAATAAGAAGTTCTTGAACAGGTTTGACAACTTCTTCAAGGAGTTGCAGAAGCAGTTGTTTGACGATTTTGTTAAGAAGAGTGATTACAAGAATGTTTCTAAGAAGGAGTTGGGTAGTGAGTCTTATTTGAACTCGTTAATGCAGGACTTTGTCTTCGCTCTTAATGAAGTGGTTCTTGGCAGGGTTGAGAATAAGGAGTTGGCAGATTATTGCAAGAAGTTCAGTGAGATTAAAGCGTTTCAGGAATACTCTTATAATGAGAAGGACAGGACTGATATTAATAATTTCTTTTCAGAGGTAAGAGATAAGGCGAAGAAGTCAGATAGTGCAAGGATGCAGCTTTACATTGATAAGTTTACGCTAATAATTAATAATTGCGCTCACGCTGATAAGACAATTCTCGTTAGAGATTTCTGGAAGCACGCAGATAACTTAATTAATAATGCTAACATTACTGATTTTAAGAGTTTTTATAACCTAGTTGTTGATTTGGTTGACTTGAATAAAGAGAATTTGGAAAAATTAAAGACAGAGTTTGAAGCGAAGAAGCAAGAGTATAATAACTTGAATAAGGATATTATCGATCCTTTAGTAAAAAACTTTACAGAAGTTTCTAATAATCTAAACAGGGTTGGAATAGGTGAGGATGTTGAATCTCTTTTTAAGAATTTAGTTAATAACCTTTTCGATTCAGCAGGTTATTCTAACTTGGATGCTTTTGAGAAAATGTTTAAAGAAAATTTTGAAAGGTTTGATAAGATTATTAAAGAAAAGAAAGAAAGAGGAGCTCAAACAATTAGTGATTTGAATAAGAAGAGCTGGAACGCTTTCAAGAAACAGGTTGATGATTTTGGAGTGGTTTCAGAGAGCAAGGCAGAACAATTATTTAGTATCTTTAAGAAGATGAATAATTTAAGCCAGACTTTGAAGACGCCTGTTACTGAGTTGCCGGATCTTCCTTCAAAGGATGCGAGCAGGGATAATTTTATCAACGCTTTGAAGAAGGGGATTACGACAGGGGAGAAACCAGTCAGCAAGACACCTTTTGTTGACGAAAAGGAGAATGTTGAGAACCTGCTTGTTGTTAATACTAATGTTTTAATCAGTAGTATTGTAGACTCTATTGCTGAAAATGTTGATAAAATTGATTCTAATAATTTAGAATCTTATGCTATTATTGGAAAATTATTGTTTAAGAGCTTTTTAAAATTAAGTGATGATAAACGTGTTGTTTTTGAGTATAGTGATCAAGAAGCAAATGCTAAGTATGTTGATTTTAAGAATATTTTCAATAATTTAAGTGCTTTAAGTACGTTTGCTGATTTAAGTTTAGAGGCGGAAGTATGAGTGCGGAATCTGAACCTGAGGTTAAACCTGTTGAGGTTAGTAATGATGTAAATCTTGTTTTGAAAGCTCGCAGTTATTTCTTAGAATTACAGAATAAGATTAAGGAGTTCCTCGCTTCAGACAAGAAGGATTTAATTAAGAAAATACTGAAAGGCGAAAAAATTAACATAGATAAGAAACTTAAAGATGAACTAGTAGATAATGAAGGCGTACCGTATATAACTAGAATAAATAGTATATTGCAGAATATTGAAGAAATAAATTATAAACCTGATGAAACTTTATCATTTACTGAACAATTAAAAAAAATACAAAAAGCTTTACAACCACTGATTGAAGATATAAAGAAAAAAGCGGAAGATAAAAAGACGGAAGAGCCTCTTGTTATTGAAGCACAAATCAAACGTTTACAGAAACTTATAAAGAATCCTTTTGAATTCTACACCCTTGCTAATTATGATTTCATAAGGAGCAGAGGTAAAAATTTTTTTGATAATACAGGAAAAGAAGCAGAAACCTTTCTAATTAATTTACCTGTTGGTTTAATAAGTAAGGATGAAAATAGAAAGTTTTCCAACTTAATTGTTACGAAAGCTAATTATAAAAGGATTAGAGATGAGTATGTGCCTTTTTTAATAAAGAAGTACAAGAATTTAATTTCAAAATTTAATAATTTTATAAGTAACCAACAGTACTTATCCGGAAAGACTAAAGAAGAGATAAAGAAGGTACAAAGTAGTATCCCTAGTTTAAGATTCACACTTAGGGAGGTACTTTTAAGTTCAGAAATATTATGGTTATTAACAGAAGAAGAGAAAGAAGAATATTCTGAAAAAGAACCAAAACCTACGACTCATGAAGAAAAAAATCTTGTATTAGATTTCTTGAAGGAGAAAAAGGATGACGCGTTTAAGGCATTCAGTGAAGGAATTGGCTACTCTGATAAGAATGAGTTTGACAAATTGTTTGATAAGGTATTGATTATTATTGATAAAGAGATAACATCTGATAAAGGAAAAGAACGGTTTGAAAAACTGTTAAAAGATAATAAAATTACTGCTCTGCAAGCTGAATTATTCAAGAATTTTATAGAATTAAAAGGAGACATTAAAGTAAAAATTGAACAATATAGTCAAGCAGAGTTTGAGAACGAGTGGAATAACAACCTATCTGTGGTTTGGGAAAATACTTGGAAAGCAGCAGGTATGGCAATACAAAAACATCCTGATAAGAAAGTAAATTTGTTTGACTGGGTTGAAGAGGAAGAAAAACCTTATGCTGAAAATATTAAGGAAATTATAGATAAATTTGAAAAAATACCTCAGCCTAAAGACTTAACCATTTCTGATAAGGCCAAAACAGATGTTAAAATAATCTTTAAGGAATATTTTCGTAATGTTAAAGAAGCTAAGAAAAGCTTTTTAAAAAATATTGACAAATCTTTTGCAAAAAAGTTTGAAACCTTTTACGATTTTTATACACTAATGATTGAAAATTACATAAATGACAAAGAAGAAATTAACAAAGTTAAAGAACTTATGAGTAAAGATTATCATCCAGACTTATTTATTATATTATATGATATTTTCTTGATAGAATTTGATAATTATAGAAAGACTTGCCTTAATTCTCTTAAAAAGATTAATGATTTAAATAATGCACAACCAGTGGAAGATGCTGATAAAACATTTATAGAATTATTTAAGGAAGAATTAAAACAGGATTATATTAAAAATAATATTGATTACTGGAAGTCTTATTGGGATTATTTAGGCCAATACATGGTTTATCTAAATAATTTAAAATCATTTAAAGCATCAAATGCAGAAAAAACCAATCAGAGTGCTGGATCAGCTGCTCAGGCAATATTTGACATATTAGGTGGAAAAGCGGAAGGTTTTACAAAAGAAGAATTAGAAGAGATAAAAAGGTTTCAAGCATTTCCTAGTACTGCTGAATTGCCTGAATTGGAACCATTTACAGTTACACCAGAAAATAAATTGCCAGATTTATCTCCATTACCTGAGCTTGAAAAGATTGTGCCTAAAGCTACAGAATTGTTTAAGATACTCGCAACTAAAGATATTGAAGCGGAACGTGATAAAACTACAAAAGATTTCACGACCGAAGTAGAAAAAGGAAATATTGAATTGGATGAGTTCGCTTCAATTGGTTCTCCTGGTTCTCATGAGCAAATCGTTAAAGAACAAACAAAGAATATTAAAATATATTTTAATAAAGAATTAAAAAACATAGGTCCTATTCGTGAAAAACTAAAAAGACTTGATAGTAAAGAAGAATTACTGAAGTTTGCAGAACTACTTAAGAAAAAAGTAGATAAAATAATAGAGTATTGTAATAATAATTATCCTGAAGCTATTAAAACAATTATCTTTATAGATGAACAGGGAGATACTGGTTTTTTAAAAGATAGATTTGGAGAAAAAGGATTTTTAAGAACACAAGGTTTGCTGGAAAAAACAATTGAGCAGTTGAAAGAAAAGAGTACTGGAGAATCTGAACTTTTAAGTATAAAAAATAATTTGCACAATCATTTATCAAACATAAAGGAATATTTAACTATAAAAGAACTACGAATAAAATAAAAGGGTTAAAATATTTGAATAATAACCTTTAAATTAAGTAAATTATCTATTATTTATTATGAGTAATGGTGTTTTAGGGGGTGCTTTTGACTTCCTTATTAACATGGGTTTCTTGAACACGTTAGTGCCTTTCATACTCTTTTATGCTATAATCTTTGGAATGCTTGAGAGGACTCAAATATTCACTCCTAAGGAGAAGAGGGATAAGAAGGATGAGCAGGTGACTAACTTGCATGCTCTTATCGCGTTCTCTATGGCAATAACTGCTACAGCGGCTGCGCAAGCAGTTGGTATTACTCAGAATTATCTGCCAATACTGGCAGTGACAGCAGTAGCATTACTAGGCATTATGATGCTTTTAGGAATGGCATTCGGAGACAAGTTTGACACTATAATGTCAGAGAACAAGTATTATTCAGGAATTGTCTGGGGAGCAGCATTATTATTAGTTGTTGGAGCATTAATAGTAGTGTCTTATTACAGCGGTTTATTAGTAACTCCGTGCGACGCTGCAGGAGAACTCACTCCAGTGAATAGTTTAGACCCAGGCAATGGGGAGTGCACCAAATTATTAGATATTACAGGATTCCCTAACAAAGTATACGTTATGGGCATAGAGATAATTGGAATATTCGCCAGCTCTGAACTAATGTCATTCGTAACAGGACTGCTAGTATTCGCAGTATTAGTGTTTGCAGTAATGTGGATAACAAGAGCGCGTAAAGGTGGTTAGTCTTGGCCACCTTCTTTGACTACTTAAATGAGATAGTCAGCGGGATTGTATTAACCGGTGAACCAGTAACAGGTATTGGAGGCATCTTTTTCATACTAATCTTCTTACTAATATTCGCGCTCACATTCACGGCAAGCGCTTATATACCAATGTTCGCGAAAAAGGAAGAGTACAAGAATATTAGGATGATAATCGCTTTAAGCATATCCTTCCTAACTGCAATAACTTTTTACAACGCTATAGTTGAGCAGATACAATTCTTCGGCTTAGTAACTGCTATAGCGTTAGGGATAAGCGTGGGATTACTAGCAGTTATACCTAAAAAGTACAGGGATAAGGAAGGCTCGAGCATAACAAGCGTAATCACTGCGTTTTCAATAATAGCAGCTATAATAATAACACTAATATTATTAGACATGACAGGCTGGGTTCCACCAGTGATAAACTTCGTAACTAGTGCTTGGACGGACATGTTCACAACAGGCAGCGGCTGGTGGGTACTTATTATCATAATAGCAGTAGTGTTTTTCATAATGGCAATAATCAGGGGAATGGCTAGAACTAGCCCATAAAAAGACATAAAAAAGAGAAAAGGGTAATAATATAATATGGCAGAGACAGTAGCGAGTCAAGCAGTGGAGATAATTAACCAGATAGGCATATTTGACATACTCGTACCTTTCCTGTTAGGAGCAGGAGCATTATACGGAATGCTTGAAAAATCCCAGGTATTCGGGAAAGACAGGCACGACGTTAACGCATTAATATCAATCGCTGTAGGAATAATCATAGCACTCAGCTGGAGTGCGAGGAACTTCATACTCAACTTTATACCATTAGTAATCATACTAGCATTCTTCATGTTCATAATGGTACTATTAGCGCAGTGGTTAGGACTAGAACCAAAGTTCTTCATTAACATAATGAACCAGCCTGCAATAATAATACCTGTAGTATTAATAGTACTAGTTTTAATAATGGTAGCTCAAAGCGGAGGATTAGACTTCATAATGGGTAGAGCTAATTACACTGGGGATATTGGAATACCAACCGAGGACTTAACACCACAAGACTTAGCCAATCCTGCAATAGTATTAGCACAGCCTCAAATAGCAGGCACTTTAATAGTATTAGCCGTCTTCGCAGTAGTAACATACATGGTAACACAGAAGAAGTAAATCTTTTAATCCTTCTTATTAATATTAGTAACCAATCCTTTAAGCTCGCTGATATTATCGCTTAGTGTTGGAACTAGTTTGTTCAACGCCTTCTCTAAAGCCCTTATCTCAGTGTCAACGTTCTGCATCGTTTCATTAAAAGCTTCAGCCTTCTGCCCTAAAACTGTATTCAAAGCGTCAATCCTGTTGCTGAACTCGTTGATGCGAGCGTCAAACTCTTTAATCTTAGTATTAACCATTGCGCGCCACTCAAGGATTTGGTTAATAGTCTTCTCACTATCCTTCCACTTCTCTGCAATAATCTCCTCTAAAACTCTTTGAATCTCATCCAAGTCAACCATTGGTTTGTTAGGCATAGGAGTTGGTGCCGGCATTGCTTGCTGAACAGGCTGCGGAGCTGCACCCATTGACGGTTGAGAAGGCGGAGGGGAACCCATTGGAGGAGAAGGCATTTGTTGCTGTACTGGAGTTCCAGGACTAGCAACGTTTTTCTTAATATCAGCTTGTTGTATCGCGTCCCTTATCTGCTGAAAACTGTAATTCTCACTCCTAAGAACTTCGATAATCCTATTATTATCCGCGCCTTGCTGTCTTAAATCAACAACTCTTTGAACAGGAACACTTGGTACAGCCATTTCAACCTCACTTTTTCATTAACACCTTTAATTCTTCTTTAGTAATGTAACGGGTAGGGTCCATCATGTCAACGTATTTCTCTATAACGTTAATGTCTTGCTTCTTAGCCGTTAACTCTAATTCTTTTATAATATGATGAATAGTATCCTCGATGTTTTTAATACTTTTTCTTAAATCACTAATATCACTGTTTATGTTTTCAATCTCTTTGCTCATCTCTTTCTTTAAACCTAAAACTTGGTCATCAAAGACTCTAAGTCTCTCCTTGTTCTGATTAATCCTCTCCTCGCCAAGCCTCATTCTAGTATTTAAATCATTCAATCTGGAGATAATCATGCCAGTAGCGCTTTGAGTCTCAGCAGGTGAAGGCCTAGCTGTTTGTTTTTCATTAGATTTAGTATTTTGAGGCAAAGCCATAATATTTTATAAATTAAAGGGGATTATATAAGTTTTGTTAATGGCTGAAAATAATGGTAATTGCGGGGAGTTTCAACTGGAAAGAGAGGGTTCTGACAGGAATTTAAGAATCAACTGCGTAGGATGCCCTTACTACCCTAGTATTGAAGACTCTGAGCACTGCATGGAAAACGTTGTAAACTTGATGATAGAGTTAGGAGGAGTAACTAATATTATACTCTCCAGTGATATGAACTTCGTATACCCTCCTGAACAGACTAGATTATTGGATGAAGTATCCCAAGTCTTCCTTAAATTAGAACAAGAAAAGGAAGTACTAAAATATCCTCTAGTTCAGTCGCCAATACTTCAGAAAGAATTAGTTCAAGCATTAAGCGTTACTAAGAACATAATGCTTTCAATGTTTAAAAGAGACCCTATTGGCGCTTATGTTAAGACAGTAAGAGCGTTAAGAGAGGAGAAGGCTCGCAGCGTTCAACTCACGCCTGACTTGAAAAAAATAAATGACTTGCAAATTTACAAGTTAGAGACGATAAAGGAAGAGTTAGGCAACACGGAGTTAATAAAAACGGTTGAAGACCACTTAACAGGTTACAAGATAGGCAATAGGGAGATTTACAGGGAAGTGTTTGAGCCTTTAATCAAGCCGAACTTCATGTATGCGAGGTTAATGCTTGAGCCGCCGTTGAAAGCGAAACAAGTGGACGGTTACGAGATAGGCAAAAAAGACAAGACAGAAGTAGTTATCTACGACTTGCCTGACGAGGTTGGAAAAAAGTATTACATAATGCCTGGCGAGTTCTCATTAAGCGATGACGAGTACGAGTTGTTAAGCACTGCCAGGGGAATACTCGCGAAGCACAAGCCTAAGAAGGAGGAATTCACGGACCCGCAGAGGATGAGAGAAGTATTCTTCAAGGTAAGCAGGGACTTGATTCAAGAAGTAGCTAAAGCGCATAATATTAAAATCACTTTTAACAGGATTGAATACTTGGCAAGGATACTGGTAAGGTTAACAGTAGGCTTCGGACTAGTAGAAGTCATACTAGAGGATGAGAAGGTGGAAGACGTTTATATTAACGCTCCAATAGGAAAAGTGCCGATAATAGTCAAGCACGCGGATTACGGTGAACTAAAAACGAATATTATACCAAACGTTAGGGATGCTTTTGGTTGGGCAAGCCGTTTCAGAATGATGAGTGGGAGAGCATTAGATGATGCGAACCCAGTGCTGGACACTGAGTTAGAGACTGAGACGGTGAGGGCGCGTGTCGCGATTGTTCAAGAACCGTTATCAAACCATGGTTTAAGCTTCGTATTCAGAAGGCACAGGGAGCGCCCTTTTACACTGCCTTTACTGGTTCACTTCAATTCACTAACACCATTAGCTGCAGGACTATTATGGTTCCTCGTTGACGGTTCCAGAACCATGCTCGTTGCTGGAACAAGAGGAAGCGGGAAGACGAGCTTGTTAGGAGCGTGCGTGGTAGAAATAATGAGGAAGTACAGGATAATCACTGTAGAGGATACTCTTGAACTCCCTGTTAATTACTTGAGAAACCTGGGTTATAACATTTTGAGTATGAAGGTTGGAAGCGCGTTAGCAGGCACTAGCAGTGAGATGGGAGCAACAGAAGGAATCAGAACAACGCTGCGCCTCGGTGACTCAGCATTAATAGTTGGTGAGGTAAGAAGCACTGAAGCAGTAGCGTTATACGAGGCGATGAGAGTGGGAGCATTAGCTAACGTTGTAGCAGGAACAATACACGGCGATTCAGCTTATGGTATATTCGACCGTGTCGTTCATGACTTGAAGGTTCCAGTTACTAGCTTCAAAGCCACGGATATTATCATAATAGCTCAGAAGATAAAATCACCTGATGGTTTAGATGAGAGGAGGAGGATAACAAATATTGTAGAGGTTAGGAAGCATTGGGAGAACGACCCTTTCAGGGAGAAGGGATTCGTTAACTTAATGACTTACGACGCGCGGGAGGATAAGATAAAACCTGAACGCGCACTAATTGAGGGAGACAGTGAAGTTATTAAATCAATAGCAGGGAATGTCAGGGAATGGGCGGGCAAGTGGGAGCTAGTATGGGAAGACATAGTATTGCGTTCAAAAATCTACGAAGTATTAGTAAAGTACGCGCAGGAAAAAAAATATATGGAGTTGTTAGAGAGCGACTTCGTAGTAGTTGCTAATGACAAGTATCATAAAATATTCGAGAAGTTAAAAGAAGAGCAGGGATATCCTGAGTCTAAAGACATGCTTTTCTTGTTCGAAGAATGGCTTAAAGGAGTGTTGAAAAAAGTTGGCAAGTGAATTGGATGAGATAAGCAGGAGTGATTTGAAGAAGGAGATTAATTTAAGCAAGCAGGCTAAGAGTTACGAGTATCAAACCTTTGTCAAGGAGAAAGTGGAGAGAACGAACTGGTACGAGAAAGCGTGCCAGAGGGCAGGGAAGTTGTTCAAACTTAAATTATCATCTAAGGAGAGGGATGCTTTGAACCTGCAGATTCAAAGAGCAGAGCTTAACGTTAAGCCTGAAGAGATTATGAGCTTTTCAATAATAGCATTAATCGCTTCAATGATGGTTTCAATGGTTGTAATATTAGTAACTAATTCAATATTTGCCTTCGCATTACTAGGGGTTTCATTCTTCGCTTACACTTTTATTAAGGGTTATCCTGAAAGTGTTGCTAAGAAGAGGGTTCTTGAAACTACGAGTGAAATGGTACTAGGAGTATTATACTTGGTTATTTACATGAGGCATACTCCAAACCTTGAAGCAGCGGTTAAGTTCGCAAGCAACAACTTGAAAGGTTACTTGGCGAATGATTTCAAACTATTATTATGGAATGTTCAAACCAAGCAGAGCAGGGATATTTACGAAGCGGTTGAGGAATTCCTTGAAAAGTGGGAGAACACTAACAAACCGTTCGTTAACTCTGTGAGGTTAATAATTTCATCACTCCATCAAGTAAGCGACGAGAGGAGGAAGGAGACTCTTGACATGTCCGTTGATTCAATGCTTAACGGGACTTACGAAGCAATGGTTCAATATGCTAACAAGTTAAGAACTCCTGTTCAAGCAGTTAGTTTGATAGGAATAACACTGCCAATACTTGGTTTAGTAATGCTTCCAATGATAAGCGCGTTCTTGTCAGATATTATTACAAGCCAGACAATTTTCATGATATACGACGTTTTTCTGCCAATACTAATAGTGTTCGCTATTAACAGGGTATTAGTTGAGAGGCCAGTCGGCTTCTCTCTGCCTGACGTGAGCTCGCACCCGGACGTTCCGCCTAAGAACAAGTTCTACTTGAACGTTGGAGGCAAGAAGTTAACGCTCTCCGTTTTTATAGTGCCTATAATTTCATTAATAGTCGGATTATTAGCTTACGGGTTGTACATTTACAGCGTGCAAGGGCTTGCACCATCCAGTAATGACGTCTTCGGTTCTTTAACAATAGTCTTTGGTATTATGGGCGCTTTAGTAGGATTCTTCTACTTCTCCACGTTCCAAAGTGTTAAGATAAGGGAGAGGATAGGAAGCGTGGAAACTGATTTCACCAACGCTGCCTACATGCTCAGCAACGTATTAAGCGAGGGAAAACCAGTAGAGACTGCGTTATTGTCAACTGCTGACGAGTTGAAGGGAAGCAATATTTACGATTTTTTTGAAAAGATAGAGACTAATATTAAACAATTAGGCATGGATGTGGAGAATGCAATCTTTGACGAGACTTACGGGGCTATAAAATTATACCCCTCCATACTAGTTAACAGCATCATGAGAATACTCGTATCAACGAGCAAGGAGTCTGCTGAAGCTGCGAGCATGAGCATGAGGAATATAGGCAGGTACACTAAGTCTATTCATAACATTGACGAGAAGATTAAGGATATACTAAGCGAGACTATCAGCAGCATAATTTTTCAAGCCAACTTCATAGCACCTCTTATTACAGGAGTTGTTGTCGGGTTGTCAACAATGATTTTCATCATACTTAACAGTTTGTCAGAACAGATTGGAGGATTGTCCAGTTCAGGAGGAAGCATTTCAGGAGCGACTTCCATGAACGTGGACTTCGTATTAAGCTTTCTAAACCTTAGCAGTAGCGTTGAAGTATGGGCTTTCCAGCCTATTGTTGGAATATACTTGGTTATAGTAGTAGCTTTAATGATTTACTTGATTAACAAGATAGAATACGCGGGTGATAATATTTACTTCATGAGCAGGGCTGCTAGGACTATACTATTATCAGTGGTTATATACTCAGTTATTGTTTCAGTTACTACAATGTTGTTCACTGGGTTAGCGGATGTGGCGATAACGGTGGGTGCAGTATGAGATTAAAAGCACAGGTTGGTTTTGAGAACTTCCTTATAGGATTCTTATTCGTCTTCATACTCGCGTCTTCAGTCTTCCTTTTCATTGGCGGCAGCGTTGAAGGTGCAGGTATTGACTTGTTTAACAGGACAATCTTTTCAGAACCAGTCTCAGGACTTGACTACTTATACCTTGACACTTACACTAACGGTGACGTTAACAACTTCAACAACACTGCTTACACTTTCACGGAAGCAACAGATGATTCAGGCAACGTTGTTGAACTAAACTTGTCATTCACTGTAACCAGAACCTTCTTGCCTCCCTCATCCGAGCCTTTCTTTCCAATAATCTTTTACGTGAAATGGTTTAACTGCCCCACGATTTACGTCGACGACTGCCGCGAGGTAACTAATAATCTTGAGCAATCAATAGTTTTTAATTCGTTAAAATTACAGTCTTACTACTTCAATTATACCCTGCCAGGAGTGTTATACACCGACTGCACAACGGATATTACAATAGGAGCGATTATTGAAAGCTCTGACTTGTTCAACGAGACAGTATTAGATAACAACTTCTACACCTTCACCATACCCTACTGCTTCTACGAACCAACCGACGCGTCAATCACTGCAGCATGCGTTCCGAGAGACAACAACATAGCGACAACGTGCACTAGCCAAAGATACTGGGATAATACGCAAGTTTATGGAGGCGAACTGTGTTGAAGAGCTTAATATTTTTATTAATAGTTTTAAGTATTAGTTCAGCTTTTAGCGCAACGAGTTACGGCACCACTTGTACGACAACTTGGTGGTGGGCAGTAGTTTATTGGGGGTGCACGATTAATGATGGTCCGTGCGGTGCAAATTCAGCTTTCACGGCAGGAACGTGCACTGCTAGTTGTTCATACTGTGGAAGCTATGTAGACCCATGTGATGTAGCAACGGACTTGTCAGGAACATGCACATGCACTTCAGGCTACGAGGACTGTATTAATGGAGCAACCGACGGTTGCGAAACTAATATTAATACTGATAACAGTAATTGCGGGAGCTGCGGCAACGACTGTACAGTAAACATTTGCAGCAGCAACAACGTATTATCAGGAGGAACGTGCAGCAGTGGTTCTTGCACTTACTCTACAACAACAGATTGCAACGATCAGGATGGCTTATACGAGGGGGTTTACAGGGACTATTACTGCAGCAGTGGTTCTTGCACTTACTCAACCACTAATGTTGACACCAGTTCAACCGCGTGTTCAGCATCTGGACTAAATTACATCTCAGGAGCAACAGGTTCCGGAGCTAACTGCTGCGGTGATGACGGCAACAGTGATGATTTTTATGCATCATCAGGAGCAACATGCACTTACTGCAACAACGGTAATTACGGAACATGCATTACGTCAAGCTACTGCAGCGGCTCAACGTATTACTCAGGAGGCGCTTGCAGTTCAACAGGGTGCAGTTTCTCAACATCAACTAATTGCGCAACAAGTACTTGCTCAGCAGGAAACGTTAGAAACTATAACGGGCAATGCACTGCATCAGGGTGCACTTACACCACAGAAGATTGTGATAATTACGACGGCCAGTACAGCGGGACTTACAAGGATTACTCATGCTCTTTAGGAGAATGCGTTTACACTACCGCGCAGCCGGATGATTCATCAACTAATTGCGCAAACTTTTACTTCGGAGACACTACTCGCTGGATAGGAATTCCCGCGACAGGAGACTTTCCAGGGTGCTGCGGTGATGACGGCACACTTGATGACTTTTACTTAACCTCGGGAGCAACATGCACTTACTGCAACAACGGCAATAAGAACACTTGCTCTTTGGCAAACTCGTGCTCGGGAACTGTAAAATTATACGATAAGCAGTGTTCCTCAACCGGGTGCGCTAGCACTTCTTTGGAATGCGTTGGGCACACTTACTGCCAGGACACTAATACTTTAATGACGGGAACTGGGTGCAGTTCAGTAGATTGCACTTACTCAAGTTCAACTTGCAGCGATTTGGATGGAGTATACGGCACTGAGTTCTTAACATTCTCATGCACCGGCCCCGCGGGTGTTGCAGCATGCACTTCAACAACATTAGACCCTGACACTAGCCAGACTATTTGCGAACTCTTAGGCCACACCTGGAATATTGGAGGAACAACCAACCAGTGCTGCGGTGATGACGCTAACGAGTTTGACATAACTTCAACTTTCGCCGCTTCAATGGACGGCGCCAGCAGTGACTTAAGGGCTTGCTGCTTGACATCATCCGCGTGCGCGTCCAACAATGTCTGCGGCCAGAACATTGACGCTGACACGGACGGGGACACTGACTACTGCAGCTTTAATAATGAGTGGATTGACGCGAACGGTGATGAGAACTGCCACGAGGATGAGTACTTCGTGTCCGGAGACTGTGAGCCGTTAATCAATCCGGAAGTGAGTTCAGTAGTCTATAACGGGCAACAAAACATAATAACAGAAATTATTAGAAAGGGGTTTTTCGCACCATCTAGCCAGCCGTATAATATGAAAGTATCAGTAATAGGAACGCTTCCTCCGAATTATTATTACGAGATTACGAGAACAAACCCTGACACTTCAATATACGTAGGCGACTTTAATTACTTCATAGACCCGATAAGGGAGTACTCAGTCAATTATTGCTACAAGGTAAGGATACGGGACGCGGACGGCGAGCACTTGTCGCCTTACTCTGATATTGTATGCGCTAAGTACTGCAGTGTGCAAAGACCTTACGGTGTTAAGGAAGCTTGCCCTGGAGGAGTATGCGAAACGCAGGACTTTTTAAGAGATATATTGTCAGGAACTAATACGTACAATCCAACATTATGCTTTGAGTCAGGAGGAGTGTATAATTGCCAGAATTATTTCTTGTCAGAAAACGTTTACGAGACTTACGTTCCAGCAGATTATAACCCGTACACTTTAAGAGTTGACTTAGATAATATGAACAGGGATGTTCCTTTGGAGTTAAAGGTTGAGTTGAAGGATTCTCTTGGTGTTTACAGGGAGTTATTAATTGACCAAGTGGTTTTAAAATTATATGACGAGAACGGCGTGCCTTACTCAACAGCAAGCGTCCAGCCCTTCACAATAGGGGATGAGAAATCAATGTCTGTTTATCTTGACTTAAGCACTGCACGTGTTAATCTCGGACCTGTTAACTTGTACGAGTGCAGCGACGGCACGGCAAGGATTAGCATCTCTTACGCTCGTGAAGAGAATTATTACTACCTTAGTGAAGAAGGCGAAATAGTTGAACCAGTTAATAATCCTGAAACTAATTACCTTTACGAGTTGGACGAGAACGGCAACAACATACTGACCAATGCCTTGGGAGCTGTTATTTTCCAGTCCCCAGTGAGTGATTACAGGGTTTACGAGTACGACGAGTCAGGGGATTTAACACCTCTTGTTATATCCTCCAGGGATTACGACGAGTTCGGGAATTTAATAACCACTAATTACGTTCAAGTAACGCACGACTCTGATGACGTTCACCCCGGCAGGCCTTATGATTTAATGCCCGTGTTCTGGTTTGATAACGGAGTATTATACGGCGAGAACGGAATGGAGTGCCCAGCAGTTAATATCGGCGACGAGAACTGTTACTGCGATTTAGGGCCTTATTACTTAACCTGCGATTCAGACATTGTTAACAAACCAGTTATCGAATCCTTTTATACTAGAAATCTTATAAATGACTTAGATTTTAGTAATAATATGTTTGAAACGAGTATTCACTGGTGCGTGCAATGAGCAGAAGATTAGGGGCAAGCAATACGTTAATTTATGTAGGATTGGTTATACTCGCAGTTCTTGCTATTATTGTAATAGTGCGCATATTTGGAGGAGAGGAAGGTTTTGCCGGGCAATTGCTTAACTCTTCAATGGAGAAGGTATTGGTTATTTACAGGTTGTTAACTAATGGCTGATGATGATATGGTTCCTCAAATGATTGGAGTAGTGCTTTTCATAGTATTGGTTGTTCTCGTCTTCTTCCCATTATTGCAGAACGCTACTGGTTTCATGGGCGACTCTTTCTGCTCTTTAAGCGTTCAAACAAGAAGCATATTTAACAACTTGTTCGCAGGAGCTTGGGGCAGGGCGATAATACCTGATGATATATTTAACATTCTGCCTTTAATGTGCAGGTATAATGTTGAGGTTGAAACAAGTGATTTTGAGGAGTTGCTTGCTGAGAAAATAGTTGAGTGCTTTAACAAGTACGGTGCTGGAAGAATGGATGGCGTCTTCCCGCACGCTAGCATATTATGCGATGCCTTAATCTATGACGCGCCAGTTCTCACTTACGAGCAAGGCGCGGATAATACTGAATACCTTACAACAGGCGTTGACTTGATGAGGGTTTACGCGTTAATATTAAACGATTCCAACTTTGAAAAAACCTTTGACTACGATAACCCGGGACTTGACAACAGCAACTACTTCAGGTTATGCTTCAAACCAGTATACGCGCAGTCAATATATAAAGCAATTTTTGAAGGCTACGAGGGAGTAAGAGGAGGAGAAGCAGAGGAGTGCTTCGGGGCAATAAACGAGACAGGGGTAATACCTAATCCTTACACCCCATCAATATCCTCTTATTATGCTGTTCCTCCTTACGCTGCAGTGCCTCTTACTGAAGAAGGGGAAGCGTTATATTTCTACACTACTTCATGCATTCCTCCATCCGTTGTTCCTGATATTTACGGAAGTTTTGACATGGCATCTCACGGTGAGAACGGGTGCTTTAGCATGAGAGAAGCTATTTTGAACGCTTGGCAATTTAGGTTAACTAGGTATGTTCAAGATGTTTTCGCGGACACTAATCAGGATTTGATAATGTTCTGCAACGACTTGTGCGCGAGGAACTGCGAGGTAATATCAGATTATTACAGCGAGTTTAACACTTGCTTGTCTCAATGCAATACTCAATGCGCAGCATTAGCAAATAATCCATATTATACTAGCCCTTCAGGAGACACTTACAGGTCTAGGGAGATACCGTCATTCACTATAGCAGGTGAAAATTTTAATTTCCAAGAAGAAACCCGTTATTTTTTTACTGGAGTATCACAAGTAGGGGAGAGTTCAAATTATGAGTATTATTCATTGTTAAAGAGGGGAACTTTTTATATTAGGTTCTTTGACTACGCGGATTGGCTGCAGCAGGCAACTGATTCCACTTGGCACAGTTTTCCCGAGTGCGAGAATAATATTATTTACTTGGGAGGAACTATTCAGCAGGGCAACGTTTTCTGGGACACTTCCAACAATCACGATTACGTTGCTGTATGCTTCGTTCCGTACGTTCCTTACGAGCTTATTCACTTGGACGAGTTTGAGAGTATTGACCAAGGCATAGTGGTGGTAACATGAAGTTCATAGTTAAAATCTTCGTCATGCTTTTCGGAGTTATTTTAATAGTTTTAATGGCAACTATACTGAATAACGTAACTAATCTTACGTGCGAGCCCGTGGACTTGTACAGCGGTGAGAACGCAGTTGTTGGTTTCGGAGGAGGATTCGTCAACGGATTGTACGATTCCATGTGCATGACACTGATAGAGGCTAACAACGCTGTTTGGAACGCGTACGCTAACTGGTTCGTTGGATTAATAGGGCAGAGAGGAAACGTTGCTGGAATAGGCGCTGACTTGTGGGGTTTGGCAAGCTTCTTCTGTGTTAAGCATTCCAATTTCGAATATGCTACGGGGCCGGGAGTTGGTGCAGTGACAGACACTGAAGTATTCAAGGAGTTATTCTTGTACGAGTTGGAGAGGTGCTGGACCATGTTTGAAGGCGACACTAACCAGCCTCTTCCAAGCAGGCACCCTCTTGGAAAGAACGTTTACTTTGACTGCGCTGAAATAATCTACGACTTCACAATACCTACTGGGCCTGGAGAATTTGTCTCTTTTGGGGAGTTAACTGCGAGGTTATTGTACGAGAACTCTTGCGGAGAGCAGGTTAATGCTCCAATAAGTTCTCTTGACAGGGAATACTGCACGGGGAGTTACTTTGATGCGGGAACAGGACAATACGTTGAAGGCGGGTGCGTTGATTACTTAGACTTGTTGGCTGCCATAAAATGGTGCGCTCCAAAAGACGAGATGATAGAGTATTGGGGTGCAGAAGACAATTACTACAGGGAGTATGAAGAGTTCGTATCAAGCGGGGGCAGCATAATAACCGTTGACTGCCCTCTTGAGTCAATAACTCCTAAAAACTTTGTTGAGCACAGGACTTACGAATCTTCTGCTTGTTTTAATTACGACGCTGCTTTGTGCAGTTTTGCAAACGTTTCAGGTTACAACCGCAGGACTGATTATGAAGCATCAAATGACGGGTCAACCGTTATTGACGGGTGCGGCAGAATAGTAATATCTTACATTGACTACTTTGACTGGGGCAGCATATTCGCCGCGCAAAGGGCTGGCGATGATTACCTTACTTGCGGCGGGCTTGACGTGTGGAACAACTTCGTAGCCTTGGGGAGTGATACTTGGCCGTCTGTTGGTGACAACATATTTTTATACAATACTGATAGTATTATTATTTGTTATGAAAAGTTTGACACCTGCGGGGCTGATGTTGTATGAGGAAGGCTGACGTTGAAATGGTAGTAATTATAGTAATAGTTGTAGTTGTTATATTATTATTCTCGATTTTAATCATAGGTATTAATCAGGGAGGGGGAGGAGTTCTTGATTCAATCGGCAACCTCTTCGGCAACTTGTCAGGATTATAAAACTTTTAAAACCAGGACTGCTTCGGATTATTTCATGAGAAAGGCAGATATTGAGATAGAGCAGGTTATTGGTTTCATACTCGTAATTGTTGCAATACTCTTAATAGTTTTATTAATAAGCGGCTTGTTTGCTAATGCTGAACAGACTGGCGGTTTTATTGAGGATTTAATAGGTGAGTTTTTTTGATTAGGAAAGCAGAATTGGAGATGAAGACTATAGTTGTTTTAATAATTGCCATCTTTGCCCTGGGCATAATACTCTTCTACGTCTTCTCCGCGCAGGGCGGGCCTTTTGAATTGATTCAAAACCTTCTAGGTTTTATGAATACTACAACAGAATACGTTGAATCAACTGGTAACATTTAAAAAATACCGATTTCTAGATAATCTTATGAGAAAAGCACAAGAACTATCATTGAACTTAATCGTAGTCGGTGCATTAGCTTTGCTTGTATTATTAATCGTTGGAGGCATCCTAATCTTCGGAGGAGGAGACTTACTCAGCGGTTTCACAAGCATTGGAGCAAGTGATGAGGAGGTTAGAATCACATCATTCCTTTCAAGCTGCCAGTCAAGGTGCAACACTTTGAACTTAATGCTTGACTATGACGATGTAGAAGCAGACCCAGCACAGTACACCAATCAGCTTAAGAGTTTTTGCTGTGAATCAAGCGACTTAGACGAGAGCGGATCAATAGAAGAAAATGGATTATTTGGTCCAGAACTATGCTCACTAGCATACGATTGCTTGCTTGACGGACAATCACCAAGCATTTACTGCGCAATTACTTACACTGGAGGAAGTTTTGACTTCGAAGACCCAGGTTCAATAGGGGATGCAGCTACTTGCGGTAAAAATTAAAAGTTAGGGCTAGCTAATGAATCGTAAAAGCCAAGAGTTAAGCATGCAGACTATAGTAGTGATAGTAATACTATTATTATTACTGATAATAGTGATTACTTTTGTAGGCGGTCAGCTTGGCGACATGTTCGGCGGACTCAGCGACTTCGGTTCCGGAGCCGTGGATGAATTGCCAGAAGCTGGTGATTTACTAGGTGCGGGGCAGGAAGCAGAAGCAGGAACTTGAAAGATTAAGTTTTTATTTGTTTAATTTCTTTTTTTTATTTAATTATGGCAGCAGACGCGTTAGGATTCTTAGCAGTGGTTGCAATGGGGATATTCACAGTATTTGCAATACTCGGCGGCTACTTGTTACTAAACACTGCAGTAACTAATTTAGCAAAGGAGAGCGCTTACTACAGCTACTTGAGAATAACGGAGGTAATCACTGATTCGATGCAGAACACTTACTCAACAGCTGCCAAGCTCCAATTCAACCCAACATATGTGGTCTTCTCTGCTTACTTCAAGGACGATTCCCAAATACCCTACTACGTGTTTGAGGGGCAGAGGTTTAACAACGTAGCAGTTAACTTGGATGACACTGACTTCTTTGAACAAATAATAAGCTCAAGCACTGGGCAGTCAAGCTTTAACCAGGGAGTTGCGAACAGGGAAGAATTAAGAAAATGCGTTGGAGACGCTTGCGTGTGCATCTCTGAAATGACAACATTTCTTTTAGTCGAGCCCGAGTATTTCATACCAAACGCTTGCGTTGAAATCTGCTGGGGAGAGAATCCTGCAGATTACGACAACTGCTTGAACAATATGGATAATGACGCGAATTACCCCTCAAGCGGTGCGCCAAGGGAGATTATGAAGTTCTGCAATGACAAATTAAACACTGCAGATAATCCAGCGTGCCAGAATTGCGTAACTTACATGAATGATTACGCTAACAAGTTAGAATTAGTAAGCGGCGACGGTTATAATATACTAAGGATTAAAACAGGAAGCGGCAACAACGGAGTCACGAGTGACAAGTTGAACGATTTTTCCAAAGCTCACAAGTTCTCATTCGTAGGCAACGTTATTGAATGCAGGGCTATGGGAGACCTCGCGCGCTCAGCAGGCAAAAATCCTTACTGCAAGAACAAGCCATACAATTTTAACGTAACTCTTGACAACAGTGCTGGAATCTTCTCAATACTAACCACTAGCAAGTTAGAAAACAGTGAAATCCTAAATTATAATACTATCATGGAATTATTAAACATGCAGTATTACCAGAACGACGTTTTAACCCCTGATACTTGCTACACTTCAATAACTAACATTGCATCAATTATGACAGAGGCGAATATTTAATATGTCAAGCGAGGCGCCAGACTTAGTAATACAAGTATTCAAGTACTTGCCAGTAGTATTCGTAATAGTTGTTATAGGCATTGTATTATTCAACGTTTTCCCAAAATCAGAGATGGGACTGCGGGAAGGAGTTGAGGATATCTGCACGAGCCAGGAGGGATTAAGCGTTCTAAACAATTTAGTTTATGATGAGAAGACTTCACTAGTTCAAGTAATGCTCCCTGAAGATGCTGAAACTAGTTTCACTTTTCCAAGAAACACATTCAACGTATTAAGCGCTTTACAGGACGATGTTGAAGGCAACTTAGGCGAAGCTATTAACTTATACCAAGGTTTGTCAAACAGCAGGAAGAACTACGTCTACCTGGACAGGTGCAAGACGTCGTCCTGCTTCTGCGTTGTTAAGAACGAGATGGACTTCTTCACCTTCAGGTACCCGGAACTCACAATGTGCTTCCCGAGATTATACTCTTACGCCAGGAGTGAGTTCGACTCCAACTTTAATAATTATGTTTCAACTGAGGGTGAGACGGATAGGGACGTATTCGAGCAAGTAATAGATTTGACCTTGGCGGGTTTAGCAACTGATGCGAGCGAGGAAGCAACAGATATAAAAGATTGTTATTATAAATTGTTTGATAAGGATGATTCTATTTACAGGTTTTATTACGGAGCTTCAGAATCCGAGCACTACTATTTAACGATTGATTTAAAGGAGAGCAGCATACTCGCTGAGAGTAACAGTTACTTAGAGTTTGTAACCAAGGAGGTTTACAGGCTAACCAAGGCAGGGCTTTTTTCAGAGATTTCAACCTGCGAGGTAATACCTCAAAAGAACTCCTGCTTCTGCCCTTACATTCAAGGAAACTTTATTGGATCAAAAGGGAGGCAGAGGGGAATCTTCCTGGGAATAACCAGCTCTTACAACTCCCCGGTTAGTTTAGACATTGGAGCTTTAATACTTTCAATGGAGGACACTAACACTCAGAACTGTTTAATAGATATTGACACATTACCCGCAAACGAGTAATTAAGTTACCAATTTTTTTTGGGTTTAAAAAGTCTTTTAAAACACCGTGGTTTTTTTATAAATATGCCAGTAGAAGGCATTTCAATGACTACTGTATTTAGTTTACTAACTGTTGGTTTAGCTCTGTCAATCTCCGCATTCATAGGAGGATACTTCCTCCAGCCAACCTTTGACATAGCAGCTGTTATGGCAGGAGTAGCTTATGATATTGCAACAATGTACGACTTGGCTTATACAATGCCTGGTGAAGTTACTATTAATTATTACGGGCCCAGCGCTTGCTTGTGGAACTATAACCAGCCGGGTGATGAGTCAACGTCTTTTCACTGCTTCAGCGGGGACGCGGTAGTAATCAGGGACGTATTGTTAAACACTCAGAAATTATACGTTTACAACGACCCTTACGTTAATTATGATTATAACACGAAGGATTTTGCTTCGCCAGGAGCAATATCATTCCCAAGACCAGCTTTTCTAAGTGTTGAAATACCTTACTATAACGCGCAGCTTTGCCCTTTCTCAACTGATACTTTCAGCTACTGCGACCAGGCTTACGCCCCCTTCGCTGCCAGTTATAAAGACGCTGACATGATGACTGCACAAACGCCTTACAGCATTAAGGTAGAGGACTGGTCGTTCGTAGTATCTAAATACAACGTGGGAGATTATTATAATACGTTATACGATGATTATTACAACCCGAGCACTCTCGCCACTTTTCTTGAATTCCTGGCTGACACTTACAATAAATTATGCGAACCAAACGGTTTGAATTACCTGCTTCAAACAAGCATTAATTGCGACACTGCTCCTTGCGTGAGGCCTTACAGGGACTCTCCAGTAAATGAGGAAGTCTTATTATCTTACAGAAGAGCAAACGAGGTTGAGGGAACAAGCGAGGGCTACTTCCTCCAGTTACTAAAAGGTTACAAGTGGAGCATATACAATGAAACAATAATATGCCAGGAGAGGCTAATAATAGATGAAAACTACGTTTACGAGAACGGCACAATAGATAATACAACGAATTTTGAAGGATTAACTGTTAACTCTTACGTGACAGATTACTGCTTTAACATAGAAAACTTCGTTCTAAGAAACCCTTGCGATAATATAGAAAGCATAATCTTTGATCCCAGTTTTATAGAACTAGTGAACAACGGATACACTTATTATGCGAGCGTTTCAAGCTGCCTGAAACCTTACCTAACACTTGAAGCCAACTCGTTAATAATTAAAGGCGTTGATGCCAGGTTTAATTACCTACTTGATGAGGGAGCGTGTGATAACAGATGAGGAAATCCCAGATTGAGATAACGAACGTTATGTTCATGCACTTGATAGGTTTAATCGGCATATTAACATTCACTTTCCTTTTCATATCATTAATCAGCGGTTCAAGCGCGAGAGCTGAAGGCTTGAGGGAGGAGACTCTTTACTATAATTACGGCAGGAGGCTTATAAGCAGCAGCGACTGCTTCGCTTACTCCCAAATAATACCTTACTATAACGGGGTTAATTTCAAGTCATTCTCAAGAGTTAAGCCTGGAGTAATTGACGTTTCCAAACTGTTAAATTATGACAACCAGAACTGTTTAAGGTATGACTTGGTTAGCGGTTCATTCTCAGGAGACCCCCAGAACCCTTATGCTTCGTACCCTGTAATGGTTTATGAAGTATACGTTAAGGATTTAATAACAGGGCAGTTGCTGAACTTTTCAAACGATGTTTACTCATCAGTTGGTTCCGCAATTATTTACGAAATATGCGACCCTTCAGTATGCAACTCGCCGTGCTATTACGAGTGCGAAGAATTGCTTCAATACAAGTACAATGATTTGGTAAATTATGAGGATACGAGTCTTGACTGTGATCAAGCAATTAATAAAATAAGTTTTGGAAGCGTCAGCAGGGATAGTATAATCGTAAGCCCCAGAGTTAACTGCTGGAGTGAGGAATTCAATGATGTTTCAAGAAACGTTGAACCTTACAACGGTTACATTAATTGTTCTATAGCAAAAGGCATGCTCTCAGGCACCACTTCAGAGTCTGGCAACGTGTTCGAGACCCAGCTGCAGTACGCAGTAAACCTGAGGTATAATACTGGCATTAATGAATTCGTTGAAAATCCCGGGCTTTTCACAGTAAAATTCTGCGTAATAAAAATACCTACAATGTGCGATCCTTTCTTTAGCAGCACAACCGTGGGAGCTTATAATCTGCAAGTTTACCAGCCTGAAGCTTGCGAAGAATTGGGGTTGCCGTTAATATGAGAAAAGCCAGCGCGATAACATTATCAATATTTATCATGATGATTATGCTGGCAGTTCTTCTAGGTTATACTGCTTTCTACGTTGACCAAGTCACTGTGCGCCCAGTTGTTTTAATGAGGGACTCTGAGGTTAGTTTGAAGTGCTTCTTAGTTCTTAACAGTATTATTGGAGGAGAATACGTGCGCGAGGGCGAACCAGTAGATGAGGGAACATTAAAGAGTGACTTGTTGCAGACTTACCAGTTAGTTAACCAGCAGGAGTTCTTCATGAGCGATAACCAGGAAGAGTATGAGGAACTGCTTGAACTAGTGTACGGGCCTTCTGAGATAATAGTTAATAATGAGAGAGTTTTTATGCAAATCTTAAGAGAAGGCGCGCCAGCAGCGTGCCTGGTTAGGTTATACGGGCCGGTGAGAACTGGCTTTGCAGGATTATACGTTACAGATGAAATAATACAAGCAGCTTACCAGAAGTCAGCTTACTGGCAGTGCAAGCTTTACGGTGAAGCGATTGTTCAAGGAACAGTGTGTTACAACGGGGACTTGTACCTGGAGGGAGAGGTATGAAAAAGAGGGCAGAGATTCCAGTTGGAGGATTATACATTGTAGCATTCCTGATACTGCTTGGATTGGCAGGTATGAGTTTGTACTTGTTCCTTAACGGGCAGAGCACTGCCATAGATTACAGGATATCCGCTGCTTCAATCCTGCAAATAAGCGAGGAGTACCAAAAGTTCATAGACCAGGAGAGGAGGTTCGTTATAGAAACAGTATTATTCTTCCTGGGAAGCCAGGGAGGGGTTGAGAACGTTGCAGAGTATAACAGTGTTAATCTTGAAACAGTATCTGACACTGCAAACCCGGATTATGACATTCAAGCAAGGGCTTGTTATGACATACTTAATTCTAAGATTCCAAGTCCATCGAGTGAGTTAATTAGCAGGTGCTTTAAAGATAATCCAAACCTTTTCTTTAATCCTGAAAGCCAGGGATTATGGAAGTGTGATAATCAAATGTATTCTTATCAGACTTGCACTACTATTCCAACAATGGTTGCTAAACTATGCTGCGAAAACACTGACACTCTAATATCTTACACTTCATTAAAGACTAACTTTGACAACGGCAATGAAGGAACAGCGAATGGTTTCTCATGCCACCAGGGCTGCTTGAACGCTTTCGGGGTTGAATCCTCGTGCTCTAATCTGGACTACTGCGGAGCTTTGTGGTGCAAGAGCAATAATTTAGAGATACCAGAGACTTACTCTGGAGTTCCTTACTATTACAAGATAGGAGATACGAATCCAGGTTATTACTGCGCTTCAAGCTACACTTTCACGCCTGAAAATTATTACGACAACGGGACTTTATGGGAAGGAGCAGACACTAGTGATATTATAAACCAATTAGTGAGTCTGGCAAATAATTACTTCTACAAGCCCAGCCCTGAATTCTCTTCTTACCTGGCAACGTATTTCGGAAGCAAAGCTGAAGTGACTTTCCAGCTCGAATTCAGGGGTTGCAGTGATATAATGTGCGAGTTTGCATGGGTTCCTTACGGCGCATCCACTCAGGGTTTTATTGGCAGGGGTTCAGGGGGAGTTCCAATGATGGAGTTCAGCTCCCAGCTCGTGTCGCTGCAGAACATACCAATACCTGTTCAGGATATGATTGATTTTTCAAAAAACATTATATTGCAGGAAGAGATTAAGAATTACCTTGTTAGTTCTTTAGAGAACATGGTTTTCAACCCCCACTACGACGCTGACCCCGTTAATAAGAAGAGCATGAAGGATTGGAAGAATGATTTTGGCAGTGAAGTCTTTGATATAAACTGCGGAGGCGCAGCGGTTGCAGGAGCAGGAGAGTTAAGAACAACCAGTGTTTTTGACATCTACGATGACAGCGGCTGCGGGGAGGATCCTTACAATAACGACTGCAGTTATGACTGCTTGATGCAGCACGCGAGCAACGAATTATACATGTCAACGTCCAACCCATTCGTTTACGATAGGAGTGACGCTTACGATTACAAGCTGCGCCCAATATTCAGGTTCATAAAATCAAGCCTTGGAGCATCGATAAGCACGGGCATATCAGTTCCACCAAATACTTGCGGGGACAATGTCTGTAATAGTGCAGAAGGAGAGACGATTTATAACTGCGCTGACTGCGCTACTGCTAATAACGGCGTATGCGAGTACGGCGAGACGCACGCTAATAACCCTGTTGACTGCTGGACGGGTTGCGGGGATAATGCCTGCAGCAACTGCGTTTTTTCATTGCAGAACCCAGGAGATTACTTTAAGTGTTTAAGCAATACGCAGAATTACCCTGAAGAGTCGTGCCCGACGGACTGCAACCCTCAAAACCCTTCATTAACGATCAGGCAGTACGAGTTCGAGGCTTTGCCGGGAGAATATAATATTTTCATACAAGGAACTGGGGAAACGCAAGCCTCTCTTCAATTCAGCGATGCTGTTCCTTCAAACTACCAGTTTAATTACTACGGGGAAGGAGATTATTACGAGATGATTACAGGCCCTGGAGAGATTGGATTCTGCGCACAGAACGAGTGGGACGGAGCTGACTTGTCTGATTACGAAAACGGCTTCGGTTGCTGTCCCGCGATTAACTACGACCCTGTTACAGGCAAATGCGTCGGAGTTAATGTTAGAAGCAACTCTTACTGCAACTTGATAAACAACAAGTACGGAAACACTTTGAAGGGAAAGTCCTGCTCTTACTCTGATAATACTAGAGTGAATTACGATGACGTTGTAACATTATCAAGCACTGGCTCGAGCAACACTCACACTCTCACACTTTCAAGTTCAGGAGTTATTACTAACATTGATATTGTAAGGATTGACTTTGACGACACTATTGACGTTGTTAACGTTAACGGTTTTAACTACGGAGGCTCTTACGAGTATTATGATACTCAGACAACTGCTGATTGTGTAAGGCCGCAAGGCGAGGACTTCACGGATTTCTCAACACTTACTGACGAAGAGTTGTGGTATTCTATATTAAGCATCAGGGCGCAGGGTTACGGTTGGGATTACATAATTGATGACATGACTGGCTTGTACAACGCTTTCAAGTCAAAGACTTATGACGGCAGCAGTTACGAGGCTGCAGCGGATGACATTGAGGATTTTTTAGAGTTCATAAGCGATGTTTGCGTTGAGCAATACTCAAATACTGGCATTACTGTTTTAAATTTCGGAGAGCTTAGTTGTGATAATGGTGACGGCGTGAACAGGGAGCTTGTAAGTTTTAGCAATGAGGAGGATAATATTGGAGTGTTCTTTGAAGAAGGCAGCAGTGTTCTTCCTGAGCTTGAGTACTCTGAGGGTTTTGTAAGCTTCCAAGCTGCAGATACAATGCTTGAAAGGTTGTATGCGATTCAGTTAAACACGAGCTATGTCTCTCTTCCAATAAAGTGGAGTTTTGCTTACAGGGATAATGCAGTCTTTGACCAAATGATAGGCAACGTCGGTTTGCAGTCTGAGACTAATCCTGCTTGCGATTTATTGTTAGAGAATATACCCGGGGCGAGAGCAGAGCCTGAATGCGGTTGCAAAGAATGCCAGCCAACAATACTGCCTGAACTTAACTTTAACAGCGTCTCAACCAATGAATTAATTGCCAGGTTATACCATTACTTGCCAATATTCGTAGAAGACGACGATTACATAGACAAAGAGGTAGTGAGATGAAGAAGTTAATATTTGCAATAATATTGTTACTTTTAATTAATACATCTTTTTCAGAGCTTACTTGGTCAGGTAATGTCTGCGGCGCTAACCCTTGGCACCTTGGCGCAGTGTGGGGTTGTGAAATTTTTAATAATTGCGGTGTTCACACAACTGTTGCTGATTGCGGCAGTGATTGTACTTATTGCGGTGAATATTTAAGTCCCTGCAGCGGTGCTGATATAAGTGGAACATGCACTTGTGAAAGCGGCTGGGAAAAATGCGGAACACAAACAGGTTGTGCTACTTACATACTCGCGGACCCTAATAATTGCGGGGGGTGCGGTGTTGACTGCGGCGACGCGCCGTGCGTTAATGGCGTATGCCAGACAGAGATTGATTATACAAGAATTCACATAAAATGCGGACCTGATTTTGGAGATAAATTAACAGAGGGTTATGTTCAAATAACCAGTCCAAACTATGCAGATTATGAAAGCACTGTTTATGGAGTGACTTACTGTCAAGATTGGCAGTGGGGATTAAACAGCTTTGAAAAGTATGGTTACGGTTACTGCACCTCAGGTTACAAAGACTGCAATAATGACGGTGGCTCTGGTGCTAATGCGTGGGATGGTTGCGAGACGGATATTACAACAACAACTAATTGCGGGGGCTGCGGTAATAATTGTTATGATAATCCTTGCAGTGGTGCAAATTATTTGGGATACACGAGCACTGCGAATATTAATTCAATTTGTTACATGGACTGCGATGCTGGAAATTGTATTAAGTATACTTTAATGGGAGGCAATTGTGACAGTGCTTACGGAGGCAATGACTGCGACCCTGGATTCTACCAGTATGTTCTTGTAGATCCGGAGGTTAGGCCTGCTCTCACGTGCCAGACTGACACTGATGATGAGCACTGGTGCTGCAGGTCCACGCAGTGCGGGCATAACGGGGTTTGTTACGAACTTAATGATGAAATAAACACTGAAGGTAATTTTTACGTGTGCGCTGAGGAGGAACTGCCTCCAGGAGAGACTGGAACACCAGGTGTTTACTGGAAGAGTGCTCCCAAGATTTTAAACCTCGCCCGGATGATACAATACAACAGGAATAATACCTTAACTTTTGAAGATTTTGATGAAACCTTATACCTCACTAATACTGGACTATCCTATGACTGCGACAATTCTGATTATGTAGGATGCGTTTACGGCCAGGTTCATTACTCTTACCAGTACTGCTCTAAAATCAGCACAGTATTTGACGGCATGTTCAACTTGGAGATTCCAAACAAGGTTCCTGTTAAGGTAAGCGAGCAGTCACTATACGACCCTTACGGGGAGACTGAGAACGTGGTTTCTCTGAAAGGCTGCGGGGCAGGAGGTGATTTAGAGCAATGCAGTTGAAGAAAACAATTCTTTTAACAATAGTATTATTAATAATTTCGCCGGTTTTTTCAGCATCTTGCACTTACTCTGGAGGGGTTTACAATTGTGACGGCAATACTTGTTATTCTTACGCTGATGACTTGCAGGGAAGATGCAATTGTTTTAACCCTGACAGGCTGCCTACACTAACAGACCCTTTTGACAACCAGGGGGGAAGCGGTTACTTGTACCTGCACATAAGCAGTTGGAAAGGCGACGCTCCCAGCTGCCCTGATACTTGGTGCTTTGGAACAGGCTCCCCAGCTTTCAGTGCTTACTGTGATTTCGGGTACCTTGACTGCTTGGACACGGGAGGCAATATTAACAGCGCTAACATGGGGTGCGAGACGAGCTGCAACCAGTGCAATTCTAACAGTGACTGTTCAGCTTTAAACACTAATGATTTAACAGCGGTTTGCGGGAGTTATGACAACAGCAACTGCAAGTTCTGCTACACTGTTTCCAGGAGCTGCGGACCAAGTGACGGTTACTGCCCGTCTAATTGCTACCTTGACCAGGACCCTGACTGTTTGACTTGCAGGACGAGTTACTGCCCTTCATCAGCGGGAGCAATGAATCAGGTAATCTTTGACCAGGCAGGTTCTAGGCTTTGCATTTGCCCAATATGTTTTAGCAACGCTGACTGCGGTGAAGGCAGAACCTGCGCTAATCCCGGGACTTACAACGCTTACTGCGCTTATAACGTTGGAGCTGGAGTAAGCACCGCGTTCACTGCAACTAATGTTTTTATTGGCGAATCAAGTTATGACGTGCTAGTGTATGAAAGGGTTGGGGAAAATAAATTATTAGCAGACATTTACCCTTATGAGAGCGGGAGGACGGGTTTTGATTTCAGCACAGTATTATACCCTAGGATAACGAGCGGTTCTTATTTCCTGCTTGACGGACAGAATTACAGGATATTCTTCACAGCTGGTAGCGGGGATGATAACGAGCTTAAAATATTCAAGGTAAGCTTTTACACGAGGCTCACGTATAACATATTCCCTGTATGCGGAAACAGCGTTTGCGAGATTTGCGAGGATTCAAGCAATTGTTTGAGCTATCCTCCTGAAAGCTGCTTATCGTGCCCGACGGACTGCCCTTATGTTACAACAGATGAATTGGACGCTTTCAATTCCATAATTCCAGTGACTAATTACAAATTCTCTGACTTAATAACTGACAGCGACAAGGCTTGCCAGGTTAAGACTCAGGACAAGTCAAGCGTGTGCAACCCGTTGTGCGTAACGCACGAGTTCATAGATGCTAACGGTTGCTTGTTCAAGAGGTACGGTAACTCGCTGCCAATGTATGCTAATGGTACAATAATGGGCAGGGATGAGACAACAGTATCTTATTATTTCAACAATAAAGATTATAACTTGTACTTCTCCAATGAGGGTTCTTTTCTTGGAACAGGGGATGGTTACGAGAACGTTTTAGGCGCGGGCAACGCTTTATGCACTGATGACTGCGAGTGCTTTAGCAGCCACTGCGACAAGAATAATGAAGCAGTTGATGTTAGGACAGAGGAGGGTTACGGGCACTGCTGCCCTTCAGGTTTTGAATGGAGCGACACTGATAATGTTGCCGGGCTTTACTGCACGAATGGCAGGGTTAAACAGGAATACTTGGGATTCTTTGAAGACATTAATTTTGATAATTATATTGACTCAACACAGTCATTCATTGATGCCAGAACAATAGATAACACTAAGGCTAAAAAAGTCTCGGATTACATATGCACTGGAGTTAATGACAAATTATCTTGCGAACAAGGCTATGACCCATTCTGCGTTTACTCACAGTCTTCCTCTTATGAAGTAATACAACCCAACGGGGTTTACCAGTGCAGGAGAATCGTTGAAGCTACGCAGAACATAATGTCAGGAATAACTTGCACTATTCACACTCACGCCTGGGCAAAAGCTGGCTGCAACGAGAGGGATATATTCACAGGCTGCGCTGACCAAGGATTTTTATACCTGGGTGATTCCATGTACGGCAATTACTTCTGCGTTACTGACAACGTTGACGAGTGCGCGAGTGCTGAATCACTAAGGCTGATTAAAGGCAATTCTGGTTACGTTTTAAAGACTATAACTTACCAGGAGTTTTGCGAGACTCCAGCATTAGTTTGTGAGAGCGCTAATTACTTAACAAACAGCCAGAAACTGGATAATATTGGGGGAACTATTGATTTCACGAACTGCCAGCAGGACGCTTTTGCTTACTCGGACTTGTTCTCTTCAAACCATATAGGTTACCTGCCAATGACTGTGGCTTACTACTGTTCTTTGTTCGGAAACAATTTTGACACCATATTCAACGTTGATGAGGGAAACTTGTACAAGTTAACTAATAATGATGCTGACGGAACGCTTTTGTTAGACATGAACCTTTACAGTCCAATAATGGGCCAGTTCGGGTTTTCTGGAGGATTCTTCTACACATCTTCCAGCAGGGAGGTTGGATTAGGAGACTGGGGTTACGTTGTAGATGACGGGAGCAGCCTTATAAGGATAAGATACCCTCACATGCCCATGATAGACAGGGATGACGGGGAGAGAACTTATCATTACTTGTGGAATTACGAATCTTGTGCAGAGTTCTTCCCTGAGACAGTAGCTGACTGCACGGGTATTACTGCTAATACTGTTACTGTTAGGGATGAGAACGGAGACCCTACTCATCCTTTTATTGGAACTTACGCCCAACCAATCATACAAGATGATATGAAGCAGTACGTTAAGTCAAGAAGTTTTTGCGAAGAATTGTGGAGCGCTTACGAAGCAACAGGCAGCACTTATAACTGGAATTCACCAGCTAACATACCTTCTTTAACTGTGAAGAACACGCAATACAGTTCAGCACAGATAAACAATATTATTAGCACAAGCTGCATTTACTGGTACGAGCCTTTCCTTGACGCTTATTACAGCAGCGCTCCAGCGAACCAGTTAGAGAGTGTAACAGAGATTAATCCTCCAATGTACCAGTGGGGTAGAACAGTAACACGTACTCATCCTTGCTTCACAGACGGTTGTATACCAACTTCTTCAACAAGTTATGAATTGTTTGACCTTGATTTTATCAGGGATAAGACCTACTGCGACTCTGGAACTGGGCTTGTAAAGCCGGGATTGAAATGCAGGAGTGACTACCCAACATCAGCGTATCTTAATGAAAACCAGAACTGCAACTTAAGATAATAAGTTTTATAAACTGTTCAACTTTTGTTATATTTTAAATAAATTCAGCAACGAGGTGTGAGCAATTGACGAGTAATGAAGTGAAGAGGTTAGACAGCAAAGACTCTACAATCTACGTTGGCAGCAAGCAGCCGATGAGTTACGTGCTCGCAGTTATCACGCAGTTCCAGAACGGAGCGAAGGAAGTGACTGTTAAGGCGAGAGGGAGAGTAATCAGCAGAGCTGTTGACGTTGTAGAGATACTAAAAAACAAGTTCATGAATGATGTTAAAGTAGGGAAGATAGAGACAAGCACTGACATCGTTAAAGGAGAGAAAGGGGATGTTAATGTCTCAGTAATAACCATCCCATTAACCAAGTGATAATCTTATGATAGAAAAGAATGACTGCGTGAAATTAGACTACAACGCTTACGTGAAAGAGAACAACCAATTATTCGACACAACCAAAGAAGAGAAGGCGAAGAGTGCGGGAATATACAGGGAAGGCGTGAAGTACGAGCCTGAGACAGTAATAGTCGGCAAAAAGTTCATAATACCAGGTGTTGACGATTCACTAATCGGCAGGAAGACAGGAGACTCTTATAAATTAACAGTAGTTCCTGAGAAAGCTTTCGGCTTAAGAGACCCTAAATTCATGCAGAATATTAGAATAAGCGAGTTCAAACAGGAAAAGATAGACCCAGTGAAAGGCATGATAGTTAATATTGACAACCAGATGGGAACTGTAATCTTCGTAAGCCCTGGAAGGTTTGCAAAGGTTGATTTCAACCACCCTTTATCAGGAAAGGAACTCGTTTACGAGATAAAAATACTTGAAAAAGTAACAAGTCCTGAAGAAATCGTTAAAAGCGCAACAGATAAATTATTAGGAAAGGAAGGCGTAAACGTTGAAGCAGGCAAGGAAAACGCAACAATTAAAACAAAGCAGGAAGTGCCTAAAAACCTGCAGGAAATGGTTAAAAACGCGGTTAAAGAAAGCCTTAAAAAAGGTTATACTTTAACGTTTATACACGATTGAGTAAACTTTTTTAATACACGAGTTTATTCAAAAGACTATATTAGAGGTGACTGACTCAAAATGGAAGGAATAATCGAAGCTGCTCTTGGAAGAGAAAAAGAATCCGGCTTTTCAGGCGGGATAAAAATTAAACCACAAAACTCTAGAACTAAGGACGTGGATGCGGAACTTGAAGAGTTCTTAGCAACCAGAAGAGCGTCAATTAAAGTAGTAGGAGTTGGTGGTGCAGGAAACAACACCATTCTTAGAATGAGTGAGGTTGGAATAAAAGGTGCTGAACTCGTTGCGGTCAACACGGACGCGCAGGACTTACTATGCACTATATCTGATATTAAGGTATTAATAGGAAAGGAATTAACTGCCGGATTAGGAGGAGGAGCAGACCCTAATGTTGGACGAGAAGCAGCTAAAGAGTCAGAGCATGATTTAAGGAAAGCACTTGACGGTGCTGACATGGTATTCATTACTTGCGGTTTAGGTGGAGGAACTGGTACTGGAGCAGCGCCAGTAATTGCTGAACTAGCAAAGAAGATGAAGGCATTAACAGTAGGAGTAGTCACTTTACCATTCAGTGTTGAAGGAAACACTAGAATGAACAACGCCCAAGACGGTCTTGAAAGACTGCAGGAGAACGTTGACACATTAATCGTAATACCTAATGATAAATTATTAGAGATTGCACCAAACCTTCCATTGCACACTGCATTCAAAGTAGCGGATGAGATACTAACAAACGCTGTTAAAGGAATTGCTGAACTAGTCACTAAGCCGGGACTTATCAACTTAGACTTCAATGATATAAGAGCTGTTATGAAAGAAGGCGGAGTCGCAATGATAGGAGTTGGAGAGAGTGACAGTGAGAACAGGGCAATGGAAGCTGTAGAGAAGGCTATAGAGAACCCATTACTCGACGTTGATATAACTGGAGCTAAGGGAGCAATAGTTAACGTAAGCGGCGGGGCTAATATGACTCTGGAAGAGGCGAAGACTGTAGTTCACACAGTAAGCGACAGGTTAGCGCCTGATGCTAAGATAATATGGGGTGCTAGTATTTCAAACGATTTGAACAATACTATTAAGGCAATGCTTGTAGTTACAGGCGTTGAGAGCCCGCAAATATTCGGAAGACAGAAGAGTGTGAAACAAGCTAGGAAGAAAGAGATAGAGAACGAGTTAGGCATTGAATTCATCAAGTAGGTAATGATATGAAGATAAAAGAAACCGTTGAAAAACAAATATTCGAGTATAAGAGGATAATTGCAATAAGCCGGAAACCAACACGGGAGGAGTACTTGACAATAGTCAAGGTTTCCGCCTTAGGAATAGGGCTTATGGGCTTGCTAGGATTCGTAATTCAAATACTAGGGCAAATCTTATAAACTAAAACAGCGGAGATTTAATTTAATTATGAGTGAAGAACAAGGCAATGTAATAGTAACAGTTAGGACTACTGCCGGCAGGGAACGCCAGGTAATAGACAAGCTTTGGAGCATTATTAAGAGAGACAAGTTTAAAATTTATTCAGTAATCAGCCCTAACGAGATTAGAGGATACTTCTTCGTAGAAGCGGAGAGCATAGATGATGTCAGAGTAGCAGTCTACGGCATATCTCACGTTAAAGGAGTTATAGAAGGAGGAGTGGACATGAAAGAAATAGAACACTTCTTTGCACCAATAAGCGAGGTAATCAATGTAGAAGAACGCGACATTGTAGAACTCACGAGCGGGCCTTTCAAAGGCGACAAAGCCAAAGTCCAAAGAGTTGACAAGTTAAAAGAGGAAGTAGTTGTAGAATTATTAGAAGCTGCAGTAAGCATTCCATTAACGGTTAAAATGGATTCTATAAGAGTGATTCGCAAGAAAGACGAAGTAGAAGAATAGGGGCGAAACGCTTTTAAATCAATATGAGTTTTGAATTACTACACATGAGAAGCGCACCAAATTCAACTATTAAAATGATAATGAAAGAGCTAGGCATGGCTAAAGGTGCTGGCTACGGCGCTTTAGACATTAAAGGCAACATAGCAGTTGAACAATTAGTTAAGATAGCAGACGCTAAGATGAAGGACATGAGCGCTTACACATTAAAGAATGCTGTTAAGACAGCAGCAGGAGCTTGTGTTCCTATAGGAGTAATAGTTGAAGGAATGATTCCTAAAGACTTTGCAAGAAAGGTTGACGAAGGCGCTTATGACAAGGAAATAAACGGAAAGATAACAACTGTCAGCGAGGATAAGAAGAAACTCTTAGCCAAGCAGTTAAAGGAGTGGCAGGCAAAAGTAGCTCCTGACTTTGAAGAGGTAAAGAAGAAGCTTGAAGCCAAAGCCCAGAAGGAAGCAATGAAGGAAGCCAAAGCAGCAAGCGGGGCAGCACTAGCAGCAAAGAAATAGTAATCTTTTTAAAGCAGAGTTTTCATTATTTACTTTACTGTTTCGACAGGAGGTCATATTGAATTGATCGACAAGAAGGATATAATACCTAAGTTAAGTGAAGCCTTGGATAAAGGCAAGAAGAGGAAGTTCTCACAATCTTATGATTTAAGCATTGGTCTTAAAGGAATTGATTTCAAGAATCCAGCCAGTGCTATAGAAGACGTTGTAATACTACCTCATGAGAGAGGAAAGAAGATTACCATCTGCGGATTGGTTGACAAGGACATGCAGACCGCTGCCAAGGCAGCGTTTGACAAGGTAGTTATGAAAGACGATTTTAGCAAATTCTTGGCCAATAAGAAGAGTGCTCAGAAAATAGCTGACGAGTGCGACTTCTTCGTAGCACAAGCGAATATTATGGGAGAAGTAGCGAAGAACTTCGGACGCGTTTTCGGCCCAAGAGGAAAAATGCCTAATCCTAAAGCGAGCTGCGTAGTTCCTTCAAACGCTAAACTTGACGTACTAATTGAGAGGTTAAGAAAAACAGTGGTATTAAAGGCTAAGAAAGCGCCTGCTATAAACGTCAGGGTTGGAACCGACAAGCAGAAACCGGAACAAATAGCAGACAACATCCACGTAATACTTGAGAGTTTAATAAAACACTTGCCTAACGGTGAACAAAACATTAAAAACGTTTACATAAAGACGACAATGGGTTCAAGTGTTAAACTAATGTGATATTAAATGGTTAAGACAGAAGCTCACGTAAAGGATTGGAAGAAGAAGAAAGTAGCAGAGCTAACTAAGATAGTTAAGGAAAACCCAGTAATAGGAACCATTAACCTGGAAAGCCTGCCAAGCAGCGAGTTCCAAATCATAAGAGCCCACTTAAGAGATGACGTCTTAATAAAGACTGCAAAGAAGCACTTCATACTAGAAGCTTTGAAGGCCAACAAGCACAACGACTTGGCTGAAAAAGTAGAAGGCCCTACTGCATTAATACTTACAAAACTAAATCCCTTCAAGGTTTACAAACTTATAGAGAAAAACAAGAGCTTGTCTGCGATAAAACCAGGACAAGAAGCACCTCATGACTTAATCGTGCCAGCAGGCGATACTCCATTCACTCCAGGACCAATAATTGGAGAGTTAGGACAGATAGGAGTTAAGGCCAAAATAGTTGCTGGGAAGATTAGCGTGTTAAAGGATGCAGTAGTAGTTAGAGAAGGAGAACCAGCAGGCGCCTTAGCCGCGAGCATATTATTAAGATTAGGAGTTAAACCAATAGAGGTTGGATTAAACCTTGTTGCAATAAAAGAGGAAGGAACAATATACACTCCTGACATGTTAAGCATTGACGTGGAATCAATGATTGCAACCGCTTACACTTATGCAAAGAATCTCGTATTAAACACTGGAATGTTCGTTTCAGCACTAATAAGAGAATTATTGCAGAAGGCTCAACTGAATGCCTTAATCCTTAATGGTGTTGTTAATCCTGAACAAGCGATTAAATCATCACCAGCACAAGCTGCGCCAGCAGCAAGTGATAAGAAGGAGGAAGAGCAGGAGGAAGAGGAAGTTTCCGAAGAAGAGGCGGCCGCAGGCTTAGGCTCATTATTCGGATAAGATTTAGAGGTTTGAAAAGAGATGGACTACATATACGCGACATTATTACTCGACGCAGCAGGACAGAAAGTAGACTCAGCTAACCTGAAGAAAGTATTGGAATCAGCAGGCGTTAAAGTTGACGAGGCAAGAGTTAAAGCAGTTCTAGCAGCGCTTGAAGGAGTAGATATTAAGGAAGTAATAAGTAAGAGTGCGAGCGTAGTTGCAGCAGCACCAGCAGCTGGAGGAGCAGCGCAAGCAGCACCAGCTAATAAGGAAGAGCCTGAAGAGGAAGAAGTAACACAGGAAGAAGCTGCAGCAGGACTAGGAGCACTATTCGGGTAAGCGAGAATCAGCATTTAATTTCTTTAATTAATGATTCTCCTGCCCCTACTTCCAACTTAGTTCCACTAACAAAGTAGATCTTGCTGACCTCGCTGTTCCTGCATAAATCAACTAGTTCGTGCTCGTTAGAGTTATGAGTTGCTATTAAAGAAACCTCTCTTGAACATATCATCTTTGTTAGTCTTTCAGAAAACTTAGACTTTTTCAAATAATGTTCAAGGCAGCTGTTAAGAGACTTGTTAATTATTTTTTCAATAATTCCATGGCTGCACAAAAACAAGTTCTCACTGAACTCGCCTAAATTCATCATGATTAAATTCTTTGACAAGGGATTATCATTTGGTTCAAAGAAGAACTTTGAATCATTCCTGTACTCGTTGATTAAATCGCCCAGGAAAAACAAAACGCTCCTCTTAAGCTCCGGTTCTATTGAATCCTCACCCATTATTTTTCCAAGAACGTTCAAGTTATGCTGCCCGGTAATCTTCAACAAATATTTTGAATTAAAATTAATCTTGTAATTACTAAGATTATGCTCTTTATACACGTAATCAGTGATTGAGTAGACTTGGTCTGAAGAAAAACTTGCCTTTCTGGAAGCCCCGCAGCGTGATATGAAAGACAACAAGCATTCACTGTCATACTTTTCCCGTATAGTTCTGGCATTAATTCTAGGGGTTTCAATCTCAACATTCCACGGAATAGTTAAGGGTATGCCATTGATTAGCCTAACCTTATTGAAGATTATAATATCATACTCTCTGCCATTGCTCAACCAATTATATTTTATGTTCGGCTTTTCGCCAAGTATTACTCCTAATTTTTCCTGAAAACTTGGCTGAACTATCTTTTTCGTAAAATCATCTAAAACTATTGACTCAAATGTTGAAGTAATAATAATGAAAACTAATTCATTATTTATAATTTTTTGTTGAATCTGCTCAGTGCTAACAAGCCGTAAGCTGCACTGCTCAGCATAGAGTATAATTCCCAATTATTGTAATATCTGGCAAAGTATCTCACGCTTAAGCATAAGTAAGCGAGAGTAGTAAGCCTCTTAAAGATTTCAATTTTCAAATCCTTAACAAAGTATTTTTTCACAACACCCGTTACCTTGTAATGCTCTACTCCCCGGATTATTAGCAAAGGCAAGCCTCTGCTTTCATTGCATATCTTATTGCAGACATTTTCATTATTTAATAAACTCCTGCAGAGTTTGAAGGACTGCTCACTCGTTAAGGGTTTAATCTTAACTGTTTTGAAATCAAATCTTAACCTCTCAATCTCTTTCTCGCTCGCGCAGATAATAGTGTGCTTTTTGCAGAGCCTTAAAATCATGGATATTGTGTCTTTTCTTGACTCATGCAAGTCATCAAACAATAAAACCTTTCTATCTTCAAAAAGAAGGCACTCATAAGCTTCTTTCTTTGAATTAAACCTTTTACCCGCTAAAAGCTGCAATTCATTTAAAGAAGGGTTGCTGGTTAAAACTCGAGTATTATTCATCTCAGCCAGTCTATTAAGGGTGTGAGTCTTCCCAACACCGAACTCTCCAACTATTATGGTATTAACCTCTTTGTTGATTAAATCAACCAACATCATAATATAAGTAAA
>JAFGFH010000007.1 GCA_016931175.1 Nanobdellota archaeon
ATAAAGCGTTGTCAAGTATAAAGCAATTGAAACATAATTTATGGAATTAACATCGTACTCTGCTTGTTTAAGTTCAACACTTAAGTTGGGAGAGAATATTAAGAAAAATTTTGCAAACGGCTTGAAAACATTAGCTAATCTTGCAATCCTCTTGTTCTCAAAAATAGTTGTCATTTCTTCTCTCTTAACCTGTTAAGCAAAGCCTTCCTGTCAATATAGTAATCATTAATTATCTTGCCTGTCTCGTTTATGTCAAATATCTTATTCTTCACCATGTAATTAAGCACGAACTTTTTCTCGCTCAAATCCTTCCCAATCTCATCCTCTGACATTCCAGTTCGCATCTTTAATTCATTAAAGATTCTCAAACTCTCTGAGACTTTCTCCATATTGTCATCACGAGCCATCCAGCGCCACAAGTCGTTAATGTTTATTGTCTCTTCCCTTCCACCAATGTCCGCGCCGTAAACTTCGCTAATCTCTAAAACCCTTCTTATGCCCATTCTTCTCTGCCTGTACATTACAACTATTAAAGGAAGTGATTCAACCATTGTTGGACTAATGCTTAAAGGGTCGTTTGTTAACCTCTTAATAGTCTGCACTGCAGTATCAGCGTGCAGTGTTGAGTAAACAGAATGGCCGGTGTGTATTGCCTCGAATAATACTTCAGCCTCTTCTCTTCTTCTTATCTCTCCAACTATTATACAATCAGGCCTCATACGAAGACTGTTAATTAAAAGTTCAAGCATTGTTATCTGTCCTTTGCCTTCAGGATTGGCTTCTCTAGTAGTTAATGGAACCCAGTGGAGGAAATCCGGCATTTTAATCTCGCGGGTATCCTCTATTGAAATGATTCTCCTGTTGCCTGGAAGCAGTGCGAGCACCGCGTTCATAACAGTTGTCTTTCCACTTCCTGTTCCCCCGCTGAAGATAACGCTAATCTCTGATTCTATGCACAACCATAAAAAGCTCATCATCTCATCACTCATGGTTTTATTAGCTATTAGTTCAGGAACGCTCCAAGGCTTTCTTCTGAACTTTCGTATAGTGATAGTGTTTCCAGTAGTGCTTATAGGGAATAGTGTTGAGTTAACACGGTCTCCAGTAACCAAGTGAGCGTCAAGCAAAGGGTCTAAAACACTTATCTGCCTGCCAACCTTCCTTGCTATGCTTGAAGAGTAATTATACACTTGGCTCTCCGTCTGTATTATAATATTAGTCTTAAGCCAGCCGTGGGTTTTATGATAAACCCATAAGTTCTTGCCTCCTCCGTTTACAACTATTTCCTCCAAGTGGGGGTCGTTGATTAAGACCTCAATATCGCCTAAACCAAAGCTCTTGTTCAGCAAGTGCCCAGTCATGGTTTTAATATTATTCTCCGGCTCGTTAGGCATCTTCTTTTTTAAAATATCTGTTATCTTGCTCTCAAACTTTTTCTTCAACTCAATAGCGTTCCTAATATCAAGTATTTCAGTCGTGGTTAGTGTTATCTCCCTTACCAAGTCATTCCTAACCTCTTCAAGTATTGCTGAAGTTGCTTCGTTAATCTCAGGATTAATCAGTTCATAAATTAGGGACAGCTCATTCTTCTTCTTGATAATGTTAACCTTGGAGACAACGTTGTTTGAAACAACCTCGTAAGATTCAACTAATTGCTTGGGGTGAGAGGGTTCATTAACCTCTTCTTTCTTTTTTAAAGGGACAATTTTCTGCTTCACGGGTATTATTTTCTTCTTCTTATCACTCATAATATCATCACTTCTTTAATTTCATATAAGGCGAGCCTATTAAAGGGTAAACTATCTGGATAAAACCCTGCTCCTCTAATGCTTCAGCCCATTGTTCAATGGTTGACATCTTCTCCTCAAACTTTTTTGCCAGTTTTGAAAAGCTTACCTTGCCTTTGCTTCTGACTATTTCAAGAACCTGGTCTATCTCTGTTTCAACCTTTGACTCCTGCTTCTTGTAAGGCTTAAACTCATCAACGCCCTCGCTTAAAGCCTCTTCAACAACATCGTCGCTAATCTTCTCTGCTTGTTTTGAAAATTTCGGCTCTTCAGTTTTAACCTTTTTAGGCACCAATTCCTTCAGAACTTTATTCTTAGCAGTTCTTTCCTTGCCTTCAACGACTTTAGCCTTGCTCTTAGGCTTCCTGGGTTTTTCAAGAATCTTTTTCTCTTTCGCTTCAGGCACTACAATGTTAGTGTTTATCTCTATCGAAGGCTTCTCCTGCTTAACTACTTCCTTAACAATTGGTTTCTTTAACTTTTTCAAATCAACCGGGCCTACGAGAACTGCTGAGTAACCCATTGCTTTTCTCCTTCCTTCTTTCTCAATCTTCTCCTTAACATCTTCAAGCTCTTCTCTGACTTTCCTCCTCTCCTCTTCAATCTTGTCCTCTAATTCTTTAAAGACTTCAGCTTCCCTCTTTAATTTGATTATGTCTTCTTCTGTCTGCTTCGCCCTCTCTTTTATCTCATTCGACAAGGAGTCCATTGACTTGTCAACCTTTTCAAGGTTTTCCTCGTAAGCTTTTATGTTATTAAGTATTATCTCTAACCTCTTTATGCTCTTATTGAACTTGTTCTCGTCGTACCCTATCTCGTCTTCTATCTTGTTTAAGTCCTCAATCACTTTGTTCAATAATTTCTTCTCAGCGTCAAGGGATTTAAGCTTGGCCTGCTTCTCGTCAATAGTTTCTATTAATCCGAAAAGCCTCTGCAACTCGTAGCCTATGCCTAAACTCATTTGTTTCCTGCTCTTGCTGGACTTGTCATCTCTTTTCCCTGTGAAGAACCATTTCCAAAAACCTGCCATTTTCAAATAAACCCTCTTGCTACTGTATAGTCTTTGTAACTCAAAGTAACGTTTGTAAGAGAATAAGGCGAAGAAATTTTAAATACGTTTCCATAACTGGGATTAAAACCTAATTCCAAACCGAAATCAAGCATGCTGAACTCGTTGTAGAAGATTTCTATCCTATTCTGCCCCATGTAATTATAGGTTATTAATAAATCGTCCCCTCCGCACCTTATAGTGCACTCGTTGTTATTTGAACTGCTGAGAGTATAAGTTGAGACTGTACCGTTGTAGTGCACGATTCTTATTGCCACGTCGCTTCCTGTTGGAGGATTATTATCCCATAGTATTTGTGTGATGGGTGCGCCGCAGTCAACCCTGAAGGTGTAAGATAATACTTTAGAAGCGTTGGTTATTCTTATCTTATCATCGTTGTAATTGAATTGTATCAGATTATCCGTTGGTTTTATTATCCTCTCGTAAAACCCGCTTCCTAAATCCGATGCCAGAATTGATAATGAGTAAGTTATTTCCGGGCTAATCTTTGTGTTGTAATAAGGAATGAAAGTGTTAAGCGTGCTTAGGTTGCTTAAAGGGTTCATTCCTGAGGAAAGGGTTGAGTCAAGTTTGATTATCATAATCTCGTCACTTATCACCTTATAGTCCGCGTTCAAAATATTTTCAATTGCTTGATTAATCGTTTCTGACTGAAATATCAGCTCCTCGCTTATAATGTTTTTAACCGTTAAGTCGTTAAATCTCATATTAGTTTCATAAAAAGAGAAGTACATTAAAAGAAGCACTGAAAACAGTGCCAGTGTTGTTAATGATATAAACTGAGCCTTAATCATAATAACCTCCTCTTATTGTAATTATTCCAAATCCTTGGTTAGACCAGAACATCTTATTTACAACAACCAGACTATTTAAGTTGTCAAGCGCTCCCCCGAAACTTAAATTATTTCTGACAGTAAGATTAGTGTGGTAATAATTAACATCGTAAGCGTAGTTGATGAAGTAAGGGATTGAATGATTAAGGGACAGGGTTATTTGCGTTTCTTGTTCGCTTAATAACTCATCATTTATTGTTAACAAACTGCTTGATAAATAATTGTATAATATTTTGTCCTCCGTGAAGTTATATTGTTTAAGGTTAAGGAAAGAGAAGAAAACCAAAACGATCAGTGCCGCAAAAACTGCATCAATCACGAATACGAAGCCTTTTCTCAAACCCTGCTCACCACCGCGTTTACTCTTACCGATTCGCCTTCAAACAAAGCGTTTCTTGAAGCAGTAATTCTGTAATTGTAATATGTTATTGTATCAAAACTGGATATTATTACGCTCTTGTTACTGTTATACTGCATGAAAATTACGATGTCGTAGCCTGTTATTCCAAGCTCGTCGCTCTTATTATAATTGTCATTGTTTAATTCTTGAATGGTTTTGTTCAGCTTGTAATAACTAATTTCCCCGTACTCATTAACTATTCCCCCATTGGGGTCAGACAGTAAAAAGTCCAGCAAGTTAAAGGATTTTATTTCCAGCAGATTGTTTTCAAAAGTGTTTGAGGCGTAAATAACTTGGTTATCCCAGGTTATCAAGAAAACCGTTACTATGCCTAAAAAGAAGATTAAGGACACTGAAGCGTCTGTTGAAAAAACTTGGGTCTTCTTCAAGAGTTCATCACCGCCACGCTAGTGCCATTGTTGTAAACTATTACGTCTCCGGCAGTAATATTAGTGTTCGAAACTATGCCTGGGGGCAGGGAGCAGAATAAAACTTTATCTTTGTAATAAACAGTTACCAAGTTATTATCAGAGTCTATTGTCATGTTTCTGAAATTGTAAAATCTTGAAGAAAACCCGCTGGCTTGAAAAGACTTTGAAACGAGACTCGCCAGCTCCTCACAGTACAATCTGGAATTGTAATTTGAATACAAATTGTTGGCAGCGTATTGTTTAAAATAACTGGTCTGTGTTATAAAAACGGATGCTATTAATACTATAACCAGCATTATTATTATTTCAATACCTGCCTGTGACTTATTGTTAATCATACCACTCGCACTGCTCATAATTTTGGTAGCCAGTGTTTACACCCCCAATATTCCAATTCCACGCCGTGCTCGTCCAAGAGCAGCCGCAAGTCTCGCAAGTTCCCTGGCTTGAATAAAAACTGCAAGAGTAAGGAGTTCCCGTGCATGACTGTTGGGAAACGCATTGCACCTTTAAGTTATCAATCCATGCTGTTTCATCGCTTGACTGGAAGTTCTGCTTTCCTAATCTTATCCTGAAACTACTGGTTAAGTAAGCG
>JAFGFH010000008.1 GCA_016931175.1 Nanobdellota archaeon
ATGAAAGCTTTTTAATTTCACTCGCGTCACGCTCTGAATGAGTATATAAAGAAAATATTAAATTTTAATTTTTGGATAATTTTTATTAATCTTTGTTTAATTTTTCTGTTTATACTATGAGTGCTCGTGAAGTTTTAAGTGAAGAGTTAGATAGTGATGTTTTGTCTGAGATTATTGGTAAGTATTCAGGTAATGGTTTGGTTAAGACTTTGGTTAATTCTAATGCTGAGAGTGATGCTTCTTATTTTATGGTCAGGCCTAAGGTTATTGAGGGTGTTGAGTACTTGTTGTGTCCAGTGCTGGACTTGTTTGATGAAGAGCTTAATAATGAGGTGGGTTTCGCGATTAGTGTTGATGAGGACCATTTTAGTGTTTACGCTTACGAGCACAATCATGATAGTAATGAATCAAAGGTTTACAGTAAATTGCCTCACTGCGTTCATAAAGCAGTAACTTTGAGTGGCAGTGATTATTCACGAGTCAGTGATGAGGTTAAGATGACTGCTAATATAGATTCTGCCATACTTTTCATTAATAATTATTTGACAAACTAGGCAATAGGATTTGATTCTCCTTTTGAAATCTTTGACAACAAGTTATACCAGCAGTTAATAAGCAGGCTAGCAAATCATGGTAATAATAAGAAGGTTGTTAATTTAAGGCTTGAATCTTTGCTAAAAAAAACTCTGATAATCTGGATGAAAATGATGAATTGTATGAGAATAATTTAGAAAGAGCCAGCACGTTCTTAGCTAACTTCTTATTCGGGTGCGAAGACAACATAGAAAACCAAGGGTTCAAACAATTAATAGAACCAGAAAAAATAAAACCTTACATACAACAATTATACCAAAATTTGTTCCAACAAGGATGGATAAATGATGCTAGGCGTTTGGGTGAGTGGTTAGGAATACAGCCCAAAAAAAAGTTAAATTTTAAAAAAAAAAGGTATCACAACTCTTCAATACCTCTGAGCTGCTTAATAGTTTGTTATAGGGCTAAGAACAACTAATTTTGTCTTGGTATACGATTAAAAAAGGGTTTTGCTTGTTTTATGTGGGCTTTTTCAATTTAAATTAAGACATTAATTATAAAATGAAATGAGTATAGCAAAATCTTTATATAATATGGAAACTATTAATTCCATATGAAAACTAAAGATTACACTTTGGAGGTTGTTAATGAATTACTGAATTCTTCTTCTCATGCAAGGGAGTTGGCAAGAAAGGTTAAAATGAGCCACGTGGGAGTGAGCAAGATACTTTCCAGCTTAAGTAAAAGGAATGTTGTTGATTACGTAACTGAGGGCAAGAATAAGATTTATTCATTAAAAAAAACAATAGAATCAAAGACATACATCTTCATGGCTGAAGAGTATAAGTTGTTAAAAACCATTCAAAAATATCCCTTATTGAGAAATGTTATTGAAAAATTGCAGAATAATGATAAAATCAGTATTGCTTTATTGTTCGGGAGTTACGCGAAAGGCATTGCTGGCAAAGAAAGCGACATAGATATTTATATAGACACTATGAATAAAGGCGTTAAAAAAGAGGTTGAAGGGATTAATACTAAAATAAGCTTGAAAATAGGCAATTATGACGAGTCCAGTTTGTTAATAAAAGAAATAAATAAAAATCATGTAATAATCAAAGGTGTTGAAGCGTATTATGTCAAAAGAAAATTTCTGGATTAAGCTGAAAAAGGAAGAGAAGCTCAAACTGGTCGAGCCCAGCGATGAAATAAAAGAATCATATGTTAAGAAGTCAGAAAGCAATATTTTAGCAGCCAAACTATTGCTTGAGAATAACATGCTTGAGGAAGCAATTTCAATCACATACTACAGCATGTACAACTTATTATTAGCACTTCTTTTTAAAACAGGAATTAAGTCCGAGAATCATAATGCTTCAATAATCTTGCTGCATAAAATGTTTAACAAGGACAACAATTTAATCTCGGAAGCAAAAAAGGAAAGAATAGACAAACAATATTATGTAGACTTCAAAATAACAAAATCAGAAGTTATTGACACAATAAAAACAGCAGAAGAATTCAATGCTGAAATGATAGATTACTTATCAAGAATAACAAATGATGAACTACAAGAAGCAAGAAAGAAATTTAAACAAATATTAGACAAAAAGTAACATTTAATTTCTATATAAATAAGAAGAACTTTTATGCGAAACTATTTATTTTTGACCTGTTTAATAGATTTTCATAGGACTGCTGACGATCAGTAAAATCGTTGGCGTGCAACTAAAAGTTGGGTGCCTGTTCCTGGTGTTTTATAATAATATTTATATATTACTTTAATTATATTATCTTATTGGATGATTGTTAGTTCAGCATTGGTTGTTGATGATGAACCGTTCATTAAGGATTGTGTTTCTTTCCTTTTAAGTTTTAAATATTCTAATTGTAAGGTCTTAACTGCCAGTGACGGCAGGGAAGCTTTAAGTTTATACAAAGAAGACATAGATTTAATAATAAGTGATGTTAGCATGCCTTTATTGAACGGGTTTGAAATGGCGGAAGAAGTGCTGAAAATAAAATCAGAGCAGAAGATAATCATAATGAGCAGTGATTACAGGAATAATAAAGAAGCCCAGTCTTTGGGTTTAAAGTTCATTGCAAAACCTTTTGATTCAGAAGCATTGATTGAAATAATTAATGAAATATAATGACTTTAAAAAAAATTTATAAATCAAGAATTTTTTTTAAAATCTTTAATGAACGAATCAAAATCAACTTTTTTATTAGTTGATGACGATTATTCTATCCGCGTTTTATTCGAATCTTATTGCAAGATTTTTAATATTAAACCCTTAACTGCCAGTAATGGTAATGAAGGCTTAACTAAGTATAAAAGCAACAAAGATATTATTGATAAAGTTATCACTGATGTTGAAATGCCAGGAGGGATTAACGGATTAGATTTAACAAAAGAGATATTAAAGGTTAATGATAAAGCAGATATTTTTGTTACCAGCGGCAGGGATTACTCCCAAGAAGCAGTTATTGTCGGAGCTAAAGCATTCATACCTAAGACTTCTCTCAGTGACTTGTTTTACGTTCTGAAAGAACGAAAGAATGAATAGTTTCTTTACATTAATTATTTAAAACACTGCTAAATTTAATTTAATTATGAATCTCTCTACTAAGAGAAAGCTGAACTTCTTTGTAATACTAATTGCTTGTATAATAATAGCGTTCCTGTATACTGGTTCTAATAATATTAGTGATTATAGTGAGATAATTGGAGCTTTATTCTTCGTTTATGGGATAATCTCTGCTTATTATTTAACAAAGGTTCAAGACACCATGTCTAATATTAGAGAACAGACTCTTATTGAAGGTTCTTCCTAGAAGCTTTTATACTTGTACTTTAAGAATAAGAAGCAAAAGTTCAGCAAGAAATTTGCAGACTTGTTATACAATTATATTAAGACAGTTTACAGTTACGAGTACAGGGAGTTTCACAAGTCAGATAATTCTTTTTATGAAATAATATCTTATTTAATGTCATTAGATTATGGAGACGAAGTGACTTCAATTTATGACTTTATTAGCAAGATTCAGGACAGCAGGGAGTCACAGAAAGTATTATACAAGAAAGGCAGAAGCACGAGAATCTACTTCCTTCTTTACATACTGTTAGCTTTATGTATTGGCTCGATTTACTTGCTTAAAGGAAATGACGTATTATACAACTTGATTGTTGGAAGCTTCACTGCTTCAATGATTCTTATAATGCAGATAATAGTTGAGAAGAGGAGTTTAGCAAGCGACGAGTATAATATCTTCTTCAGGCCTTTTGATGAGATAATAGACTTAATAGGCAGGAAGAGAGTATACGCTGAGTCCATTGTTAAGTATGGACTTATTGACACGGAATTGTTAAAAAAGAAAGGAATAGATTATGAAGTATTAAAAGGAAAATGATTCAATTCATAATTTCTCTTCGAGTCCGTAGAATTCTTTAACCCATTCTAAATCTGCTTAATTGAGTATTTTTAGGGTTCTTTTCAAGCTCTTCTTTTAATCTGTAAATTTCTTATAGCATTTATTAATATTAAAACTTTCATTTTTAAATAAATATTTGCCTGAGAAAAGCAAATAATTTATATATCATTAAGCTTTTTTGATTTATTGAGAAGGGATTTTATGAAGTAAGTATTATCTCTAATCATTTCAAAATTTTATGATTTTAAAGGTATGAAACATGAAAAAAATATTAATCTTTTCAATAATGCTCGCATTAATAAGCGCGGGTTTCTGCGCTGAAACATGTTTTTATTACTTTCACGGAATAGGATGCCCTCACTGCACCAGGGCAGACCCTTTTATAGAAGAATTAAAGCAGAGAGAGGGAGTAATTGTCGGCGACTTTGAAGTGTATCAGAACAGGAGCAATGCTGAATTACTAATTCAGTACTTTGATGCTTTTAACGTTGCACAGAATCACAGGGGTGTTCCAATAGTTTTCATAAACGGTGCTTACTTGGTTGGTGATGAATCAATAATAAACAATTTAGAGCAGATAATAAACTCTTACCCAGAGGGTATAAGCTGCCCCAGTTTAAATAATGAGAGCGCGATAGGATTAAGCAGCGCTTCTTCAGGATTAAGCGAGCACGAGTTAACAAGCGTATCACTGGCTACAATAATTAGTGCAGGACTGGCTGACAGCATTAACCCTTGCGCTATAGCAGTATTACTAATAATGCTCGGCTCATTACTAACACTGGTTAAAGACAGGAAGAAAGCCTTCTTTTCAGGCCTCGCATTCATAACATCAATCTACATAGTATACTTTCTTTTCGGTCTAGGATTATTCTCAGCAATACAAACCACTGGATTATCTTCCTGGGTTTACAGGATAATAGGAATATTTGCGATAATAATTGGTTTGTTTAATATTAAGGACTACTTCTGGTACGGCGCGGGAGGTTTTGTTATGGAAATACCCTTGAGTTGGAGGCCAGCTCTTAAAAAACTATTAAAAAGCATAACTTCACCAATAGGGGCCTTTTTTATGGGCTTCATTGTTTGCTTCTTTGAACTTCCATGCACTGGAGGCCCTTACTTCTTCGTAATAGGATTACTTGCAGAGAAGGCAACAAGAGCAGCAGCAATACCAGTATTACTTCTTTATAATATCTTCTTTGTTACGCCGCTTATTATTATCAACCTATTATTCTACTATTACGGCAATAAAACACTGACTAAAGCTGACGCTTGGAAGGAAAAAAACCTTAAAAGAATACACTTAATCACAGGAATAGTTATGATAATTCTTGGTTTAATAGTATTATTAGAACTCTTCTAATTACAGTAGTTATCAAAAATTTTATAAGAAAGGTATTTTTCTCGTTTAAACATGAGTATTAAGAAGAGAATCGGTGAGGCTTTAAACCAGGCAGGCTGGTATGTTATAGGAGGATTCGTATTATTAAAAGAGTACTTAACTAATAAGATTTACAACGCTGAAAGTGTCAGGACAGAACTCAAATGGTTCGGTAAAACAGACTACGGAGGCAGCGTTCATGTTGAACCAAAAGACTCTTTGAATTTTTACAACGTAGAGCTGAAAAGAATCCCAGGAAAAATCTTCAGACTAGGCAATAGGGTTAAGAAGTTGTCAATCAATAACAATCTAGTGTCTAGTCTTCCAGGCAGTATAAAATCCCTGAAAAACTTAGAGGTCCTTGATGTCAGCATGAACAGGTTAACAAGTTTGCCTTACGAGTTGCAGTTGTTGAAGAAATTAAGAGTTCTTGACATTAGAGCCAATAATTTTAGCAGTCTTCCAAGCGTTTTGTTCAGTTTATCTTTAGAGGAGTTGTTTATTGATGAAGAGTTCAGTAAAGAATTTATTGAACAAGCAATGCATGAGACGAATATATATTACGGTTACAATTAAAATAAAATTTTTCAGCAATTAAATTTATAAATAAGTAGGGATTTTTTATTTCTCTTATGGTTCCAAAAAGTGAAAATTTCAACGAACTTGAAAAGAGTTTAATAAATAATATTCCTCCTTGTATAATAAGTGCAATAAGGGGTTTGCCTAACAATTTTGAATACACTAATGCATTAAGGTATATTAAACTGCATTTCGACGGAGCGTTTAATTCAAGCACTGAACTGTATAGGAAACAATATAATCAATTAGAGATTCACATGATTGCGAGAGGCGTTCCTGTTGAAGTAGTTAACGGCTTAAGAGCAGCTTACTTGGATGAAACATCTCATTATAAAGCATTAGGTTTAATGTGCAGAAGAATGAAGAGAGAGTGCTAAACCTCACATAGAACTTCATCAATCACTGCACTGCTTGTTCAAATATTATCACACGACATTAATACTATACTCTGAAGTAGTATTCATATTAGTAGCGTTGTCGAAGCCGTTTATTCTCCACCATACTGATTCTCCTGCATAACCAGTAGTGTTCCAAGTATAGTTCGCCCAGCCGATTAGGCTGTTTAAGTAAATGGTTTGGTTGTCAAGCCATTCCCCGCTGTGATTAGTTTGCATCGTAGCATTGTAAACGTTGAAGTTGTCAGTCCAGTAACTGGAGAATAATACGATGTCTCCTTGTGCAGGATTGCTGCTGTTAGATTCCCATGTGTAATACTCAGGAGCTGCACTAACTACACTTATAGTATCCTCATAAGTGCTGTTCCAGTTATGGTTTAAATCCTTAGCGTGGAAAGCGTAACTAATACTCTGGCCTTCAAGATTAGCATCACTTACTGTCCTGGTCTCGTTGCTCCAATTGTCAACAAAACTCTTAGCAGTAGTATTCACTCCGTTCCATTCAAAATAGTAATAATCCAAACCAACTATGTCGTCTGTCCAGTAACTGCTGAAGTAAACACTCTGGCCTAAAGCGTTAATAGTTGAAGTATTAGATGAATAATTAGAATATTCTGGTCCGAGATTGTCCACAGTGATAATAAAACTTACCTGCGCATTAGTCTGAGCAAAAGCTAAAGAGAAAGCCATCAACATGGCTGTAAGTACTATCACTTTTCCGTTTCTCATCATTCCTCACTTTACTTAAAATTTAAAACAAAGTTAAAAAAAAATTTAAAAAAAAACTTTATACACTATCGCTGGTTATTATTAACTGCAATGGAATAGCGCTTCCACCTGTAACAGTGTCGTCTACTCCTACTCTTTGCCAAACCTGAACAATGTCGCTGCCAGCTGCAGGACTAATGTTCTGAGCCCATAAAGGCATCTGCGTTGTTGAGTTTTGAAGTCTAGCAGTGTAGTTAGCTACATCATAAGCCACCCAGCTTCCAACAACAACGTCAATTCCCGCTGCAGGGTCCTGATCTAGTGAGAAACTCAAATTTATAAAGACGTTTCCGTCATTAGTTATATTGTAGTCCCCCATTGTATCAAAAGCGCAACTGTCTATAGGTCTAGCTTTTGCGTCATCAACTGGTGTTATTCCTGGAACGAATTCCAAAACACCAATATAGTTTCCAGATGCAGTATCGCACAATGCAGGCATTGAAATCGTCCAGTCCTTTGTTACGTCAATCTGGAAATCAACGCTGCCACTGTTAGCGTTTACGACAGGTATTGCAATTAATAATCCCAGTAGTAAAACTGAAATTAATACCTTTTTCATAGTAAGAAATATGGTTATATTCTTGCTTTTTAAATATTTGTTATTCCTTATTAGTAACTCTTTTACTGAATAACAAAAACGCGCAGACTGCCAAAATTAAAGCCCCAAATCCTCCTAAAATTAAAGGGTTCTCTTCAGCGAAAATCATCATCGTTACTAATAAAGGAGGCTGCCAGCTTGAAGGAATAATAATCCTAGGTTTAATAGCATTATTAAGTATGAAACCTGTTCCGCCGTTCAATTTAAAATCAGCTCTCGCCTCTAATGTAGTATCAGGCTTATACAACTCATTTTCGATAGGTAAAGAGAAGTGAATAACTATTGGAATATCAACATTAGGATTAATAGTGCTGGGATAATCAATTCCAGTAATGAATTGAGTGGCAGGATAAATGCTTGTTTCATTAATCCAAGAATAATCTTCAAGTTGAATCATTTTTGTTAAATTATCAAATTTTTCAATTATTAAACCAAACTCGTCAGTGTCGTCTATTCCAGGTCCTGTGTAGCAGCAGTTTATTGTTATCTCTCCTGACTGTCCTGGTGCCATGCTTATTGCTGGACTATTATTGCTGCAGTGCCATACGAAGTTGCCTGGCTTAAAAGAACATGCCAAGTCAGACGAGAACGCTGAATTAAAAAGTAATGCTGCAATAATTAACAAACTGAATCTCTTATTCATTAATAACACCTCATCATTATCTCACTTATAAAGTTTTTGTTTTAAACTATTTCTGATTCAACATTTATCCTGTTAACGTTCAAAACAGGACTTATCGTATCAGTCATGTCCATCCAAACCCATACTTGGCAGGTATTACCAGGGAGCATAGTATTGCAGAAAGGCATGACTTGAGAACTAGTAGTTAAGTAAACAGCTGTTGCAGGATTATTATTATTGCTTACCTTAATCTGAACACCTATAGGCAAGGCATTGTTAAGACTTAACCTGTTCTGAATCATTGTTCCAATACCAACGTGCCTTATCTCAAAATCTCCGAGTAATGCAGTGCTTACAGAATCATCCGCTTTCTTGCCAGTAACTGCTTGAGCAGTGCCGGAAAACTCTAACCTGCTAGTAACGTTTCCAAAACCCTCTCTTAAAGTCACTGAAATGTCACTGTTAGGCACGTGAACGTCAACGTTTAAAGCATCACTCATTGCAACGTTGCCAGCAGTATCTGACACCCTGATTCTGAACTGCAAAGTCTGCCCCCCGTAACCTGACGTGTCAAAATAGAAAACTACCTCATCACTAGCCCCTGACAAGTCAACAGTAGGTCCAACATTCCATCCACCGCTCACCCTGTACCATAACACGCCGTAATCGAGTTCGAAATTATCAGTGAACTCAGCAGATACCCTAATAACGTCTCCCGCGAGCAATGAGCCGTCAACAGTCCAAGTCTCATCAATGTAAGTCAGGTTAGTATAAGTAGGGAAAGTGTAATCGTAAAGGAAGAATAAACTGTTGCTGTTTCCAGTACTTCCGGAATCATCCGTGCATGTAAAGTATAACTCGTACCAGTTCTGATTAGTTAATACTATATTATTAGAATAAGTTGCGCCGTTGTTAACACTGCCTAGACTAACATTTACGCCATTAAGATTATAACTGCAGTCAAGACTCAAATCAGTATTGTCAGTAACAGAGAATGAGTAGCTAATCTCGCCAGTATTAAACCTTGAATCATTCAAAGGTGTTAATGCAGTAATTACTGGAGCAGTACTGTCAATAGTGCAGGTGTTAATGCCTGCACCAGTCAAGTCGCAAACAGCAGGAGAGTAACACTGAGAATCACTTGTACAGCTCGAGTAGCAGGAATCACTAGCAGTATCCCAAGCGTAATAATTGCACTCCAACCAAGTGCATAAGTTGTTGCATCCCGCGTTGCCGTTGTTGAAGCCAATATCCTGCCTGTGGCAGTTACTGCTCGCACCGCAGATAGAGTCGCATAATAAAGTGTCAGGAGTAGCGTCGCACCCGCAGCTTGAATCACAACTCACACTATCACTCGCCCCGTTGCCATTGTAATCAATTAATCTATTATTAGCATCGCAAGAGTCAGTATTGCACACCTCTCCAGGGTCCTTATAATCGCAGTTAATTGATGCTTCGAAGTCGTACCTGCACCTCGTGTCTCCCAACCCGCACACGTTGTTGCAGAAGGCTTCGAAATGAGAACTAGCATTTAATGAGTTATTGCTCCAGCTTATCTGAGCAACCTCATCGCAGTAATCCTCAGCACCGCAGCCTGACTCGCACAAATTATTACCTGCTCCAATAATCTGAGGAAGTGAACCGTTGAATTGTTTAAACTCAGTGTGTGAAGCGCTGCACTTCACACAATTCTCTTCGCTCGAGTCGCAGTAACCCACGTAAGGAAGATTAGTGTCAGTCTGGAATCCGAAGATTGGCTGAACATTGCAGTACAAACCGTCATGCCCTGCACACGCGCTTACAATACCTGCATCATTGCTCCAATACTCAGCAACAACGTTGCCCTCTTCACTGGTTATTGTTCCAGTTCCAGCAGTTGCAGTGCAAGTCTCATAATACCATAGAGTCGGGTCAACGTATGAAGAGCAGGCGTAGTAAGCAGTCTCTCCTCCGCTGAAAAGCATATTGTAAGTCTTGTCAATGCAGGTTCCGTCAGAGCCTTGAAGGTTCTTTGCGCACTTTACAGAGAAACCATTATTTAAAATTGTTAATAACATGAAAACACTAATTAGTATTAATATGCTTTTTTTCATAACTATATTTTTGTTATTTTTTTGTTATAAATATCTTTCCATTTCTTAAAACTGTTACTACTATAATATGAAACATAATACTTTTATAATCGATTGAATTATGTGAAAGTATTATATGACTGAATCTAACTCAGGCAAGGTAAGTATTAATGAAATTAAATACTTGTGCCCTTGTTGCGGCAAGAACGAGTCGTTTAAAGGGGAAGAGCTTGCTTACCAGCTGCCGAATATTCAGGGAGTGACATTCAATTTCTTGGTTCCATGCGAGAACGGGCCGGGATATTCCCAGATGGAGATAAGCACTAGAGACATTGCAGCAGGCACGCCTTCTAACGAGCCCGTAAAACTTGAACTTGACCACATAGATAATATTGTTTTCAGAAAGAAAGGGGAAGTAAGTGAAGAGTATGAAGTAACTTCTGTTAAAAAATTTATTCCTGACGAGTCAATGTTTTTAAGAGACCCTGAGAAAGTTTACGAACTGCCTCTTGACACTGACATTTTTGCTTCAAAGAACGACTTAATCGGAGAGAAAGGGACTTACAAGAGAAAAAAGTTCAAGTTCGGCAGAGGCAACAGGGGAGTATTATATATTAACAAACCTGGACAGAGAAATAAAAAAGGAGAAGAGAGAGGAATAGTCTTTGTTCCTCAAACTCATCAGGATGAAAACTCTCTAGACGGCTTGCTTAAAACAATTGAATCCAGTGAAGCAGCCTGGATTAGCAGGAAACAGAAAGGACAAGAGTTAACAAAAGTGGGTATTGAAGAGGTTCCGATAACACTCTGCCTGCCTGACGAGGATATTGACTACTTACAAGAAAACATGAACCAGCACTATAATCATTACTCTACGAAATCAACCAATAAGATGCTTAAAATCTTCAGCCCTGAGAGCAGGGAAGCGAAAGAGGTTATAACGAGGCAGATTAAAAACATCTTCGGGTTCAAGAATATTACAAGAAAGGCATTAATATCAATTCTTGCAGCTGTCTTCCCAATTGCAGGCATACCCGTAACGGCTTATTACCTTAAACAAGCTTATGATAAGATTACTAATTCCATAAATGCTTCAAGCACTGGAAGACTCGCACTGCAGTTGCAGCTTGAAACTCTTAATTCTCAGATTGCAACCTCTGAGAGTTCATTGAATACTCTGCTTGAAGGAAGCCATAACACTTACGAGCAGTACGCGAGCGAGATAGAAGCGGATGATAATAATAATTATGATACTTTAAAAGAGCAGTTGGATGCTTACCAGAGTTCAATGGTTGACGCTCAGGCTGAAGTAAATGATTCAACACTGAATTCTTTGGATAATTTTATGAGAAGTAATGGTGCAATACCAGTTGATATTGATTCTGACGGTTTCACGGACAAGTTCATTGCTAATTATACTATAGTAACTGAGGGAACTCCTGGCGCTGTTCAAGTTGACTTGGACAACGACGGCATTCTTGATGCTTGGATTACTGGAACAGAGGTTAACCCTTTGCAGGGAGTTAATCCAGGAGACTTGCCTCCAGGAGTTTATGATGAATTAATGCAGGAATGGAATGACTTGCAAGACTATGAGAGTGCAAGAGAGGATTATAATAATTTCAATGAAAACACTTACAACCCTTACGTTGAAGAATTGAACCACTACCATGATTTAATAACTGGAAGGGAAACGGTTCAGTCATACCTTGCAGCGAAGGTTGCAGAGATATCAAGCTTAGAGACGCAGTTAAACATTGCTTTAGGGTTCTTAATCAGTTTAGGAGCAGGAGCAGGACTCTCAGTTCTCTCAGCAGTTTACTTGCAGAAGCGTTTCAACCGCTTCGCGCAGGGAACAGACCTGCCTGTCTTACTGCCTGAACAATTAGGAAGCGTTTACTCTCATAATTATAAGATAAAGAGGAAGAGTTTAGAACAATTAGTTACGTATGACCCTGAAAAGATTGAGGAAGAAGTAACCAAAAAACTTAAGGAGATTAGCGAGAAACTTGAAGAGTATAAGGATGAAACTGGAGGAGGTATGTACGCTGATACTATTAAGCTGCGTGTGAAAAAGATAGATAATATTCTCGAAGGAAGTCAAGAGATTGACAAAGAGATACTGAATACAATTTCTGAAGTAGGACCAATAGTTTCAAAGATTTACCAGTTTGAAGCCATTGATAAGGTTCTCAAAGAAGAGCAAGTCTTAGACAGGAGTTTTGCCAGTTCTATTCCTGGGTTAAGTGAAATAATTGATAAAATTGATGTGATTAATCAACAGATTACTGGAAGGTACGCGTTTAATCCCAAGTTCAACGTGCCTGTTAATTTAAATATTGATGAGTTCTATGACGCTTTCTTCAAGCAATTCTCTGAACAGGGAATATTAGGAGTTCAGAACTCCTTGAATCAAGCAATAGCAGAAGGCAATGCAGTGAATCAAGAGTTTTTTCAGGAATGGCTTGATTTCTTCCAAGGATTAGGGGATTTAGAGCCTGAAATTATAAAGCACAGATTAGTGAATAATAAAGAGTACGTTTACCAGTTGTGTCCAAATATTATTCCAATACTAGGAGTGGGGAGTGATACTTTCCTGGAGCAATCCAGTGAATGGATTGATTCTGTAACTAAGAGGAACGAGTTTCAGCAGCAGCTTGGTGAAGCTAATCAGGAGATAGTTAAAATATTAACAGATAAAAAGGCAGAGCTAGATATTGATAATTTAAGGCAGGATTTAGTAAATGTTTTACAAAAAAATAAGCAAGAGCTTTCAAATGAGTTTAAAACAATTTCTCAAAAAATGGGCGATTCTCACAAGGAATTGCTTAAAATATCTGAGGAGAATAAGAGAATTAAGGAGAATTTTTCAACTATTATAGAAGACAGGATAAGGAATGCAGAGTCTGATTATTTCAGGAAACAAGCACAATTGTTACTGCAGGATCCTCAAGTAATATTCTCAAAGGTTTATGAAGACTTTGCGAACCAGAAGAAAATTATTTCAGACGATGATGAGAAAAAATTAGCAATAAATCATTATGAAGAATTGAAGAAGATTGTTTTAAACAATCCTTTTGATTTGGATAAAGCAAGGAAAAAGGTTAAGGCTTACTTTGAAAAACATAACTTGATTTATAATTTGACAGGTATGCCTTTGCACGCAGCTAATCCTGAGATGAATTTAGATAATTTACCAGGAGTAACTGTTCAGTGATAAGAAAAGATTTATAAGTATTATAAAATAATGAAAGACTAGGTGATTTAATGACAACAAATTTAGCACCAATTAATAAATGGGGTTTGTTTTTAGTAAAAAAACACAAGGCGGAAATACAATCTTTAATTAATTATGGTTCTAATCAAATTATAGTTGCAGTATTAGACGGCGCAAAATATGCTGTTCCCGAAGAGATGCATAATCAAATTATTGGAACTGTTGATTACATACACTCTTTATTAAATCCATCTCCTTATTTTAATCTCCAATACGTTATTCCTGTTGTTACCAAGACGGATATTCCTTTAGCCTACGATTGCGGATGCATCTTTGAGAGCGGCGCGTGCGACCTGCCGACATTTTTGAAATCAGCTCAGTCGAGAAAGATACCTAATATTGAAACAATACTTGAAGGTGTTAAACCAAAGCTGGTTCCTACTGAGATGAAAGAGGTTTTCAACCCTGTTATTTTAGATGATGGTTCTCAGCATACTCCAATCGTTTTAGACACATTATTGCATTCAAGATATAGTATTCCTGTTGGTGAAGTAAACCTTCAAGACTCTCTTAAAACTGCATTGGAGAATATATCTTATTGGCACAACTCAGGAGAGATTACTTTAAAGAACGTCTCTGACGGAAAACCAAGTGTTATTTTCGTGTCACAAAACAAAGGAGCAGGTAAGAAAAGGCTTGTTCACACTGTTTTCTCAACAGACAATATCTTAGGAGCAGGAGTTGGAGGACAGCGCAAGTTTCACTTCATGCACAAAGACGTTGTTAAAGGTTCCTCTATATTAATCGCAGCTTATGACGGTTACATGGCATATACTGGAAACGTTGCTCCTAATGATAAGAACTATGACGATCTTAAAGGGGTTGACCCTGCAAGCATACCAATGGTGTTAATTAACGGGTTAGCATCTTATTTGAATAATACTTTAAAAGATGACCCTAACTTAAAGAACCTTCAAGTTATTATTCCCGTTGCAACCAAGATTGACCTGCCTCTAGCAATAGAGATGGGCCACGTTATTCAGTCAGGAAACAAGACTTATCCCAACATTGACGGTTTCTTAGCAGAGATTAATGAATTATTTCCTATCCAAGAAAACAGGAAGAAGTATAATAATGAACAGTTAGCTTACATGGAAAAGCTTGAGAAGATATTGTATGAAAAGATAATGCCAAGAGTTGTTCCTGTTGAATTAGAGCACGTTTTCCCAAAGTTCACTTGTATGGAAGATAATAAAGAAGTGTCCTGGATGCCTAAGATATTCAAGACGTGCCCTTCATCAATTTATGATATTCAATTAAAGAGTCTTAATCTTAAAAATGTAGTACTAACATATCTTGGGGAGATTCTCAAGATGGACAGTGTTGGAGAGATTACTCTTGAAAACCTTGACATGTATGGTTCTCCAAAGATTTCAGTAGCTTCGCACAAAGGAAGTGTTGGAAAGACGCAAATACTAAGCATATTAAGCACAGGAAATCCTGTTGATGAGAAAGAGATTAAGATGACTATCGGCGCTGAACAGTTTAAAATCTCCAAGAACTTCTTAGGAAACCACACTCTTGACGACAACTAAATTCGCTTGTCACTCCTTGTTAGGAATAACTAATTCTTTTAAATCTGATTTAATGGAGTAGTTTAAAGATGACGAATGAAACATTTACTTGTCCTATCTGCCCTGTTTGTAAAAAAGAGCACATCTTTAAATACAAAGACTTTTATGACAAGAATCTTATACCCTTAGATTATAAAGAAGGATACTTAGAGTTAACATATAACTGCGGCGACAGCTACGTTACAATGTGCTTTGAGAGGGATGATTTATTTAACAAGCGCACAGTAACGAGGTTTGGTGAGGTTAAAAACGCTTCTGACCCTAATGTTATTCTTCCTGAACAGGACAAAGTATTTTTTACATCAGATTTATTATTTGTTCCTCTTAATAAGATAGATAATTTCTGCTCTAATAGTATACAATTAACGTCAGGTTTGGAAACAGCAGTTATGCGCCCTGATGAACATAAAGAATTCTTGGAAAGTATTTACCAATATAACAAGAACGCGCAGGTTAAGGAGTTTAAGGAAAGAGGCAGAAAATCAGTAATATACCTTAACAAACCCGGCGAGGCTAATGAGGGATTGCAGCTTTTATTTCTTGACGAGCATGATAATAATGCTCTTGAAAAAATATTGATAAGTGTTGAAGAGTATATGAATAATTGGCTGCACGAGAAGCAGAAGAGCGACAAGAACTGTTCACTGCCAGTATACGTGTACGGCTCAGTTAAGGAGATTGCAAAACTCTCAAAAATATTAGAAGAGAGAGTCTCCATGAGCAAAGCAGATAAGAACTCAAACGTTGACAAAATTAAAATCGGCAAGGGATTAACAAATAATCAAAGAAGTATTTTATACTCACATGAAATAAAGATTGTTAAAAGAAACCTGCCTCTTTTAAGCGAGCATCAAGAATTTAAAGATTTTGTAAAAAAAAGAGATAATATTCTTCAAGAGATTGAAAGCAGATATAATAAGATAGATAGAGCAAAAGAAGAGATAAAAGAAACAAAACAAAAAATTGATGAGGCCACCAAGGATAATGCTGCAAGGATAAGTCTTACTGATTTGCAGATAGACATAAACAATAGCAACGACCCTGCCTTAATAATGATTAAATCATTTATTGAAACAACGAGGCAGCAATGGCCTGCCAGAGAGGCAGAGATTGGTGAAGCTCCAGACAGCGACACTGAACTTATGGAAAAATTATATAACTATACTTCTTCAATTAATCCAGCTGGTTTTAATTTCAAGGCATTGAATGTTGTTGATGATGAGAAGCTTGATGTAATCAAGTATGTATGGTCTTGCGCTTTCAGATTAGAAGAGTATAATGAAGCGGTTGAGAAAGATAGGAATATAAAAAGAAAGAAGGACAGATTAACAAGGCTTGAAAGCGACATAAGCGATGCTAATATAGCAGTAAACGAGTATAAATTCAATAACGAAAAGTTGAATAAGCAGATTCAACCCGTAATGACTAAGCATTTGCTTAAACATCCGGAGTATATCTTTACATTTATGTATGAAAATTATCTTCCTGAATACAATTCCAATATTAAAATGATTGTAAGAGTTAACAGCGACGATTTTGATAATGCGAGAACAGAGTTAAAGAAACAATTTAAAGAGTGGAAAATTAATTAATTGTTATCCTTCAGTGACTAGAAAGATTTAAAAAAAATATATTTTTACTTTAATGATACGAGTGGATAAAATTATGTCAGCTGTTAACAAAACACAGAAAATGTCAATAGATGAGCTGAAAAAAGCTTTTAAGAGCCAGTCTTTCACTAAATACTTTTTCAGTGTTGAGCCTTCAAAAGAGGAAGCTCTTATGAAAAAATATAATGCTTTGGTTGATAATGCCATAGAATTGTACACTGTTGAAACAATACAAGACGTTGAAACTATTCTTTACAGAAGAAAAGGCGCTTACGAGGGCTCTGAAAAGACAAGGCCCACACCAACAGAGTGCTCTTTCAGGGATTTGGCTGGACAGAATAAGGACAGGGCAATGCAGGCATTAACACTCGTTAAAAGCGCTAAAATAGTTGAAATCTGCGAGCCAGTACCAGATACATTAGAACTGGTAAGGGAAAGAAAAAAGCCTGAGGATTACGAGTCAACTAAATTCTTTAAAGCCATAGTATTAGGTTCAAATGCTAATGCAGACTTCCGTTACATCTACTTGAACAGGACAAAATTCGACCTCGCAATGAACGAGCAGGATATTAAACTCGTTTACGATGCGGAGGATAGGGACAGGAGTGAAGCAGAAGGAAGCTTAATTGTTGAAGCCTTGAAAGTATACGACTTGGATTACGTTATTAAGAAACAGAACAATCTTATGGATTTGTTAGAGGTTAACAAAATCATATTCCCTGAACACTCGTACATAAAATGGGTTTTAACCCTTGCAAACAGTAGCGGAAAACTGCCAGTAACGTTCAATTACTCGCAAAGCAGCTTGTTAAAACTAAGAGAAAAAAAGGATGAGCTTAGATTAAAGATTCAGTTAAACCATGAAAAAGCAGATTTAATCTCAGGACTTGAAGAGCAGTTGAAAGCAGTTGATGAAGAGATTGCAGGCTTTAACCAAAAGCAGAAGGAAGAATTCACAGATTTAAGCGCGGATGATAAGGACGGCATTGCAGAAGATATTCTTTATTTCCTTAAGGACAACTTGGAGAATGCTTCAATACTTGAAGTGTTTGATAAAGGCAACAGCAGGTTCCATGGAACACTAGCGGATTTGATAGAAAACTGGTACAAGATGAGTGTTACAAAAATTGTTCCTCCTAAGTTTATAGGAACGGGTGTTTCAAGCAAGTATTTCTCAATACCTCCGAACAGTTTAAGAGCTCCTGTAAAGCTTAAATCATTCGAGATGCCTGACAAGTACGGTGTTACAATACTTGTCATTGGAAGAGGAGCTGCAGGCAAGTCAACTAGTCTCAGTAAGACTAATGCTCAGCATGATATGGGGGGGTTGAGCAAAGTAGATCAGGGAGTATTCGAGCAGGGCAAACTGGAGCAGATAGCTTACCTGCTTGGAAAATATTACACTATAGAGAAAATTGAGTTAACAACAAAGGTTTCATATTCAGCCATCTCATTCACTAATGATGAATTATTAAACGAGGTTAACTTGTTGGCAACAGCTGCTGAGATGATGCCTGAAGCTTATAACTTGCCTGTTCCTGAAGGTATAGACCCTGAAGTCTTTAACAAGAAGAAATTCCACGTGAGGCCAGAGATAATACTCGGCGCCAAGGAATTATTAGAACAAGAGAAGGCAGTGATTGAAGACGTGCTTAGGGAGGTAGAGCCTTTATTAAAGAAGCGTGAAAAGCTTGAAGCTGCAAAGAAGAAGGAATTAAAGGATAATTATGAAGCCATGGGCCAGAGGATTAACAGAGAAGTCTCTGATGCTATTGCTGAACAGGTTCGCGATTACATAGATGATTTTAACAAGATGGAATTATTCCCTAAGTGTGAGGAAGTATTGAGCGGATTCGTTCCTAAACTGCAGGAAAAGATTCAATTATTCTAAACCTGCTTGAATTCTATACTAGCATAATCAACGAAGTTTTCATACTCGTCAGTTACTTCACCGCTAGTGTAATGTTTTAACAACTCTCCTTTGACGCGTTTGCCTTTCATGTTTCTAAGAACATTTATTAAAACAATTATGCTGTTTAACCCGCAGACAGTTAAAAGATTATCTTTAGCGTACTCAATAACTTTGTTAGTATCTAATTCAGTGATGTATTTTATTAACTCCCTGTCAAGAACCTTAACCTTATCGCTTAACTCTTTTCCCCTCTCATTAAAAGGAATGAAACCGTAACCTACACCCACGTGTGAGAAGTCGCTTGAAGCAATGAATAATACTCTCTTACTGCTCTTCATCCAAGCCTTGAACAAGGCAGTTCCTAACTCCTTCAAACCCTCACTGTCAGTAAACCTTTTGCTGATAAGAATAGGCACAATGGTTGGCATCTTGTCTCCGTAAACGTATTTGAAGAAAGGCAGTTGAACCTCTAAACTATGCTCTTGAGAATGGCTTAAATCATCAGGCGTGAACACGCCAGTCTTGAGTAACAATTCATTAAACTCTTTATCAACCTTAACCTCGCCTAATGGTGTCATCCATACACCTTCAGGGTATAATGAAGCAGTATCCCCGTATCCTGAATGGTTGGGTCCTAATAATACTATAATTTCAGGGTCACTGTTCTCTCCTATCCTGCGGAACGCGTGAGCTGCGCAGTAACCGCTGTAATCATAACCAGCGTGGGGGATAATGAATGCTTTAAACTCGTCACTCTTCTTCACAAGGGGAGGGTTTGAAGGCCCGAACTTCTTGTCCAAGAAACACTTCTTAATCTGGCTCTTTAACTCTTTCTCAGAGCTTTTATAGAATATTCCGCTTACCGCTTCCTGCCTATAAGTTATCATCTGTGAAGTCTTTTAATTCCGCATTATACTCTTCATTGTTCTTAATCAAGCCTTTGTTCTTCAAATACTCCCTTCCTAGTATGTAATAAACTAAGGGGAGGCTCTTCTTGCTCTTATTATTGCATGGTATTGCGAAATCTATATTCTCAACTGAATTGTTTGAACCAACAAGTCCAAGTATTGGTATGTTGCATAAGACAGCATCCTTAATAGCCTGCTTGTCATGCCAGGGGTCGCTGACAACTAATAGTTTAGGCTCTATGAACGCGCCGAACTCGGCATTAGTAATAGTTCCAGGCAAGTACCTGCCTATAACGCATCTCATTCCAGTAATCTCTGCAAGCTTCTTAACCGCTTTATGCCCAGTCTCTCTCCTGCAGACTAAAAGAATATCTTCAGGATTATAATCAGACAATAGTTTAGCTCCTAGTTTGAGCCTGTTGTCAACGCTTTCTATGTCAAGTATTTTAAGACCGCTCTGTTTAGTCTTGTAAATAAAATCACTGACACTCTTGTTCTTGTACTTGGTTCCAATATGAATTCCTGCCTTTAAGTACCAGTCTAGTGGAACTAGTAAGTTCTCAGACTCTGTCTGTTTAACATCCTGTTCTTCTTTATCCTTTTTAGCTGCCATTTAATCAGTCTCTTTTTATAGTTATAGGAATAACGTCTTCTTTCATCTCAAGTCTGGCAATGTTTATTGGGTTAAACTCATTCTTTGGTGTCTTAATGAGTATTGGAGCGTCCATGCTTATCTGCAAAGCTCTGGCGCTTAATATCCTTGCTCTTTCAAACTTGTTATAATCCGACATTTTTACTCACTTTATTCCTTTAATTACTTCAACTATCTTTTCTCTTATTTTAAAACTTTTCGTTAAGCAGTTCCCAACTTCTTCAAGAGTGAAGCCTCCTTCTCCTCCTTTCTGCAAAGCGTTGATTTCCTTATCACTGCAGGTAACGGTTAGTCTCGCAGAAGCGCACTTCTCCTCTTCATTGTCAGGATCAACCATTATCTTATCCTCTATTTTAACAAAAGTTATTGGTATTGGAACCCTTTTGAAAGGAACCTTTTCATCTGTCCATTCCCCGAGAACCACGTTCCCTTCCTCGTCAAGCTTAGGCATCCTCGCTGTTTTAAGAGCAGCTATTGAAGCCAAACCGCACGCGTCGATTAAGTTGCCCGCATTATTCAGTATGTAAAAGTCTACGAAGATGTTCCACACCTTCTCTCCTTCAACAATGCAAAGTTTTTCAAAATCAACAGCTTCACTTTCCCTGATTCCCCTGTCAACAACTCTTGACAACTCTATAGCATCCTCTCTAGGAGGTCCTGGTTCGAAGTCAGGGTCTGATATTGGACTTAACTCTCCAGAGCATATCAGGTTTCCCTTGTTTGGAGTGTCAGGGTAAGGAGTTCCTATGCTCATCTTAACCCCTGCCATTACAATAGTATCTCCTATGCTAACCTTAGCGCTTCCTTCAGCGTTCTTGCTCACGCCTGATTCTATTATAACATTCCTGAACTCTTCAAGCCCCCTGTTATCCGTGTTTCTCTTGTTCTTCTTTGCAAGTTCTATTATGTAATTCTTCACATCTTGACTCATTTTTTATCACTCTTTAATAATTGTTTTGCAATCTTGTCAGCTTCCTTAACCAATTCCTTGCTGACTACTCCTTCCTTTTCGTAATCTTCAAGCAAGTCTTTGCCAATAACTTCCTTGTTATCATCAGCAGTGTTAACCACTAATTCAAGGGATATTGCTACTGCCCTGTTAGACTGCAGTTCTATTGGAGTGTTTATTGAATAAAAGACTGCTTTTAATTCGTCATCTTTAGAGTAAAACTCGTGCTTAACAAACCATTCATCATCTTTAATCAATGAATGCACGTAGTCTCCTCTTTCAACACTCATATTTATAGGTCTGAGAACTGAACCGCTCTTAACAAACCTCTTAATTTTTATTACATTATTCTCTTTCTCAATGATTCTTCCCTTCAAAAAATTCGTAGAACCATTCATTTTATTCTCTGCTATTAAGTAAATGTCTCCTAATTTAGCACCTTTCTCGCTCGTGAATTCAGCAATCTTCTCATTTATCTTCTTCTCGTTTAGCTTTTCTTTTATTAAGTTCTCGCTGAAGTCAACAATGTTGGCGAAGATGTCAGTCTTTAAACTGTGATGGTTCTCAATTGTTGGCTTTATCTCCCTTCTTAATTTGTCAAGCTCCTGCTTTGTCTCCTTGTCAAACCTTATATAACAAGTCATTACTCCTTTGCTTAAGACTTTAATATTGTCCTCTTTCTCAAATGCTCTCTTTATATTAGCATAACCTTCGTACAAGTCTTTAATCTCTTTCACAAGCTCTTCTTTTTTCTTGCTCGCAGCGCTCGTCTTCCATAAAGCACCCCATCCTTCCTCACAGTTCTCTTCAGCAACGTTGTTTAACAAGTTAATCACTTCCTTGTCTTTTATGTTATTTGATATCTTAGTGAATCCTTTCTGGATTAGTACAACATTGTTGCCGAACAAGTGTATCTTGGTTGATAACACGTAACAGTCCTTCTCTTCATTCTTTAACTGGACTAGTATCTTCTCGCCCTCTTTCACATAACCCCAGTAATCCTTCAAAGGCAATAGTCCAATCTTTTTCAAACCTAAGTCAACGTGTATGTTCTTAGTGTTAGGGTCTAATTTGATTATTTTTCCCAAATACAAGTGTCCGCTGGTTTCAGTCTGGATTACTGCATTCTTAAACTTTCTGAATATCTCGCAGACCTTATCCGCTTCTTCTCCTTTAACTATGATGCCTCCCTTGTCTGAGAAATCGTGAATCATAGTTGTGTAGTCTTCAGCAAACTTTGCCTTGCTGAAGCTTGCCCTGACATTATCACTTGGTTGTGCAACACTCATCTTATTCTTTAATAACAAGTTAGTTATTGCACTGCTGTAGATTCCTCTTATTTTAACTCCGCTCATTTTGTCTCATACCTCTTTTTGAAAACGTCTTTCATCATTTTGTGAATCTCTTCACAACCCTTGATTCCAAGCTTTATTGCTTCCATTAAATCCTTCTCACTTATCTTACCATCTAATTGAAGCAGTGTTATCTCCTTCTCGCTTGGTATGTAAGCTATTGGGATGTCAGTCGCGCCTTCACCGTCGTGAACATCCTCTTCCTGCTTTGTTAAATCCAAACAGATTAAATCATCTATTTTCCCGCACGCAACTGCTGGCACGAAATCTCTCATCTCAATGCCTGCATCAGCAACTGCTAAACTAGCAGCTATTATCGCCGCGCACCTGCTTCCCGCGTCAGCCTGAACTATTTCAACAAAGACTTCAATCATACTCATAGGGTATTTCTCTACGAATATTGATCTCTCAATAGCATTCTTTATAACAAGACCTAATTCAATGCTTCTCCTGCTTGGACCAGGTCTTGCTCTGTCAGTAACGCTGAAACTCACAAGGTCGTAATAGCACCTTATTAATAATTTGTCTTTAAGCTCTGCATGCTTAGGCCTTACTTTTCTTGGCCCGTAAACTCCTGCAATAGCTACAGTCTTTCCAACCTGGACTCTAGCGCTTCCAGTACAGTTTGGCAGTATGCCAACACTCATCTCTACTGGTCTTAACTCGTCAGCTTTTCTGCCGTCAAATCTTCCTGTTTTTTTGTAACTCATCTATTACCACCTTTGTTTAATAAGTCTTCAATCTTCTTGGTTAAACCACTTATGTGACTCTCATTATTTATTATGCTGATAACTTCCTTAACTTTTTTAACATCATCAGCGTTTCCTTTAATCCAGACGTACCCGTTGTCGCCAACGTATATTGTAGTCTTGGTCTTCTTCTCTATCATATCAACCATGCTTCCTTTAGTCCCCATAAGTCTTGGAACCTTAGGAGGATCGATTCTTGCAAGAACTCCTCCTTCTAATTTTTTCAAATCAGGTTCTTTAAGTGTTAATCCAATCTTTTTGCTCTCAGTTAATTCAATAATCTTGGCAAATATTACGTCGCCGTAATTGAAGTAGTGAGTCATGTCATACCTGTCCGTGTCTATGTAATCCCTGCTTGCCTCGCTTATTCTAAGCCCGGCATCGTAAGGGCAGCCTATGTCAACGAACCAGTTAGAAAAATTCATGTCAGTAACTATTCCAACAACGTAATCATCTTTTTGAGGATTATACTCTCCTCCTAGTTTTACTACTCTAATATTATTGTCTTTAATATTAACTATTCCAACAACACTAGAGTATACTTTGCTGCCTTTATTGTAAGAACCGTCTCTTGCAGCAAAACCTTCACCATCAGCTATTAATTCCCCAGGGGTTACGATGGTTTTATTCTCTAATAATATTTTTTCCATTTTGAAAACTTCACCTCAATTTTATACTAACTTCTCCATGAGTAATATTATTCAATTTGTTAATAAACTCGTCCTGCAGGCCTCCAGGTATTCTTATGACAAAACTCCAGGAACCGTTGCCTCCCCACTCACTCTTTAATATCTTGCCATACTTGCTTACTATACCATTAGCTTTTCCCGCGAACTGCGCAGGTATTATTCCTTCAATCTCTTTCTCTTCAAACCTTATTGGGAGAATAGGGCGAAGCGTTTCAAGCACTGCTTCAACCTGTTCTTCCGCGTTTTTGAAAGGGTCAAAGTTGAAGCTTGCCTGCTCTAATGCAAGTTCTATCCTGGATACTGGTATTGGGAGATTATTCCTTGGGTCAATACCATTCCTGCTTATTATGTTTATTACTTCTCTCTGCTTCTGCTCTTTAAGCTTGTTCTTGTATTCAGTAGTTAACTGAATGTGTCCTTTTGTTATTATCTCATCAGCTATTGTTTCAATATTATCTGTCCCGAAATGCTTTTCAAGCTCGGGTGCGATATCTCCTTTTCTAGCGTCTGAGAATATTTTTTCAACCTCAAGAGCTTCACGAACGTCAGTGATTAATCCCTTCCTGTAATCCATTGCTTTTTCAGGTATTAATAATACTTCGAATGTTAAACTGTCTTTTTTCAGTGTAGCAATGTGATGAGTTTGCTTTTTCTGCTCAAATACTTTCCTCATAATTTAGTTTTTAACTTTTTCAAATCTATCTTGGTGAACATTTTAGTGGTAGTATCAACGTATGCGCCTTCAACCCTGTCAAGATCAAACTTGCCATTCAATCCATTCTTCAATGCGTTTATTGCAAGTTTAAGCGCTTCTTCGTAAGAGAGGTTTTCTTTATAATTCTTGTTTAAGTAATCTATTATCTCTCTGCTATTTGCTCCAATAGCTCCTGCCTTAAGTTCAAAAAAGACCCCGCTAACCTCTGTCATGAACAGGTGAGGTTCTTCATCAACCCCTGCTATTAACAGGCTTACTCCAAAAGGCCTCATTCCTCCATACTGGGTGAATGCCTGCTTCTGGTTGCAAACGTCTTTAACTAAACCCTTAACATCCATTGCTTCATCATAAGTTGTCTTATGATTCTGAGCTACTTGCTGAGCCCTGTCAATCAATACTCTGCCGTCGCTAGGCAATCCGCTTATTGCGGCACCGACGTGGTCGTCGATTTTAATTATCTTTTCTACGCTTGAAGGTATGACTAGTTTTTCTAGTATTCTCTTATCAACTAGTAATAAAACTCCTCCTTTGTACAAGATACCTATAGCAGGCGTTCCTTGATTAACAGTCTCTTTAGCGTATTCTACCTGTAAAAGTCTGCCGTCCGGGGAGAAGACTGTAATTGCTCTATCGTACCCCATAACGTCACCAGGAAAATTTGCCATGTTTTAACTTTTCACCTTTAATTTTTTTTATTATACCGCTGGTCTTCAGCGTGTTTATTACAACTCTTTTACCATTAATAACTCTTATCAAAGAGAGAATGTTTATCATCTCATCCTTGAATTTAGGATTCACGCGCACAATATTAGTGCCTACGAGCATAACACCCGCCCTGCTGAACCCTTCCTCCCCAAGGAGTTCAAGAGTCTTCTGGTATATACTATTCTTTACTTCGTCTTTAAAAACCTTTTCCTCACCGATTACCTCGAACAGAATATACCTCTTCTTCTCCCTAGAACTTGGTAAAATCATATTATAATTAAAGATTATAGAGTATTTTAAACTTACCAATCACTTGTTAATGAATAAGATTCAGGCCTCCAAACTGCACTTTTTAAGAATCTGCTGTCAATATCGTAATGGTTTATGTAAATTCTAGTGAAAGGCATGTAATCCCTTAAGAAATTAAGAGCTATTGGCAGTATTAAAGACTCATCTTCTTTTAAAGACTGGGATTTAACCAGGAGCGAGGGGGTGTGAATCAAAATGTGTTCATCCTCAGCGGGCAAGTACTCTAACCCTTTCTCATTATTTTTATGAACAATGCTAGAGAAATAAATCTCTAACGCTTCTTCATTACTTACATGGTTCACCATTAAGCATTCAAAACCTTTCGGAGGGCTAATCTTTGAAATACTAACTTGTTCATCGAATAAGTCACACAAGCACCTTCTTATATTATCAAGAACATTAGCGTTCATTATAATTAAACCTCGATTATGCGTGCACCAGGCATTACTTGTTTAATCTCTCCTATAATAAAATCTTTGCAGCTGCCTTCATATTCCAGCTTGAAATAACCTTCACTAGTATAAGTAACGTAACTAACCTCGTAATCCCTTGTTCTTTCAGTTATTAATAGAACATAACATTGATTATTTAAATAAGAGTTGACACTCATTAAATCATCATCAGTGAATAATCTATCAAGGTTGTCTTTTAAATGCCTTAAAGGGTTATCAATAGGTATAACAACTTCATCCCTTTTTACCTTGCTACTCAAACAACTCATTCCAATAGCAGGATGCATAAACAAAATTACTAAAAAGTTCTTATTATAAACCTTGCCTTTTTTTTATCAAGGAAATATCTTGTTAAAACTTTTTTTTACCCTGCTGAAATTATCAATACCTAAACTCTTTGCCCAAGTCTTAATCTCTAAACCGTTAAATAATTCATACCTGTTCTTGGCGCAGCTGGCGAATAATACAGGCATGTCATACTTAATTGCGCGCCTCATGTTCTCCTTCATCCTTCTAATAATAACTGCCCGCTTATCGCCTGAAGTATTTAATAACAATCCTAAATTGAAAACTGCTGCTATCTTCTTCTCAGCCATTATCTTGGCAATCGTGTCATCAATGCCAGCCCTCGGGTAATGAAGACTGTCCTTTTCATGAATTAGTTCACTGTTTATTACGCCGAAAGGAAGCATCTGCTCAACTGCTTTGCGCAATAATTTAGAATCCTTTGTGTCCAGGAATACAATATTTTTCCTGTCAAATTTTAAATCACTCTTAATCACAGCACTGCCTACTGTAATATTAAAGACTTTCTTATCATCCTCACTAATATTATACAATACGCAGGCATCAAACATGAATAATAATTAATCTTTGAATGCTCTTAATACTTTCTCATCAAGGAAAGGTTAAACGCAAGCTTCCTGTTTTCTTCCTTAATTAACCTGCTCTTTACAATTTTAAACTTCTTGCTGAAGATTTTACTAATCTCTTCCTTGCTGTAGTAGTGGTTGTAAACTCCTGCCCTGCTGCTCCAATTCCTTTTACTGAAAGGTTTGTAATTGCCGGTTTTTTTGCTCTTGTCGCTGAAGGTGTATAGTATTAAATAACCTTTTTTATTCAACATTCTTGAAACCCTCTTCAAGTAATTGCTTACGTCTCTCTTTCTTAAATGGTGGAAGAGTCCGAAGTCAGTAACGACATCGAAGAAATCATTTTCGAATCTTAAATCAAAAACGGACTGAACTGAAAACTTAGCGCTTGAATTGTTTTCCCTGCCAAGCATCTTGGCAAGCCTTACCGCACTCTTTGAAAAATCAACACCATAAGCTTCGAAACCATTACTTGCAAAGAGAATAGTATTCCTGCCTCCCCCGCACCCAACATCCAATAATCTGCCGCTATTAATCCTGCTCTTAATCAATTCAAGCGCTAATAATCCTTCAATACCAGGCTTTTTCTTAAAATAAGGAGCTTTTTGTTTCTCCCATTCTCCAATAAATCTCCACTTACTTTCATAATATTCCTTGTCAGTTTCTTCATAATTCATATAAAATAATTTAAAAAACAAGGGTTTATAGTTTTATCTTATGAAGAGGCTGTTATTGTTGCTGCTTTTTATCCCTTCAGCCTTTGCTTTAGACTGTGCAGGACTTGACCCGACAGATGTTTCATCAGCAGTTATAGATTATCACGCGTTTGGGGACATAAGTATTACTTACAGCAGCCAGCAAGCAGTTGTTGAAAACCTTACAGCAACCATAAGAGTTGTTCCGCAGAAAGACACGTCTAACGAGGTTTATACAGGAGTTTTAACAAAGGGTTACTTTAATAACACTGTATTATTATTCAAGCAGGACAGAGTCACGGAAAGCATAGTATCCTGGGATTTTAAAAGCACAGTGAGTTCAAGCACTGTTTTTCCAAGAATCACTGAAAATCCCGTCTTCCCTTACCCTGTAGAAGACTTACCTTTAGATGTCAGGGGTTATATTGAATTCACAGAGGTAGCAGATAATAGTCCTTTAATACAAGCACGAGTTAATGAACTTTTAAGCGGCGTCACTGATTACTTCACAGCAATAGCTTTAATATCAGAATTCGTCGCTTACTACCTGGAATACAATTTAAACTATGCTCCAGTATCCACACCCGCCAGCGAGGTTTACACTCAGAAGAACGGGGTATGCGATGAGTTCTCAACACTTATGGCAAGCATGCTTAGAAACGTTGGCATACCTACTCGTTTCGTAAGCGGTTTTGCCTTCACCAACTCCGGAGCTCAAAGATGTTCAAACTTCGGACCGCACAGTTGGATTGAAATATACGTTCCAGGACACGGCTGGCTACCAACAGACCCGACTTATAAAGAGTTTTTCTGGGTTGATGCAGGCCACGTCCCATTATACACGAGTAATGATGCCAGCACTAAAATAATAAACGCGTCAATACTATACGTTGATGCTTCATTCTCAATAAGTTCTCCAGAATTTGATATTGAATTCTTAAACTACCAGTCTCCTCAGCAAATATTAACATTTACTTCAACCCGTTCTTTTGAAGAGGTTGGAACTGGAGACTACGTTTTACTAACAGTGACTGTAACTAATCCATACAATCAATGGTTTCTTGACACAGCTTACTTGTCCACTACTAGTGATATGAGTGTTGTTTACAATAATAAGGCGTCAGCGTTAATACTTCCTCCTAAGACTGATACTAATATTTATTACATATTAAAAACTCCTGACGTAATCTCCGAGACATGCTTTGCACAAGGCCTCTGCAATATCGTCTTTCCAATATCAATAAGTCTTGGAAGCGGAGGATTCCAATTAACAAATATAACCGTAAACCCTAACGTTGAAATGCAGGACTATTACAACACTTACTTGAGTGAGATAAGCAGTTATGAAAGAGTTTATTCAACAAACCTGGGAGTGTCAAGAATTAATATAAACCCTAACGTTGTTACTGAAGAACAGCCAGTATTAAGCTTTGACGTTCAAAACCTTGGCAACACTCAATTAGATAATGTTGTTATTGACATCAGTTACGGTGACGTTCAATACTCTGAAAATATTGGTTCATTATTCATAAGCGAGTCAAAGACTTACACTAAGATTCTTCAACTACCTTCAACAACAGGAGTTATACCTGTAAGCTGCAGTGTTTCATCAGCTAACGTGACAGTTAATTTCAACACGACTTTTTCAATAGTAAGCTCGCCTCCTTTCGATTTTTCAATCTCAGGAGACGCTAATTATACAACGAGTGAGGATTACAATCTTAACCTTCAATTTTCCAGCATACCAAGCAATTACTTGAACGCTAATCTTAAGATATTAATAAACAATGAAGAAGTAATCAACAAGCCGTTCTACTTCAGCAGTTCAGTAATTAAAATACCTAAGAAAGAATTCGTGTTCGGAGAGAATACTATTTCTGCAATACTCACGTATGACAACGTTGAAGGCGAACAGTTCAAGACGCAAGCATCTTCCCGGGTTTATAACTCGTTACAGCGTTCCTTCATCGAATTAGTGATGGAATACATTAATGCCGTAATAGATGTTTTCAAGATACTTCTCGGCCTGCAATAGAAACGTTTAAAAAAAGCTCTTTTTTCTAATTATTCTTATGGTTAGAATCCCTGAAGCTAACAAGAGACTTTTCAGCAACATATTTGTCTGCAAAAAGTGTAAAACAAAGGTTAGGAGCGACAGCAATAGGATAAGAAACAAGGAAGTAAAGTGCAGAAAATGCAACTCTAAAGAGTTCAGGGCAAAGAATGTTAAGAAGTAATTCTTTTAAAACCTTGACTGTTTAAGGTATAATAATAATGAGTGATGATTACGTCGCGGACCGCTTGAAAAAAGTTGAGAAACTAAGAGAGCAGGGTGTTAATCCCTACCCTCAAATAGTGCTAAAGACCAGGAGATTCTCCTCAGATATTTTAAGTGATTATAAGAAGCTTAAAGCTGAAGAATCCTCCAAGAAAACTGAGACAATAGCAGGAAGAATCATGAGCTTAAGAAACATGGGAAACATAGCATTCGCCCACTTGCAGGATGAGATGGGAAGAGTGCAGGCAGTATTCCAGAAGAATAATTTAGATAATTATAACCGGCTTAAACTCTTAGACTTAGGAGACTTCTTAATAGTGAAAGGAAACCCTTTCCGAACCAAGAAAGGAGAATTATCAATTAATACCAAAAGCTTCCAATTAGCATCTAAGAGCATAAGACCTTTGCCAGAAAAGTATCACGGATTAAAAGATGAAGAGATTATACTAAGAAAGAGGGAATTAGATGCTATAATGAATCCTGAATTATTGGATAAGTTCAGGAAGAAGTCTTTAATAATCAAGACTATCAGAGAATTCTTCGACAAGAACGGGTTCTTAGAAGTTCAAACACCAGTGCTTCAAACAGTTTATGGAGGAGCAAGCGCTGAACCCTTCAAGACACATCATAACTCTTTAGACATTGATTTATATCTAAGAATCGCTCCGGAAATATACTTGAAGAGGTTAATAGTTGCAGGTTTTGAAAAGATTTACGAATTAGGCAACAAGTACAGGAATGAAGGCATGGACAAGAGCCATCTTCAGGAAATACTTGACTTGGAATTTTACTGGGCTTACCAGGACTATGAAGGTTTAATGAATTTCACAGAGAAACTATTGTCGCACGTTATCAAGAAGATTAACGGTTCACTTAAAGTTTTATACCAGGGGCAGGCGTTTGATTTCACCCCTCCTTACAAGAGGATAACTTTCAGAGAACTAATCAAGAAGCATACAGGAATAGACATTAACGAGTTCAACACTTTTGAATCTTTGAAGAATGAAATAATAAAAAGAAAAATACCTGATGTTGACGTGAAAAAATGCAGGCATTACGGTGCACTGCTTGACGAGTTTTACAAGAGAACCTGCAGGCCAAAGATTATCCAGCCCTTATTCTTAACAGATTATCCTGCAGAGATGATTCCTTTAGCGAAGAGAAAAGCAGATGATAAGACCAAGATAGCTTCTTTCCAATTACTAGTCAACGGGTGGGAATTAATCAAAGCATATAATGAATTGAACGATTCTGTTGAACAGCGCACGAGATTGTTAGAACAGCAGAAATTTCTTGAATTAGGAGACAAGGAAGCGCACCCCTTGGATAAGGATTTCATTGAATCATTAGAGTACGGCATGCCCCCAGTAGCAGGATGGGGTTTAGGGCTTGCAAGATTCTGCATGCTATTAATGAACGAGTCAAGTATTAGAAGCAGCGTCTTCTTCCCTTTAATGAAGCCTGAGAAAGAGGAGACGGAGTAATGGATGCTGAAATAATTAGTGTAATCTTATTCTATTCATTCTTAGCCTTCGTAATATACAAGAACAGGAAAAAGATTGAAGTAATGGATAAAATCTTTTTCGTATACAAGTGGAAGAAAGGAGTTGATTATATAAAGAAGGTTGCAAGACCGGATTGGTTTTGGAAAATATTAAGCACTTTAAGCATACCAGTATGCTTGTTTTTCATGATTTTCTCAATAAGCCTGCTTGTTGACGGGGCTTTATCAATAATACAAAGCCCGGACCCTTCACCAACAGTCAGCTTGTTAATACCTGGAGTTAAACTACCAGGAAGTGATTTATATGTTCCCTTCTGGTATGGTATAATCTCCATAATAGTATTAGCAGTTGTTCACGAAGGAGCTCACGGCATAATATGCTTAATAGAAAAGATTAAACTTAAAACAACAGGTGTTGGATTATTATTATTCCTTCCTTTAGCATTTGTAGAACCTGATGAGAAGAGCTTCCTTAAATCAGAGAGGTTATCAAGGATTAGGATGTTGTGCGCTGGAAGTTTTGCAAACTTAACAACAGCTCTTCTAACCTTTTTAATAGTAGTAAACATTCTTAACCCTTTCATTGATAACATGGTAAATTATACTAATCTTGTTATAACAGAAACCGTTGAAGGAGAACCAGCAGGGATTGCAGGAATACCAAATAATTCAGTTATACTAAGCATAAACAATGATACTGTAAGCAACATAACCGATTTTTATTACAAATTATTAGAGCTTGAACCCAACCAGAACATTAGCATTGAAACAAGCAATGGAACATTTTACTTAACAACTGCTTCAAACCCTGACAATGAAAGCATGGCTTACTTAGGAGTGTTAACTCAGCAGGAATGGGATTACAGACCTGAATTAAAAAAATACCCTGAATGGATTTTATTAATACCTTTTGTTATAATACAGCTCTTAATGTGGGTTTCAAACCTTAATTTTGCAGTAGGAATCTTTAACCTTTTCCCTTTATGGATAACTGACGGAGGAAAGATAGTTATAGACTTAATATCAGTAGTAGTAAGGGATAAAAACCTGTTATTACTGGTTATAAACGCTTTATTCCTGTCAGCACTAGGCTTATTACTGTTTAACATGTTTGGGCCTTTCTTATTGAATTATTTGAAATTATTTATAGTATAAAGGCAATCTTTTTAAAGAAAATATTTTTATAATAGCACTACTATTAGAAGGTTTACGTCATGAAGAAAAAGTCTCCAAAAATCAACATTCTAGAACAGGACGAGGAGATTCATAAGCTTGTTAAAACAGTAGTTGGTGATGAAGGATTCCACATAATCAACCACTTATTCGCTGTTGAGAAAGCTGATGAGTTTGAAATAGCGGATAGTTTAGAAGAGGATGTTAACTTTGTCAGAAGCGTTATGTATAAGATGTACACTAATAATCTTGTTAGTTATACCAGAAGAAGAGACCCTGAGAGGGGATGGTATATTTACACTTGGGAGCTAATACCTCAAAAGCTTTACCATGCTTTAATCAATTCTAAACAGAAAAAATTGGACAAATTATTCAAACAAGTTGAGGAGGAAAAAAATAAAGAGCAAGTATTCCACTGCCCAACTTGCATGATTAACTTGGAATTTCCCAAGGCTTTGGAGTTAAGCTTCAGCTGTTTCGCTTGCGGAGGAATGCTTCAGCCTTTAAACAACGTTGATCTGATTAAAAACTTAGACCATGAAATTAAAGGATTAAGCGAGAAGATTTGCATTCTTAAAACCAAACTAAACGAGTTATAATAATCTAATCAAATACTTAGAATACTTCAACAACTCAGGTTTTTTCTTAATGAGTGTGTAAACTAATTCAATAATATTGTCCCTGTTTAATGTCTTCAAAATATTGCTAACAATCTCATCACTGAATTCATTAATAACCTGATTCAAATCATTATCATTTAAAGATGATAAAATCTTGTGCAGAGCCAGGTGCGCTAACAGTTCAAAACGAGTCTTTGGAAACCTTAAACTCTCCCCTTCAAGAACGTATTTGTAAGACTCGTTTATCATTTGAAAGGATGGAACAACTCCTCCCCCGCTTGTAGCTTTAACAATGCCTGCAGCATCCCCCATTAAGTAAACATTGCTGCTGTTAAACCTCTTGAACAAAACCCTGTCAGGATCATGCAAAGGTATAAGTCCGGCATTAACGTCCAAGATTTTTGCCTTAATCCTTAACTTTTTAATAAAATAATCAAGCAGTTTATTCACAATTAAGTGATTACTGTTGCCAGTGCCTATTCTTAAACAATTTTTTCCGCATGGAACAATCCAGGAAAAGAAGTCATTATACTCTTCACCAAAGTAAGCGTGGAAAGTGTCATTATTAAACTCCTCAGATTTTACAACGAATTGTTTTGCAAAGAAGCACTTATTATCCTCGTTAAGTTTGAATAATTTGTTAACAGTTGATAATGGGCCGTCGCACCCGATAATATTTTTTGAATCCACCTTTAAGCCGTTATCAAAAAATAATTCAACCCTGTTATTCTTCATCTTATAACCAGTAAGGCAGTGATTCAAGTAATAATCCACCCCGCTCTTCTCAGCCTCTTCCTTCAAGTAATTGTCAAACCTTGTTCTGTTAACAACGATTTCATTGCTCTTAATCAAAGCCTTGCTTTTAACACTATGGAGTTCAATCTTATTAGTTGTGTTAACTACGAAGTTCTTATTAGTATTAACGAATTGCTTAATCTTTTCTGTGAATAGTCCAGTACACTGGACTGGAATCCCGACTTTTTTCTCCTTCTCAAAGACGCTTACACTGGCGCCGCGCATAGCTAGTTTCTTTGCAAGGTACGAACCTGCGGGACCAGCACCAATAATAACATAATCAGCTTCCATTCATGATTAATCCTTTTGATGAAATATAAAACTTTAGCCCTGCCAGGATTCGAACCTGGGTTGGCTGGTTCAAAGCCAGCTGTCCTTGACCACTAGACTACAGGGCTGTACGTTCTAAATTATTATAGAAGACTATTATTTTTTAAAACTTTACTTCCCTGCTGACTGCTTCATTAAGGACTTTGCAGTGTCTAAACAATCAACTAGTGTGAGCAGCAGGTCAAAACCTGTCTTTTTAATATTAATATTCTTTCCGTCGCGGATTATGTTCATATTCATCTCAACCTTTCCCTCACTGCGGCTGTCATGAATTCTTTTTATAAATATTTTAATCTCTTTAATCTTGTCAGCATCTCTTGGCAGCAGCCTTAACTGGTTTGAAACTATGGTTCTTAACTCGTAAGCAGCACTGTTAGGAACCTCACCGCTTATCTCTAAATCAATCCCTTTCTTTGAAATAACTGATTGAATAGTCTTTAAGACGCTGCACCTGTCAAGAACACCAATAGGTTCGTTGCTTGAGTTAACGACTATTAATCCTTTCAAGTTATTGTCAATCATTGTCTTCATCGCATCCCTTAATTTAGAATCAATAGTTGTTTTAATTCCAGGAATAATTAATCCCTCAATACTCACATCCATTAACTTGCTAATCTCACTCTTCATCAATTTTCTTCCTATCTTATTAGGCGCGTCTGAATAGAAAGTTCTTAATAAATCAATCAAGAGTATTGTTCCGACGAACTTGCCTTTCTTGTCAACCACTGGGAGCCTGTCCCTCTTGTTAAAGTTCATAATATTCTTAACCTCTCCAAGATTAGCATCCTCAGTCACGGGCTTAACTGATTTTACATTAGAATCACTGACTAATAATTTAGACAATGCAGGCTCTTTCATGTAATTCTTAATAATATCATAGTCTGAAACGAATCCTTTAATCACTCCTTTCTTGTCAACCACTGGGAGCCCTGTTAATCCGCTGTTTAACATCTTATCAAGAACGAAATCTTCACTGCTGTCCTCATGTATTGTATGGGTTGGGTTCATGAAATTGCTGACCTTACTGTCCCCCCTGAATCTTATAATGTTTAATATATCAAAGTATGAAATGCTTCCAATAACCTTGTTGTAACCGTCAACTACAGGTATCTCTTTATAGTTATTCTTATCCATTAGGGCAATAACATCCCTTAACAAATTTTCAGTTGTTGCAGTAGCAACTTTTTTGCTCATTATAGACTTGATCATGTTTTAATAGAAAGTCTTAATATTATATAAACTTTGACATGTAAGTATTGTCACTCACATATCCTAACCTGCGGTAGTAACCTCTCACACCTACACCGCTGATAACCTTAACTTTTTTCAAACCATTTTTACCAGCTAGTTTCTCAGCCTCTATTAAAAGCATCTTCCCTATTTCCTTATGCTGGACGATTCCTGCCTCTCCGAAACCTGCCTGTTCCCCGTAGACGTGCAGTTCCCTCACTAACAGTTCCCTGCTTTTTGCAGGTATTCTAACTCTTATGAAACCATATAATACATCTTTTTTGTCGCAATATTCTATGAAGTATTCTTCACCTTTGCTTGCAAAGTATTTAGAAATTTTTAAACCAGCTGTTTCGAAACTGCCCTTATTCCTGCCTGCCTCCCTGCACCTTATGCATTTACACCTCCATCCTTTGCTGTTTAACTCTGCCTGCACTAATTGTCTTAAGTTGCTGCTCTTCAAGTCCTGCTCTATCTTAAAGCTTGGAATATCCCTCTGCAAGCGCATAATTCTTACAAAATTGGGAACAATCCTCTTAATCCTTGCTAAAAGTTTTATAGTCTGCTTCTGAGAGTAAGGCTTCCACTTCTTTGCAAAAAACCATTCATACAATCTAGTGCCTTTAACAAGCAGTGTAGGGTAAATCTTTATCATGTCAGGTTTGAAACGCGAATCAGTGAATACTCTCTTAAAACATTCAAAATCCTTCTTAACATCACTTCCAGGCATATTAGTCATTATGTGATAATTTATCTTAAAACCCGCATCTTTCAGCATCCTTGTTGCTTCAACAACACTCTTAACATCATGCCCCCTACCGCTTTTTTTCAAAACACTGTCATAAACTGACTGCACTCCTAACTCTACCCTGGTAGCTCCGAGTTCAAGCATTCTCTTAATTGTTTTCTTATTAATCTCATCAGGCCTTGTTTCAATAGTTAAACCAACACATCTGTGCTTCCCAGTCTCGTTCAAAACCTGCATCTCTTTTAACGTTCCTCTCTTCTTATTATTCAAAGCCCTGAAGCAGTCTGTTACGAATTCTCTCTGGTACTTCCAGCTTCTGCTGGTAAAAGTACCTCCCATTATAATAAGTTCAACCTTGTTAGGAATCTGCCCAATAATATAATACTGTTCTAACCTGTTTTTGACCTGCTTGTAAGCGTTATAATTATTCATCTTAGCTCTTAAAGCAGCAGGTTCTTCGCCAGTATAACTCTGCGGAGTCATGAATTCAACACCTCCAGGGCAGAAAACGCACTTGCCATGCGGGCACTTGGCAGGACTAGTCATTACAGCAACAACACTAACACCGCTTAAAGCCCTGCTAGGCTTTCTAGAAAACACCTTCAAATTACTCTTTTTGTACAAATCAGCATCGCTTATAACTCCTGCTATGCCGTACTTCTTGCTCACTAATCTCTTAACCTTATGCACTTCATTCTTTGAAGAAATCTTTCCTCTCCTAACACAGCTAATAATTTCATCAACTGCTTTATCGTAAGTTTTATTAGTTTTCATTATTTGAACTATAACATGACTGAATATAAAATTATTCTGCCAAGAAAGGATTTCACAATTATTGCAAGCGTGCAGAAGCGAATTCTAGCTTTTATTATAGACCTATTAATCTTCTTCTTTTTAATACTAACTCCTTTCTTGTCAAATTATTACAGCATTTCAGGCATTCCAATAGATAAGGTTGGTGTTGATGAATTATTGAATAATACACAATTGTATGCAATAGTATCAGCAGGAGATTTCACATCTTATTCAATCTTCTTATTCTACCTAGCAGGTTCAGAACTCTTGCTTAAAGCAACTATTGGCAAGAGAATGCTTAACTTGTCTGTAATCAGCAAGAAAGGCAAAGATTTAAGCTTGATGCAATTAATAACTAGGAACATTTCTAAGAGCATTGCTTTTTTCCTGCTGCCTTTCGATGCAGTTTTGATGTTTTTTGACCCAGAGCATAGAAGGGTTTCTGACTTCATATCAAGCACTTTAGTAGTTGAGAATAGGAAACTTATAAAAAAGTTCCCGGTGGTTAATGAGTTATGAACGAGATATTAAAACTTGTAATCTTATTCTTACTAGTCTCTTTGTTAATAATCTCTTCATCAGCGGTGCTTGGAGTTTTTTACAGCATTCCTTCAGGAAACGTTGCTTTAGTTAAACTAGATGGGGAGCTAGTTTCTTTCGGTTCTGTTCTGGGAAGCCAGTCAAGTGATGATATTATATCACTACTTGAAGCAGCAGAGGATAATCCCAACATTGAAGCAATAGTTTTGTCAATTAACAGTGTTGGGGGCATGAGTGTAGCCAGCAAAGAGGTTTCAAACAAGGTTTTGAACCTGAGCAAGCCGGTAATAGCTTGGATTAGGGAGGTTGGAACAAGCGGGGCTTACTTAATAGCAAGTTCATCAGATTACATAATATCTGACGAGTTGTCAATGGTTGGCAGTATAGGTTCCACAATGAGTTACTTAGAGTTCAGCGAGACATTAACAAAGTATGGTGTAGAGTATGAGAGCTTAAGCAGCGGTGATTTGAAAGAGATGGGTTCTTTATTCAAGAACTTAACGAGCGAAGAAAGAGAATTATACATGGATTTAATTAACGCTTCTTTTGAATACTTCTTGAATCACGTAATTGAACAGAGGAACTTAACTAGTGAAGCGTTAAGCATTGTCAGCGACGGCAGAGTACTCAGCGGTTCACAAGCGTTTAATCTCGGACTAGTTGATGAGTTAGGAAGCTGGAACGAGGTTGTGAAAGAATTAGAGTTGTTAAACATTAAAGATGTAAAAGTTGAGGAATACTCTGTTTCAGGATTTTTTCCGGACTTTTCAAGTTTTTTAGACTTTAAGCCTAGTTCAGTCTTTCCCACATATGATTAAACATATTGTTCAAGCTTCTGCCGAAAACCTCGCTTTTAACCCATAAAGCAACATCGTATTTCGGGTGAACGTCTTCATCATTTACTAGTAAGAATAGAACATCTTCTTGGTCAACTATTAAGAACCTTGACATGTCTTCCTGCCCGTTCTTTAACACGCCAATATCTTCTTTAACCTCGTTAAGGAATCTTTTGCCTTCATCATTAACTGAAGCTATAATCTTAACATTTACTTTTCTCTTTCTTGCACTAGCCAACTCGTCCTTGAACGCTTTAATCTTTCTTATGAATCCGTTAACGCTCGTGCTTATAATTATCTCCTTATCAGCCTTTTTAATTAAACTGTTCATGTAATTGTAAATATTATTCCTGCCTTTTATTATCCCGCTTAACTCAGTAGGTTCAATAAACTTTACGCCTTTATTATGCAATTGGTTTAATTCTTTGATTATGCCGCTGTTTTTGAAGGTGTCAATCTTTTCAACCTGCGAGGCTGCGTCTTCAAGAAGCATTTTTTTATGATTTTCAATAACGTCTAACGGGTTTACTGCCAAGTACTTTATTGGTTTTGACAACTTCATTATAACAAAACCCTTCTTTTCCAATCCTTCCAAAACGTCATAAGTTCTGCTTCTAGGAACACTGCCTGAATCGCTTAATTCACCAGCTGTGCTTACGCCTTTTGAAAGAAGAGCCAACCAAATCTTGACCTCATACAAGTTAAGATTAAATCTGTTTCTTAACTCGTCGATTGTTTCTTGGTCCGTGTTTATCACTATTTATACACCTAATGTTATATTTACTACTATTTTAGGACAAAAACTTGTTTAAAAAGTTTTCTATAAAAGAGTTAGGTATATCGGGAGGATTATTCGTCTATGAAACTGCCTGTTAGTATTGGAAAGTAAGTTATCTTGTTTTTTTCAGGTCTTATTAATTGAAAATCCTCATTTAATTCTACAATCCTAGTGCAGTACTTTCTTGCCAATGGCGCGTTGAACTCGTTCATTACCAAATCCATTAATTGTCTTGCCTCTGTTATTGATAACTTCTTTATCTCTCCTATTGCGTAATCTGTGAAGAAGGGTTCAACCAAGCTGTTATTATGCTCTAAGAGGTCTTCTTTCAATGATTCAACCAGTGTCATTAAGCATAATTAACTGAATGGTTGTTAAAAAACTTTTTATACTAGAATATTTAATCGATTAATCATGAGTTTAAGAGATTTAGAAGCAAAGCTTGAAGAATCCCTTGTTGAAATCTCAGCAAAGAGAGGAAAGTTCGAGCTCAAATACAAGATTGTAAGCGATGAGTACTTCAACTTGTGGCTGGACGTTTATAATACATTAAAAGATGACGAGAGTTTCAGGAGCTTTACAATGCTTAACTCTTCAGTAATCTTCGGATTCAACCCTGAAAGATTCAAGTACCAGAATGAGATGTTCGGGGATCCCTTAAAAATTATTTAAAGCAGGTCTTCCACCATTTTAATAGTATTAGCCTCGTCAGGTGTCTTGTCAGGCCTGAACCTTACAAGTCTCGGGAATCTTAACGCGTAACCGCTGGAATATGTTGGGCTTTTCTGTATCTCTTCATACTCAACCTCTACGACTATTGCCGGTTTCAAGACCACTTTAGTATTAGTCTCTTCCTCTATATTCTTCTTCACCAACTCATTCATCTTTGCCAAGTCCTCGTCACTGAAACCTGTTCCAAGCTTGCCGACTGTCAAGAACTCTCCTGTTGTATCATCATAGCATGATAGTGTGAAACTGCCGAACCACTTGCTCCTCCTGCCTTTGCCGTAATACGCTTCAGTAACAACTAAATCTAATTCTTTCATGTGAGTCTTTAACTTAACACCGTAACCTACCCTGCTTCCAGCCTTATAATTAGCTTTCAAGTTCTTGAACATGACGCCTTCCTGCTCCTTAATGCCTTCCTCGAATAACTTATTCGCCTCTTCCTCGCTGCTTGTCTTAATACCTTTAACCATCATAATATGCTCGTCCTGTTTAATTATTGAAACGAGTTTGTTATGCCTGTACTCGAAACTATTATCCAATAAACTCTTGCCATCGCACATTAACAAGTCAAAACAGAAGAGTTTCACAGGAATCTCTTTAATAATCTCATCAATGTCATACTTCCTCTTAACTCTCCTGCTTAACTGCTGGAAAGGCATTGGCTTATTAGTCTTGGGGTTAAAAGCGACCATCTCGCACTCAAAGATTACATTATCAGCATTAACTCCTTTCTTAACGTATTTGACCGCGTCAGGGAACTGCTTCGTAACCTCATCCAAGTTCCTTGTAAAAATGCGAATCGTATCAGCTTTCTTGTGAATCTGCGCCCTAACACCGTCATACTTAACCTCTATAATTGCCGGTTTGCCAACCTTTTCAAAGCCTTCACTAACACTAGTAACTTTCTGGTAAAGCATTAAGTTAATAGGGTTGAACAGTTTCAAACCTAATCTCTTTATTGAATTAGGATTATTGCACAAAGTTTCAGCAACGAGTGAGTAATCAGTGCATAAGTTGTAAGCCTTCTCTATCTCTTCAGCACTGGTGTTAAATGCCTTTGATAACGCGTCCCTTACAACTCCTGTGCCAACTCCTGTGCGCATGCTTCCAAGAATAATCCTTGTAAGGAATAAAGCTTCATCACTTCCTGCAGAATTCAACAACCTGCTTATTGTTTTAAGTTTCCTGTCAACACTGCCCTTTCCTTCAATAACTGGTATCTTGTAAAGAGTGTCCTTAACTGATTCGAGAGTAAGCTCTTCATTTAACAGACTAACCTGTTTCTTGTTCTTCATCAAGTACTTAGCTGTCTCTCCCAAGTCACCGTACGCTTTCCAAGTCTTCATAACCTCTCTCTTTTCAGTACCGCTGGCAAGAGCTAAAGCATCAATCATCATATTATTAGCCACGCCTAATTCTTGCTCATTATTTGTTGGAAAAATCCTTCCCATGCATAATAATACGACAAATCCTATGTCTTTGCATTTCGTTTTTTTCAAAAAACTGCTTAAGATTTCCGTCATCTTTAAGCGTTTAGTTGTTGATGATAACTGGTTGAATAATTGAACTAACTCTTTGAATATCATAAAGATTTAAAACAGTGGGAGTAATTAAAACATTATGGATTTGCTTGACGTTATAAAGCAGAGGCGAAGCGTTAGAGAGTACACAGATAAGCTTGTTGAGAAAGAGAAGCTTTTCAAGGTTCTTGAAGCAGGCAGGTGGAGCCCTTCAAGCGGCAACGTTCAAAACTGGCGGTTTGTTGTAGTAACTGAACAAGGAATTAAGATGCAGATTGCTGAAGCCTGCCTTGGACAATTCTGGCTCACAGGCGCGCCAGTAATCATAGTTGTTGCCAGTGATGAAAGCAAGCTTAGGATGCTTTTCGGGCAGAGAGGTGAGAGGTTTTATTCTATACAGAACTGCAGTGTTGCCATAATGAACATGATGCTTGAAGCCCAGAGCATTGGCTTATCAACCAGTTGGGTTGGAGCTTATGATGCGGAAAAGATAAGAAGAGTCTTGAAGATAGAAGACCCTAATATTACAATAAGAGGGATTTTAAGCCTGGGATATGCTAAGACGACGCCTCCCCCTCCAAGAAGATTAGACCTTGACAAACTAGTATACTTTAACGAATTCGGCAACAGCATCTTCAAATAAGCCAGTAATGCATTAACTCTTCATCAAAGTATTTATTACCAGATTTTAAAACCCTTGGCAGGACACCTACTGTCTTAAAACCCATCTTCTTATACAGGTTCTTGGCAGCCTTGTTCCTCTTGAACACTCCTAAACTAATCATCTCTAACCCTTTAAGACTCTTCCTGGATTCTTCAATCACTGCCTTCATCAACGCTTCACCTAATCCTTTGCCTCTGTGAGGTTTAAGTATTGAAATTCCCAACCCCGCAGTATGGCTCTGCTTGCCATGGTTTTTAATAACACAAACGCTTCCAACAAACTCTTTACCCTTTAACGCTGCCAAGTAGACGCCTTCTTTCTTCTTCATGTTCTTAACACCTTCTTTAAGAGTTTCCTTAGCCTCTTTTAATGTAATCTTCTTATTCCTGTTAATATCAGCGTTTTCATCAACTAATGCATTAAATAATCTCACCATGCCCTTAGCGTCTGATAATCTCTCAGCTCGTATAATGTATTCCTTAAACTTTAATGGCTTCATTTTCACTCATTAAAGATGTTCACAGTGCCGAACGTGCTGCTTATGATTAAGTGAACCTTGTCTGTTAAAATCTCATAATCACTGTTCTTGATTCCAATATTATTATTCACGGTTCCTAACGCACTGTCTGTTTCAACCCAGTGGCCGGCGTTTTCATCAACGTAAACGTTCACTGAGCCGAATGCTGAATCAATAATTATTGTATGCTCTCCAGTAACGCTGCCTGTGTGCACTACTAAGTTGCCGAAACTGTTATCAACAGATATTTCATCAAAAGCGTTTACTGCATTAAACTCAGCTTCAGCAAAACTGTTATCAAAGTATAAATTATTATTCTCCCCTATTAAATTATCAAGATTAATATCCGCATTTCCAAAATTGAAATAAATACTGTAATCCTCGTCTTTCAAGAATTCTAAAGAACTTGTTAAAACAACATCCTCGTCATTAACGTATTCAACAATGAAGCTGTTAGCCGTTGATGTTATAGTAAAATCAGTGAAGCCGGCGCTGATACTATTATTTGATATGTTAAGGTAAGAACTGTTTTCATTGTTTAAATTATAAGTGTTGAAAGGTAGGGTAATAGTGGGTATGAACAGTCTTGTTATAATGTTCCCGAAATTGAATATTATTATGATGAAGAATATTATTCCCACAACTGCTTTAATTACTCCCTTGGCTTCTCCGAAATCAAACCAGTGCAGTAGTAATTCCAATACGCCGTAAGCTATGAGTATGTAAGGCAGCATTGAAGGCTGAATCATTCTTGAAAGATTAACGAAACCAGTATTCAACGCTAATAAGATTAAACCGAATATTATCAAGAAGTAAGCTATCTTATTATCCATTAATAAAAAAAAAGATTCACTATTATTTAATAAAGTTTATTAATTAACACTATTTTTTATTAAGTTATGGAGAAGAGGTTGTACCGAAGCAAAACTGATAAGGTATTGTTCGGAGTCTGCGGGGGAATTGCTGAATACTTCGGGATTGATTCTACAATAGTCAGGTTAATCACAGTTGCTTTGCTATTATCCGGTGCAGGAGTCTTATTATTATACATAATCTTGGCAATCATTATTCCAGAGAATCCTTCAAAGACTACTGTTAAGAAGATAGATAACAAGAACAGCAATTACTTGCTTGGAGCTGGATTGTTAATTATTGGAAGCGCGATGCTATTAGTCCAGTATAATATTATTGACTGGGACGTATTATGGCCTTCAATAATCATAATATTAGGAGTGTTCTTTTTATGGCGAAATCAAAAAAAGTAAAGAAATTAGAGAATAGGATAGAAGCAACTGCTGAAAAGTTCGGCAAGAAAATTGAAGACTTTGCTAAGATGCATGCTAAAAAAGCAGAGAAGGCAAAAGGGAACGGTGCACTAATAGGGGGAACTATACTAATAACACTGGGTTTAATCTTCTTAATGTCAGAGTTGAACATACTAAACTTTGACCCTTTCTATATTACACTATTATTAGGAATAGTTTTCATAGCAGTATACTTCTTGTACAATAATTGGGCATTTCTAATACCAGGTATTATAATAACCGGAATCAGCTTATTATTCATACTAAGAATTGCAGGACTCGGGTACGCTTACCCTTTAATAGTTGGATTATCCTTCCTAGCAGTTTATGCTACAAAACAAGACAATACTAAGTGGGCTTTAATTCCTGCAATTATCCTCTTAGCAATAAGTTTAATGACAGGATTTGACTACTACACTAATGTAAGCTTCTTCCCAATACTATTAATGGGTTTAGGAATATTCGTATTGTACAAGAACTATCAAAAGTGAATCTCTGCCTCTTTTGCATCAAGAATCTTGTAATAATATTCTCCTCTGCAAATCTTCTGAAGTAAGTCCTTTAACTCATTAACTGCTTTAGTAACCTCTTGTTTAGTGGCAGGAGGCATGCCTTCTATTACTAATATGCAGTTCTTAGTCTCTTCAGTTAATTTAGTTCTTTCAGCCTCTCGCCAATTAAACCTTCTGCAGATTGCGGAGACATCGTCCTTGTATATAACTTCTCCTTCATGGGGAGGTCTGGGTTCCTTATCACCTAATAATAAAACCGGCGCCTCGTTTGCTTCCGAAATGGTTAAGAAAATATCTCCTTTAATCTTATTCAGGTCCTCGCCGCCAACAGGCAGCATATACTTTAACGAAATCAAGTTGTAAGCATCAACTAGTTTATTGATATGCCGGATACTGGAGCCTTGAAGCACTAGTTTGTAAATATTCTCAACAGAAGACCTGTTATCTTTGGGTTTAGCCCCGAAGAAGGAGTAAGCCCTTCTCCAAACATCTATTTTCTGCTCCTGTGAGAGTGTTTGACTGTCATATTCTTTTCGTATCCTGTCCTCCTGCTTTTTAATCTCTTTAATAACATCTTCGGAACTGCTGGAGTTATCAAGGTTTTTGCAGACCAATACTCCAACAATTAATTCAGGAAACTTTTCAAAAACTCTCTTATCGATGCGAAACATGGTATTAGTTTCATTAAATATTTCAAGTTATAAAACTTTTTAGAAAAAAAATAGAAAGGAAGTGTTAAGCCCCTACCGTGATAGGGGCTAGGATCTTCCGTTTCTAAATCAAGAATTGTGTAATGCTACTCGATTTTTTTCGGGGGGAGTGAAAAACTATTGTCGTAGCTTTTACACAATGAGCGTTAAAGCATTTTTATGCCGAGCGCTTGAGTTTCTGCTCCCTGTCCTTCTGCAGCAGCCCCTAACTTCTGAGGACCAACTATGTACGGGCTCTTAACCCCTGTTATTATGCTCATTATTCTTATCTTTCCGTTCATCTTCTCGTCAATACGAGCTCCCCAGATTACGTTAGCGTCGTCATTCAATGACTGCGTTATTAACTCTGCTGCCCTGCTGGCCTCTTCAAGAGTCATGTCCATCCCGCCTGTTATGTGGATTAATGCTCCTTCAGCACCAGTGTAGGTTACGTCAAGCAAAGGATTATTCAATGCCCTGTTAACAGCTTCGTCAACCTTTTTGTCGCTTGAGCTTTCTCCTATTCCCATAGCGCACAAGCCTCCCATTTTCATAATCGCTTTTACGTCAGCGAAGTCCAAGTTTATCAAGCTAGGTAATGCTATGGTTTCAACAATTCCTTTAATCATTGTTGATATCAGCTCGTTAGCTACAGCGAATGACTGTTGTATTGGCAGGTTTCCTGCAATCTCAACCAGTTTATTATTGTCTATAACAATTACTGAATCGCACTGTTCTCTTAACAATTGAAGTCCGAACTCAGCCTTGTCAATCCTTACCCTTTCAACGTTGAAAGGCATTGTTACAACACCGATTACTATTGCTCCCATCTCTTTACCCATCTTAGCAACTACTGGAGCAGTTCCTGTACCTGTTCCTCCTCCTAGTCCTGCACAGACGAATAATAAATCAGTGTTCTTAAGCAAGTTTTTTACATCGTGCTGGCTTTCTTCAACTGCTTGCGCCCCAATCTTTGGGTGTCCTCCAGCACCAAGTCCGCGAGTTAATTCCTTGCCAACTAGTATTTTCTGGTCAGCATTCCTCGCATTCAAGTGTTGAGCGTCAGTGTTTAATAGTATAGTCTCAGCTCCTTCTAATCCCTTATTATACAACCAAGATACGGCGTTGTTTCCTCCGCCACCGCAGCCAATAACCTTAATATTAGCCTGTCCCTCTATTCCGTTTGTTAAACCTTCCATGAAGTCATTCTGACTCTTCAAGGCATTTTCAACCAAAAAGTCCATGTTTCATCACACCCCCAATGTTCATGTAATTTTTTTGTTGGTACCGATATACATCTCCGCAAAGTATTTAAATCCGCGACAGTATAACTACCATTAGAAGTAATTCGCCAAAATTACACTCGCCAAAGTGTGATTTCCAATTTGAGCTTCACTCGCCAAAATGAAGTTCGCGATTTCTAATTTTATTAATGATTCCGCGTATTTATATACTTGTATGTCTCTCTAAACTATATATCGTAAAATATCTTTTTGGAAAATCTTTTTATAAACCCTAAAAATAATTTAATTCTATGAAATCTGAAACAATCAGGAAGCATGTTTTAAAAAATGCTGTACTGCACGATGGAAAGTCTCAGGCAGACGCTATTATACCTAAACTATTAGGAGAAGACCCGAAGCTTAAATCAAAGATTAAGAGTTTAATGCCTGAGATTGAAAAGATAGTTAAAGATGTTAACAAGATGAAATTGGAAGCGCAGAAGAAGGAGCTGCTTAAACTAGACAAGCACGCTTTGGACAAGAAAGAGGAGAGAAATGATTTGCCTCCAATAAAAGACATAAAAGAAGGGGAGTGCAGTTTCAGACTGCCTCCAGGACCTGAGAAGCAATTGCACGTAGGCCACGCCTTAACATACTTATTGAATAATTACTACGCGAAGAGGTATAAAGGCAAACTAATACTTCGCTTTGAAGACACTAATCCTGAGACTTGCAGGCAGGAGTTCGTTGACGGCAACAAGGAAGACTTGAAAGCCTTAGGAATCACGTGGGACAAGGAATACTTCCTCAGCGACAACATGAGTGAGTATTACAAGTTATGCGATAAGATGATGAAGAACGGAGACGTTTACTCCTGCAACTGCAATAGTGAGAAGATGCAGGAGGACAGGAAGAAGAGAAAGAGGTGCAAGTGCGCTGACAAGACAGTAACTGAGAATCTTAGGGATTGGAACAAGATGAAATACGGCACTTACAAAGAAGGGGAATGCGTTATAAGATTAAAAGGGGACATGAAGAATAAGAACAGCGTAATGTGGGACCCTGTCATGTTCAGAGTTAACAAGACCAAGCATTACAGGCAGGGCAGTAAGTATAGTGCTTGGCCCATGTATGATTTTACAGTAGCATTTGAGGATGCTAAGATTACACACGTGTTAAGGGATGCTAACTGGACTCAAAGAGTTGAACTTCAGGATTATATAAGAGAAAAATTAAGCATTAAAAAGCACCCGGTTAATGTGTTATACTCCAGGTACCAGATAGAGGGAGGAGTAACGCAGGGAAGAGTAATACGCGAACTCGTTAATACAGGCGTTGTAACTGGTTACGATGATTTAAGGCTTGCAACGGTTAAGGCATTGCTCAGGAGAGGAATACTGCCTGAGGCAATGATGGAGTTATTGAAAGAGGTGGGCATTACAAAATCGAAGACTACAATAGCTTTAGAGAAACTCTATACTATAAACAGGAGATTACTGGACAAGAGAGTGAACCATTACTTCTTCGTTGAGGAGCCTGTATTATTAGTGGTGAATAATCCTCCAGTGGAATTAAGCTTTAATGTTCCAATGAATCCTTACACTGATAAGACTAGGACGATAAAAACGAACGGCTTGTTCTACATCAACAAATCAGATGCTAAGAAAGGGCTTATAAGGTTAAAACACGCTTATAATGTTGAGATAAAAAAGGTAGAAGATAAGACAATAACAGGAGAATATGTTAAAGAAGCGTCTATCAAGAATGTTCCAATAATACAATGGGTTCCTGAGAAAGAATTCTTAGAGATTAAAATAATAGAAGCCCTGCCATTGTTTAACAAGAAGGAAGAGGTTCAGAAGGACTCATTAATAACTCATAAAGGTTATGCTGAGAAAACCGTTGATTTTCTTCCAATAGGCACTCAAGTGCAGTTTGAGAGGTTCGCTTTCTGCAGGAAAGAAGCAGACCAGTGGGTGTTAACGCATAAGTGAGAAAAACAATTAAAAACCCTTAACATATTGATTTCTTTATCATGTATTCCAGTAAAGTTCTTTCAAAATTAAAGAAGAATAAGATAAGTATAGGGAGCTTGATAGAAGTAAGCACTCATGACGAAAGCTTTACAGGATTATTAATCAACAGGCCGGATTATTTACTGGATGATAATTTAATCATAAAATTAGACAACGGTTACAATATTGGAGTAAGCTTTTCAAAGATTAAATCCTTAAAATTGTTAAAAAAACCAGAGAAGGAGTTGAAAAAGAAGGACAAGAAGCAGACAGTTAAGAAGGATTTTATAAGCATACTTCACACTGGTGGAACGATTGCAAGCAAAGTTGATTACAGGACAGGAGGAGTAGTGTCCCGTTTCGACCCTGAAGAGTTAATAAAGATGTTTCCAGGGCTTGAAGATTACGGGCCAATCCACAGCGTTTTCATGGGAAACATGTTCAGTGATGACATGCGTTTTGCCCACTATGCTAAGATGGCAGATTATGTCAAGAAAGAAGTAAGTCTTGGAAGCAAAGGCGTTATAATCACTCACGGCACTGACACTATGGGTTACAGCGCTGCAGCTTTAAGCTTCATCTTTGACAACCTTCCAATACCAGTAATACTAGTAGGTGCTCAGAGAAGCAGTGACAGGGGCAGCAGTGATGCTGAGATGAACATATTATGCGCTGCCAAGTTTATAAGAAAATCAGATTTCAGGGGAGTAGCTGTCTGCATGCATGAGACGAGCAGTGATGATACCTGCGTAATATTAAGAGGTGTTAATGTTAGAAAAATGCACTCCAGCAGGAGGGATGCTTTCAAGACAATTAATGACGAAGTTATTGCAAGGGTTGAATACCAGGACGATGATATTACTTTTTTATCCGAGCATGAGAAGAGAACAGATAGTTTAAAAGATTTCATTGTCAAGCCGTTGATGGAGAACAAGGTTGCGTTGTTAAAAGTGCACACTAATATGATGAGCGAGCAGATAGCATTTTACCGCGAGAAGAATTATAAGGGATTAGTGATAGAAGGAACAGGGCTCGGCCACTTGCCTATAAGCGAGATTGACGCTCCAACCAAAGAGCATACTAGGATAAGGAATGAGGTTAAGAAACTAGTTGATTCAGGATGCGCTGTTGTAATGTGCTCCCAGACTATTAACGGCAGGGTTAACATGAACGTTTACAGTCCGGGCAGGGACTTGTTAAACATGGGAGTATTACCAGGAGAAGACATGCTTTCAGAGACTGCATTTGTTAAACTGGCATGGTTACTGGCTAATGAGAAGAAAAATGTTCGCGAATTAATTAAAACAAATCTCAGGGGAGAGATAAAGAAGAGGTTAATAAGATGAAGGCAGGACTCGAACTGCACATGCAGGTTAATACTGGAAAACTCTTCTGCAGGTGCCCGAATATTATAGTAAAGGATGAAACCCCTGATTACGTTATTAAGAGAAAACTCCACGCTGTAGCTGGAGAGACAGGAGATTATGACATAGCAGCAGTTAAAGAACAGGAGAAGAACAAAATAATCAAGTATAATTGTTTTAATGACAACGTCTGCCTGGTTGATATTGACGAGGAGCCTCCCAGGGAGATTGACATGAATGCCTTCAAAGCAGCTCTTGAAATCGCACTGCTTTTGAACATGAAACCAGTTGAAGAGTTTCACGTTATGAGGAAATTAATAATTGACGGAAGCGCTGTAAGCGGTTTTCAAAGAACAGGATTATTAGCAACAAATGGTTATATTGAAACTAGCGAGGGCAGGGTTAGAATCGCAACATTGTGCCTGGAAGAGGACAGCGCCAAGAGAATAGATGATAACACATTCTCCCTTGACAGGCTTGGCATACCTCTTATAGAGATAGCTACAGAGCCTGACATTATCAGCCCTTTGCATGCGAGGGAGGTTGCTGAAAAGATAGGTTCTATCTGCAAATTCACAGGAAGATTAATGAGAGGAATTGGAACAATCAGGCAGGACGTTAACGTTTCAATACCTGGAGGGGACAGGGTTGAGATTAAAGGAGTTCAGGACTTGAGACTCATGCCTAAGTTTGTTGAATTAGAGGTTCAGAGGCAGGAAAACCTGTTAAGGCTCAAGGACGAGTTAAAGAAGAGGAAGTTCTTAATTAATTCACCCACGGATTTGTCTAATATTTTCAAGGATTCCAAGTGCGGTTTCTTGAAAGGCTCAGAGGTTCACGGCTTTAAACTAAGTGATGCTAAAGGATTAATGGGTTTAAGATTGCAGGAAGGAAAGAGTTTCGGGAAAGACGTTGCAGAACACGTTAAGGAATCTACAGGCATTAAAGGATTATTGCACATTGATGAACTGCCTAATTATGGTGTAAGCGTTGAAGAGGTTCAAAAGGTAATATCCTCTCTTAAATGCGGATTGAATGATAATTTCATCTTAGTATCGTGTTCTAAGAATATTATCAAGAAGGTTCATGAGGTCGTCAGCGAGAGGTTCAAACAGGCATTGAAAGGAGTTGCGCGTGAAGTAAGGGCTCCAAACCACGTTGACGGAACCACTAGTTATATGAGGCCTCTTCCTGGAGGCAAGAGAATGTACCCTGAAACAGACGTTAATGTAATAAAGGTTAAGATTGAAATGATTAGTGAAATTATTGATAACTTAAGCAAGACTCCAGAGCAAATGTATACTTGGCTTAAGAGCACTGGATTGAATGACGAGTTAGCGAACCAGTTGCTTCACAGCACAAAGTACGAATTGTATGAGAAGATAACTGATGCAACAAATTATGACAACAGGATTACTGCATCATTAATACTTTCCAATCCTGTTGAGAGATTAAGTGATAAGTTATTAATTAAACTGTTTAAAATGTTAGAGCTTAACCAGTTATGCAAGGAGTCCTTGCCTGAAATAATTGAAGATTTATTGAGAAAACATAGTTTTGAAAAAACTGTCAAGAAGTTCAAGCAATTATCAACCAAGGAAATTACAGCGAAGGTTAAAAAGGCAGTAGTTAAGAATAAGAAGATATTAAAGCATCCCAGCGCCTTTGGTGTAATAATGAAGGATTTATTGAAAAGTTTAAAAGGCAAGGCTGACGCGGGAGTAATAAGCAAAGTATTAAGACAAGAGTTGAGCAAGTATGATAAGCTTTAACAGTGAAGGAATAAAACTTGAAGGAGACATTGGGTTAAAGGGAATTAAAATATTATGGGATTTATTATCAGTTGTTGGAAGCAGGTTCGTTATTGTTTCAGAGTTTAACGATGATGAATCTGAGATTAATTACAAAGGCAAGTATGAAGTTATTAAAAATAAGAAGTCTGAAGTATTAATATTATTAATCTCGTCCCAGGATGAACTAACCTATGCTTTAGAAGTATTGAGCGATTTGTGCATAACTGATTTTTACATAACAGTAAACTCCTCATTTGATAATATTAAAGACAAGATTAACTCGAATACTATGTTCTCAGATGATGGTTTTTTAATAGAAGAGTACTTGATTGAGTTCCCTAGAAGCATACACGTGGAAGAGGACAATATCTTCATTGGTTTTAAAATGTTCAAGGAGTACATTTACCAATTGCAAAGGGTTGCTCAAAGGTACATGAAATGAACAAGAAACAATTAGCCATAATTCTTTCCAAACTAACAGATTATAAGATTAAAAAACCAAGCCTTGAACAATACACTACGCCTTCAAATATTGCATCCAGCCTTTTATGGAACGCTTTCATGAACAAGGACGTAGAAGGAAGAATCGTTGCTGATGCCGGCTGCGGTAACGGTGTATTAGGCATAGCTGCATTAATTCTCGGCGCTGAGAAGGTTTTCTTCATAGACGTTGATGAGAAAGCATTAGACGTGACTGAGGAGAACTGCAAGACTCTTGGATTGAAGAATTACGAACTAGTGCAGTCAAACATTGTAGATGTGAGTATTAAATCAGATACTTTAGTAATGAACCCTCCTTTCGGAGTTCAAACCAAAGGATTGGACTTATTATTCTTGAAACAGGGTGTTAAATTAGCAGACAATGTTTACTTAATTTACAAAGGCGACGGTTTGAAGATTATAAGGAAAGAAATTCCTGATTATACAGTAAGTGTTATTGAAAAAACAGAATTAACTCTTAATCACCAATTCTCTTATCATAAGAAATTAAAGGAAAAGACTAATGTAATCCTCGCAAGAATTTTTAAATAAAAGCTGTGAGATTATAATATGAAGAAGCTTGCTATTGTTCTGAGCAGCGGAGGCGCGCGCTCATTCTTTCACTTAGGCTTCCTTAAAGTATTGCAAGATGAAGGAGTTAATATTGATTTAATAGTTGGGTGCAGCGGAGGCGCGTTAATCGGCAGCTTGTTCGCGAATAATGTTAGCATTGAAGATATAAAGAAAGAGTTTTACAAGATAAGCAGCAGAGTCAGCTGGTTCAAGCCGAGGATTGGCAAAGGCTTCTTCTCACAGGAGCCTATAATTAACATCTTCAAGATGTTAAAGTCAGACGTTAGTTTTAAGGATTTAAAGATTCCATTAATCATTGTAGCATCTAATATAAGCAAGGGTTTTGCAGAATCATTCAGCAAGGGAAGGATTATTCCCGCTGTTTGTGCCAGCACTGCAATACCCGGACTTTACTCGCCTGTTAAGATAAAAAATTCTTACTACTTTGACGGGGGATTATTTAATTACACCCCCTCAGATATTGCCAGGAAGAATATTGGCAGAAACAATGTTGTAGTCTCAGTTGACTTGTCTTACAAGTCTGCCAAGAATAATATTGAACACATGAACGTTGTTGACGTCTTAAGAATCTGCGCCTTAACGGTTTACAAAAAATGCACTTTCAAGATTAAGGATTATTCTAATCTTTTAATAACTCCTTTCAACGGTTCAGATTATAATTTTAAGGATATTAAAACTACTGTTGGTTTCTATTCCAAGAAGAGTCTTGAAAAATATTATAAAATGGGGGAAAAAGCTGCAAGAAAGAATCTTAATAAGATAATGAAACTGCTTAAAGAATAGATAATTTTATAAAATAGATATTTTTTCCCTTATAAGTAATGGACGAATCATTCGCAACCTATTTTATGAAGAATAATAAGACCTTGCTTGAAGGAGTTACTGAGTTCAATTATAATTCAACCAAGGAGGGAACATATAATTTGTCAATAACTTCAAATTTTAATCCAAAAACTGCAACAAGTTCTTTCGAATTGATTTACACAGCTAATCTTAACGGTGTTGGAGGAGTTTATAGAAAAATAATACTATACCTTGATGAAGGCAGGTCTGTAATTACTTACTCCAGCAGTGTTGAGCAGGAAGATGTTAAGGAAGAAGACGGCATGGTTATGGGTTTTAAGAAGCTTTCAACTCTTGACCGCTCTTTTCTTGATTTTCTTATTTATAATTCGCTTGAAGCTTTTGGCTGCAAAGGCAAGAGTAACGTGAACGTTTCAGATAAAGAATTGCTTAAGAAATCACTGAAACCGTCTCTTGTGAACAAGTCTTATCTTGAAGCATACTTCACCCTCTTTAAGAGATTTAATGAATATGATATGGATAAGGGATTAAAAGTTTTAGAATCTGATAATAATAAACCCTTTCTTGACGCGTTAGAAAGAGTTTTGAAGGTTTACGAACCTAAAGATGATGTTTTTCAAGGCATTAAATTATGGGAATACGCTGAATGCGTTGTAAGCAACTTGTTTCACGCGCAATCAAAGAACGAATACCATGACATGATAATGACACTTATAAGGGATTTTAAGATCAGAAAATCAATCAATTCACTGCCCGTTAAGTAATTTATTTAACCTAAAAGATTATTACTTGTTATTAATGAATAAGTGCTATTTCCTACTCTTGATTATATTATTATCCGGATGTTCTAGTTTGTCCGTGCCTCACGAGGAAGAGTGGGGTGTTTACAGCCTTAATCTTGACAATAAAAAGACTGATTTGTTATACTCAAGCAGTGAAGGTTTAAGTATTTTAAATGTTAAAGATTGCATGCTCGCTTTTGAGAAGGGCGAAGAGATTTACACTTATAATCTCAGTTCTAAGAGATTAAGTAAATTAACAAGTAATAATTACTTGGATACTTATCCCTTATTTTCTCCTGAAGGTTCAAGGATTCTTTACTTATCCTTCAATGAAACATTAGATGTTCGCGTTATGAACCTTAACGGTTCAGATGATAGACTTTTTTACGATTCTGGTTTCCACGACGCTGACATATCATGGGTTGGTGACAAGATAGTTTTCACGCGCAACAGTCAGGTTTGGATTATGAATAGTGATGCCAGCAATCCTCACCAGTTAAGTAATTATTCTTACGCAGGATTATGGGGTAATGCTAATCTTCCATTTGGTGATTACGATCCCAGGCTTAATAGTAACGCTTCACTCGTAGTTTTCGAGCGCTTATACAATGATTCCTCGCCTAATGGCAATTATGATATATTCTTAATCAACACTTTTACTGGTGAAGAGGTTCGTTTAACAAGTACGGGTTACAGTCAAGGGCTTGCTTCATGGTCTCCTGACAATAATAGATTAGTTTACTTGCTGGCAGCTATTAATGATACCGGCGTGTTTGATATCTACTTAATGAACAGTGACGGTTCAAACAATCATAATATTACTCCGGATTATTATCCTGACAACTTCTTATGTTTCAGCCCAGTCTTTGCAGAGGATAATTTAATATACTTCATAGGGCAGTGGTGGGAGTAATTAAACACTCTCACTCTTGTCGAATAATACTGAGCCAGGTGTTAAGAAAGCGAATTCAAATATTGCTAATATTATATTGTTGGGATAAAAAGTTTTTCCTGTTATTGTTACTTGTCAGGGTTGCACAAGGCTTATATTTTTAGAATGATACTATTGCATGATTAAGTTTATGAGTTTGGAAGATATTCTTAAAAAAAATTCTTACTTCACTACGCAGGAATTAACTGATTTAAGTAATGTAATGGATTCTATTGATGATAATATTAAATCTAATTCTTATGTTAAGAATTATAATGAGTTGAATAAACTGGTTTCATTATTATTCGCTGCTTATTACAAGTCTTGCATGCGCGTTTGCAGCGTTCATAACGACCCTTACTATGAGAATGGGGATGTTGTGCTTCAGGAAAAGCTTAGGATTAGTTTTGACAAGTTAATGAAATCTTATGATTTTGAGGTTAAGGAGTTAAGCCAGAAAGCTTACATGAAAGCTCTTCAGTCTGTTAATCCTTGGAAACTTGCATTCTTTAAACAATTGGCTCGTGTTGACATCTTGCCTGTTAAGGGTGTTGATGAATTGGTTCAGAAGGGTTGGCAGAAGCTTATTCTTAATGGTTTATATACTGATTGGGATTATGATATGAGGAGTGCTTACGCTTCTGCTACGCATTCAAGTCCTAGTGATGACGTTTTAAGTTTTGTTTGGAAGGATGCGATTAGGAGCGGGAGTGGGGGAGAGTTAAAGGCTTTGAAGTATTTCTTTTACTCATATAATCCTGTTATTCTTGAAGAGGACGTGCAATATGGTTTAGTGAACGCTGTTTCTAAAGGTGCAATGAAGGATGTTCGTGACCTTTTAGCTTTTACTAATTTTAGTCCTAAAATTACTAGTGAACTCAAGCAAGCAGTAGAGACGGGTTACAGTGTCTTGTTTAATAAGGGTTTATGCCCAGGCGACCCTGAGGATTACTTGTACATGATGAGAAAGTTTACTGGCCTAATGCCTAGTCAGGAATTGGTTAAGAAGGCAAAAAAGACTTACTTGTCAAGGCAGTGGAGCAAGAAGGGCGGAAAAGCTTACGCAAAAATCTTGGACAAATTCTTACTACTTAGTGGATGAAGAAAATAAAAAAATTGCCCTCGCCGGGATTTGAACCCGGGCTTTCGGCTTGAGAGGCCGAAGTCCTTGACCGAGCTAGACTACAAGGGCGCTACTATTTATTTGGGAGTTTTTGTTTTTTAAAACTTTTTAAAATCTTAGATACTATTCTTTAGAATAATGAATGCTAAGACTCGCATGTTGTTAAGTGCAGTAGCCACGCTTGTAGGAACCGTTGTAGGAGCAGGTTTTCTGGGAATACCAAAGGCTTTAACTATGAGCGGTTTCCTGCCAGGACTCTTAATGATGATGGCTGTAGCTGTTGTTATGATAATCATGAGCTTGTTCGCAACCGAGCTCAGCCTGAACACGAAGAAGGTGCACCAGATGCCAGGAATGGTAAGCAAATACTTAGGCAAAAAGATAGGAGTAATAGCAAGCATAGTCTTTGCGCTAATCAGTGTGGGAGCAATGATGGCATACCTGATAGGTTGCTCGGACATAATAAGCCATTATACTGGGATAAACCAGTTATACTGCATGATAGCTTACTTTTTGATACTCTCATTCTTCGTATTCAAAGGTTTAAGGCTGATAGAAAAAGCAGAACTATACCTTGGCATTGGTATGATAATCTTCTTATTAATACTTGTTGCTTCATTGTCTGGCAACTTTAATATTAACAAATTATTAATCTTTGAAATAACCAACCTCATAATACCTTTTGGAGTTATAATATTCAGCTTCGGAGGCTACAATGTCATGACAGAGGTGGAAGAGATAACTAACGGCAGCAAAGATTTAATGATAAAGACGAGCTTCATAGGCACGCTAATACCTTTCGTATTCTTTTTAAGCTTTGCAGTAATAATGCTGGGCAGCTTCGGGGGCAGCGTAGCAGACATAGCTACAGAGAGCCTTACAGGTTGGGTGGGAGTAATAGGCAACACCATAGCCTTCCTTGCAATGACGAGCTCTTACATAATAAGCGGACTGCTCATGAGGGACATGTTCATCGACGACCATGGTATGAAGCCAACAATGAGTTCGTTAATAACAATGATAACTCCTTTACTTATAGTCCTCCTCGCATCTCCAACATTCATAGACACGCTCGCATTCACAGGAGCAGTCCTTGCAGGCTTATTCGCGGTAATACTCTCAGCAACGGTAATAGTGCACAGGAGAAAGATAAGAAAAGCTTACTTCACAACACCGGGAGGAATAATTACACCAATCCTCACAAGCTTGTTCTTTTTAGCAGGAGTAATAATAATATTAACATAATTAACATATATCGATAGAAAGATATATAAATAATCGATATATATTGAAGAGTATGGTTGCAGAAAAAATCAAATCCTTCAGGGAGTTGAACAATGTTCTTCAAAAAAACCTTCTTGATGTTAATAAGAGGGATGATTTATTCAAAAGTTTGGCATTATATTTAAGGAAAGAATCTGAAAAAGATTACTTAAATGATATGATAAAATATGCTAAAAAAGAGCCTGGCAAATCTGACAGGTGCAGAGAGGCATGCATAAACGCTTCACAGTATTATTTAAACAAGGGAAATATTGCTTCATATCTTGTTAATTATGTTTTACCTGGACTAAGGACAGCTCCTTCTCAAAACAGGAAACATGAAGAGCTTGAGAAAGTTGTTGAAATAGTTCAAGAGGTTTCGAACAATTTCACATTCGAGAAGGTATCCCTCGGCAATGCAGTAGCAATCTTTGACATATTAGAAAACTTGTGCGCAGTTTATTACAATGATTTCAAAGAAGAAGAGGTTTATGATAGGATAGAGACTGCCCTCATTGCCTTAGATGGTATTGACAAGGTTGTAAAAGAATACGAAAAAGAGGTAAGGAAAGGCAACTCTGTTACAATAGAAGAGATAATGAAGAACTTAACAAACGCAGGGGCAACGAATGAATTGCTCTCAACAGAGGTTTTGGACTGCATAAACCAGGGAAAGATTGACTTCCTTAAGATGTTTACAGCCAAGGTTAATGATTTGTTCCAGATGATAACTCAGAAATATCTTCCAAATATTGCTTTAGTGGACAGTATTGTTACTGAAGTGCCTGAATCAATCATATTAGAATGCCGGCAGGTAATATCAGAGTGTTCAAGAAAAAAGAAAAGGTGAGGATTAACAAATGGCAATAATATCTTCATTACCTTCAGGATTTGAACAGGTCAATAATAACTTATTTTTCAGAGACGATTTATTATACGACTTAGAGAATCAGAAAAAGGGATTAAGTTCTGCCATCTTATCCTTGGATGCTAGAATTAAAAGTTTAGATAATGGTTCGCGGAGGAATATGCTAATCGATGCACGAGAGACATCGGTTAATGCAATAAAATACATTAACAGAATCTTGAATTACATAAAATCATTTGATAATAGAACTGCTTATTCCAGGGAAGAGCTTGAAATTTTAATTTGAAACAATATTTCTTAATACCTTGCTTCCAGGAGCAACCAATACATTAGTTCCTATTAAAAGCCCTGGCTGGCCTATTGAGACGTTGATTCCGAACTTGACATTATTGCCTGTGAAGACGCCAAGCTTCCTCATACCAGTATCAACTAATTTGCCTTTCTTTTCAATAAACATCTTAATGCTCTTATTGTCGTGCCTTAAGTTTGCAACCTTTGTCCCAGCACCGAAGTTGCAGTTGTTTCCAATATAAGAGTCTCCAATGTAATTAAAGTGAGGAGCATTGGTTCCAAAGCCTAAAGTGCTGTTCTTAACCTCACTAGTGCTTACCTTGTTGCTTCCAAGCAACACGCTTGTCTCTCTAATAATGCTGTTGTAAATATCGCAGTTCTCTCCTATGAAATTGTTGCCGAATATTAGTGTTGAACCGTGAATCCTGCTTCCCTCTTCAATAATTATCATACCATCCTCGGGAATGAACTCAACATTAGGTCCAATGTCAACGTTTTCAGCAATGAATACTCCCGGCTTGAATGTCTTATACTTGCCTATATCATTATACCTCTTGTAATTGCTGAAGAAGAATTTTGTTAATGGAAGAATCTGGTAAGGCATGCCGAGATCAAACCAGTTCTCAATAGTTTCAACAATCAAATCATCCTTCTTAATTAGTTCATTAATAGCATCGGTTATGAAGTATTCGCCGTTATCATGAGGTTTCAGTTTATCAATCAATTTAAAGATGTTAGGCTTGAAGACGTAAATAGCAGTATTTATCAGGTTACTCATAGGCTTTTCAGGCTTCTCAACTATTTCAGTAACCTTCTTAGCTTCATGGTTAATAACTCCGTAAGCTGAAGGGTTTAAGACTTCAAATCCTCCAATTACTGACTTTCCAGTATTATTGAAAGCGTTTATTAGTTTCTGAATATCATTGCCCTGGTAGTGGTTGTCTCCCATTAATCCTATAAAAGGTTCATTAATGAGATTCTTAACAAGGCCGAAGGCTTTCCCTGTGCCCAGAGCTTCTTCTTGAACAATGTAGGATACTATTACTCCGTACTTCTCGCTCATCTCTTTCTGGAACTCTTCAAAGATTTCATTAAAATTCTGCCCTTTTATTATAATAACGTCTTTAATGCCTAACCTGCTCAGTTCAATAATCTGGTATTCGAGAAAGAACTTGCCAAGAATTCTTACCAAAGGCTTAGGACTATTTTCACTAATAGGCCATAACCTGCTGCCTTCTCCTGCAGCAAGAATTACTGCTTTCATATCATAAAACAGCACTGTTCTTCTTTATAAAACCTTTTCAAGAAGAGATTATAACCAGCTTAAACTGTTTTAAAACCGGTTTTTTAAGGGTTTTTATGCTTTTTGTAAAAGGCAAATATTTAAAAAACAAAGACTATTATAAATTATTTTATAATGGTTTTTAGGAGGATAATATTAGAGGAAGAGGACGGCGCTTACTTACAGGAAGCTGAAGTTTTTGAAAAACCTTCAAGCATTAAACCCTTAGTTTCAGAACTGGCTTGGAATATCCTATTAAGCATTAAGGACGAGCCTTTATACCCTTTGCAGATAGCTAAAAAATTGAATGTTCATGAGCAAAAGGTTTACTATCATATAAATAATTTGGTTAAGGCAGGGCTTGTTAAAGTCGTTAAAGAAGAGGATATTAAAGGAGCAAGTGCAAAGTTTTACTCCCCAGTCTCTCCAGTGTTTGCAGTGGACTTAGGATTCGGTAAATCCCCTGCTAAGAATAACGGGGTTGCCAGTTCAAAAACCATAGATTTCTTCAAAGAGTTCAACAAGGACAATTTTAACGGTTACATAATTGTTGGAAGCCCGGAAGCTCACGGTCCTTTAAAGACTTGGGCGAATGACGGGCACTACTCTAATTATTTAGCATTCTTCTTAGGCAATTTCATAAAATTCTCGCACGACTCCTTTATTGAATTAGATATTGATGTAAAGGCAAGAAACAAATTCGATGACAACTTTATACTAATCGGCGGACCAGGAGTTAATGTTATAACTTACGAGTTCAACAATTACCTGCCTGTAAAGTTTGACACTCAATTCATAGGGGAAGCGCCTAGCGCTAATTTCGGCAAGGGTTTTATCAGCAGTAAAACCAAGAAGGTTTACACCAATCCTGCAATAGGAGTTATTGAAAAGATTGAAAACCCTAATGATAAGAATAAGACTGTGATACTGCTGGCAGGAGTCAGCAAGAGAGGCACGCTCAGTGCATTACTGGCACTCACTAGAGAGCCGGATAAAATCTTAAAGGATTACACGCCAGGCAAACCATTTGCTAGAGTAGTGGAAGGGTTCGACTTAAGCGGGGACGGAAAGATAGACAACTTTGAGGTAAAAGAATGAGGGTATTAAAAAAAGACTACAAAAAAGGTTATGTGAAACTAGTTGTGCAGTCCTTGGATGACTTATGGTATCTGAGCAAGATAGTGGGAGAAGGGGATATCGTCTCCGGCTTGACTTACAGGAAATTAAGTGTTAATGAGAAGGAGGGCGAGCGAAAGAGAGTCTATTTGAAGATAAGAGTTGAAAAGGTTGAATTCACAGAGTTCAGCAATAATTTGAAGATACTTGGCGTCATTACTGAGGCTAGGGATGAACGCGTAGCAGTAGGCGACCACCACTCATTCATTTTAGGAACAAGTTCAGAGATTGAGATAGAAAAAGAGTGGAACAGTGTTGACAAGAATTATCTAATCAGGAGCGAGCAGAGGAAAGACATTGACTTGTTAATAGTTGCGTGCGATTACGGCGACGCCAGTTTTGCTTACTACCACGAGTACGGTTTAGAACATGCAGGCACCTTGAGCGAGGAGTTAGGAGGCAAAAAAGAGTTAAAAGCGTTTGAAAAGAACAAGGAAGAATACTTGAAAAAATTATTGGAAACAATTAATGAGACTGCCAGGAACAGGGGTATAAAAAAGATTCTTATCGGAGGAGCCAGCATGATAACAGACTCCTTGAATAAGCTTTACAAGAATTACGATTACTTGAAGGACAAGACATTTCTTGCAAAGATTAATTACAGCGGCAGGAACGGGATTAATGAATTAATACAAAAAGGAGAGGTTGACAAGATAATAAAAGATAATGTATACTCTGAGAATGTTAAGATTGTTAATAAATTATTAGAACTAATCAGCAAGAATGGAAAAGCAACTTACGGGTTTAAACAGGTTAAGAAAGCAGCAGAGGCCTCAGCAGTAAGTGATTTATTAATAACAGACAATACTATTGCCAAGTACAGGCAGGAGAATAAGTATGAAGAATTAGATAGGTTAATATTAACTGCTGAGGGAAACAAAGCCAAGATACACATCATACCTTCCAACACTGAACACGGAGAAGCAGTTGATAACTTAACAGGCATAGCTGCAATACTAAGATACAATATTGAATAGCAACGTTTAAAAAAAGAATAAATTACTAATATTAAATTATGCAGGAGATTAATTCATACGAGGATGCTAAGAAGGTAATTGAATCATACAAGCCGGGCTCTTCAGTTGAAGCTCTTTTGAAAGTTATGGAATACTTTGAAGAGAAATTAATCATAACTCCTCCTTATCTTCAGAGCTACGTTTTAGGCTTTGAGACATACTTCCTGATAGGTTCATGTAAAGGTGATGAAGGCAAAAAAGTCAACGATTTCCTTGCTGATTATAACAATGAATACGGTTTATGCAACGTAATTAATGATTATTTCAGAGAAGCAGCTGATTTAGCAGAACACGTCCTTGAATTAATCAGGGATGAAGAGGGTTTCAAAATTAAAGCCCTTGAAAAACTCGCAGCAATTTACAATTTTAACTCTGAAAGCATACAGTCTTTTTTGAAACAATCAGATGAAACAGAGTCTAGTGAGAGGATAAACTTAATCGCTTATAATATGATTCAATCTCTTAAAAAATCCAAACATTACGTTGATGAATTAATAAAGCTTGACCCGTCTAATGCAAAAAATTACTACAACAAGTTCTTAGTCGTTGACAAGTTGAATCTGTTGGATGAGATTGAAGAATCACTCTTGAAACTAATAGAATTAGAACCTGAATGCAAGGAATACTATTCAGAACTGAGTGTTTTATATCTTAGAAAAGGTGACGAGAAGAAATCAAGAGAGGTAATGAAGAAGATGCCTGCTCCAAATATTTCAATATGAGGAGTTGATTAATAATGGTACTAGATTGGCAGATTAATTATGATGCAGCAATTCAATGCATCACGGCTCAAACGCATTATTATGAGATTAAGTATTACATTGACAAGGCAGTGTTTGAACTTGGTGAAGAAGCAGTTAATCACCCCGAGGTTTTAATAACAGCTGCAGAGTTTTACATGGAACTGCCGAAGTATGAGGATATTCCTTACAACAGTTTTGATGACGTTCTTAACGGTGTTTTAAAAAAAGCGCTTGAGTATTCAAACACTGCACTAAAATCAAGATTGTCTTCTAATGAATTAAAGCAACTGTTTTTAGTTAGGGGCCAAATATTGAACACTCAAGCAACCAAGCTTGAAGAATTATTAAAAGAAGAAGGAGTCTTTGACACTGAAAGAGTTAATTTAATAACTAGTATTTACTTAGAAGCTAAGGAGTGTTTTAACAGGTTAGAGGAAGAGGATAATGACTACAAGCACGCGAGTATAGCAAGTCTTAATCTTGAAGAGATTGAAAAATCAATAGCTAAATTATTAAGTGAATATGTTAGAAAATGAATTTTTTTTTAAGCATTCACTAAGTTGATAATCTTTTTAAACACTATTTCATTAAGATAAGATTAATGATTGACGAGGCTAAAGTTAAACACGTGGCAGAGCTAGCTAGGCTTAGATTAAGCAGTGAAGAGGTTACCAAGTTTGCCAGGCAATTGAATGATGTTATTGAAAGCTTCAAAATACTTGACGAGGTAAACGTTGAAGGGGTAGAGCCCAGTTTTCACCCAATAAAGACTGAGAACGTCTTAAGAGAGGATAATGTGGAGAAGTGCTTGGACAAGAAGACAGTGTTTAAACTGGCCTGCCACAAGGAAGATGACTACTTTAAAACTCCGAAGATAGTGTGAAGATAATGATGCAAGATTTTGATTTTTTTGAAAACGATTGGATAGGTTTCGAAGACGAAACCGACTGCGACGAGTTCTGCATAGGAACACAGGAAGAGATAGAGGTAGAGCAGGTAATGGAATTGTACAGGAAGAAGTACGGGAACACGAGGATTGCAAGATAATGGACATAGAAGAATATGTAAATAAGATTAAGAGTAAAAAATTAAACGCAGTGAACACTATCAAGAAAGTCATATCCAAAGTTAAGGAATTAAACAAAGAGTATAATTGTTTTATTACAATATGCGAGGATGAAGCCTTAGAACAGGCAAGACTAGTTGATAAGAACAGGAAAGGCAGATTAGCTGGTGTGCCGGTAAGTGTTAAGGATGCAATCTGTGTTAAGAATGTTCAAGCCACTGCAGGCAGCAAGATGCTGGAAGGGTATGTTCCACCCTTTGATGCTACTGTTATTCAAAGACTAAAGGATGAGGGAGCTATTATTATCGGAAAGACGAGCCAGGACGCGTTCGGTTTCGGAAGCTTCAGCGTTAACACGAATATGAGCGTGCCTAAAAACCCTTTTGATAAGAATAGGAGTGCGGGCGGCAGCAGCGGAGGAACTGCGTGTGTAACCCAACTCGCTGACTTCCCTCATATAGGAATCGGCGAGAGCACTGGTGGAAGCATAAGCGCTCCAAGCAGCTTCTGCGGAGTGTATGGTTTGACGCCCACTTATGGATTGAACAGCAGGTACGGCTTGATCGATTACGGAAACAGCCTTGACAAGATTGGACCCATCTGCAAGTCTACACATGATACAGCATTAGTATTAAATATCATATCAGGGAATGACCCTCGCGACCAGACAAGCCTGAACAGTAAAAAGATTGATTACACTAAATTCGAAGACATTAAAAATTATACGATTGGGTTGCCTAAGCAGTATTTCCAAAACATTTCACCAAGTGTTAAAAAGAGTGTTGAGGAGGTAATAAGCGTCTTGAAAAAGTTAGGCATAAGATTCGTAGAGGTGGACTTGAAAACAACAAAGTATCACATACCCGCGTATTACTTAATAGCAATGTGCGAGGCTAGCACGAACCTGGCAAAACTTGATGGTGTAAGGTACGGCAGCCGCACATCATTCACGGACAGTGACAATTACAATGATTACTACACTAGTGTTAGGAGCAAGAACTTCTGCGCTGAAACTAAGAGGAGGATTATAATAGGAACTTTCGCGAGGATGAGCGGTTACCGAAGCCAGTACTACTTGAAGGCGATGAAGGTTAGGACTTTAATCATTAATGATTACAAGAAAGCGTTCGAGAAGGTTGACTGCCTGCTAAGCCCGACCATGATGTTCACAGCTCCAAGGTTTGACGAGATTGAGAAACTAGACCCTTTGCAGGAGTACCAGAGTGATTTATTAACATGCGGGCCTAACCTTGCAGGAATACCCATGATTAATGTTCCATGCGGCAAGGATGAGAATGGTTTGCCGATAGGGTTTCATATAATAGCCGACCACTTGAATGAGCTTAAGATTTTAAGCGTGGCTAATGCTTACGAGGAGGCGATGAAGAAGTGAGCGACGACGTAAAGTGCATTATAGGGTTAGAGATTCACGCTCAGATGAAGACGAATTCCAAGATATTCTGCGGCTGCCCTGTTGATAATAACGCTGCACCTAACACTAACGTTTGCGAGACTTGCCTAGGCTACCCTGGCAGCAAACCCAGACTTAACAGGAAGGTCTTCGAGAACGGCGTTAAGATAGCAAAAGCTTTGAACTGTGAAGTGCCTAAGAACGTCTTCTTCAGCAGGAAATCATACTTTTACCCTGACATGACTAAGAACTTCCAAATAACCCAGTACGAGATACCAGTCGGGCTTAACGGTTTCTTAAAGATTAAATGGAGAGGAGAAGAGTTAAAGATTAGAATAAGAAGAGCCCACTTGGAAGAAGACCCAGGCAAGCTCGTTCACGTAGGAGGAGATATTACAACAAGCAAGTATACTTTAGTAGATTATAACCGTGCTGGAACTCCATTGATAGAGATAGTTACAGACCCTGACTTCACGCACCCCGAACAGGTAAGAGATTTTCTAAACAAGCTTAGGGCAATACTTGAGCACTTAAACATTTACGACTCTGACATGATAATGAAAGCGGACGCTAACATCAGCGTTAAAGGAGGGGAAAGGGTTGAGGTCAAGAACATTACCGGTTTCGCGAGCATCATTAAAGCATTAGAGTACGAGTATAACAGGCAGCGTATTATGGCTAAGCAGGGATTATTCATTAAACAGCAGGAGACGAGAGCTTACAGCGAACAGACTAAGACCACTAAGCCGTTGCGCGTTAAAGAGAGTGAAGCGGATTACGGATACATATTCGAGCCTGACCTTAGCTGGCAGAGAATGGATGATGCGAGGCTTAAGAGTATTTATTCAAGAATGAATGAATTACCTGATGAGAGGGTTGAAAGATTCACAAAGGAATATAAATTATCAGAAGATTCAGCAACAGTACTCGTATACACGGACAAAGCACTAGCTGACTTTTACGAAGCGTGCGCTAAAACTTTCAAAGATTATGAATTATTATACAACTGGCTGAGCACTCACCTTCTGAAATGCTTGAATTATAATAATGTGAGTATCAGCAAGAGCAAAGTAAGTCCTGAACTATTCCTTGAATTCATGAAGGAGATAAAATCAGGATGTTTAAGCGAGCGATTAGCCAAGGAATTAGTCAAGGAATTAGCCAGCACGGGAAAACCAATAAAGCAGATTATGAAATCAAAGAATATTAAAGAATTCAGTGATAAGGATTTGATGCCTATAATTAAAAAAATAATTGAAAAAAATGAAAAAGCAGTAGCAGATTATAGGATGGGCAATAATAATTCAATAAACTTTTTAATAGGACAAGTGCTTAGAGAGACTAATTTTCAAGCAGGTGTTGAAAATATAAGAGAATTAATTGAGAAGGTGATAAAATAATGGATCCAAAACCGAGTGATATAAGCGAATTAGATTTTTTCACGCGCCAAGTATTAGAACCTAAAGGTTTTGCTTTCATGTGGGTTTACAAACCCTTATGCCCTGATTGCAAGAATTCACGTTTGAAGAAGTTAAAGAAGAGAGATAAGGTTTACACGTGCGAGTCTTGCAAGAAGACTTTTGAAAAAGGAGATTACGGGGAACTGCTCGTTTACAACATCGAGTATACTTGCCCTAAGTGTGGAAAGCAAGGCACTGATTCAGGCAAGTGGAAGAAACCAACCAGTAAGACTTCAACGGTTATGCAGAAGTTCGAGTGCAAGAACTGCGGGGAGAAACTTAAAGTGTCTCGTATGAGCAAGAAAAAGAAATAAAGATAAGGTATTTAAACGCTCAACTCTTTTTCTATTACCATGGTTACTGTATTTGGTATGATGCCTCAGGAATTGTTCTATATCAGCTTCAGCTTCTTAGTTTTCATAATAACCATACTATCAATTGTTATAACCGTAGCTGTTATTATGGGAACAGTAATGGGAGTTAAGATTGGCAAGAGCATTAGTGAGAGCATAGAAGATGTTAAGAGAAAGGCTAGAAAGACTTTCAGAGTCTTTGACGTATTCCTTGACTTATTCGCCGGCAACGACGAGGAAGAGGAAGAAGAGTCAGATGACGAGGAAGTATACGTCTTGAAAAAGAAGAAGAAATAATACGCCCTTTTTTTTTCTATAACTTTTTTTTAAAATCTTAAATAAAAAACTTTTTAAAAGAAAAATAATGAATACTCTATCTAAAATGGAGTCTAACGTTGAAATTCCTACATTGGAAGAGATAATTGAACAAGTCGTTCAAGCATCTCTGCGAATTAATGTAAGTCCTGAAAGCAAAAACTTCGAATCCTATGTTGACTTAAACGGTTATTATAGTTTCTGCAAGAAAAAGATAAGAGCTTTTGCTGAAAACGTTTCAAATATTTTAGATAAAGGAGTTAATAATGTCATTAAATACCTTGATTTGACAAAGTATTTCTTAAGCTATTTTAATGACAAGGAAGGAATAAGATTGGTTAACAAGTACAGCAGATTATTATACGATTTAACCAAGAACGAGTCCCAGATTAATGAATTAAATGTATTGGCTGTTTCAGCCACTGCAGGATTCTTTGAATTCTTGTCAGACTTGGCAGTAGTTAACATTACGGGATTGAAATCATTGAAGAGAAGCAGCGAGGTTGACATGGTTAACCATTACATAGTCCTTGACAACTTCATGCACTTAAACATTAAAGGATTTAACGAGCAGGTGCCTAAAGATTTTGAAGAATTTATTCATGAAAAGATTGCTTACTTTGTTGTTAAAGCCTACACTTCACTTAAATAATCAAAAGCTTTAAAACCAGAATTGTTTAGTATTTAAATTATGAGTTTTGAACCTTTAGAGCACCCGGAACCAAGGTCTTTATCAGAGATAATTACAGACACTATCACTTCAAGCCTTAGGATTCCAAACCCTTTGGAACCATTATATTACAAAGACATGCTTAAATTAGGAAATATTGAAAACATTTACTACATCTACTCGAGCATTAAAAGCTTGAATAATAGTATACAATACTTGTTTAGGTCTTACGATAAGGATTTTCCAATAGAGTCTAAGAAAATAATATTTAATGAGTATAAATATTTCCTTTCAAGCAAGTTTAAAGACCTTAATCTTAAAGAGAATCTTTTGTCACTAATAGATGATTCCTGGAAAAATTATACAAATATGCAAGAGATTGGTATTGGAGAATCAGAACTATTTGAAATATTAGTAACCACTCCTCTTCTGAATTATTTAACTGTATTATCAGAGGACCAGAAGGAAAAGTTTGAGAAAGCAGTAATGTCAGAGCCTAAGAGGTGCAAATTAAGAGATAAAAGCATATTCCTGCTTACACTATACGAGTTCTGCTATATAGAGAATAATTACACATCTAATGATGTTTTCAAGCAGTTCATAATAGACCAAACTTATGATTTAATAACAGAACTTCTCGAATCAGGAGTTATGAAAGTAAACGATGACCCCTTGCCAGAACATGTATCAAAACCTTTAAAACAAGAATAATTTAGCTTTTTCTTCATAATGAGTGAACAGGAAGCTCTTGAATTAAAGAAATACGTTCGTGCCAACTTAGAGGTTTTTCTATTACTCAAACAGTCTAACAGCGCTAATGATGTATTCATTGACACTAAAAAGTTTTCTAAACAAATCAGTTACAAACTTGAAGTTTTAACTCATGAGATAATTGAAGATTCTAATGATTATGACTCATTAATGAATTATTATTTAGACAAGTGCAGCAAGAATATTGAGGACAAGATAAGAAGTGGTTTTGAAAAGCAGAGGGAAGGAGTTATGATGGTTGAGGATATTGATTTAGGTAAAGAAGCAATTTTTAGCATGGTTACTGGGAATTACTTAAACCTCTTGGGCAGCAATTCAATTAGTAAGCTAGGATTCTCTGATAATTATGTAATCGGCTACTTTAATCTTTGGAACTTCTGCAATATAAAGAATAACAGGTTCAAATCCTTTCTGGTTACGAAGATTTATAAAAGAATTAAAGAGCTGAAAAAAGAAAATCCAGACAATCAAGTCTTTAACAATCTTAACAAGAAAAAATTAGCTCTACTTTTTAATTAAAATATTAAATCTCCGCGGAGTTTTTTAAGCTCTTTCTTCATAGACTCGCTTAATTCTGAAAATATTGTTTTAACACCCTTTCCTTTTACAACATCATCAAGTCCTTTAATTAATTCCTGCTTCTGTTTATCTGCAATCAATTTCTCATAATCTCTTTTAATCTCTAATGCTTTCTTTCTAATCTTGGTGTAGAACTCCTTGCTCTCTTCAGGGTAAGACTTCCTGGGAATAAAGTATTCTTTATAGAAACACATCATTGCTTTAACTAGAACTTCATCAAACTGGTTATAAAAATTCTGGTTCTCTTCCTCAACCAAATCAATATACTTTAATTCTTCAAAAGATAATGCTTTTCTTGATAAGAAATCTGAATCATCCGCGCTTGACTCGTTTGTAAAAAACTGCAGAGCCCGGTCAGATGCGAAGAATCTTAAAAAACTTGAATACATCCGCTTGTAATCATCCAAGAAGCCATTATTTAATGCATACCCTCCAAAGAACTTTGTTAATCTATGTTTTTGATTAAATTCAGTTATTTCTGATGCGAATCCCTTCTTGCTATTATCAATCTCTCTAAGCAGACTATTTAATGAATAATTCTTTACTTTGTCAAAGTATTCCCTTGAATTAGCAACCCATACTTCTTTTAGGAATAAATCATCAAATTCTAAGATCTCTTTCTCAAGAACGTAAATATCCTCCAGTTTAGTTTGTTTTGGAAGAAAACCCGCGCGCGGCATTTGACCATTAATTCTTGGCGAATTGCCCAATAAACTAGCAGTAAAGATACCAGAACGTAAACTGTTGCCTAACATTAAAGTATTAGAAAAAAACCGTTTTTAATAAAGTTTGCGGGGGACGAGATTCGAACTCGCGTAGGCACTAAGCCAACGGGGCCTAAACCCGTTCCGTTTGACCGCTCCGGCACCCCCGCAAGGAAAATAAGGACTTTATTCATTTTTAATTGTTTTCATAAGGCTTTTAAACAGGATACTTTTCAGAAAATACTATTATGAGTTTTGAAGCATTATACGCGAAACTTGGCAAAAAAGACAGAGAATACTATTTTACTAAAGGAGTCTTAAGAGTTAATCCTAAAAACATTGAAGTGCCTCCAGTATTAGCACTGCACTTAAACAGGGTTTGCTACAACAAGTGTGAGCGCTGCAGCCTTCCAAGCAATGGTGAAGAGCTTAACTACTTGCCTGCAATAAAATACTTGGATTACTGCAATGATTACTTCATGCTCAGCGGGGGGGAACCGCTTCTAAGCAAGGACTTCAAAGATGTTCTTAATGCTTACAAGATAAGTAAAAAAAGAGGCACTTTCCAGGTCTTAACAGGAGGATTGAATCCGAATGTTAATGAAACAGTTAAAGAATTATACGCCAATAATCTTGAAGCCTTGTTTAGTTTCCAGAACAGTGGCAATTATTTAGCGCTCATTATTTACTCCTTCTTTGAAGGAGTAGAGCCGGAAAAGAGACTTACAGACTTTCTTGAATTATACAAGTCAATAAATAAGAATTACAAGCAAAGGATTGGTTTAGAGTTCTGCGTCGTCTCTGACAATGATGAGGAAGCTGTTAATAAAGCTAATTTCGTAAGCAAGAATTTCCATAAAATATTAGGAATTAAACTTACTAAGGATTTATTATTCTTTGACAATGTATACTCTAATGGTAGAACGGGAGAAGTAATTTTTGACTCTGAATGCGACTTATTCAATGCAATCATTGTATCAAGCAATGGATTAGTAAGGCCTTGCTGCAGCAATGTTGAGAGAGGAGAATACTTGCCTCCAGCAGGCAGGACAGGGGAAGAGTTTATTCCATTAAGGGATAAGTTATACGCTTATTACGGTTTAATACAAGAGTTTCAGGAAGAATCAGGCAGTAATAAGTGCGTTAACTGCATTAATAAACTGCCTGCTTATTTGATTAATAAATTGGAGGGTTTAAAGTGATAGATTTTAATCTATTATATGAGAGAGTTAAAGCTAACAAGGAAGCTCACGCTTACTTAACTGCTTTGAGTGGTGAATTAATTGAGTATATTATAAGGAATGAAGAGCTTAAGAGGCTTAAAACGAACGATTTCGATAAATCTCCCGGACTCGGACTTCAGCTTACAAGGACTTGTTTTAATAACTGCAGAAACTGCTGTTCACCAACAACAGGGGAATACATGGATTTGAACCAAGTATATCCTCTTCTGGATAAAGTCAGTGTCTTAACGCTTTACGGCGGAGAAGCATTACTGCATCCTGAATTTAAAACATTACTGGACAATTACGTTTCTTCAAACAATTCACCTAAGAGCATAGTCTTATTCACGGGCGGGCTTAATCCTAAAGCAGACAGGGACGTTAAAGAGGTTTATTATAATAATTTGGAGGATTTAGTTAGAACATCTAATCTTGCAGATTCTACTGTGTTGAAAATATCATACAACAGCGGCAGCAATCTGAATTCGAGAATCTTAGGTTTCTTAATGAAGTACGCAGAGTACAGCAAGAAGTATACTGCTAGAAATATTGGTGCCATGCTTAGAATAATCTACGAGGATGAGAAAGACTTTGAATCTAAAAAGAAATCCTTCCGTGAAGCTTTTGAGAAACACGGTTTGCCTGTTAGTGTAGCAGAACACTTCTTGAAAACAGTGCAGAAAGGAAAATTGTTAAAGCTTAACAGTGAAAACAATTTCAATTACACTACTAAGTGCCATATCAGCAATGACTTGTTCTTCAACGTTAACGGCTGCTTAAGTCCTTGCTTCTCAGTTCATAATGATTTGAAGCCTTTGCCTGCAATAGCGCACGCGTCCGAACCTTTTGAGACGATAATGGACAAGAGGAATATTTTCTGGGGTTTTATCCGCATTCTAAACAGGAGATTTGACAGCTGCGTTGCGTGCGTAGAAGATGTTCCGAAAGCTTTGCAGACACTAATGGACAAGCCTTCTCTTATTGATGATATTACCTGGAAGGATGAAGAGTAATTTTTAAAAAACCATAAATCACTATGATTTTTTTCTTTTAAGACCAATAATTCGGCTTAGAAGAATTAAAAAAACAATGCTCGTTAAAAGTGTTGTTAAATTATTTAAAAATTGTAAGAAAAAGAGTAGAAAAAATAAAAACATAATCATGCATAGAAACAAAACCAGTAAAAAGATGAATTTATTACTCTCTTTTTTAATAATCATACTTCTTCCACTTTTAGGTTTAACTCTCAACTCTCCGTATAAGATTGCATTGATTAGAAACTTTAAAATCCCGAACGAGATAAAACCCAAGAACAAACCAGACACTAAATTAAAAAACACACTGTCATTTCCTTCGATTAAAAAAATCATTGCGCTAATACTTAGTACTAAGATAAGTATCTTAATTACTGCAGAGTTATACCACTTCTTCATATAATAAAAAAATATTATTTTATTATTCTTTAATCTTTAGTTTTATCAAGTAGTGAATAGAACTATTTGCATTGCTTAAGAAATCAAACCTGTTAAGACGAGTTAATTTTAAAAAAGAAAGACATTCTAATATATCTTATTGCTTCAGTAGCTCAGCGGTAGAGCGCATGCCTAGTAAGCATGAGGTCGGGAGTTCAAATCTCCCCTGAAGCTAACTTACTTGTTTTAAGAGCATTAGTATTACTTCCTTATTAGTCTGCCCGCCGTAATTAGTTCTTAACTTGTTGCCAAACTTGAAATGGTTCTCAACAATTCTTAATATAAACTCTATACTTAACAGTCTTAGTTTCAGCCACTCATTCTTGTCTAGTTTTAATAACTTCTTAACCAGTTTCTCATACCTGCTTTTGTAAGTTACAAAGTATAATATGACGTAAGCTCTTAAAGGGTCTCCTGAGAAGCAGCCGTCAAAATCTATTAATCCTGCAAACTTTTTGTCCTTAACAATTATGTTGCCGAAGTTCAAGTCCTGAAAGACTAGTTTCGGATTCTTGTAATCAAAGACTTCGCTGTTCTTATAAAATACTTCATTAATCTTGTTAATAATCTTAAGAGGCAAGAATTTTTTCTTCTTAATCATTAAAAGAGAATTTGACAGGTTTGAGAAGACTTCCCTGGCTTCAGAATCTGCCCAGCCTTTAGGGTAATCTTTCATCCAGCCGTAACCTTGAGTTTTAATCTTTGAAATCTTCATTGCAGTCTTTATTGCTTTTTTAAGAATATTCTCTGCTTCTTTCAGTGTAAGCTTATTACTTTCCAATTCTTTCATCAAACTATTGCCTTGAACCTTTTCAAGTATCATGTAATTCTTCTTAATTAATCTCTTGGAAGTGTCGCAGATTAGCACTTTGTTTGATATTATTTTTCTATCATATAATTCACTCATTACTTCGCTTGCTCTCTTAACAGTGTCAAACCAGGGAGGCTCGATTCTTAAAATATAATCTGCTTTACTCGTTTGAACCTCAAAGACTTCATTAACCATGCCTTCCGTGAGCTTAACTATTTTAACAGGAGTAATCATTAACCTCTTGTAGAATAATTGCTTAACTTTGCTTAAACTAGTCATGTAATAAGATAACCACTAGCTGGTTATAAGCTTTAGCAGAGCTTCGTAATCCATTTTATGCTTTACTAAGTAGTTGAATAGTTTCTTCTTCCTTTCCTCTGCTGCTTTGAGCATGCCATACTTCTTGAAGAGGCTTGCACTGTCTTTGCTCTGAACCTTGGTGCAGTCTTTCTTCTTTATGAACTCTTTTCTGAAACCGTCAGCGAAAGCCAATATTCTTGCCTCATCACTGTCAGGAACTAGACTGACTCCTTTCTTGTAGCCCCACTTTTTGCTCTCAGCTACTGTGAGTCCAAAAGAGTTATGCTTGCTTGCAACATCAGCAATCTTAGAGTATCCTTCCTTGATTAAGAAATCCCTTGTCTTCAAGTGGTGGCCCCAGTAACTGTCAAAGTCGTCCTTGTAATCCCCTCCCCTGTAATAAGCAGTTCCTAAGTCATGCAAAAGCGCTGCAGCAGCCAATAATTGCTTGTCAACCTTTAAATTAACCATTTCAGCAATTATTAAACTAAGCTTGGCTACCTGCCTCATGTGAAGTATTTTATCCTTTGTAACGTTATACTTCTTATACAATTTATCAACGGTTTCCTGGTCCATAATAATGACTAATAATTAAGTTTAATAAGTTTAAAAGATTTATTATACTATTATGAATATTGCAATTCTTGGTGCCAGCAATGACAAGAAGCGCATGAGCAACAAGGCAGTAAGAGCTTACAAGAAAAACAAGCATAAAGTCTACCCTGTTAACCCCAAGTATAACACTATTGAAAAACTCAGGTGTTACAGGAAACTGTCAGATATTCCCGAAACAGTTGACACTATTAGCGTGTACGTTAACCCCGAGCTAGGCTTACAGTTAGCTAATGAGATAATACTCAAGAAGCCGGAAAAAGTAATACTTAACCCTGGAAGCGAGAATGACGAATTAATTAAGAAGCTTAAGAGTGCAGGCTTAACCGTTCAATTGATTTGCAGCATACAAGCCTTGGGAGAAGACCCGAAGAATTACTGAACCATATTTCTTAATCTCTTAATATTCCTGGCATAGATTGGGTCATTCTCACTCTTGGGTCTGAGTTCCATGTAACCCGGCGTCTTAGCAAAACGCTTGTCATTCACTAATTTTTTGAAGAAACCGCTGCCTATCTTACCCTCTCCTATCTCCTCGTGACGGTCGTGCTTGGAGTTAAATCCGTACTGGCTGTCATTAAGGTGGAAGCAAACCAATTTTTTTAATCCGATTATTTTGTCAAAACTCTTCCAAACACCCTCGTAATCATTAACAATATCATAACCTGCGCTGAAGGAGTGGCAGGTGTCAAAACAAACCCCTATTCTCTTCTTATTACTTACTAATTTAATTATGTCACGCAGTTCTTCAAACGTGCTTCCTACACTATTACCCTGGCCAGCCATGCTCTCCAATAATAACATTACTTTGAAGCCTTTAGTCTTGTCAAATGCTTTGTTAATGCTGTCAGCAACAAGACTTATCCTGTTCTTGTCAGCGCTGAAACCAGGGTGCAATACGACTCCCATTAATCCTAATTGCTCGGCGCGTTCTAACTCAACTGTTAAGTAATCAACAGCTTTCGCGAGCTTCTTAGCGTCAGAGTTAGCAATGTTTAACAAATACATAGCGTGGGAGACGTTAGGTTCGAGTTTAGTATCAGATTGTGCGTCCTTGAATTTTTTAATCTCTTTCTCCTTCAAAGGTTTCGCATTCCACATCCTCGGACTCTTGGTAAAGACTTGAATGCAGTCGCAGTCATCCTCTTTTCCTCTAAGAAAAGCCTTATAATAACCCCCGCTTGTTGACTCGTGAGCGCCTAATAACATGATAAGATAAGATTCTGATAAGATTTATATACTTATTTTTTTTTCTTTTTATTATGCTATGAGTTTATTTGAACTGCTTGACACTGAAAAGTATGACATGAGCGGGGATGTGAAGAGGAAGATGGAGTTAACTTCATTGCAAGCACGTCACCATTTGCCATAGCTCCTGGAGTGCAGGCAGCAAATAATGTTAATCTGGGAAGAGTTTGAAACTGCAGGAATAGTCCTTGGTTCAGTATTGCATTATGAGGAGCACATACTTCCTGCAGCAAAACTTTCAAGTGAGGTGCTGGCAGTGCTTAAGGAATGGAAGTTCGACCACACTGGCTGGGGAGAGAAGCACGGATTCCCAAGGATAAAGAAGGATTAAAAAAGTTTATAAATAGAATAATGTAGATATTGGATTTATGCTTAGAGAAGAGTTTGTTCAAAGATTTTTGGAATACTCAGCTAAGACTGCAAAATTAAGTAAGGAAAACTCTGATTTTCCAGACCCGCAGATTATACCTTACTCTCTGGCTTTCAAGAAAGAGATTAAGGATTACTTTAAAGACAAGATTACTGATGTGCGTCCAGTAATTGAAAGAGTTATCAAGGAAATAAGCAAGGTTGATTTTAGCAAAGAGATTAGTGACTATGATTATTTAAGGGTTGAAACTTTAGTTAATCTATCATTAAAGAATTTATTATTCAAAACTTACAATTCTTTAGATTGTAACATATTAGTTGATGAAGAAAAGGTTAAGAACGCATTATTTTTAGAGGAAGTTATAGCAAATAATAAGGAAGTTGATGATGAAGTATTAAACAATTTAGGTTTCAAAAACTTACCTAGTTTGGTGAAAACATTGAGCTCGTACGCTATTACTGCAGATATACCTGAGACAGCAAAGGATCACGTAGTTAATATTGCCGGATTAACATTATTCTCTAGTTTTATAGGTATGTTTGCATCCATACCTTTTTTCGTATACGCTTATATTAAAAACGCTTTAACATATGAGTGTTCAAGAGATTCTTTAGGTGTTTTCGGGTGCCACCCTACTCCTGAAACAATTCCATTAAATAATTTTCTGGCTGCGACGGAGCCAGGTCCTACAATATTGCTTACTTCTGCAGTAGCACTTTTTGCTTCAGGCTTAATCATGGCTGCACTTGCAAAAAATATGAAGAAAGATAAATTCTTAGTCTCTGCAGCAAAGGTTTATGCTAATAAAAATAATTAAATCTTTTCTTTTACTTTATCTATTATCTCCTTCTCACTCTTGCATTTGCCAATCTCATCTCTTAACTTTCTCGCACCTTTAATTCCTTTAACGAGCCAGGCAGAATGGTTTCGCAGCTCGCTTAAATTATAATTCTCCTCATACTCTTTGTATAATTTAATAAATTGAAGAATTAGTTTTAACCTCTCCTCTTCACCGTGCTTTACTGGTTCATTATTCATTAACAATACGCTGTCTTTGAAGATGAAAGGGTCACTCATTGCAGCCCTTCCAATCATCACAGCATCACACCTAGTTTTTTCAAAACAATTCTTTACATCATTTGCTGTTAATAAGTCCCCGCTGGCAATTATGGGAGTCTTCGATGCTGATTTCATCTTAGCAATAACCTTCCAATCAGCGGGTGTGCCGTAGCCCTGCACTGCAGTCCTCGCGTGCAAAGTAATGAAGTCTAACCCTAAATTATCCACCTCTTTTAATACCTTCAAACTCTCATCCTTGTTCCAACCCATTCTAAGTTTAACACTGACAGGAACAGGCGAGTATTTTATCATTGTCTTAACTATCTTCTTCAATAAAGGCAAGTCTTTCAAGAGTGCTGCACCATTACCGTCTTTTATCTGGTCAATGCTGGGGCAGCCAGCGTTCAAGTCAACAACGTCGCAATTACTAATATTCTCAACGCATTCTTTGAAATCATTCGGTTCGTGGCCGATGAATTGCACTAGTAACTGTTTTTCTTCTTTATACCACTTGAAATCTCCTCTGTTATTAATGTAAGAATGAGTGTTTATCATGGGAGTGCTTACTAATCCTGCACCATACTCTTTGCATAAGATTCTATAACTCGGGCAGTTAACGTTATCCAACGGTGCGAGCCAGACATTATTCTTTGTCTTAATCATAGAATTTAAAAGGCAATACATTGTTTTAATAATTTATGAAGCGGACTGAAATAATAGTGCTTGGAACAAGCAGCCAGTTCCCAACCAAGGAGAGGAATCACTCAAGCATATTCTTGAGGTTTGACAAGTTCCAGGCATTGTTTGACTGCGGGGAGGGAACGCAGCGCCAGATGCGCATACTCAAGCTTAGTCCGCACCACGTTGACGCAATATTCATCAGCCATTGGCATGGGGACCACACTCTCGGCATAGGAGGCATCTTGCAGAGCTTGAGTGCTAGCAAGAGGGAGAAAGGTTTGGAAGTCTTCGGTCCAGAGGGTACTAAGGAGAGGATTGATCACATAATGCAGACTTATTACTTCAAGAGAACCTTCCCTGTTCACGTTCACGAGTTTAAACCAAGAAAAGAGCAGACAGTGTTGGAGAATAACTTGTTCAAGATAAATTGCTTCCCTTTAAGGCACGGCATACCCACGATTGGTTACAGTTTCATAATTAAACCTGTTCGTAAGATTAACCTGGAATATACCAGGAAGTTTGGCCTGGAAAAAGACAGGATTCTTGGCAAGCTTCAGAAAGGAGAAGATATTGTTTACAAAGGCAGAAAGATAACAGCAGGCAAAGGAACTTACTTGGAAGAGGGTAAAAAGATTACTTACATAATAGACACTAGATTCCATGAAGAATTAATAAGTTACGCTAAAGACAGCGACTTACTAATATGCGAGGCTACATTCTGCGAGGAAGACGCTGAGAAGTGCAAAGAGTTCAACCACATGAGCACAACGCAAGCTGCCACTATTGCCAAGAAGAGCAAGAGCAAAAGATTACTATTAACTCATATAAGCCAGAGGTATTACAGCCACGAGAAGTTAGAAGACGAGGCAAAAAAAGTATTCCCAAACACCAAGTACGCGAAAGACTTTGACCACTTGGAGATTAAGTAATTATAATACGGTTATGTCATTATCTGTTTTCTTTGTTACCATGCTGTCAAGTAATAGTTTGTGTTCTACTTGTGCTACTAATTCTCTGGTTCTCTCGATTACGTCAGGATTAACGCTTATCTTGTCAATACCGCACTTCACTAGGAACCTTGTAATCTCAGGGTAAACACTTGGCGCCTGGCCGCAGATACTTGTCTTAACATTAAAGCTTCTGGCAATCCTGATTGTCCTCTCCAAACACCTGAGCACTGCCTCGTTGCGTTCATCAAACCATTCTCCGAGTTTCCCGTTGTCACGATCAACACCTAAAACGAGTTGGGTTAAGTCATTGCTGCCTATTGAGATGAAGTCAATACCCATCTCGCAGAACTTGTCAATTAAAATAACACTGCTCGGCACTTCAATCATTATTCCAATCTTCATCCCAATATTCTTCATTCCTTCCTCTTCAATAATCTTGAATATCTTTTCTAATTCCCAAGTGTTCCTGACAAAAGGAATCATAAGTTCAACATTAGTCATGCCGTAAGTGTCCCTAATCTTCTTCAAAGCCCTTAATTCCAACCTGAATGTTTCAACATACTCAGGGCTCACGTACCTGCTCGCACCCCTCCAACCAATCATTGGATTCCTCTCCTCAGGTTCGAACTCAGCACCGCCAGGCAAGTCCCTGTACTCATTAGTCTTGAAATCAAGCGTCCTGTAAGTTACAGGCCGTGGATTCATAGCTCTTGCTACCTTAGCAATATCCTTGGCGAATTTGTCAACGAACTCTTCACCCCTGCCTTCCTTGATTAACGCGCTAGGGTGAATATTCAACTCTGCAGCAATGAACTCCGCACGCAAGAGTCCTACTCCGTCAACGTCCCTGTGAGCAACCTTGTCTATAAGTTCAGGACTGCTTAAGTTAACATGAATCTCTGTGCCAGTAGAAATCTTCCTGTAAAAGCTTGAAGTTGAACTAACACTAGCAGATGTAATTACTGGTTCCGCACTGCTTAATACTTCTTCACTCTTGCCTTTATACACGACGCCGTTAGTAGCGTCAAGAGTAATCTCATCACCGTCATTTAACTTCTTTGTTGCCTCATTAGTTCCAACAATGCAGGGAGTGCCTAATTCTCTGGAAACAATAGCAGCGTGGCAAGTCATGCCCCCCTCGTCAGTGATTATACCCGCAGCGCGTTTCATAGCAGGCACCATGTTAGGGTCAGTCATTTTAGTAACTAATATGTCTCCTTCTTTTACTTTATCCAATTCGCTCACGCTTTCTATCTTAACAACTTTGCCTGATGCTACACCAGGACTAGCTCCGAGACCGTGAAGAATCACTTCACCAGACTCTTTCATAGCAGAACTAACTGTTTCAGTCTTAATATTTTTCAAAGTAGTTACAGGCCTTGACTGCACGATGTAAATCTTGTTCCTCTCAACAGCCCATTCAATATCCTGAGGGAAATCATAATGGTCCTCAATATTCTGGATAATCTTTGCCAATTTAATAATATTAGAATCGAACAATACCTGGCTGTCCTGTATCTTGTCAGGAACCTTAACCCAGTCAGTGGTTCCAGTCTCTGTTCTCACAAGCTTCCTAGTCTGCTTCTTAATCTGCTTGTCCTTGATTGAAAAATCCTTCTTGTTAACAAAGTACAAGTCAGGATTAATCTCACCCTTAACAATAGCTTCACCCAAGCCGTAACCTGCCTCTATAATAATCTCTTCCTTGTTGCCAGTGCTTGGATTAACACTGAAGGCAACACCGCTGACTTCGCTCTCAATCATCTTTTGAACAACGACTGCAATCTTAACCTTCATGTGAGGGAAGTTATTCTTCTCCCTGTAATAAATAGCCCTTGCAGTGAACAAGCTCGCCCAGCACATCTGAACGTGTTTTATAACATCAGGTCCTCCCCTGATGTTAAGAAAAGTTTCCTGCTGTCCGGCAAAGCTCGCGTCAGGCAAGTCCTCAGCAGTAGCACTGCTCCTGACAGCAACTAATGGAGAATCCCTGCCACTCTTAATAATCTCACTAGTAGCAGTATTAATCTTGCTTGAATAATTACCCAACTTCATCTGCTCGTAAGCGTCATTAATAGCTTTAGCAATATCCTCAGGCATCTTCTCCCTAACTATTGCTTCCTGAACCTTCCTCGCAGCGTTCTGCAACTGGTTATTATCCTCAATATTCAAATCCTTCATAATCTCAGTAATCTCTTCCTTCAAACCAGTATCAGTAACGAACTCCCAGTAAGAATCTGCAGTGACAACAAATCCTGGAGGCACTGGGAAACCAGCCTGAAACATCTCACCAAGATTAGCACCCTTGCCTCCTGCAATAGGCAAACTCTTCTTGCTTAACTCGTTAAACCATTTAACAAAATCAACCATTAACAAAAAAATAGTTACTCATTATTTAAAACTCTTACCAAAAGAAAAGTTTATAAGCAGAATTTTGTGATAAGTTAGTTCATGGGAGAGAACATATTGTACATGTGCAATCATTGCAAGAAGATGCATAAGTTTCCTAAGAGTGTTTTAGAAAATGTTCCTGAAACGCTTGACGGAGACTACGTAATCAAGGTTGACTGTTCCAGAGGTTCCTGCGGTTTGTATTTTAAGAACACTGCTGACTTAAAATCTGGTTTTCCAACAATTGTAAGGTCTTTAGACAGGTTGGAAGCAATGATTGCTGATGAGAAAGTTTCACCTGAGAGTGTAAACTAAAACTTTTTTAATTAATTGTTAATTTTATAATCTCATGAGCGACGTAGTCTTTTTTTACAACTGCACTTACTGCAAGTTAGAACACAAGAAAAGAATCCTTTTATCTGATTTTAATGAAATTCTTAGTCTTGGCAGGAACAGTTACGAGATTAGTATTGTTCCTGACTGTGATAAAGAGAAACAGGTTAATTTATACTTTAATTCAAAAGAATGCCTGCGTCAGGGATTAGCAACCATATTAGAATAGATTATTTTGCTTTCTCTGCAGTCTTCTCAGGAGCTTCCTTCTTGCTGACTTCAACGTAAGTCTTAACAGCTAGTTTGCAGCTCGCCTTTCTTAATGCTTCGCGTGCAACCTTTTCCTTAATTATTGGAAGCTCTATGTACATAAGCTCCTGTCCTGCTTTTATTCTTGCTGCAGTATTTGTTGGTTTTCCGTAAGACTTTGCCATACCTGTACTGTAACGGTCAGCTCCTGCTCCCATCGCGATAGGATTTATTCTTACAACGTGGTGAGGGAAGATTTTAATCTTGAAATGAAAACCAGTTGGTTTGCTGAAAATCTTCATCAAGTACTTATTAGCAGTCTGCCTAGCAGCTTCTAAAGTATTCTCAAGAAGAGTAGCGCTTTGCAAAGAGAACATGCTTACTCTGAGAGGGTAAGTCTTGTTAGTATCTCCCATGTCGAACTTTACAGTTCTCCTGCTAGGAACACCTCCCCTTATATACATGTGCTTCTTATACTTAGACTTCCTAGTATAAGGCCTCTTTATACTCTTGTAGCAATCGTTTCCTCTCTTCTTTGCCATAGTATTCTAATTAACTGCAAGTTCATTTTAAAAAGTTTTTTGTTTTTAAAATTTTTATACTCTCATAAGACTTTTAAATAATCAATTTTTTGATTAATGTATGCGGAAAGCAGTTACTCCAGTGGTTGCTATTATCTTATTAATCTTTATGACTGTTAGTGCTAGCGTTGCAGCCTTTATTTGGATGACTACTACACAAGCAGGTTTCCAGGAAACAGCAGGCGGCCGTTTGGAAGAGGCGCCAGGAACAGACTGCTCTAGGCTGAGTCTAATCTCTGTCAGGAGTGAGGGAGCTGTTGTTCAAAACACTGGATGCGATGATATTACTAAGATTAGAGCAATAGTTGACGGAGTATACACAGAGTATGATTTGGACATTCCATTAGCTCCGGGTGAGGCTACAACTTTCTACTTTAACGATAAATTAGACGGTGATGGCTGTGTCAGACTAGATAACGGCGATGTCATCTGCAGCTCTTTTGTTCCAGGATGCGTTGAAGGTAAGAACCCTAACAATTACCCTGAAAGCTGCAGAAACCCTAATATTATAGTCTTCCCAGCAGAGGGTTACTTAATCTTTCAAATAGGCTTTACTGAACTACATTATGCTTATAATACTGGAGGCAACACTTGGTCCACTCCAACTTATTTGGAAAAAATAGACTGGACTCATTACGAAATGTCTTATGACAGGCATAATAATCCAGTAGTAGGATACGTTGACCAGATTAATAACGAGACTGGACAAATAACAGCGCAGTTCTGGAATAATAGTTGGTCATCTAAAAAAGTATTAATGGAGATACCAATATTTTCAAAAGGAATTGGTACTGACATGATATTCTTGTACTCTAGTGTTCCTTCAATGGATTCTTTCCCTTTAGAGACTGATAATAATATATTAGATGTTATCTTTACCTGGATGAACTGGACTGGAAGCAGCTATTGGGAGAATAGTATATACTACGCTACTGGTAATGCTACGACAACGTCGCCTAACAAGATAGCAGCCACAGGAATAAACTTAACTTACCCGACTGTCAGCGTTGACGCTTACGGGAACGCTCACATGATTTACTGCAACTTATCAGACCGTTACTTTGACGGAACAACGAGCTTGTATCATAGTGTTTATGACAGGGAAGATGATACTTGGACTAGCCCTGTTGAACTCGTTGAGGACGATGCTGTACTGCTTGTTCCTAAACTAATATTCAACGGCTACAACGAGGGCCTGCTTGTTTACCTTAACTACACTAAGGACAGTGAAGACCACCTCCACTACGTTGGTAAATACTACGACGGCAGTAATTGGGAGCCCGAGTTTTACATAGACTCAGGAAAGGACGCTCCTGAATCAACAGGAGGGGGAGGAAGGATAGGATTAGCTTACGACAACATTAAGTGGGTATTAAGTTATTACGGTGAGGAGGATATTAGCGGGAACATTCCAATGTATACTAGAACCTACAACCACACATTTGGTTTAAGCGATGCTATTGAGGATTATAACAAGAGCGAATTCGTTGACATTGTAGGAATTGGCTGGGCTCCATTGCTTAACAACAGGGAAGGAGGAATAATCAGAATCACAATAGCAGATAGTTTAACAACAAGCAACCCAAGTGTTTATGCCCAGAAATGGAACGGCACAGCCTTCGGTCCAGAGTACAAATTAGTTAATAATTTAGTCAGCCATCCTAGCTGTCCTTTCGTTTATTCATATAATGGTGAAGAGTTCATAAGAGAGCATGAAGCTTACGGCTTCGCAGTGTTTAAGGGATGGGAGTACGAGAGTTATGCATTTTTAGAAAACCTTAAACCAGTAAGTAATGAATTAATAATTGATCTTAGGGAAGAACTGCCTGAACAGAGTTACACTAACAAGTTGTCACTTAAAATGGTGGAGCATAATCCAGGAGTTAGCGTCTTGCCTGACATTAACGGCATTGTTCACACAGTTAAGGAATGGGTTAGTCCTAACTGGTGCAGTCAGGACTGCATTAGCGAGGTTAAAGAAGCTGATGATAATGGATGGACTACTGATTTGTCAACAAAGAACTTAGAGTATGATAATAACTTAAGAGATAGTTTAATATTAACCTTTGACAAACCATTAGGAATTGTTAGTCCTAAATTGTTAATGAGTTTTAAAGAGACAGGCATTATAAGGGACAGCGGATTGTTCTTAATAAAATTGTTAGGAAGCAATAATATCCGATTCTTCTACGACACTGTAGCAGGCATTCCAGTATTGAAGGATTTATTCACTGATTGGAGAATTAATGTTGCTGATTTAATTGTCAGCGTCTGGAACGGAAGCGAGTGGGTTGAGGTAACTAACTTGGGTGTTGGAGGCGCGATGTGGAACGATGTTCTTATTCCTCTAGGAAATGTTGATACTGGAGAGTTGATTGTTAAATTAGACTTCAGCAGCCACGCTTATAGTTTTGATGAGATTAAGGTTGATTACAGCAATGATGAAGAGGTTAGTGTGAAAGAGTTAGTCATGCTTGAAGGTCCAAGCAGTGCAGGTGTTGATGATAATAATTACTTAATCATGGATGAGGGCGACAGTGCTGGTTTCAAGTTCAAGAACGAGGACTGCAGTTCAGGTAAGGAGTGCTCTTACATTGTTGGAGTTAAAGGGTATTACGAGATTTACACTCCAGAATATGATGTTGCTTTGAATACTGGTATTATCAGCAAAGTCTTGTACTTGATGAGCAACCCAACTGAATCTATAAGGTATTGTTTGAAGAATTACTTAGGAGAAAACGTTGAGGTAGAAAGTGTTGGATTATTAGAAACTGTTTCTGCATTAATCCATTACTTCACTTAACCACTTCTTTATTTCCTTAAATATTCTGTTTAAAGGCAGTGGAAGTACTGGAATATGCCTTGAGTTTATTATTACTAACCTGCTGTTTTCAGGATTCTGGTTGTGCAAGTATTCAGCGTGGGATAAAGGTATTAATTCATCCTTTTTGGAATGTATTATGAGCAGTGGTTTCTTTAACTTTTCAGCGTAATCAGTTACGTCAGTCTTTGCCTGTTCAAAGAAGGATTTGTGAAGAACGTTATTATTAACGAATTCGTTGAAGTTAACCAAGGCTTTTTCAACAAAATTCTTTGTTATAACCCTTGGATTGTAAGCTTCTTCTTCTTTTTTAGCAAAAAGCACTGAAGGATTATATTCTAAACTTGAGTCTTTGAATGAAATAGTTGGAAGAACTAAAGAGTTTAACACAACAACTCCTTTTACTCTCTTAACTGAGCCAGCAGTTATAATGCAAACCGCTCCTCCCATGCTGTGCCCGAACAAGAAAACATTTTCATACTTTTTAAAATGCTTAATAACACTTAACAAATCACTTCTTTCCTTGATTAGTCCAGCGTGCCCGAACAAGCCTTCACTTTCACCGTTGCCGCTGAAATCAAACCTGAAACAGTCGTAACCTTCCTCGTTCAAATCCTTGCATAATTTAGTTAGTAAAGGATAATTCTTGTTGCCTCGGAACCCGTGGCAGAGTATGAATAAACCCTTGGGATTTCTAACCTCGTGCAAAAAACCTGATAATCTCTCACTGGAAACGTTCTTGATTAAGACTTTTTTCATAAAAAGTATTAAAAGCCACAATTATTTATAGTTTTACTAAATGGAAGAGTATAAAACCCTTATCGAGCAGGCTTATAAGGAGGCTAAACTAGCTGATTACATGGCTTACGTTACAAGCAAACTCGTTAAGGACAAGAAGCTTCTCATCAGCATTATTGACCACATTAACAAATCATTTTATTTAGCTCTTAACGCTTACTTGATTAAAGAAAGGCTTTACAGAAGAGTTCCTCCTGTGCCTAAAGAACACGAGCTGCTTATAGAAATGTTTTTCCAGAATTGTGCGCAAAATTTAAAGGTTGAAAAAGGACTGAAAGATACTATGTTAAAGATTAACAAAGCAGTTAATGCTTACAATGAGAGGGGCATGCTTTTGCAGAGAGCAACAAAGTACGTATTCGTAGCTTCAAACTATGAACTTATTGATTTAAAAATAGATGAAGTTAAAGAATATCTTAAGAAAAATCTTGAATTCGTTAATGTAATAAAGGAGGGATTGAACGCGTGAAACTATTTTATTTAAAACAAGGAAAGGATGAATTGCTTATAGCAAAAGAATTATTGAATAATTTCAATGAACAATCTGCTGTTAAACTTGTGGAGCATTTAAGAAAAGGCATGGATTTCATGATTGACTTTATTAATAATAAGCATACTGACTTGTCTTTGGAAATAACCAATATAAAACCTTTGATTAATGAATTCATTGGCAAAGAATTTTTTGAAACTTATTACTACTTGAATAATCTCAGCAATAAGTCAATTAATATAATGAACAATTCAAAAATATTAATACGCGGCAAGAGTGTTGACCACGTTAATAAAAAATTATTCCGTGACTTATTGAACAATGTTATTAATTATTTTAACACTATTTATGAAAAAGCGGAGAAGGGTTTGTTTTGGCGTTAGAGGAAATAGTTAATTACGTTCTTGAACTTATAAGAAGCAGCGGAGCGTGGGGTGTAATAATAGGTGTTTTAATTGAGAGTGTTCTCGCTCCAATACCAAGCCCTATTATTATCATGGGAGCAGGTTTTATAATGCTGCCTGCCGGAGCGGCTTTCATCGACGTTCTAGCCCCTCTGCTGTTATTAATAACCTTGCCAGGCGCTTTAGCAAGCACAATAGGTTCATTCATAGGCTACTTTATAGGCTACTTTGGAGGCAAGCCTTTAATTAAACGATTCGAGTGGCTGCTTGGTGTTAGTTGGGAAGAGTTAAGCAAGGGCATTAAATACTTTCAGAAAGGCATTAAAGACGAGTTCTTAATATTCACTGCTAGAGCTGTTCCAATAATACCTTTAAGTGTTTTCAGCGCCGTAGCTGGAGTGTTAAGAATTAATATTAAGAGTTTTGCAATATTCACCTTCCTCGGAGCACTAGTTAGATTATTTTTTTTAGGCATCATCGGCTGGTTGTTAGGAAGCGCTTATGAGAATCTTGCTGTTAAGATTAACACGTGGGAGAATATTGGATTAGTATTCCTAATAGGAGCACTGCTTGCAGTCTTCTTCCTCGTTTACAGAAGAGTTAATTCACGCAGATCATAGTGCTGGTCCTGTCAACCTCTTTAATAGCTCTGATATTCTTTATTATGAACTTCTGCAAGTCATTCATTTCTTTAACCTTAACGAGTGCTATTAAATCATACTCGCCATAAACTATGCGAATATCACTAACTTCAGGAGCTTTGCTGAGCTTCTTCATCACTGCTTCTTCAGCACCGCTTGCTACAACAATTAGTATGTAAGCGTTTATCATATAAAATGAAAATATTAACCCGGCGTATTTAAAGCTTTAGGGTAATAGATAAAAGCGTGTTTGCACCATTTCCTGTCAATCACTCCTTCTTCGCTTAAATCTCTTAATGTCTTGTTAACTGTGGCTTCGAAAGAATCAGGAAGAATATTCAAGGATGAGTTCTTGATTAAAGCCTCTGCAAATTCCTTAACCTTAACACCTTTATCATTAATCATGTGAATATTATTAACAACCAATTCTCTGACGTTCTCGCAGTTGTTGACATCAATCTCTGAAAAATTATCTGTTTTAAGACTGTAATAGTATTGACCTTTGACAAGTTCTCTATTAACAAATCCTTTAGTGAACAAGTAGTTCAAAGCACAGCTGCAGGAATGGTATAAGTCATTATTACTGTCAAGAATTAAGTCTTCTTTTAAACTCTCACTTATCTCATTAGTGTTTAAGGAATCATCTGACAGCAAGGGTTTTATTAAATCGTAAAAGGATTGTATGAATCTTTTCTTAACCTTAACCTCCCTGTAATTAAAATTCTTATTTATTATATAATCTATAACTCTTCTTATTTCACTGCTCTTGTAAGTCTTGTCAAACTCTTTAAGTTCAACGCTTTTAACACCGAACTTTTCATTAAGGAAACGGCAATTGTTTCTCACAGAGACCTCTGTTATGTCTGCAAGTTCTGAAATATTTTTTTGAGTAATACTAATATTGCCCTCTTTTGAGAAATTGTATAACAGGCTCGCAGCTACAGCAAAGTTTGACCTGCCTTGAAACCTCTTAATTAATTGCTGAAGCAAGTCTTCTTCACTCATCATGCTTATATAATAAAAAGTTATATTCCTCAATTCTTTAACATCACAATCAGGAATAATTAAATCACTAATAAAACCATTATACAAAGCAGCAGTGTCTTTGTCAAACTCTTTGCTGATTATTTTTTCAAGCATTCCCAATCTTCCCTTGTTAGAAGCAGAAAACTTGTTTATTACACTCTCCATGTAATTAATTGATAAATCCTTCAAATATTTCATCAAATTTCCTAACTGTATCTCTGGATTATTTAACTGCTCTGATAAGTAGCAAGTGTGCAAGATTATTGAATTGTTAGGCTTGTATTCTACTCCCATAACGGGAATAATATTCCTCACTATATTTGAATAAGAGTGGTGCAAAGCTTTTTTACTTGCCTTTAAGAAGTTAGCAAGCAGGTCTTTTTCCCTTCTTATTATCTTAAACTTGTTCAAACTTACAAGCAGTGATGCAGCAGCCATTGAACTAATTGAACGCCCTTTTATAACATTTTCTTTAATACAACCAAGGTAAATATTTTCTGCAAAATTCCGCGCGTGTTTAGGCAGACTTAAGTTAGTGCATGCCTTATTAATAAGGTTGAAAGCTTCAGCTTTGTTTCTTTCCTTCCACGAAAACGTTTGAGACCTGTGCTGCCACTTCCTTAACCTATAAAATTTAGGGCGGTTAATTATGCCCTTGTTTGAATGGCAAATAACCGTTCCTTTAAGAAAACTAGTTTCGTGAGTCTTCCTCTTCTTCACTTGTTCTCTGTCAAACATTAACCTCTCATCCTGGGTGTAAGGTTTTTCAGGCTGTTCTGAATAACAGTCTTTGCATACTAGGAAGTCATGATTGTTTTTCTGCAATTTGCTGCTCCCGCAGTAATAACAGGAATTATTTAATTCAATTAAACTATTCTTTTCTTCTAATATCTCAACCAGCAAAGGGAGAGGGGTTTGAGGGCTGCAGTAAACTCCTTTCTTTAATGCTTTTCTGGAAATATCTTTGTAGAACTGTTTAACTTCTTCTATGAAATCATTTGATATTTTAACAACTTCATCAAGGCAGCTTAAATCACTCATATTCATGAATACCTAATAATTGTTTAATATATTCAGGTAATTTATTAATCTCTTGTTTAAACCCTGTAATCTTTTCTTCAGAGATTTCATTAATTTTTAACGTCGCGCCTTCTCTTTTGTTGTTCATCTCTTTTGTTAGAATATTCATTGCGCACATCTTTGATACAAGATTAGAAACCATTGACTGAATTGAGTCTTGAGAAACTACTAATACTTGGTTTAATCTTTTTGCAAGTGCTACAATCTCTTTTAGTTTAACCTCACCAGACTCACTAAACAGTTTATGCATTATTAAAGGAAAAGTAATTTCATTGAAAGAGTTAGGTTTTATAGTATCATTCTTTTTTAGCGGTGCATGGACAGTTTTTTCTTCTTTCACTTTTGCAGTGTTTTTTAAGCAGTAATAGTAAGTTTTGCCCTGCTTGTGTTTTGATAAATCATTCCTGCTGATTAATATTTTTTGAATTACTTTTGAAACGTAACAATACATTGAACTTGCCTGCAATCCGATTACTTCCTCAAACTCTTTCGATAATAATTTGTTAACAATCTCTGTTGTGTTCAAACCCTGGCCGTTAAACCAGTTTAAATTTTCCATTAATATCTTTTCAATCGTGCTTTCTTTCTTATTAATAAATGGTTTCCTGCCTTTGTTATGATTTTTTTTATCTTCAGTATTCGAATCTTGCTCTTTGCCTATTGTCTTGTTTTTCAACTGCTTTAATTGTCTCTCATACCAGCCAATATTAGTCTTAAGTATTCTAATATCTTCAAGTAACTCGTCTTCTTTATCAGATGATTTTTGGAGCTCTTCAATCCTTAATCGTAAATCTGCAATAACTTTATTAGATTCTTTTAATTCGTGCACGTTTTTTTCTAATATTTTTATCTTAATCTTATACTTTTCATTCTCTAATTTGATTTCTTCTGGGGGTTTAATCTGGTCAATTTTGTTCTGAAGCTCTTCGTATTTGACTTTAAATCTGAGGTAATTTTCATTCTTCTTCTTCAACTTATTTAATTCGTTCTGGTATTCTTCTTCCCTGTTTTTATACTCTTCTATCTCTGATAATAGTTCATCTTTTGCTTTATCGAATTCACTGCTTTCTTTTTTTAACAAGTCAGATAGTTCTTCAACATCTTGGAAATCAAACTGTAATAATTCCTTTATTATCTGCGAATCTGTTAGTGAGGAATAATCCTTTGAAAGAACCTCCTTTAACAAGTTCATGTAATCGCAATACTTGCCAGTTAGTTTTTCAAAACCGTCTTTAGTAAAATCAAAATCTTCATTTTCAGATAATAATTTTAAAGAGCTTTGTATCTGTTGCACTCTTTCGTACAAGAGGGAGAACTCTTTGAATTCACCATATTTTTCAAGAAAAGAATTAATTACTGGAATTACTTCAGATTTAACTTTCTTGTTCAGATTAATCAAGTTATCTTTTAAAGACTGCATCTCAGGGAATTGGAAAAATATTAAATTTAAAAAATTATCTAATCCATTCTTCGCCAGCGCGCTTGTAAGTGTGCAAATCCATTGGGTCAAACCAGAGCATTATTTCATTAGCAGCATCTTTGGAATTAGCGCTTGCATGAATTATGTTGCACACTGCTTTCTTGGTCTTATCCGCATGAGCCAAATTAATATGTGCAAAGTCACCTCTTATAGTTCCAGGCATAGCACTCTTTGGCTCCGTACTGCCCACTATCTTTCTGACTACTTCTACTGCTTCAACCCCTTCTAATACCATTGCGAGAACAGGGCCTGCAGTTATGTATTCTTCAAGAGTGTAATAAAAAGTCTTCTCTAAATGCTCGCTATAATGCCTCTTACTGAAGTCCTTGTCAATCCAGCGCATCCTCATCCCGACTATTTTCAAACCAGCATTCTCAAAACGAGTTATAACATTTCCTATTAATCCCCTGTAGATTCCATCCGGCTTTACTAAAACAAGCGTTTGCTGAATGCTTGACTCGACCATGATAATAGTAATCAATTCTTTATTTTAAAAACTTGCCTATTAAAGTTTATAAAATAAGAGTTCATAAAAATAAATTAATGAGGAAAACTGTTACTCCTGTTGTTGCTATTATTCTTCTTATTTTCATGACTGTTGCTGCCAGCGTTGCAGCATTTATCTGGATGTCAAGCACTCAAACCAGTATTCAGGAAACTGCTGGTGCCAGTATTGAGTCCAGTTCTGTCAGCAGCTGCAGTAGATTAAACCTGATAAGCACTAGAGGCGACGGAGTCACTGTTCAGAATATCGGCTGCGACACTATTGACAAGGTCAGCGTTTTAATAGACGGCGTTCTCACTGATTACAACCTTGATTACCCTATAGGGCCGGGCGAGTCAAGCATTATAACATATGCTTCCCTTGCTAACGGCACTGATCATACTATTAAAGTTGTTCTTGACAACTCGCAAACTATAACTTCAACAATCTCTGAAGATAAGAGTACTCTCGAGGCAGGCTTTTGCAGCAGCGTGTGCGGGGACGGGGTCTGCTGTTACAGCCAGGGCGAGAGTATAAGCACGTGCGTGTTTGACTGCGTGATAAAGACTTACTTAGAGTATGACACTTTCTCATTATACGAGAACCACTTAATCAATGCTGGAGATAAGAGAGTCTTCGGCAACAGAAGCTTATTCTACTCTTCAACTGCTTTATCAGGAGGCAAGCTGAACTTCGTTGATGAGAAAATAGCATTATACCTCTTCCCTGACGACCCTATTGATAATATTTACAGTTATATTTATTATTCCATATATGATAATGGCGAGTGGGGTTCAATTTCAAGATTAACACCAGTGGATAATGCTTACACTTACGTTCTTGATATGAGCCAGCCGGATATTAGAGGTGTTATTAACTTCATTTACCAGCATTGTCTTACTTCCATTTCAGATTGTGACTTGTATGCTAGGAGTTGGAGCAGGAATAACGGCTTCTCAGAGCCTGTTCAATTGTCAGAATCAACTTATGATTCTAAGCTGCCTCATGATGGTGTAAAGATTGCATCAAGCAGTAATGGAAATTATAAAGTAGCAGTTTGGATTATTGATACTAATAACCCTATTAATTACGCTGTTTTTGAAGACGGCGAATGGTCAGGAGTGCAGACTCTTAACCTGCCTAGTCCTGCTGATAATCAGATAACAACATTAGCTGTTAATGACAAGGGAGAGATTGCAATAGCATTCTACAAGTATTCTTTAGACCTGGACACTTATCATATGCTTTTTTATAATAATACTTGGTGGGAGGTTAATGTAACAACCCTAGGTTATCCTTTCGGCGTCTCTTCAAGAGAGGATGATTTCATAATATCAGTGAGTGACAATTTCAACATCTTAAGTAATTATAACTCAACAATCTTTGACGGCGAAACATTCACACCAATAACTCATAAGACAATAAAAGAAAGCAATATTTACGCAGGGGATTTCAAGAACTTTTACAATGATATTATGACAATCTTTGCTTCAACCAACGGCTACTATGCAGTATTCCTTAATGAGACTAGTGATTCTTGGGATTACGCTACGGATTTCACACTACTAACTGGGGTTTGCGAGGAGTATGAGAAGAGAAGCAGCGACTGCGCAACTGAGACGTGGTGCAGTGACGGTGTGGATAATGACGAAGACGGTTTGTACGATTCCGCAGACACTCTTGACTGCCCTTAACTGTAAATAACTAAGTAGAATAATATTACTGTAATAAACACTCCAATATACGTTGTCTTGTTGCCGTCCCACGAGTGAGTGTTTAACAAATCAAAAGCGATGTGAGTAGTGTAGAAGAAGCTAGCAAGTAAGAGTATCGGATTAGGCAAAAGTATTACTACTAATGTTGGCAGTATTGCCGAGTGAATTAACCAGTCCCTTTTCATCTTCTTATGATAATCATTATCAGGGCTTAAACCAAATCCTAACATTTTCTTGGAATCTGTTCTTCCCCCGCTGAAAAGAAACGCGATAATAAAACCAATAATTACAGGCACTAAACTATTCAAGTATTCGTTGATTACTGCAGGGAAGAGTTTGAAGTAGAAGAAAAAGATGAAGATTAATAGTCCAAGTATTTTATGCGACGAGCCTTTCATAAGTAATTCGTTAACAGTCTTTGAGTGTTAAATGTTTCGAACAATTCACTCTTGTTAATTAAGTAATGCAGTGGAGTGATTATTCTCAATGAATTAAGCATTTCTTCTTTAGTGTTGAAGCAGTTAGTGTTCTCAACTGCTTTGCGCGTTGCTTGCCTGACAACCCAGACTCCTAAGGGGCAAGAGTATTCACTAGTAACTTGCCTGAATACTACTGCTCTTGCCTGCCTCTTAATCATGTTCAAGTATTCCAATACTGCTAATCTGCAGGCGTAATAGCCTCCAGCAGTTTCGTAAGCGTAACCTTTCCTGCCGTTGTAATCCTCTAAGTCGTGGCAGAAAGTCTTACCATCTGTTGTTTCGAACAATTCAAAACCCCAGACACTTGGCAAGAGGATTATAGTATAATAGTTGCCGTAGAAATTACCTGACAATATCCTGTAATTGTCAATATTATTATAATTCTTAATATTATTTATCAATTGCTTCCCAAGGGAGTCGTCAACTGCGGTTATACTCCAGCGCGTAGGCACTACTTTCCTATCCTTCTTTAATCCAAAGGCTCCAGTGCAAAACATCCTCGTAATATCATTCTCGTTAAAACCCTTCTCGTACAACTTAGTTACTGCTTTAACACTCTTCAAGTCATAGTCGTAAAAACATTTCTCAACAGTCTTATGCATTGAAATATTATCACAAACAATAATCTTCTTAATCTCACTGGAAGGACCCATGGGATTGCTTGTGAAATCATAATCCACTCTAGCTTTCGGAGTTTTTGACAATTCAAACTCTACATTAACAGGTTTTTTGCTCAACGCTACTTCCTGAACCTTTTGCATGAAACTCTCGCTTAACTTATTAGTGCAGTTAACTAAAGTGGTTCTCTTCTCCACAACTTGATTAATATTATACTCTTTAGTCCACAAGTAAGGGTCATCCCAGTCCTTCGCCTTTTCAGTAACTAATTGAGGGCTCATGATGCCGATATTAACATTAGGGTAATTAGCTTTGCCAATAAACACGGTTGGGCTTGAGCCAGTGAACTCCTTCTTGTATTCAACCTTTTTTACAGTAATCTTATTCCAAGTGCAGGGCTTCCCGCACCAGTTCCTGCCCTTGCACTGCAAGCATAAACTCTTCATTAATAAAAATATTATAAAATTCCTGCTTTTAAAATAAATCAGAGTAAACTTCCCTTATTCAAAACATTTATAAATAGATTTATGCAATTACTAGTTTTATGGCAGAGTTCTCAACTTTGTTACTGGGATTAGTAAGCTTTTGGGCATTATTCATACAGCCAATTTCAGCTCCTGTTGAGCAAGAGGTTATTATTCCAATTGTTGCTGATTCTCCTGTTGAGCAGGAGGTTGTTTTGGTTGAGGAC
>JAFGFH010000009.1 GCA_016931175.1 Nanobdellota archaeon
TGGGCGGGAAGGGATTCGAACCCTCGACCACTAGTTGACTCAGACAAGAGTCCACTTTTTTTGTTCTAGTGGGTGTCTTATAAGACTAGCGCTCCACCAGGCTAAGCTACCCGCCCAATAAGTAATTTAAATACAATTATTGTTTTTTAAACGTTACTTATGACACTTCATAAAGAAGGTAGTAATCATTCTCCCAAACCAGGTTGTAGTAAGAGTCCAGCAGGTCTTTTTCATTCGACTTAGTGTAGCACTCTTTGCAATACAAGACATAATTAATTCCCTCTTTTATAATCATGTCGGAATACTCGTTTTTTTCAAACTCAACAATGTGAGTTGGGGGGATTAATGATACTAAGTTGTTTTCCCTGAAACTCCCGCTCGTGCTAGTAAACCCCTGGCTGTCGTAAATCAGGAAAGGAAGCCAGTAGTAATCCATTATTCTAAGCGTGCCGTTAATTTCAGGAAAGCCTTCAAAGAATCTGCTGCTGACGTCATCAATGCTTTTTAGTACGAAATAGTGGCCGGTGATTATGAATAAAGAACTGCAGACAACAATTGTTAACAAGGTTAAGGATGAGATTATCAGGATAAGTTCGTAAACAGTTATTTGGCATGACAAGAAACTTGAAACTTTCTTAATTATTTTATTTTTTGAATTTCTGAAATAGTCTTCCTTAACAGCTGCAGGAGCTAGGAGGATAAGCATTCTTACTATGAATACGGCTGGAAGATAAATATTAAAGTTTGAATTCTTTGAGAAAATCAGGCTTAGTATAATGAAGTAAGATAGTGTTGCCAGAAGAGCACAGAATAATTTCTTGTCCTTTAAACCAAAGTATAAAGCAACTAAGAGGGTGAAAGGGTGGTTTAATGCTGAGAGTATGAAAGGCAGTTGCCAGAATTTCTTCTTCTTATAATAAGCGTAAACGCCCCACCAGAATAGCATGTTTGAAAAATGAGCTACTAATGTGTCGCCTATTGTGTGGAACAATAAGGACAAGATTATTACTCCAAACACTACTCTGTTTTTTCCCAGAATTTTGTACAATAATATGAAGTCTATTACTGTTATTATTGCCATGAAAACATCAACAGTGTAGTTCGAAAAAAGTAAGTATAACAATCCAGATAAAGGGTAAGTTATGATTCCGTAAAAGAATGTTAACTGCTGCCCTTTCAATAAGTAAGGATCTAAGAGTATTAATCTTTGCTCGGAAATCATCTTATTATAAATCCAAGTATTATGCGCGTGATGGGTTAAATCCGCTCCGAAATTAAATTGGCTAAGAAGCACTATAAACAAGCACAAGTAAGGAAAAACTTGTTTAAGATTCATACCAAAATTGGTAATTTTAGTTATTAAAAAATTTTGTTATTTTTTTTTTGAGAAATAGGAAATGGAAAAAGATAGGGGTAGATGTTACTTTGAGAAAAGCAAAAACATCCCCAGTCTTTTTCCTTGAGGGTTAATGGTTGCAATCTATTTGGAGAAAATATTTTACTTATAAAGCTTTCGATATATAGTTTTATAAGGAATTAGTGCGTAATTTAATACATGTTTTTTCGTAAAAAGAAGAAGAATAAGGACTTATTCATGCTTTTATTAGTTGTTATATTGTCCGTTTTACTAGTAATTATAGGGTTTTCAATACTGAAGAGTGTGTTCTTCCCATTGCTTATAAGTGCTGTCTGGGCTATTTTACTTAAATTGGTAAAAAAAACAGTTAGGAACTTCTTTTTCAGCTCAGAAAACTAAATCTTTTTAAAAAGATTTTTCTCTAAATTTAGGTATGGTTAACTGTTTAAGGTGCAATAATAAACTAACACTAGTTATTGATTTAAAAAATTCGAATTTTAAGTGCAAGAAATGCGACACTGTTTATGATTTAATAATTAAAGACAAGATAGTTAGTGTAGGTTTAGACGGCAAAAGTATTAACTTCTTCCTTAATGACATCTCTTTCTTCAATAATGAACTGTCCAAGAAGACTATTTACGAGTTATACAATAAAGGATACGTTAAATGTATCAAGACTTTGAATACTGCCTTCAATGACCATTATAATAACTGGGAATTGTCTCTTGACAACTTGAAAAATAATGTTATAAACAACTCTAATAAAACCATAAATAGTTTAACCAATAGTTTAAAACGCGTTAATTTGTCCCAAGCAAATTATTCGTGCCCTTCCTGCGGTTTCGTACTAAGCTTTGAAGAAGCAGTAAATGCAAACTTTTTATGCAATGCTTGCAGTGAGAATCTTAAAATCTTTGACCCTGTTGCTGAGAGTAATGAGATAAATAATAAGATAGAATACATTAAGGAAAAAATATTAACCCTTGAAAGAGGGTGGTGTTGACCCGTTTATAACCAATATTATGCCTAAACCTGTTAGAGGGAATAAAACGAGAAGAGGAAGGTTTCTAACCAAGCTGATTGATGAAGCGAACATCCATACCGGAATTTGAATTATTAAAATCATTATTCCTATTATAGCTGAATTCTCTCCCATACTTAGTCTCCTTTAATATTAAACCTTAAAGCTATTATTAAACTGAAAATTAATGATAATATTATGAATGCGTAATCTGCCTTGAAAGAATCCCAAGTGGTTCTTATTTGCAAAGCGTCTGTTTGAGAAACTCCGAGATTCTCTAAATTAATGAATATAACTGTTTTAACGCTTAAGAACAGTGCTAGAATCATGAAAGCTATTATAAACTTGATTATATCAGCTTTTTCAATGTTAACCATAACTATTGATAACTATTATATGATTTAAATATTTTTATCCCTCAAGTGTCGATGCTTTCATTATCCTTCTGGGTTTGTTCAAACTGCAAACAAGTATCGCACCACTCTCTTTGCGTGTCTCCACAGTTAGAACAAAATTTCTGGTTGCATTCTTCACAAGTATATAATTTACTCTTTGACTTGTTACAATTAACACATTTCATTTAATATCCTTTAGGATTAAGACTTTTAAATATTTCTAAATAGATTGTTTTTTGATGAGTTCTTCAAAACCGCTCTGGAGAATACCGAATAATATTGGTCCTATTAAGAATCCTAGAAAACCCATAGAGTAGAATCCTGCAACAACACCAAGTATGAAGAGTATTGGATGAATGTTATATCTTGCCTTGCTTATTATAGGCCTGAACATTTTTATTAAATAACTGGTGAGTATTGCAAATACTAAGAGTGAGATTCCAATTAAATAATTGTGGTTTAGAGTGAAATAAATAGATAGAAATATTGGAAATATCCAGTTTCCTATAACAGGTATTAGTGAAGCAAGTCCGGAAAGTATTGCGTAATCAACAGAGTATTTAACGCCCAGGATGTTCAACAGGATAAATGTGAGAAGCGCGATGAATAAAGCTGTTAAGAAGTAGCCGTATAATATCTCTTTGGTTATAAGGTCCACTTTTTTAAAAAATCTAACCATGTTCTTGCGTGATTGCTGAGGTATCATGCGAAGGATTGAATCGTATATGGTGTTAGCGCCTTTAATCAAGTAATAAGTTATGAAAATGATTAGAAATAAATCAATTAATAAAAGGGGCGTTCTCGCAGCAACGGTTTGAATAGAAGAACCAATTGTTAATAACGTTTCCTGAGTTAAAGGATTGTTAAAATCTATCTGTGAAAGGTTGAATGTTAAAAAAGTCATGTTTTCAATGCTAATAAGGTTCTCAGCGAGCAGAGGAGAGCTGATACTGACCAGTCTTGATAAAAGGCTGTTAATTACAAAAACTATTACAATAACAAGTGTGGTTAAAAAAATCAGTTCTGACAATATGGCGCTAGCTGATTTATTATCAACCACGCTGTTTATCAAATCATATAATGGTTTTATTAAATAGGACAAGAATAAGCAGGTTATTAAAATTATTAAATACCTCTGTGTTAGCAGGAAAACTATAACTGCGAGTATTAATGAGAGTATTAAGAAAAAAGGCTTTTTAATCTTCACAAAAGAATAAGTCTCTTATTTCTTTTTAAGCTTTCTATAAGAGCTTACTTAATCTTTATAAATAATCCATTAGTATTTTTTGTTATGGCAGGTAAAAGAAATTCGATTGTTGATTTAATTAATAAGAACGTGAAGATTAAAGCTGAGCTTGTGGGATTCGTTAGTGCAATACTTGTTTTTACATCAATATTTATAGGCACTCTTAGTGCTATAACTTACAAGTACGTATTCCTTTTCTGGATAATACTTGAAGCACTAATTGCATACATTGCAGGAATCATAGCAGGTTACAGTTACTTCTCAATGTACAAGATTAGATTTGATAAGAAGTAGTAATTTTTCAAAATCTTTCTTATCAAGTGTTTTTTTATAGTTCTTAACTGCGTTTATTACCTTGTTTAAATCATTTATCTTAATCTTCTTTACTAAGTATTGAACGAATTGCGAGACGTTCTTTGCATTCTCAGTTATTCTTGCTCTTTCAAAATCAATCATCATAACCTTGCCGTTCTTAACGTATATGTGTTTGAAAGGATTAGTTAACTCCTGCTGGTTGATTCTTTCCCTGTCCAAAACGTAGCACATCTTTAAGGAATCAATAATAGCTGCAGCAGTTAATGATTTGCTGATAATTTCTCCCTTAACGTATTCCCTTATCAAGAACCTTAATTCTTTATTGTAAAGCACAGGCTTTGGGAAGTAAGAATACTTGCCTAATCTTTTAAGAATATCATACTCGTTTTTTACGACATTAAATGTTTTAATATCATCTCTTTCTATTTTAACAACTAAATCATTGCTTATCTTATAAACAACGCCCCTTCTTCCTTTGCCTAATAATTCAAATAAGAGGTAATCCTTGAGTTCTTTCCTTATCTTTCCAAGCCTTTCATTATTAATCATTGATAAAAAAATTAAACATTTGTATTATTTAAATAGCAAGATTTAAATAAAGAGTTATTGGTATATATATGAGTATGAAGGATTTTAAAGAGTTAGGAATAAGTTCTAAGCTTATAACGGAATTAGAGCAGCACGGAATTGTTAAACCCACACTTGTCCAGGAGAAGACGATACCTTTAGTTTTAAAAGGGAAGGACGTAATGGTTCAGTCAGAGACTGGCAGCGGTAAGACTATTGGTTTCGCAGTACCTACTATTGACATGGTTAAGAAAGAAGGAAAGGTTCAAGTTCTTGTTATCACACCAACGAGGGAGTTGGCAAAGCAGATAAGTGAAGAATATGAAAAGTTTTCAAAATTTAAGGATTTGAAAACAGCAGTGGTTTATGGCGGAGTTTCGATTAATAACCAAGCCCAGCAAGTAAGAATATCAGAGATTGTTGTAGGCACGCCCGGGAGACTGCTTGATTTGCTTAACAGGCGCTTGCTTAACTTAACTTATTGCAGTTTTTTAGTAATTGACGAAGCGGATAGGTTAATGGACATGGGATTTATTGATGACATTAATGCAATAATTAAATTCATGCCTGTTCAGAAGCAAAGCTTGATGTTCAGTGCAACTATTAACAGCAAGGTTTTGAAGCTTATGGAGACTTTTTTGAACAATCCTGTTAAGATAATGCTTGAAAATATCATAAAAAGAGGAGTTCTGAAACAATACTATTACAATGTTAGTTCAAGGGACAAGATTTCATTGCTTGTTCACTTGCTTAAGACTATAAAGCACGGCCTCACACTGGTTTTCTGCAACACTAAAAGGCAGACTCGTTTTGTTGCAAAAGCCTTGAAGAAGAATGGTATAAACGCTGAAGCTATGAACGGGGATATGACTCAGTTCATGAGGGAGAAAGTGCTTAGATTATTCGGGCTTGAAAAGATTGAGGTCTTAGTAGCTACTGACGTTGCTGCCAGGGGAATTCACATTGAAGACATTACTCACGTATTCAATTATGACTTGCCTGATGATGAAGAGACTTATACGCACAGGGTTGGCAGAACTGCGAGAAATGGTAAGACAGGCACAGCGATTATACTATTAAGCGACAGGGATTTCCAGAACATGGACAAGATTAAGAAGGCTTACAGGGGAATGATTGATGAAGTAAAGACTGAAGAATATGAGAGAATAAAAATCCCCGTTATGAAAAGAGAGGGAAGAATGAGTCCTAGAAGAAGTTTTAACCGCAGGGATAAAAGTTCTGGTTCCATCGCGAGCAGGCATTTAAGGAGAAGAGGCAGGCGCTGAACTTTCAGCACAAAGTTAATATTATACAAGAATCTATCTTATAAACGTGATTAAAGCAGTTATTTTTGACATGGACAACACGCTTATAGATTTTGTTAAGTTCAAAAATAAAGCAATTGATGAGTCCGTTAATGCAATGATTAATGCAGGTTTGAAGCTTAAAGAAGATGAAGCAGTAAAACTAATGCATAAGATTTACAAAAAAACTTATTACGAGAGCGACACCATATTTCAGGAATTCCTGAATGAAGCAATTAATAGAACTGATTATAAGATATTGTCAGCAGCTATAGTGGCTTACAGGAATGTTAGAACCTCTTACTTAACGCCTTACAAAAACGTTAAAGAAACGCTTGAAGATTTGAAAAGCAAGGGTTTAAGATTAGGTGTTATCACTGATGCGCCCAGGATTAAGGCATGGATTAGGTTAACAACTATTGGATTGGTTGACTACTTTGATTTCGTAATAACTTTTGATGACACTTTGAAGAGGAAGCCTCACAGGCTCCCGTTCAAGAAAGCTATTAATCAGTTAAAACTTAAGCCTGAACAAATCTTGTTTGTAGGAGATAATCCTAACAGGGACATGAAAGGTGCAAAGAAGATGGGGATGAAAACAGCGCTTGCGAAGTACGGACAATTCCTTGAAGGAGATGAATCTTCAGACGCTGTGCTTGAGGATATTAAGGACTTAATTTTTTTTTGTCAAAGATAATGTCAAGCAGTTCTAATTGTTCCTCAGTTAATTTAACTGCTGGCTTGCTGAAATACTTAAGTATTACTTGTTTAGACTTGTTTATTAAAGACTGCCCTAACTCTTTCTTGCTCTCTTTGCCGTACCAGATAATCTGGCAGTAAACGCCTTTCTTAACACCTTCAGGCATGTTATCTTCAAAGAGTATGTAAAACTTGTCGCCTTTTAGTGTTGCTTTGTCTCCTTCATAATTGAAACTAATGCCGATAATGTTTGCAGGAAGTGTTGAAACGGATTTTTCAACAAAAACCTCTTCTTCATGCAGTTTTTTAACCAAGTATTCTAGGTTAAGATTAGTAACTGAAGCTGGTTTATTACTGATAGGAATCTTTCTTACAATATTGAACTCTTCTTTAAGGAAAACCATTCAAAGAATAAGAAAATAATTCACTTATAAACTTTTACTCCCCATTTTTTGATGGCTTCGTCTAATTCCTTATGAGTTTTAGCATACTCTGTGACATTAACACCTTTCTTGTAAGCATCAATAGCCTGCCTCAAAGCAATTGCTCCTTTTCTAGTGCCTCCAGGGTGGGAGTGGATTCCTCCTCCTAACTGCAAGCCAATACTTGTTCCGAACATTTCAAGCAAGGGGTGCACTATGCCAGGGTGCAATCCGCCGCTGCACATACTTAGAACAGGCTTAGTGTCGTACCATTCCTGAGCCAGCATAGTATTAGTCTCCTTATTTCCCATTGTTGAAGTCTTAGTGTGATTATCATTAACTTCGCTTGCGCTTCCTGCTAATTTTCCCATAGCACCAATATGCAACTGGTCAACTCCTTGCATTCTTGCAATCTCGCACAACACCTTCATGCTCAAGCCATGCAATGGATTCCTGTCAAAAGCTGCGTGGAAAGCCCTGTGAGCGTGTATTGCAAGTCCTGCATCTCCTGCTTCATCTCTTATTGTCTGAACTGCAGCCCATCCAGTAGTTAAGATATCAATCATTACGTACTCGTTTCCATAGTCTTTAACCATCTTTAACCTTTTAATCATCTCTTTAGTTTCAGCAGTTATGTTAATCAAGTAATTCTTCTTCTCACCAGTAAGTTTCTCAGCCTTTTCTCTCATATTCATGCAGAGTTTAAGCCTTTTATCGAACTTGTTAAAGCTTTGATTGCTTAAATTCTCATCATCTTTTAACAAGTCAACCCCTCCCATCCATGCTTCAAAACCAATCTTGGCATGCTCTGAAGGGTAGTAACCAACTTTTGGTTTTGGAACAGTAGCAGTTATTGGCCTGTCTTTGATGCCGAATATTTTTTGAACACCTTTAATTCCAAACTTCGGACCCTTAAAGCTCTTAATAATAGATTTAGGCCATGTAACGTCTTCAATTCTTAACCCCTTAACTGCTTTCATGCCAAATATGTTGCCTGCTATGCTTGACAATATCTGGCTCATATTATTCTTTTCAAATAATTCAACAGGGTAAGCAACCTTAATAATATCCTTATTAATATCAAAGACTTTAGCCTGCAATTTAATAATATGCTTCGGAACTTTTAAATCACTCCACGTTCCGTTGCTGCTCTCAGCAGCAACTCTTATAGCCGCTTCTTTAACGCTGAACTCCTTGCTTGGAGTTATCCTGAACATTACAATCAAATCATTACTTGCAGGTTTATATTTTAAGTTTAAAAAATCCTCATATTTCATAATATAAAAAAAGCAATTGATTATTTATTAAGTTTTATCAAATAAACGTATTCCTTCTTGAAGATTAATTCCTCAACTCTTTTAACAGGTAAATTTTTCAGTAAATTATTGAAATAATTCCTGCTTCCAGGAATATTCTTCTCACCCCTTAGCATAAGTGTTAAAGCCACCCATTTAGAATTCAAATTGTTTAATACTTTCAAAGTGTTGCCCTCTCTCTGCCACTCAAAGCAGGTAGTGCTCTTGAATAAGAACGCCACGTCTGCTTTCTTAACAGGAGTCTTTGTTATAACATCCTGGCAGTAAGCTTTGTAACGCTTTTTCAATAACTTAAAATAATCATTCAAGAAACTTATCTGACTTTTTTCTATGTCATAACAATAATACTCTGTTTTATTGCTTAATTTCATCCAAGGAATAGTTAAGGGGTTTAATCCGCAGGCGAGGTCAAGCAATACTTCAGGCTTTCCTGTAATCTTAAAGATTTCATCATATAATCCCTCCTGAACAGTTAATAGTCTATTATTATCATACCTTCTCATCAGATTATCATGAGTTCCTAAGACTATGTTCTCATCCTTTGAACTGTAAGCCTTTTCTAATTCAAATAAGGCTTGTTTGTAATCAAAGTTCTTGTAATAATTAGTGTGTATCTTGTACAAGTCCTCCTTAACTCGCTTAATTAAATTCCTGCCTCTAATTTTCTGGCCAGCCAGGTTATTAACAGTTCTAGTAATAGTGTCTCTGCAGATTCCGGAGTATTTCCTGCTGTTCAAAAGTTGATTAATAACCTCACTGCTCATTAATTCATTTAATAACTGCCTAAATTATTTAATTATTTTGGAAAAATCTTTTAAACTAATACTTTTTTTGAGAAATCAATAATCCTTTTGGATACTTTGCTCGCCTGGTTTAAAGGAAGCAAGTGGTTGCCTTCAGGAAGAACTAAAACCTCGCAGTTAAGGAATAAACTAGACAACTTATTCTTGTTATTCTCCTTAACTATTATGTCTTTTTTCCCAAAGATTAGCAAGGTTTTCTGCAATACTTTTTTAAAATAATAACTTGCCTCATAATCTGATAAGTTCTTGTAAGTGTAAAGCATTGATTTCGGACGAGTTGTTTTAATGTCATGAATTATTGCCCCCACATTAATATTATGCTCCCAGTTAAGCTTCTGCAAAAGAAGTTTTTTACCAGGCATTTCCTCCCTCTTATCTTTGTAGTCTTCAATAATCTTCTTCATTATTGTTGTGTTAAGAATCCTCTCAATAATCTTAGGTGCTGAGTAGAAGGGAGTCATTAGAATATAAGCCTTGGCAGTGTTAGGGTAGTTTTTGTGAAAAGCTGCGAGCACTGCTGAACCAAAACAATGGCTTGCTAGTATGAACTCTTTAATTCTCTCCTTTTTAATTACTTCGTAAACATCCCTGCCGAAACACTCCAGGGAGTAATCCTCTAATGATACGGGCCGTTCTGACAAGCCGTGTCCTCTCAAGTCCATAACAATGGTTGAAAACTTTTTATCATGCAAGTATTTAACGAACCCGTCATAAGCGTGCAAGTTGCCTCCCAATCCGTGAAGAATAACTATGAACTTGCCGGATTTTCTAGTAATGTCATAGTTAATAATCGTCCTGTCAAAGGACTTAACCATCTTCTCCATCAATTAACATAACTGCTGTTTATTTAAAAAAAGTCTTCTAGAGATGCTGCATCTTCTTTTTTAAGCTTCAAGTGCTTGTAATTAAACAATCCACCA
>JAFGFH010000010.1 GCA_016931175.1 Nanobdellota archaeon
AAAGTAAGAAAGTGCCTGCAAGCATTGTCAGGAAATTAATAACTGCAGGCATGAACGCGCCGTCATCTTATAATGACCAGCCGTGGGCATTCATACTTGTTAAGAATTTGAAGACTAAACAGCTCCTCATTAATGCTAAAGGTGGAAGCCAGTTTATCGCATCCGCTCCTTTAGTGATTGCGTGCTGTTATGATGAATCAAAGACTCCTGACAAGTGGCATAATATTGAAAACGTTTCGCTCGCAGCTGAGAATATATTATTAGCAGCGCATTCTCTCGGCTTGGGAGCGTGTTATCTTGGAGCTTTTGATCCGAAGCATCCAAAGGTTGAAGAATTAATAAGCAAGGCGTTAAAACTGCCCAAGCACGTTCACATAGTCTGCTTAATAACTGCCGGGTACCCGGACGAGAAGCCTAAAAACAAGAAGATGAGAAAAATCTCAGAAGTGTTAAGAAAAGAAGTGTATTAGGAAACATGATTTACAGAAAAATGAATGACATTGAAAAAGCCTATGATTTAATGTCAAAAAGCTGGGATAATAAGAAAAACGGGGCTCAAGCAACTGAACATAAGCCTTTCTTAAAGATGATTGGTAAAGTTAAAGATTTAAAGATTTTAGATGCTGGCTGCGGGACAGGGGATTACTCTGTAATACTTGCCAAAAAAGGCGCTAAAGTTACAGGTATTGATTTTTCCAATGGCATGATTAGTAAAGCAAAAATTAACGCTAAAAATAATGGCATTAATATTGTTTTTAAAAAGGCAGATATTTGTTCGATTCCTTTTAAGGACAATACATTTGATAAGGTTATCAGCTGCAGGGTTTTAAATTTTGTAAAAAAAGAAAAACTTAATCCAGCATTAAAAGAATTGATTAGAGTTCTTAAAAATGGAGGGGAATTAGTATTAAGCCTGCTCTACCCGGGACTGGGTAAAAGAACTAATTTAAAAGTCGGTGAAGTCATTTACCAAATTCCAAAATATGAGCATAGTGTTGAGGATTATGAAAAAAAAATCTTGGGAAATAATGCTAAAATTGTTGAAAAAAGAATTTTGAAAATACTTAAGAGTTTTAAAAAATTTAACCCCGAATATTATGAACGGTTTAAAGGAAAAAATTTCATATTATTGTTTAAGATAAAAAAGAGGTAAAATTATTTCTTTAGTTTAGTCTTCAGCTCGTCCATGAATTCATCAACGGTGAGCACGTCTCGTTTGAAGCCTTTAAGGCTCTGAGCTAATTCAGTAATAATAGGCGGCTTAAGGTATGTTTTTTTCATGAGAGCATTCTTTGTGAATGCTTCCTTCGGCGATCCGTCAAAAATTATCTCCCCGTTGCACATCATTACAACCCTGCTTGCAACTCTTGCAACCAGGTTCATGTCATGAGAGATTATTATCACAGTATAATTCTTTCTAAGCTCGTTTATTAATGCCTCAACTCTGAGCAGTCCTGCATGGTCCTGTCCTGTAGTCGGCTCGTCAAGTATTATTAATTCAGGCCTCATTGCAACGATTGATGCAATTGCTACTAATTTCTTCTGGTTCAAATCCAAATCCAATGGGTGCTTGTCTCTCTCCTCGTATAATCCAACGGTTCTAAGAGCTTCGTTAACTCTAACCTTTAATTCATGGCTTTTTATGCCCATATTGCTTGGTCCGAAGGCAACCTCTGCCGTGACAACTGAGTTAAATATTTGGTCATCCGGGTTTTGAAAAACGTAGCCGCAGGTATGAGAGAGTTGAGCAACGGTTTTTTTAACAGCGTCTTCATCATTAATCAACACTTCACCCTTTGTAGGTCTTAAAAGTCCGTTAAAGTGCTTGACGAGTGTTGTCTTTCCTGAACCGTTCTGCCCAATGATTGCAACAACCTCTCCTTTGTTAAGGGTGAAATTAATATTATTAAGAACCTTCACACCCTTGAAGTATTCAAAGCTTACATTCTTAACCTGGATTATGCTCATTTAATTAACCCCTCTATTACTTTTTTCAAGTCGTCAAAGTCTACAAGCAATTCTTTATTATATAATCCCATTTTCTTGAGTCTTATTGAAACCTCAGTAATGTCTGAATGAGTTAAGGCGTGCTCGCGCAAAAGCTCAACATCGGTAAGTATCTTGTCTGGAGTGTCTACTTTTACAATCTTATTGTCAAATAATACAATCCGGTCAGCGAATTTTGACAAGTAGTTAATGTTATTCGTGCTCATGATTATGGTTATACCCTTCTTTGATAGTTTCTTTACCATGTCAAAGACTTGCTCAGTTCCTAAAGGGTCAAGCTGGGAGGTTGGCTCGTCAAGCACTAGAATCTTAGGGTTCATTATTAAAACACTTGCAATTGCCACTTTTTGCTGCTGCCCGCCTGAAAGTTCAAAAGGGCTTCTCTTTCCAAAATGTTCTAACCCTATTAGTTTAAGCATGTCACGAACTTTTTTATGCATCTCCTTATAAGGTATGCCTAAGTTTTGAAGCCCGAAAGCTAATTCTTCTTCAATAGTTGTTCCAGCACCAGTTAACTGGTTGGCAGGTGATTGGAAAGCTAAGCCCACGCGGGTTGAGAGTTCAGAGATGCTTGTTTTTTCAACATTAACCCCGTCAACTATTATCTCACCCTCCATTAATCCAGGGTAAAAGTGAGGTATTAATCCAAGCATTGAAGAGCAGAAGGTTGTCCTGCCTGAACCTATCTTTCCTATGATTCCAATAAACTCGCCCTTCTTTATTGAAAGATTAATATTGCTCAGAGTCCAGCCCCTGTAACCTGCGTACCTCCATGAAAAATCTTTGAATGTTACAATGTCCATGACAAAACCTCCCATGATATTGAAAATAACACAGTAATAACCATTATTACCTTGTCTTTTGTTTTAATTGTTGCCTGCCTGTAACTGGTTTTTTCACCCTTTGCTGAGAACGCTCTTGCTTCTAATGCCATAGACTTCTCAACTGCCTGCTGGACAGAACCCATGAATAAGGGTCCAAGCAAAGGCACGAAAGACTTTAACCTTTGAATCAGATTACCCTGTGTTTCCAGTCCCCTGCTTCTCTGAGCGTCAATTATTGTTTGCATCTGTGTTCTGAAGCGCGGGATTATCTGCAAGGTTGTAAGTATTATGTAACCCAGGGCATGAGGCAGTCCTATTCGTGAAAGTGAAGAAACAAGGTCTCCAGGGTGGGTTGTGAGAACGAACCAGTAGCCGAAGACCATCATGACAAAAATCCTTGCTGCAATATAAGCCGCGTATAGTAAGCCGTCTTTCCATAATGTGAATCCGAAAGGCAAGTCTATTAATTTTTCAGTAGCGTAAGGGTGGAAAAAACCCTGAATAAAGAATAGTAATATAAACATGAAGTATAATTTAAAGATAGGAGAGAACGTCATGCTGAGAACCTTTGACTTAATGGCAATCGGGATTATTATCACCAGCAGTGCTAGGATATAAATGAAATTTTTAAGCGTGAAAGATAAGATTATTACGCATATGAGAATTAATAATTTTGTCAAAGGGTTTACTTTATGAAAATAAGAATTTTTTTCTATATATGAAGTTAAACCTGCATTTGCCATAGTTAAATAAAAAATAAAAAAAATGAGAATTTAATAAGTTTGTTATCTCACTTTGCTTGTATACTTGAACATTCTAGCATACTTCTCAGGTAATCTTTTAACAGATATCCAAGGTATGAAGACTGCCAGTATCTTGTCAATTGATTCAGTAATTAGTCTTGCTCCAATCATTGATGTCCAATACTTCTGTCCTGCAGCAAGGAATATTCCTACCACGAGGTCAACTCCTGAACCTGAAACTCCTCCTGCTACTATAGTGCTTATGAATGAACTTACTAAAGCAGCCATAAGAGCTATTACAATACCTGTCCATAACACGTTTATTCCTTTCTTAAGCCAGGTCTTGTATACTGCGAATCCTGCAATTAAACCTATTGCTAACTGCACTGTTCCGAAGAATACTGAAGTTGGTCTTCCGTAAGCTATTGCTGTAACAACGTTTGTTAAGAATCCACCTATTGCTGCAACCCAAGGGCCTGAAAGCATTGCCATAAATACTGTTCCTATAGTGTCAAGGAAAATAGGCAATGACAAAGCAGTTGATATTAATCTTCCAACCTGATTAATTGCTATTCCTATTGGAATCAATACCAAAGCAGTTGTTGTGAACTCATTTTTTAATTTGTCCCAAAAGCTCGATTTTTTCTTAGCCATTATTTTTTTCACCTCCTTTTTTCACAATTTTTTCATCGCGTTAAGGGCTATAATTATCGCGTTCTCTTCACCCTTAACCCTCAATTTTTCCTGCTTTATTATATCAGCATGAACATCATTCCTTGCAACGTTTAATCCTGCATAAAATAAGAAGCCTGCCTTAACACCTCTTATCTGTGCGAGTGTGAAAAGCATTGATGACTCCATATCACTGCCTATAACATTTAATTTCATCCAATCTTTCATCTTCTCCTTATGGTTTTCAGCGTAGAAGGAGTCACAGCACATAGTAACTCCGTGATAATATTTATTACCTGATTCTTCAGCACTCTCAATTAAAGCCTTTAAAACATTAAAGTCAGGAACAGCAGCGAATTCAGGAGGCACGTAGCCTTGAGTGCTCTTCTCTTCCTTGCAAACGCCAGTGCTTATAATAATATCCCCAGTGTTTATCTCTTTTCTTAAAACTCCCCCGCTGCCTGCTCTTATTATAATCTCAGCTCCGCACTTTATTAATTCCTCAATAACTATTCCCGCACTTGGTCCTCCAATCCCCGAGTTGCAAACACTTAATTTAACACCTTCGTAATCACCGTTATAAGTTATAAAACCGCGGTTATCCCCTATCTTCTTGACATTCTTTAAGTGCTTTGTTATCTTCAAAACCCTTGCAGGGTCACCCACAATTATAACTTTTCTATTAATATCTCCTTTTTTTATTCTTAAATGAGGCACTAACATGTATAATATTCAAGAGGTTGGTATTTTTTAAATGCTTTTTATTAATATATCGGACTTGAAACAAGTCTTCTATCATTAATCTTTGCTTATTATTTCAAGAATTCTAGCATAAGCTGGACGGGTTATTAATACTCCCACACTTATCGCTATTATTGTTGTTGTCGCGAACCCCTTCAGTATTCCAGCACCCGCCTGCGTTAATGGTATCATTACTGCTATGCTTGTCGTGAATGTTGCGAATACTATGAAGAAAGCGTTCTTAACCTTTTGTTTAAAGGATAATTCCTCTTTCTTATCCTCGTTCAATACTTCATCAGTGATTACTATCTGGTCATCAACACCTGTTCCGACACTGGCTATTAGTCCTGCTATTGCTGCAAGGTCAAATGTCCAGCTGAAGAGCGTTGCAACACCTAATGTGATGATTATCTCTGAAAGAGTTACGATTATTATTGGAATGGCTATTCTGAAACTCTTATACTTGATTGCGATTAAAACGTCAACTCCTAGTATTGCTAACAAGAACACGTATAAGATGTTCTGCAAAAACTCCTGCCCTAGTTTCGGGCTGATAACTTCAACACTTTCAATGCTTAATCCAACAGGTAAATTCTTGCTCTGCAGCATGCTCTGCAACTTCTTCATGTCCTCTTTAACTTCATCCCTGGTCTGGCCTCCTCCGCTTATGATTGGGTTTCTCTCAGGCAATCCCTGCAAATCGCAGCTTATCTTCAAATCACTTCCGTCAAGGAATTCATTATCTAAGTAGAAGTTTATTGTCTCATTAAGGTAACAGTTTGTGCCTATTCCTGTCATTGCTAACTGGCTGGTCTTGTTCGCGAACCTCTCAGCTCCTTCCTCGCTTATTGCTAGTTCGAACTGGAATATGAATCCGCCCTGAACTGCTTTAATCTGCAACTGGCAGTCAACTCCTGTAACGCAGACAGTGAGTATGTCATCCCCTGTGAATACAGTATTGTTGCCTATTCTTGCCTCGAACACTCCCTCATGCTGTAATAAGTCTTCAATCTTTGAAACGCTTACTGAGGAAGGCAGTTCAACCTTTATGTAATCGTTTCCGCTGAAATCACTTAAAGTATTTATTGGTATCTCTTTAAAGCCGTAAACGTTTAACCTCTGCTCTATTATTCCAATAATATTGGTTAATTCCTCATTCGTTACTTCAACCTCTGGTTTAAGAATAACTTTTGTTCCGCCGTTAAGGTCAAGTCCGAATTCAAGGTTTGAGAAAGGAATCGTTGAAACTGCTAAGCCAATCTTTGTCTCCCCATCTTCTTCCATAGCAAGAAAAGGGTAACTAGTGGATACTTGATTATTATCCAAGCCTATGTATGTTATTGTTACACTATCCCCTGGTTTGATAGTTGACAATGCGTAATCGTAATCTGTTAAATTATTCACAGCAATACCGTTCAAGTTAATCATCTTCACCCCTGTTGGTATATAATTTAGTGCAGGTGTTGAAACGCTAGTGATTAAAACACCAGTAGTATCAAATCTTGGATTTATAGCTATAATACTAATGATTAGTGCTGAGAGCATTAATATTATCCTCCAGTCCTTGAACAAGTTAACCCATTTCATTTCCTGCTCTCCATGTATAACCTTTGAAGGCTCGCGTTCTCCCCCCAAGTATTAATTATGTCAAATAATATTCCTGCCAATAAAACTAAAGCTATGTGTTTTATTACTTCAACGCTTGACAAGAAGTACATTATTGAGAAGGTTATTATTGCAGCAAATGCCATTGTCATCTCAGTATTTATTGCTTTCTTCATCCTGTCCTTCAAACTTCCCTCCTTCCTCTTTATAATATTAGTTGCTAATAATATGTCAGAGTCAGTGCTGTATCCTATCATCATTAGCAAGGCACCGATTGTGGCAACGCTGATTTTAATCTGGAACAAGTTAAATAATGCTATTATTCCAAGAATGTCTGAGAAAGTGCTGAATGTGATGCTTAAGGCAGGTATTAAATTCTTGAAGTAAAAATATGAAACAAGACTCATTAGTGCGAATCCTATCAATAGAAGCCATAAGGAGTCGCTGAGGAATGACTCTCCTATAACGCTTGACTGTGTTCCGAAACTAATATCATCATTTGATAAAGCAGTGTTTAGGTAATCTTCAACAGCTGATTGTAATACTTCCTGAGTTACTCCCTCCTCTGTTTGAACATCGTATCCTATGATGCTGTTTGTTAACTGGCTCCTGAGTATTATCACATCAACGTCATCGCTGCCAATATTGTTAGATAAATATTCCTTGAAATCTTCCAAGTTAATCTCTGAATTATAACTGAAGGTGAAGCTTACTCCTCCCTTAAGGCTTGAATCCATGTATACTGGGCTGCCCGTTGTCCAGTAAGTGTTTAATATAATGAATACGTTAAATACTAATAATAGCAATGGAATTATTAATATCTTCTTGTAATGCTTGAAGTATAAATCAAACAATTTATTTAACATAATAAGGAAAATAATTAAAGCAAGGGTTTAAAAAACTTTATTTGCCCCTTGTTTTGTTAGCTCTTATGCTTGGTCTTATCTTCTCAGCACCTTTGCCTTTATTTCTAAGACCTCTCCCTTTCTTTCCAGCACTTGTTAATCCTCTGAAGACTCTCCTCCTGTGCTTGTCAGTGCATAACAAAGCGTAGTGCTTGTCATTAAAGATTTGCGGGTTTCCGCAGTCAATCATTATTACTTCAAACCAAGTATATTTTCCGTCATCCCCTACCTCGTAACTGTTAACTACTCTCAAGTTAGGGTACTTCTTAGTGCACCTTGCTTCCGCAATTGTTTGAAGATTCTTCTTTGTAGAATATTTCACTTTACCAGCACTGCCTGGTTTTCTTCCCTGATGCGTTGACTCCCTCTTCCTTCCTCCTTTAGTTATTCTGGAGCGGATTACTACAACGCCAGACTTTGCCTTGTAGCCGACGCTTCTAGCCCTGTCCAGTCTAACAGGCTTTTCAACCCTTACCAGGCTTCCTTCTCTTCTCCACTTTATCAAGTGGTCTTTATAGTTTGGATTATCCCTCTTGGGATTCTTCCACAACTTGCTTAAAAACTTGTATACTCCCATAATATTTTTCTCACCATTTTATACGCTGTTCAGGATATAACCCATCATCCAGCTGTTTAATATAAATTAGAGTAAAGTGTTTAAAAAGGTTTTGCAAAGGTTTTTAATCAGTAATTATTCATTAATTGTTTATGATAAGCAGTTTACCCATGCACGTGTTTTCAAGGCAGGCTGTTTGCGACATTTTAGGCGTGCAGTCCGAATACTTGGATGAGTGCTTAACAAAAGGCATTAATAGCATTACTTCCTCAACTGGTGAAGTTTATGAAATTAGTGACTGGACGAAGACTAAATCTCATTACACTCTTAGGAGAGTGAGGTAGTTCAAAACCTTCTTAGTTCTCCGAAATAATTCTTTTTCTTTTCATCAGCTAATTTATTCTCTTCCTTATTTAATCTTGTCCATTTAACACTGCCCAGTGCTTTAATCTCTTCTTTGCAATTATCAGGTATTGTCTCGTAAACTATCTTCATATACTTAAGTGCTGCCTTGTATAATTCCGGATTTTTCTGAATAAATTTCGTTCTTATCTCTTCAGAAGCGTACTCTAATAATTTCAATGCAATAACTGCTTTCCCGTATCTTGATAATTTCTCTAAACTGTATTCATTAACAAAGTCTTGCCAAGTAGTGTTTTCCTGGAAGAAGAATTTAAGGTCAGCGCTTGCCCTGCTGAGAGTATTATTCATTGCTAAATCTGTTAAAATATCAGCGTTGTCTAATTTGCGGTTGCAGTAAGTGTGCCCGTACTTTAACCATACGCTGTCATAAAAAGCTAATACGTCAATTAACAACTCCTTCTTCTCTTCAATAGTGAAGGTGTTATAATCTTTGCTTACTTCATTAATTACCCGAGAAGCTTCATCAAAGAAATCAATCCTTGAAAGAGTTTTCTCCTTCAAGTTCTTGAAGTAAGCAAGCATGTCAAGCATCATAAGAAGTTGTATAAAAGAACCTACTTAAAAAATTATTGATTGCGAAAAGTTTATATTGTTAATAATTTATCTTACGCTTCATGAATAACTCTGTTGTTATCAGCTCTGAAACCTCTGACAAGTTAGAAAGGACTGATTTTCAATATTTCTTTGAAATGGAATTATCAGTGAGGTTAATAGAATACGAGTGGGTTAATAACCCTGTGGTTAAAAATGCGGGAAGCAAGTCTAGTTACATGATTCTTGAAAATGACAAATTCGTAATCTACAGCGAATTAATTGATAAGAGGGAAAAGGTTAGAACAGTGTTCAATGTTTTAAAGGACATTGATTTTGATAAAAAGAGTATTTCTTTCTATTACGAATCAGTGGAATCAGAAATTCTCAAGTTATAATGCTTAAAATTATTAACGGGAAGACTATTGTCGCGTCAGCGTGAACCACTGCAGTGTTCGCTTCTTCTTTTATCTTGCTCCAGGAGACTGCCTCGCTAGTATTCGCCCCGCTTAAGCTGCCGTCGTAAGCTTCAGCAGTAGTAACGTAGACTGCGTAATCAAAACCTCCCCTGACAATATTCATTCCTATAGCGTGGTGTTTCGCGAACCCGCCTCCAAGTATTATTCCTCCTGTCTTTTCAGCATTAAGTATCAAGTCGCTCTCTTTTTTCATGTCAGCTGTTACGTCAATACCAATCTCTGGATGCTCCTGCTTGAAATAGTATAATTGCAGCCCGAACGCGCCGTCAAGTATTGCAGGGCAGAAGATTGGAATATTATTCTTACTAGCCCAGTATAATATGCTGTTCTCGTCTTTCACGAACTTGCCAAGCTCAAATATTATTTCACTAGGACCAAGCATCCTGTTTTTCTCTTCCTGCAGTTTAAGTAAGTGTTCAAAAAAAGGCCATAACGTATCTTCTAACTTCTCATACCTGTCATTAGGCACGAGAATATTGCCAATCCTGTTAACTCCTTCCTGGTGCAGTTCCTTATCATTCATGTTAAAAGAGCCTAGCAGGAAGGGCTGAGTGCACTTCATCAAGTCTTCTTCAACGCTGCCAACACCAGTAATAATCGCATCTATAAACTTCTGCTTCACTATTTCAGCGAATAATTCCCTTAAACCGCTGCTTACCATGTTGCTAGTGAACGTGAGAATAATAGTAGCATTTTCCTTCTTCATCTTCTTTATAATATCAACTGCTTGCTTGACATGAGTTGCCTGGAAGCCGGCGCTTCCCAACTGTTCAACTAAATCTTTCAAGTCATTTGTCGGCTTTAATCCCTTAACTTCATTCATTAAATAATTGCTAGAATAGTCTTGTTTTAAAACCTTTCTAATTTGTTATTAATTTAACGTTGTCAAGATTAACATCGTGATTAAAAACTCCTTGATTATTTATTTCAAACACAATATTGTTAAAAGAGCTGCCAAAATTTCTTGAGAAAACCAGATTATCATCAATGTATATTTTAAAATAATTCTCTTCCTGTGAGAAATCTTGCCTGAACTTATGCTCTCCACTTGATAAGGTTTTAATAACTTGGTTATTAAAAATAATACTCCAACTATTGTCCCAACCCTTCCTTATAATTAAGGAATATACTGGAAGATTATCATGGGATAATATTGTTTTAAAATCTGCATTAAAACTTATTGTATTGATTAATTCCGCATTATAAGACAGTGAACCTTCTTTCAAATCATTATTTAATATTCTGGTTATTAAGGATGATGCAAGTGTTGGAAATAAAGGATTTGCGTAAGTCATCATGTTTAAAACCTTATTCTCATTAACGCTGACTATTCTAACACTTCCTTTGCTGAACCATGGGCTGATGTTTCCGTCCTCAAAGTCGTCAAAGATGACTATTCTTGGCTGTTCAATAATTGGAACTATTCTTGATATTCTTAATTTAACCTTATTATTAAAACTGTCCAGTGTTAGGAATTCGATTGTAGTGTTTAATTCATTAACAAGTATCGTATTGCCTGCATTATAATAACCATCTAAGCATTCCTTATCTTCGGTGTCGGAAACGATGAATCTTATCTTTCCTGAAAAAATATCCAAGTCATCAATAATAATCTTAGTATTCAAGCTGTTGACTTGAACAATACTGCCAATACTATAGTAGTCAACACTGTCTTCCTCAGCATAGATGATTTCATTCTGAGGCAATGGGTCCTCTGTGATAGTAATGTTTCCTAGTATGTAATAAGCGTTGTTGCCTAATACGTCGCTGACATTAAGGAAGACGTCATAAACTCCTTCAGGGTATACTATTCCTGCATTTATAGGTTCTAAATAACCAGGACCTACCTGGTTGAACTGGTTAGCAGTGACTTCAATACTATAAACTGGCAAGTCTGGATTTCTTGGAGCAATTCCCATAGTTACAGGGTAGCTTATTCCCGTATTATCATACATTTGGAATGAGACTGAAGTCTTGCCTGATTGATTAATAGTTATTGGGTTTATTACAAGCGTGTTGGGATTATAAGTTGGTGCCTCGTTGTCATAGACAGGCACTGCTTGCCCGATTCCAATGCCTGCTCCCGTATCCAAATGAGTCAGTGTTATACTGTAATACTCTGAATCCTTCAAATCATAATCTGTTCCATGAACCTCTAATGGGTATCCTCCTGTTCCAACAGCGTATTCTTCCATTAAAGAGTAAAAGGTTCTGTTAAACTCGGTTAAGTTAAAGTTAAGTATGAACATCATTAAAGTAGTGGTGTTTGAGTATAATGGCAGGCTATTAATGAATGTGAACTCTGTTATCTCTCCCTCTCCTGAACTATAACTAAGTGAGAATTTCCAAGCGCCTTTTGGCAACTCGTCGCCGTTATTCTTTATTAATAAACCAATACTGTTGGCTTGGTAATCAAATCTTATATCGTAAATTGAAAGGTTAATATTCAATTCTTCCGGAAAATTATTTATTCCTAGTTTAACCTTGTAGCTTGCCACATCTAAGGACATAATATCTAGTTTAAGGTTTAATTCATTAACGATTATAGTATCCCCTATAGGATAGTATTCATAAACATATAAGTCGCCGTTCAAGTCTGAGATGTTAAACAACATCTTGCCTGATGCTAAATCAAGGTCTTCAACAGTAATCACTGCATTCAAGCTATTAACCTGAATAAAGCTTCCAATATTATAGTAGTCAATGCTGCCTTCACTAGCGTAAATAATGTTTTGACTGCTGCTTGTTTCCTGTATTGTTTGTCCTAAGTCCTGGCTTGTCTCGTAATCAGGGTCAGCGTGGCACATTGCAATGCACGAACCTGAACACTC
>JAFGFH010000011.1 GCA_016931175.1 Nanobdellota archaeon
AAAAGATTTTATTCTTATTTAAAAATATTAGTAATTCTTTTTAAAATAAGGCTTGTTCTGGTTGTAGAAAGGTTTCGGAGCCTCCTCAAAGTGCTTTTCTGAAACATTATTTGACTCGTCAACACTTAAGTCCTCGTCCAATAATTTAACCTCGCTCTTCCTGCTCATTGTTAGTTTCATCCTGTTCATGAAAACTGTCAACCTCGCCTCTGTAAGTTCGTAAACCTTGCCTGGCTCGAACTTGCTTATGTGCTCGTCCCAAACGTTGAGAACTATAACACCTGAATCATCCCCTACCAAGTACTCAGCAACATTGTGCGTAGTGTTGTCTTTAAAATTAACGGTTCTTTCATTGTTCAGTTTCAAAACTTTGAAGACTATATTAAAACCCCACATCTTAGGGTTAAGAGTTGATACTTTTATACTGCTCATTCTTTTCAAAAAGGTCTTATTAGTTAATAAAGATTTAGGGGATTCTTAGTAGTTAATTTTTTATAAGCTTAACATTGAAAGATTTAGAGACAATGGTTGAGAACATATTTGAATGTATAAAGAACAATATTGAAGAATCATTTGTTAACGATGAGTTCAAAAAAACCTTTGATTTGTTAGAGAACAGCAGTGATTCTTTTCTTATCACAGGAAAGGCTGGAACAGGCAAGAGCACTTTTCTCAGATTTTTCAGAAACAAAACCAAGAAAAGGGTTGTAGTAGTTGCCCCAACCGGCTTGTCAGCGTTGAACGTTGAAGGCCAAACTATTCACTCATTCTTCCGCCTTCCGCCGAGAGTTATTGAAGCAAAGCATGTTAAAAAATTGGAGAACACGAGTTTGTACGAGAAACTTGACGCTATAATAATTGACGAGGTTAGCATGGTGCGCGCTGACTTATTGGATGGTATTGACAAGTTCATGAGAAAGAACGGCAAGTATAATGATTTGCCTTTTGGAGGAGTGCAGCTTATAATGTTCGGCGACTTGTTCCAGCTGCCTCCTGTAACTAATGAAGACAGCAGGGTTTTAAATTACAGGTATGATTCGCCTTACTTCTTCAGCGCTTACAGCTTCAAAGACTTGAACGTTAAAGTGTTAGAGTTAGAAAACGTTTACCGCCAGAAGGATGAGGATTTCATAAGAGTACTGGATAATATACGCAAGAAGGAATTAAACAGCAACGCTTTAAGTATTATTAATTCAAGAGTGAACGTTTCATTCCAGCCTGATGATTCATTTATTACCTTAACACCAACTAATAAGTTAGCTGATGAGTTGAACAATAAGCGTTTGAACTCTTTAACAGGAAGAATCTTTGAATACGCTGCAAGGTTCGAGGGCGGCTTGAAGAGCGAGGATAAGGGTTTGCCTGCCCCTTCTGTTTTAAGGCTTAAGAAAGGAGCAAGGGTTATCTTTGTAAAGAATGATAATAATAGCCAATGGGTTAACGGCAGCTTGGGAGTGGTTGATGACCTTGACAAGAAGATGATAATTGTCAAATTAGATTCTGGCAGTTTCGTCGGCGTGGAACGCACGAGCTGGGACAAGATTAGTTACAAGTTTGACGAGGTTAATAATAAGGTAATAACAGAGTCCAGCGGTAAGTTCACGCAGTTCCCGTTAAAGCTCGCATGGGCTTTGACGATTCATAAGAGTCAGGGCCAAACCTTTGACAAAGTATTTATTGATTTGAGAAGCGGAGCCTTCGCTCACGGCCAGACTTACGTTGCTCTCAGCAGGTGCAGGACTCTTAACGGCATAGTATTGAAATCTCCTGTGAAAGAGAGTGATGTCATAGTTGATGACGTAGTTACTAAATTCTTGAACGAGAAGCAGCTGCGCCTCGATGAATAATAAGGTTTTTAAGCAAGTTTAACAATCTATATCTTCATGGGGCTTGTTGGCGCCAATATTTGGAGTGATGATAAAAGTAGTGCTAATTATCTCAGCATCGCGTCTAATGCAGAGGGTTTGGAGGATAACTCTTATCTCAGAATCCCTGTTAGTGAGGGTTCTTCCTGCACGTCTTGTCTGGAAATCTTCAGCTTAAATGATTTGGAGATTAAACTAATAGGTCATGGTGTGCCTTCCGGAGAGCCTTGCATTTATTTCAAGCGTGATGAGTTTTTCAGAAACGCTGGTGATTACTTCTTTAAACTAGAAAAAAATCTTCCTGTGAAAGAGGGTGTTGTCTTTGAAATACGAAGGGAAGGCAGAGACAAGTATTTGTTAACATTGAACGTTTTGTCTGAGGATAAGTCTTACAGTGAGGAGTACTCGAGCAAGCAATTGGTTCACAAGTTCGCGGTTATTATGTGGCAGAAGCACTTAACCGATAAGAGAATCGAGTTAGAGGGGAATAAGAGAGTGCTTGATGAGATAGGAAGTGTAAGCAATACTGTTGCTGCTCTTAATAAGAAGCTTGAGATAATAAAAAGGTCTTTCTTAGAAGAGGTTTAATGTGAAAGCTGTTGTTCCTTCCAACCACTGCCACTTTAGCTCCTTGTTTTTGCAAAGAGTTTAGCACCTGCCTCGCCAATACCGCTAGTAGAACCAGTTATTATTGCAACCTTATCCTTTAATCTCATAAGATTACAATAAATGATGATTTTAAGAATTTTTCACCACTTTTGAATTAATACAATATTTATTAAAAACCGTGAATTTTGTTTTTTTTAATGAACATGTTAGAATTATCAAGAAACAGATTTGAAGAAATAAAAGAAGGGTTGTTAAAAAATCAATACCCTTACAAAAAAGGTGTTAAAATCTTAGGAAAAGAGTATAACATAATCAGTGCCACTGTTACAGACAGCAGGGAAGGATTCGGCAAGGATGTTTCTAAATGGGATACTTTCGTGGCTTTATACAAGAATGAGTTAAACAATATTAAACTGGGCGACTTGCTTGAAGAAAACCCTTACATTATAGGCACTATTCAACGGTTGCGTGATTCGGAATTAAACACTTATCATGCAACAATTATGCTAGTAGTTGATGACGAGTTTAAAGTAGTTTACGCGTTTAATCCCTTGCTAAATTGCTTAGAGAATGGCATTTTAATGAGGAAAACATTGAACTATTTTATCAAACACGATGAAAAAGCTTTTGAGGTCAATAATTTTCAAGAACATAATTTAATGGATTTTTTCAAGGATAAGATGAGAAAAATAATTATTGACGGCAGGGAATACTTCGAACTAGTTATTGAGAGGAGAAATAGTATAAACACCTCAGAGCATTATAAAAGTTTTTTTAAATCAAGTAAGGGATTAGAAGATGAGCTGAAACTAGTTCTTGAAAACTTTAACGCGAAAATGTATAATCCTTACAAGGAAGAAAGGTTTAAACTGGTTAAAAAAGAAGATTTTGAAAACAAGTACTCTGAGTACGTTAAGACATTAAAAGGATTAAAGGAGGATTTTGAAAACTTTTCAAAGACTGAGCTTGAAACAACAAAGAACGAGATTAAAAAACAAATGCTTGACAGTTTGGAAGATGATATGTGCGGCAATGAACCTAACGCTGCAGTTTTCGTAGTCAAAAAAAAGATTATTCGCGAAAGATTATCACAATTACTGAATAATTACATAATAAAAGATAAAAAATTATTGTTTGAAGGTTCAAGAAACAACTTAAGCGAAGAAGCAGAAGGTTTAACTGAACAATTAACTGTTTTGTATGAAAAAGTTTCAAAACCTTTGTTTGAAGAGTTGGAGAATAGTGTTATTAACAATTTCATAAATCACAAGATTAAGAGATTTGGCAAGTCATACACAGTTGAATTTCTCCTTTTAAACTCTGAGAGTATGAAAATAGTTGGTGCATTAAACAGTGCGTTTGTTAACAGTAAAACGGGCTTGTTCTTGTCTGATGAAGAAATAATAAAGAAGCATTTAGAATAAACGTTTTTAATACACGAGAGTTTATTTAATTAATTATGATGCAGGCGTATATAGGCACTCGTGACTTCCTTCCAAATGATTGGAAGGTAATGAATTACATCTTTAATAAGTGGAGGGATGTTAGCTTGGCTTACGGTTTTGAAGAGTACGACGCGCCGATAATAGCTCCTTTGAAACTATTCACTGACAAGAGCGGGGAGGAGATTAAGAACCAATTGTTTTACTTCACTGATAAGGGTGACAGGGAAGTCTGTCTGCGCGCTGAATTAACTCCTCAAACTGCAAGGTTCATTATTAACTATGGGAAAGAGTTAAAAAAGCCAATTAAGTGGTTCTCTATCCCAAGAGTGTACAGGTACGAGAAGCCTCAGAAAGGCCGGCTTAGGGAGTTCTTCCAATACAACGCTGACATAATAGGAGAAGAAAACGTATTAGCTACAAGTGAAATCATTAACCTGTCAATTAATTTATTGAAGAGCTTCGGCTTGAAGAATAACGACTTTGTTATAAGAGTTAACAGCAGGAAAATCATTGACAGTTTAATTAACAGGCTTAACATTACTGACAAAGCAGGATTATACTTGTTATTGGACAAGAAGAATAAGATGAAACCTGCAGAGTTCAACAAAGAGTTGAAGACTTTGGTTAAGGAATACAAGTTATTACTTGACTTGCTGGAATTAAAAAGCAACGAGTTAATAGTTGAATTAACAAGGTTAGGCATTGACACTAATAGAGTTAAGAGCGTGTTCTCGCTGATTGACAAGAAATGCGCTGTCTTTGACTTAAGCGTAGTCAGGGGATTAGCTTACTATACTGACATAGTCTTCGAAGCCTTTGACAGGAAAGGAGATTTAAGAGCAATTCTCGGAGGGGGAGAGTATAATAATCTCATAAGCGACTTCGGAGGAGCTGAGACTCCAGCAGTCGGCGTCGGCATGGGTGACGCAGTACTATTAGAGTTATTAAAGATTAAGAGATTAATTCCTGAATTCATTAATGATACAGTCTTCATCGCTACTATTGGCGACGTAGTGAAGGACGCAGTTAAACTCAGGGAGAAACTAGTCAGTGACGGCTTCAAAGTTGACATGAACTTGTCAAGCAGGAATATAAGCAAGCAGTTAAGCTATGCTGAAAGCAAAGGAATAACCAAAGTATACATACTCGGGGAGAAGGATTTAGCGAAGAATACAATAACCGTCAAAGACTTAATCACTGGCAAGGAGAAGAAGAGTAAAGCAAGATGAGTAAGGAACTTAAAGAAACAGTAAATGATGTTAAAAAAGAATATAGTAATTTAGACTTAGATAAGAGGTTGTTTGAAAGATTTAACGAATTAGTTCATAAAAAATTTAACAAATATTTTAAGAAATACTTTGACTTGGATGATAAGAAGTTCATAAACAAGATTAACAGGGATTATGCTGAAAGGAATAAGGAGGCTTACGGTCCTGATTGGGAAGAGAAAGTTGGTGAAAAGTTCATAAAAGCCAATAATAAGTTCCCAACGCACGTTGTTAAGACAATAAAATCCATTAATAAGCGTGATTACGATTTCATTATCTGCATATTAAGAGGCGCGCTGCCTTACACAATGCTCTTTGAAATCTTCGGCTGGAAGGGCAGGATAAAGTATGTTATTTGCGGAAGGAAGAAAGGGCAAAATTGGACGTTTAAGAAGGAAGAGGTTCGTTATGACGAGATTGAAGACTTGTCAGTGCTGAAAGGCAAAAAAGTCTTATTAGTAGAGAACAATATTGCAACTGCCAAGACTCCTTTAAGAGTATTTGAAGAACTAAAAAATAGGCATGGTGTTGAAAGCGCAGACTTGTTCATTGATTACATTGCTCCTTTGTACGATCCTAAGATTAAATCTTACGTGCCTGCTTTGGTCACAACTAATCCGGGAATACTGAAACCTTTTAACAAGAGAATAATTGCTTTAAACACTAAAGTAAGCAGTGAAGAAGATACTCAAATTAAGAAAGAGTTATTAGAAAAACTTAATCTCGTCTGATTAGTTCGAGCGCTGCTTTAACTGTGTCTTCAAGAGTTTCGTAGAATCTCATGCTCATCAAAGCGTCAAGGAAGTTTTCTTTAATAACCTTTAAGCCGTCAAATCCTTCCTCTCCTCCTATTACAACGTTCAATCCGCCGTACTGCATTAAACCCCTGTATTCTCCAAGTTCTCCTCTCGTGTCGCGCGCGTAAGTTCTTTCACAATCATGCCTTGCCGGTTTTGGAAGCCAGAACATTAACGCGCCGCTGCTCGCTGCGAAATGCATGTAATACCTCTCCCATAATAATTGCTTCTCGAAACAAGGAGCGTCAATAGGACCGTCTTCATTAACGATTATGTCACGGAAATTATTTGATAATTCGTACTTAGGGCATGCAATGTATAACTCATAATCTGCTAATTCTTTAACTAACCTTATTGCTTCTTCCTGCCAAGGAGGGGCGGAATTAATCGGGCCTGCAAGGAATAATACGGGGGTTTCATCCTCTAACAAGTTGATTGAACGCAGAGGAACAAGTAATTTAACCATTAAAGATTTAAATTGTTTAATCAATTATTATAATTGCGACACCACTCACTAGTGGTGAAAGAGTTTTTTAATAAACAAGTATTATCTCTTATTCATGAGTTCAAATAATGAAGGTTTAACGTTTCATGTTATCGCAGATAACAAAGAAGAGCTGGAAAAGCTCGTTGCTGACACTATCAGCGCGGAAGAGAAGAGAATGGTTGAGTACGGCATTGAAGCGCCTGAAAGAAAGAGAGTAATGGAGTACTGCGTGTTAATAAAGGATGAGAAGAGAGCAACAGGAAACAGTATTGAAGAGGCTATAGAGAACGCTAAAACAACCGAGCCTAAGATGACTATAAAGGCAACGATAAAGTATAACCTCTCCCAGGAAGAGGTTGACAAGTATAACCGCAAGAAGAAGCCTTCAAGCGCTGAACCCTTCGAAGCTTTCAGTTTCACTAATGACCGGTTCTAAAGATTTTTAAAATAATTTATTTTAATTTTTAATTCAATGTTAAGCCTTCCCAGCGAGTCAAAAGAGTTAATAAGATCTTACGCTGAAGACCTAATGTCTGAATTGGAATACTATAATGATTTCGAGGACAAGCTTAATACAGTGCTTAACTACTTGGCTTCTAATTACAGCTACGGCTTGCGCGAAGCCATGGTTCAGAAGAAGCCGATAAGGTACCCTCATGAGATCAAGCGCTTCGTTACCTGCTTCGAAGCAGGCGTCTTGTCATACCTAGTATTGAAAGAGTTGGGCTATCATGCCAGTCTTAAAGTCTTTGAGATGCAGAACAGCAATGATATTGCAAGCTTTGAATACGTTGACCACACCGTTGTTGAATTAAGCGACAACGGTAAAAAGTACTACTTTGATCTTGTTAACCTTGAGGTTGCAAAGGTTAAGAAAGAGGTTGAGAATAAAATATTTTTCAAGAATGATTTTAACAAGGTATTAACTTTCAAATCTCTTCAAGTTATTGACTCATTGGAGGATTTAGTTTCTAAAATGGATTACTTGCAGGGCTTGGAAGGAAAAGTTGAAGCCTTGACGCAGAAGTACAGGGTTGACGCTCAGAAAATATTAAACGGCATGATAAGACTTTACACCTACTTCCAGTATGACAAGGAAAAAGAAGAGTTTAACACTAATGCTGAATGCTATATTGCAAACCATTTAAACCTTAAAATTAATGTTAAGGAAAGAGTTTTTCAAGAATCAGGTGAAGTAATTTTTAAAGGATTCTATGATGTGGATTATCCTGCATTCACCTTATCCAAGCAGAAACTGGACGAAGCCTTTAATATTCTTAAATTAAGTAAATTAGTTAAGAACAAGGATTTCTGGCCTAATGATTTAACTGCGAGGCTAGTGCTGGGCATTGATTTGCCTGAACTCAGCAAGAGTTTAAATGCAAGTCTTGAACAAATCACAGGACTGCATGAATACTTTAACCAGAGGTTAGATGAGGACTTTAACAGTATTGATGCAAGTAAGAACATGTTCTTTCTAAACATTTGCATGATGAACGATTACTTCACCAAAGCCAAGAATAAAAGTGGCAAGACTTTTTTTGAAAACTATTACAACGACTCGCAGATAATAACAGGTATTAAGAAGCTTGTTAGAAAAGCTAAGAATTTAAGCTCTAAGGTAAAAAGTCTCGAGTATAATGTTAGGATGAAGCGCGTCACTGGCAGGGACTGGAAAAATAATTATAAGAAGTATTATTTTTACAAGAAAAGATTTGAAGACTTTGATGATTACATAATGTCGTTAGATAAGTTGATGCAGAACAAGAACAGGTTAGTGTTTACTGACATGGACACGAGCATTTTCAAAGATGAAATAATTAATAAGAAAATAATTGAGATAAAAAAGTCCTTGAAGAAAAACAGGTTTGTTGAAGTAAAGGGTGAAAAGGTTAGAGTTAATAAGAAGAACTTTGATAAAATCTACAATTTAAGCATACATAATTGGTTCCTAAATCAAGGATGCAGCAGTTTGAATGGTTTCAAGGAGTTGGCTGCGGGCGCTTTAGCCAAGTATTTCTACCTAAGGCCTAATATTAAACTTGTTTTTATCAAGAATAATGCTTTTAGCATTATTAAGGAGTTTAAAGCAAGTCAGGCCCAGTCCTTGTAAGCTTTCATAACCTTGTCAATGTTAGAGTATAATTGTTTTAGTGTTCCGCTGTTGTCTATTACTGCACTTGCCATCTTGAATGTCTGGTCGAGTTTGAACATCTTGTTCTGCCCGTCTTCTTGTTTCTTGAAGTGGTCTAAGTTCTTAGGCAAGTCAGACCTGCCCCTGCTCTGCAGCCTCTGGAATCTTATCATTGGGTCTGCGTCAACCTTGAGTAGTATGTAGTCTTTGCCGAACGCTTTCCTGATAACATCGTGGTCGCTTGGCAGCCTGACCCCGTCAATAACTGCTTTTTTTATATTTTCTCTCTTCACCTTCTCAACGCACTGGCCAATCCAATACTCTGCGCCGTGCTCGTCGCGCATCTCTTGGCTGAAGGCGTCGCTTTTCTCCCTTGTTACTTCTATGCCGCGCTTCTTCATCGCCTCCCTTACAACATCTCCAACAGTTACTTGAAAGTAACCGTATTTTGAAACCAAGTATTTGCTAACAACGTCTTTGCCGGCGCCTATACTCCCGCACAAACCAATAACCTTAACCATACGTAATTAAATCTTTACGATTTTTTTTAAGGTTTTCCCGTCGCACCCTTTAAGGTTGCACCACGCGTAATAGGTAGAGACTAGCATTAAACATCCTGCTAATACTCCAACCCAGCCAGGATAGTAAGTGTTAATAATAAAACCCCCAATTAAGGGTCCTATTATCTGCCCAATGCTCATTAATGAATCCGTTACTCCCATAACCTTGCCTCTCTCTTCCTTAGGAGCCTTGTTGCTTATAGATGTTATTATCATTGGCTGTGCGAGTCCTGCACCGACTGAGAACAATACCATTGTAATATATAATCCAACCCTTGATGACATGAAGAATACGCTGAACATTGCAGAGGCCAGTATTAAAGAACCTGTGATTGCAAGAACTGCTTCAGCGAACCTGTCAAGAAGCTTTGGCAACGCTAAGAGCTGGAAGAATACTCTCGTGAGTCCTACAATCATTAACAATAATCCGACGTCGTCAGGTCCGAAGCCTAACTGGTTGCCTACGATGAGTGCGAGATTAGCAGTTAGTAATGTGAATGCTACTGTGTAGAAAAAGAATTGCGTGAACAATTCTTTCAACTCTTTATTCCTCACTCCTTGAAGGAAGTCTTTTATTGGGAAGAAGTCTTCCAATGCCAGTTTTACTCCTTTCTTCCTCTTCACCGTCTCCTTCAAAAAGATTACTGTCAATATTATGCTTAATAGAACCACTCCTGCTGCTGCAAACGCGGGAATGCTGTAATTAATCGTTGCGAGAAACCCACCAACCGCTGGGCCTATAAAGAATCCGAATCCGAAGACTGCACTCAACATGCCGAAGGTTTTTCCCCTCTCTTTCCCTTCAGTAATATCAGTCAAGTAAGCCCGGCTTAGTGTCATGTTGCTTCCGAACAATCCGTCAACAATCCTTGAAAAGAAAAGCATCCAAACTGAGTTAGCAAAGCCGAGTATTAAAAATCCCGCGAGCGTGCTTAACTGGCTTATGATTAGTAATGGTTTCCTGCCGAACCTGTCGCTGAGTTTTCCTATTATTGGGCTTGATATGAACTGGAAGATTGAAAAACTTGAAAGTATCAAACCAACAATTAAAGGAGTAGCTCCCAAGTCCTGCGCGTAGTAGGGAAGGAAGGGCAGTATGAGGCTCCACCCTATTATCTCAGTGAACATGATTAAAGCAATTGTTAAAACTTCTTTTGTAAGTTTCATCCTATGAACTATTGAAGTATTATTTAAAAATATTCACCTTATTACTTACAATTATGGATAAGAAGTCTAAAAAGGAGTTATTAACCTTTGGTTTGGCAAGCTTCTTTAATGATATTGGCAGCGACTTGGTTGCTCCAATATGGCCAATCTTTGTTAAGGTAATACTCGGCGCTAACATGACAGTCCTTGGTTTCCTTGACGGATTAGGAATTGCACTGGTTAGTGTCAGCAACGCGTTCAGCGGCTGGTTGAGCGACAAGTTAGGCAAGAGGAAACTATTCATATACGTTGGCTACTTGTTAAGCGGGTTAGCAAGGGTTGGTTATTTCATATCTCCCTCATGGCATTACCTTGCTCCTTTCAAAGCTATTGACAGGGTAGGCAAGATTAGGGGAGCGCCAAGGGATGCTTTAGTTACAGAATTAAGCAAAAAGAGTAATAGGGGTGCTAGTTTTGGAATACTGCGCTCTCTTGATTCATTAGGCGCGGTTACTGGAACAATAATAGCTTATTTAATAATCAGTTTCGTAAGCATACGTAATATTTTGTTAATCGCTGCAGTGCCTAGCGTGTTAAGCGCGTTAATCGTCTTCTTGTTCGTTAAGGACAGGAGGACTGAAAAGCTTCACACTCCTCTTAGCAAGATTCGTTTCAACAAGAACCTGAAAATCTTCTTCATAATAAGCATGCTCTTCAGTTTTGCTACACTAAGCTACTCTTTTTTAATAGTATTTGCTGAAGATTACGGTTTCAGCGAATCCAACGTCATACTATTATACTTGTTATTCAACATAATTTATACTATATTCAGCTACCAGTTCGGGAAACTAGCAGACAAGAAAGGAAGAAAGTTCGTAGTGGTGCTTGCTATGATTACTTACTTCTTAATGTGCGCGGGTTTCCTAATGGTCAGCAACGCTTTCATCGTCTTAATCTTATTCGTCTTGTTCGGATTATTCAACGCTGCCTTTGACCCTGTGAAGAGAACCTTTATTGCAGACTTAGCTCCTAAAGATGCGAGAGGAAGCGTTTTAGGAGGTTACGAGATGTTCACTGGCTTGATAGCATTACCAAGCGGTGTATTAATGGGCTACTTGTGGGATTTTAACCCTTCGCTGCCCTTCATAACAGCAGGCGGTATGACTCTTGTATCAGTAATGCTTATGGGATTAATTAAAGAGAAGCGGTCATGAAAAAGTGCGAGAATACTAACTGCAGTAATAATATTAACGGCTTCTGCCAAAAAAATATTAGTTCAGGCAGAACTGTTTATGAAACTCTTAACTCTTACCAGTGGAGTGTTTTAAGAAAACGCATGTTAGAGAAGAGCAGAAAAAATTTTAAGCCTAACAAGCAGTGCAGGAACACTGACTGTGTTAATAATATTAACAGGGAATGCTACTTATTGTCAGAGATGGAGGTCTTGTCAATAATATTATAAAAACAAGTTTTTTAAACCAAAAAACTCCTTATTCTATTTATGTTCTGGGTCGTCCAGTTTGGTTAGGATAGTAGGTTGTGGCCCTGCTGACCTGGGTTCAAATCCCAGCCCAGAACCATTTTCTTTTTAAATTCTAAATTAGAAATTATTATCATGAGGCTTTTAAATTCGGATTTGGAAGAAATTTGCAAATCATACGATTTAGGTAGTGTTAAATCCGTCAAGTTAATGAAAGAGGGTGTTGGCAATTACAACTTTGATGTAAAAACAACAAAAGGAGATTATATCATTCGCATAATAATGGTTGAATTAAGCGATTGGAAGAAAGAACAATTAAAAAAAGAATTTGAAGTCCTGCAATACTTAAAGATAAAAAAGTTTCCTTATATTATTCCCGAACCTGTTTTGAACTCGAAAGGCGAAATAATGTCCTGCATTAACAAGCATAACATTTGGGTATATCCTAAGATTAAAGGAACGTGCAATAATAAATCAAACCGAATTAAATTGGAAGAGATTGGAAGGGCAATAGCTGTTTATCATAATTTCATCAAGGATTATAATATTAAGAAAAAGAATGAGTTATATGACCTTGAATGGGTTTATGATAGTTATAATGAGTATAAGAAGATAAGAGTAAAGAATGAATTAGATAGGTTGATAGCACAAAATGTTTCTTTGTTTGAAAAAGCACTTGGTATTGCTAAGGAGCGCGAGTTTAATGAGAAACTAACTCTCGTACATGCTGATTTTCAATTCGGCAACGTATTATTCAAAAAAAACAAACTAATCGGGGTTATTGATTTTGAAAACGTAAGGGTTGCTCCAAGAATCTTTGATTTAAGCCAGGCAGTCAAATATACTTGCATTAAGAATTACAAAGTAAATGAAAATGATAAAGCTGCGCTTATAAAAGGATATGAAAAGATTAATCCCTTAACAAAATCTGAGAAAGGTGTGATAACTAATTTAATGCTTTTATCTTCGTGCTGCGAATTCGCATGGTTCTATAAATACATGAAGAGAAGTGATAAAGTTAAAATAAAATTTATTAAGCAAGAAGTAAAAATAGTTAAGAACATGATATAAGTAATATTTTATAGTTTCTTCTTTTGTTCTAATAAGAATTCTAAGGCGCCTGTTTTTTGCAAAGACTCTGTTGCGTATTTCATATCGCATTTTCTAGTAATCAAGAGGGTGTTAATCAGTAATTCCTTATCAGTGTCTTTGAACAGGTTGTAAATTACGGCTTCAAAGATGCTCTTAGAAAAACCCCTGCTCTTAACCCTTTTAAAACCCGTTAAATATTTCTCGTAAACGGTTTTTGCGATTAAGAACTCTTCATGAGTTAATGCTGCAGAGTAATCCTCTTCTTGAAGCTCGTCTTCAATAAGTGCTTTGCCCTGCTTGGTTGCCTTGCTCAACTCCTTCGCCCTAGTCCTTAAAGTAACCTCTGTAACCCTTGAAGCTGAAGCTGCATCACGCTGGGTTAAGTCAGGTTTTGACAAGTAAAGCGCAGCCCCTGCTACTCCCTTCGGGTCCTTGCCCTGCAGGTTTAAACCATTAAGCAATGCTTTCTTAACGCAATTAACTGCCTTATTCTGAACCATTTGAGGCAGTTTTAAATCGTTGCTTATTCTTGCTATTAGTGCTGAAATACTAGCTACTTTGTAATTAACACCCATCTCTGGAAGAATATAGTGATTAATTAATCTAACATACTTGTTAACGTTCCTCTTATCACTAGGCACTAAATTAGTTAAATCCTCCAAGAAGTAAGGAGTTCTATGAATACGGAAAGCAGTATAAAATGAGGCAACAACGAATTCATCTATTGATCTTCCTCTTGTAAGCTTCTTAACTGCTGTTTTTGTGTAAATCTTAACCGCGTCTTCTTTAACATGAGGGGGTATTATAAGATTGCTTGATATAGAATTTATGGGATTATTAGCCTCTGTTAAGTTCCTCTCTAACGTAGTTAAAGCATTATTGTTCAATTTGGAAATCCTGAATATCTTATACCTTATCTCAGGGAGCAAATAATTACCTTTTGAATCAATCCTTGACTTTGGAACTATTGTTCTATGCCCGTAACTCTTAGAAACAGGTTGTGTTCTCTTCCTATTCTTGAATTCTTCATTATTGAAAGCCCTTTTCTCATCCTCTGAAAAGTTTATTTCATACTCTAAACCACAGTTGCTGCAGACGTAGAAACCGTTATGAACTATCCTGTTCGTTTCCCCGCACTCGCAGACATCTTCAAAAAACTCGTCTAATTCTCCTACTCTGCTGTTTCTTTCAACCGCTGTCATCTGATTGAGAGAAAAAAATCTTCTATATATAAATCTTTGTTTAAAATAAGAATTAAAAAAAAATAATCAAAAAAAAATATCAGTTCCACTTCTTCTTTTCAGTATGCGCTGCTATCTCTGCCTGTATCATCTGGTAATTCTCGTAAGCATCCTTCTCCAAGCGCTTGAATATCTTAACACACGCAGGGTCAAGGTTTTCCTTAACACCAGTCTGAGCGTATTTCATTAACTTAACTAGTTTACCGCTTATCTTCATGTGCAAGTAATTAGTCTTCCTGGCCTTCTTTATTAGCTTCTCTGCCTCACTGCTTAATTTAGTGAAACTTGTTGAACCGCACTTCGGGCAGACGTCAATCTTTGTATCACTCACGTAACCGCAAGTGTTGCACTTAAACAATACCATTCCTACCTTATCACCTCCTCCACTCCTTTAACTAATTCACTCCAGTACTTTTTGCTTGTCTTCTCAAAATCTTTTTCAAACATTTTCTTCCACCCTAAAGCATTCTCGTCATACGGGTTGTCTTCCAAGTACGAAGTAATGTGATAATATAATAATTCTTTACTCCTCTTAGTCTCGTAATAAACAGGTTCAGCTCCTGCTAATTTATTATACTTAATAATTCCTTTAACCAAACGCTTGGCTCTGGCAAATAATTCCTTAAAACCCATCATTGAAGCAAGTATTGGAACTAATTTTTCACTCCAAGCCCTGTGAAACCTGCAAACCCCTCCTTCTTCACTGTATAATTCCTTAACTGCCCTCTCAGCACTCGTCCTGCCTAATTCACGGGGAGTTATGAATCCAGAACTGTAATTAGTGTGAAACTTTCCCTGAACTGGCAGTGGGACGAGGAATCCTGGAACAAAATACATATTCGGCGATATTACACCATTCCTGCCGTAACTCATGTAAACAGCTGAACTTCTCTGCTTAAGCCTCTTAGATGCTGCTCTTATGCCTTTTTCTAATACTGGAATTTTTCCTAAAGCCAAGTCCTTCACAAACTTAGCTGCTATCCTGGCATTGCGTTTGGAGTCCTTAAAAGTAGCGTCTGGATTCATTACAGGTTTATACCTCATGAGAAAAGCTTCCTTTTTGAAAACTCCTTTTGCCACGTTTTCAAAGACGTAAGCTGTTAAGTTGCCTACTTCTATAGCATCAAATCCTAAATCATCAACTGCTCCTGCAAAGACTTCCATATCCCTCCTGTCAAATATGCCGCACAAAGGCCCGCAAGCAATGCACGGCTCGTAATCATTGCTCCTATTATTCCAAACCTTCTTGCAGACAGCACTGCAAGCTTCACCGCAGGTTTTGAAACTCTTATTCTTTATAACTTCTTCATTAAAACCTTTCAAGTAATGATGTCTTATGTACTTGTCGTATAATTCCTCGCGCACCTTCCTGTCCATCATCATATTCTGCCAGTTAAACCATAACGTCTTATCCTTCTGGTAAAAGAAGTTAACGCCGTAAGTTCCGCCGGTTCCTAACTTGTCAACGAACCTGTACTTGTCAGTTGCTTCGTAAATAACCTTAACCATGTTTTTCTTGAATACTTTATTGAAAACTTTTTCAGCATTAATCTCTGACTTGAACTCGTAATCTCCTCCGAAGATTACTGCTGCAACGTTATGCGCCTGCAATAATAAACTGCCCATTCCTCCTCTGCCTGCCCACCCTTCGCTTCCGTAATCAATCTTGTTGTCTCTTATCTTAACGCTGTGAACTGCTCCCATGTTAGTTTTAATACTTGCAGCTCCGACAACTAAGGCGCGGTACTTTAATCCTTTGAAAGTTTTTGAATACTTCTTGATTAGTTTTTGCTGAAACTTTATAGTATTAAGAGGAATCTTGTTAATCTTGTCAAAAAAGACTGTTAATTTACCCTTCACGTTCTTAATTAAAACTATTGTTTTATCTCTCGCTTTGCCTTCTATTACTATTGTATTAAATCCCGTCTTTGACAGTTCAATGCTGCCCCCGCCAAGGGTTGACATGAAAAAAGTGTGTATTTGAGGGCTTCTTGCTGATATTATTAACCTGTGCGTTCCTGGAATGTTTAATCCCATAAAAGGACCTGTGCTTATGCAAACGCTGTTCATAGAACTCATTACAGGAAGTTTGTAAGTCTGCTTGTTCAAATGATAATTCAGGGAATAACTTATTGGACCAAACTCTTTACTCTTCTCTTCATAATATTTTTTCCTGCCTACGTTTATTCTTAAAACGTTCATGCATTAGCCAACTCCCTTATTGTTTTAACCGGGTTCCTGCTCTTAGCAACGTATGATGAGATTAAAACACCAACTGCTCCAAGCTTCAATGCCTTCCTAACATGTTCAGCAGAATTAATGCCAGCACCGATTAGTAAAAAAACAGGTTTGATAATATTAACTATTTCTTTAATCTCTTTTTTCATAACCTCAGTTATGTCAGTCTTAGTGCCGATGTACTTCTTCGGCTCAAAAGCTATATAGTCTGGTTTAAGCTCTGCTATCTTCCCTGCCTCTTCCACTGACTCGCAGCAAACGATTGACTTCAAATTATTACTCTTCAATAATTCAATGGTTTTCTTAATCTCTGAAAAGCTTAATCTGTTCTCGGAATGGTTTAATAAGCTTCCTGAAACTCCTGCTTTCTTAATTGCAAGAACGCTCACCTTCCCAGTATGAGCTCCTTCAACTACGGGGTCAACGTGCTGGCTGAAAATCCTGCACGACAAGCACTTAATATTGTCCAATTCCATAAACTGCGGGCAGATTATAACATTGTCATAAGTGCTGCAGTAAGCAGCAAGCTTTAATCCCTTAGCTCCCATCGTCTCCTCGTAATTCTTGAAATTAATAACAATCAAAGGCTTCATTATTTATTAGTAAGTAGCTAATAGTTTTTTAAATTATGCCTTGTTTTACTATTATTAATGGTTGAAGCTAAGAAAGAGGTTAAAAAAGCATTTCTGAACAAGTACGCGATTGGCAGTTTTAACATCTGTAACCTTGAAACCTTCCAAGCAGTGTTTAACGCGAGCAAGGAAACAAACAGTCCCGTATTCTTAAGCACGAGCAATACCAGCATTGATTACATGGGTTTGGAGAACATAAAAAATTTAGCTGAAGGTTTGAAGAGGACTAAAGTTATACTCCACCTTGACCATGGCAGTTACAAAAACGCTGTTGCTTGTATTAATAAAGGCTATGACAGCGTAATGTTTGACGCTAGCAGGTTATCATTAAAAAAGAATATCATGTTAACCAAGAAAGTGGTTGACTACGCTCATGAGAATAACGTAATAGTTGAGGGGGAAGTTGGAGTTCTTGAAAAGGATGGGTTGACTAATCCTGGAGAGGCTGAAGACTTTGCTGAACAAACAGGCGTTGACTTATTAGCAGTCAGCGTCGGCAACCTGCACGGTTACTACAAGTACATGCCTGTTTTAGACTTCAAGAGATTGTTAGAGATTAAGCAAGTGGTTAAGACTCCTCTAGTATTGCACGGCGCGAGCGGTTTAAATGATGAGACAATAAAGACTGCAATAAGACACGGCATTGTAAAGATTAACATAGACACTGAATTACGATGGGCTTTCACCAAATCTGTCAGGGACTTCTTAAGAAGAAACAGCATGAACAAGTTTAACAATAAAAGTTTTGACATAAGGAATTATTTAGGCGAGGCGAGGAAGAGTTTTGAGAGAAAAGTGGTTGACAAGATTAGATTATTTCAGTCATGACTAATAATTCATCGGTTCTCTTCACGCTGACGTTTGATTCAACGTAATCGTTTAATATTTTAAACTTCCACTCTGTGTGAGGGAATCTGAATGCTAGAACTGGAGTGCAGTGGAATTCCCTGCAGAATTTCACGAAACTGTTAACCTCATCCTTGTGTATAGTCTTGTAATCACTAGCTGAGTATTTGCACTCGAATCCTAAGAGTTTAACACCGTTGCTTGCTATCAAATCAGGCTGCTCCATCCTGGCTCTCCCGCTTCCAGCTACCCTGACTGCTGCGTAGCCTTTCTTTTTAAGCAAAGCTAATAATTCCCTCTCATAACTTGCTCCTTTACTATACGTTGTCATAAACTAACCTAAACATATAAAAAAACTGGGTTGTTTTAACTCTTATGGTAGATTTTAACATTCCATGGAAGTTTCTTTCAAAGGACTGGGGCAAGACCTTAAAGTTCATAGCATTAGGCGCTTTAATGTTGTTGATACCTTTTGTAGGCATGCTAGCCTTCAGCGGATTGTCAATTAGATTAATCAGCGATGCTATTAAGAAAAAGAATGAAATACCTGAAGTATTTGACGACTTTGGAGAGAACATAATTAAGGGATTGAAAGTATTCGCTTTGGACATGCTTGTAGGATTAGTCTTCCTTGTAATCTTCGGATTACTAATAGGCGGACAAGTTGCAGCAATAATAGGCACTGGATTAAATTCTGGAAGTGATGAAGCAGTCGTTGGAGCAATGTTTGCTGTAATGATGACAATACTTCCAATAACTCTTGGACTAATTATTGTCGCTGCAATAATCATGCCAGGATTGAGAGGCAACTTCGCTAAAGAGGATAAATTCTCAGCGCTTTTCAACTTCGGAAAGGCAATAAACTTAGTCTTCGGAAACATTGGAGCATTTCTTACAATGATTCTGATACAAATAGTTTACGGCTTGATTGTGAGTTTAATAACAGGAGTTATTGGATTCACAGGTATTGGTTTTCTGCTAATACCTCCGTTAACAACTCTTATCAGCAGCAAGTTAATAGGAGAATGGTACGCAGAAGTTGAGAAGAAGTAAAAGAATATTTCTTTATTTTATTTTTTCTATCTTTAATTCAAGAGCGCAAGCAGGGTTTTCTAAACCGAATCTTACAAGAGCTGAAGGATGAACTTCTCCGAACCAGCCGATTATTTTATTCTTGAAACTTATGCCTGCGCATCTTCCTTTAATAAACGCTTCGTGCTCGAATTCCTTAATATCATGTTTTATTTTTAAATTATTCAATAACCATTCAACTGCTTGTTTCATCTCTGTAAAGTCAGCATCAGAATGGCATGATAATATGCATAACCTGTCTTCTTCAACAACTTCATTTTTTTCTTTAATGAAGACTTTTCCTACTTCGTAAACGCGTTGAGGGTACTCGTTATGCGTGTTTCTTGACAAGAATAATAAGTTAACAGGGAGCAATTCGTTCCTTAAACAATTCATTCTAGTGCCTATTGGGTTTGCTATTTCAATGCAATTTTGATTAAACAATATTTCCTTGTCTACTCTTGTATAATTAAGAAGTTCCTGATAACACATTCCGCAAACTAAGTCTCTTATCTTGTTTTTGTAATGCGTTGATTCCAAGAGTTCTCCTTTAGTGCTAATCTCTATATTCTCCGACTTTATATTCTCATAACCGTACATTATTCCTATATCTTCTATAATATCAAACTCGTGCATCACGTCTGTTCTGTAAAAAGGGACTTCAACAGTTATAAAATCCTTATTATAAGACTTAATGTTGAACCTTGCCCGCTCAAGCAATGATGTTATCTCTTTTTTTGGCAGGTCAAGCCCTAACCTGTTCTTAATACTATTAGTGTTAACGTATATAAGCTTTGACTTAAATACTGGAGTGTTCAATTTCTTCCTGCCGTAATCAATCTTTACATTAAAGACCTTGCCTTTCCTGTCTGCAAGGGCTGAAGTTACTATATTCAACGCTCCTAAAACCGTGCTCATATTCGTGCCTGTAACTTCTATGAAAACGTTCCTAGTCTCTTCTGTTACTTTCCCAACATCATTGCTGTTAATTATAGGGGGCATTGATAAGACTTTATTATCAGCGTCAACGAGTATAGGATATTTTTTAAAGTCTTGAATAATTTTGCCGAACTCTAAACCTTTAGGGTGTTCTTTAAGTATATCTTCAGGAGTCATTCTCTTCTCAAAACCTAAAGGTATGAAACTTATACCGTCAGGTTTTATTGTCTTGTAAGTAACAGGGAAGACTATTTTATCAAAATCGTATATGCCAATTGCGCTCTTCTTCCTGTTCCTTCCGTAAGTAGTGTCAAGTTTTAACTGCAATTGTATTAACTGTTTTATTATATTCTCGTCAAATTTCAAGTCTTTTACAACAGCGGCTGCGATGAAAGGCCTTGCTTTATTAACTGACTTGTCAGCCTTTAATACTAATCGAGAAGTGTTAGTTTTGTAAATAGGAATTTTTTTCTCCAGCTTCAAAGCTCCTTTTAATGCCCTGGCGAGTCCTTCAACGCACCACAAGTCAGGCCGGTTAGTGTCAGCTAATTCTATCTTGAAATCGTCTCCGTGCAATTCTTCAACCTCACTCTTTATGTATAATAATAAATCCCATAACTTCTCATGGTTTCTTGGCAATTTCTTGCCAACCAGTGATTGGAAGTCTTTAAAACTAACCTCTATTGTTGGCATTACTTAATCACCTCAGCATCTCTTAACCAGTTTATGTCCTCGCAAAACATTGAACGAATATCTTTTAATCCATACTGGCTCATGAACATCCTGTCAAAGCCTAAACCCCATGCTATGACTGGAACCTTAATGCCTAAAGGTTCAGTAACCTCTTTTCTGAAGATTCCTGCACCACCTAGTTCAATCCACCTGCCCTGGAAGTAGCCGTGGAGTGAAACGCTTGGTTCAGTGTAAGGGTAATAATCAGGCATTAGTTTGTATTTTTTAATTCCAGCAACCTCTTCCGCGAACATTCTCAAAAGCCCGAATAATGACCTTAAATTAAGCCCTTCTCCTAAAACTATTCCTTCTAATTGGTTGAATTCAGGAAGGTGAGTTCTGTCAATAACATCAGGCCTGTAAACTCTTTGGATTCCGAAATATTTTCCTGGTATTTCCAAGTCTTTGTCCATAAGCATCCTGGCACTAGCTGCTGTTCCCTGGCTTCTCAGTATAAGCATCTTAGTAAAGTCGGTGTTAAAATCTACCTTCCAACCCGTGCTTCCCTTTATTCCCTTCTCATGGGCTTTCTTTACCTTTTTTATGAAATTCTTGAACTCTTTCAAATTATCATAAACAGGTTCTTTTATGAAGAATATGTCATGAACTCCTCTCGCAGGATGGTCTTGAGGCATGAATAAGGCGTCGCAGTTGCAGAAGTTATTCTCAACATTAGGCCCTGTCATCTCCTTAAAACCAAGGCTTAAAAGTTTTTGTTTAATTCCTTCAATGAATTCTAAGTAAGGCTGCTTCTTACCATAATACTTTTTAGGAACAAGTTCTGACACGTTATACCTTCTGTAATCATTTGATTCCCAATCTTTCGATTTTATTATCTTAGCAGTGTTCCTCTCCAAGAGTTTCCTGTCAAGGTCAACTCCTCTCTTTAATACTTGTATTCCTAAAGGAGTTGTTATTATCTCTCTTTCAATTTTTTCCTCATTAATTATTAACCCTCTCTTCTCCAACTCTGCCAGTTCAGGTGATTGTTTCACCTTCTTGCCTTGATTTAAATCCTTTAATATCTTAGTCTTTGACTCCTCGCTTTTCAAATAATCCCTGCCTGAATCATTAACAGATATTAATCCGTTATTTATTGATACGAAACCATTGTTTTTGCAGAAGCCGACTGCTTTGTTAAATTCGTTATTGTCAAAACCTGCCTTTTCTCTCAAATCATTAAATGACTGGTTATTCTTCTCAATTAATAATTCAAGCAGTCTTAACTCAGGCAATCCCTTCTTAACCGTCTCTTCTCCCCTGTTAGTTAATGAAACGTTTTGAACCTTTTTCTCTTTAATTAAAACCAATCCTTTATTGCTTAACCACTGCGCTCCCCTCATAATCTCTATGTGATTAAGACCTGATAATTCAACAGCTCTTTCAACACTTAAAGGATTCTCAAGTACTAAAAGAAGCCGCTTCTCAAACTCGTGCAAAGAGTCTAAAATGTTTGCCAGAGCGTCCATAACAAGTATTTAATAACAATGCTATTTAAACTTTGCTTTTAAAGAAACTTTAAAATGTGCCTCTTTCCAAGCACGAATGAAAGGAAGAATAAACTCATAATTGTAGAAATGAATTGCGACACTACTATAATTAATTCGTTGTTGAAAGCATCTCCAAGGTTTTCTGTAAACTTCAAAAACATGTCAATAATTGAAACTATTAAAAGCAGTGTTACAACAATGGCTCTAGAGAACCATTCAAGCTTCCTGTTCTTCTTAACGCATTTAATAAATATTACAATCATAACGCAGACAGCTGTTAATAATAAGAAAATCTCCACGTAAGACATTATTATAGACAAGATGCCGCTCATTCCTTACCCTCCTTTAAGAAGAATATGCCGCTCATCATTAAGCATAAAGCGCCTAAAACCTTTGGGATGTTAAAGATTATTGCCCAAACACTGTCATTTATTATATAATCATTAATTAAGTACTGGATTCCGTAGAGCACGAAGCCGACTGCGAAGTAAATATTATACCTCTTCCTAACCTCAAAAAGCAGTTTTAAACCGCTTATTATTAATACAAGACTGATTAATGCCCCGAACATTATAACAAATACAACAAAGCGGACAATTATAAATTTTGTTAAAACTCGTTTATTTGTCTTTGTTTAACGTTTGAGTGGTTTAAACTGTTAGGGGGCTTAACTGGTTTGTATTCAAAACCTAAGTCTGTAAGCATTTTCAAAGCATTACTTGAGATGTTCGGCGCAGCCATAATTCCCTTAACATTATCCACTCCCTTGCTCTGCTTCACCTTTTCAACGTATCTTCTTAACTGCGTTACTGAATCCAATCCTGCAGTATACCTCTTGCACTCAACTACTATGAAACTGCCTTCCCCGTCGTGGCCGAAGACGTCAAGAAAACCATACTCTGTCTGCTCTTCCCTGCTTAAAGGTATGAACTTTTCACTTATGAGTTTAGGATTGTCGTAAATCATGTCGCTCATGTCCTTCTCTGTTCCAACCAGTTTTAATTGTTCAGTATCCACTAAAGGCGCTGAAGTAAACGAGTAAGCCTCGAAGACGTTTATTCTCATCTCCTCGTAAGGTTTAAGATTAGAGGCTTTAATTACAAGCATTCCTTCCTCAAAAACAGCAGTTATTGTTGAACCCTGAGGCATCCAGTTTACAGGACTCCTGCCGTCAGGCTTATGCACTAACAAAGTGTTGTCATGCTTTATTATAACCATCCTGTCGCCTTGTCCTAACACGCTCTTAGCTCTGCCCTCATACTCTACCTCGCAGTTGCAGAATAATACAATTATGTAGTTCTTGTTAATAGAGGATACTAGTTCATTAAACACTTTTTTCAAATCCATTATAGTATTATGTTTAAAAAAACGCGATTTATATTCTTTTTCAAAACTTTTAATAAATAAAGAGTGTTATTTTCTTATTAATGGTGTACCCTGATTCTTGGAAATGCCCGAACTGCAATAAAATAGTAAAGAACAACAAGATTTGCAGCAATTGCAGGTTCAAATACAGCATGCACTACCCTAATCTTTGGCAGTGCCCTGAATGCAGGGAATTGGTCAGTGATTCAGTGAGCTGCCCTAAGTGCAATTATCCTAACGAGCTTCACTATCCTCACTTGTGGCACTGCCCTAAATGCAATAACCTCGTTCACTCGAGCACTAAATGCAGTGAGTGCGGTTATGAAACACGAGAGGAGAAACTTCTTGAAGAGAGCAAAGATTACAGTTTGCAGAAAAAAATTAGCAGTTACGGCGATATTATAAAGAAGAGGAAGAATGTTTTACTCGCATCAATTGGTATTATAACAATACTTGGTGTTTTGCTTATCTTAAGCACTCCAACAACTCCTGTTAATACTTTAGTGGCTGGAAACGTAGTAGCTGGCGAGAGCTTCACTCCTTACTTGACAACTTCAAGCGCTGCACAGAGTGTTAATTTCATACTAACCAGCCCTAACGGGAATAGTTACGAGTACCCTGGTGAATTAGATGATAAAGGGAACTGGGTTGTTAATGATTTAGTTCTTAATGAGAGTGGTGAGTGGAGAATTATCACTCAAATAAAGAGTTTCAGCTCTGTTACTGAATTAATAAACTCCATAAACGCTACCAAGTCCTGTGATTCCAACAAGGATTGCAATAATGGAATCTGCTGTTACGGCTCATGCGTTAAATTATGCGGGAATGATAATGACTGCGATGACGGGAACGAGTTCACAACTAATACCTGCGTCTCTGCAGGAAGCTGCAGCGCCAAGTGCGTTTTTAAGGAGCCTGCGTGTTTCTCAAGCGTGAGTGATGATTATTGTCCGAGCAACTGCAGTTTAGAGAATGATATTGACTGCAATAATTGTCCTGTTGGCAAAGTCTTATGCAATAATCAGTGCTACAAGCCTTGTTACACTAACAGCGACTGCAGTGACGGTGACAGTTCAACCAGTGATACCTGTGTTGCGAGCTCTAACCCCTGCAATTCTTACTGCACGCATACTTACTACTCTGACATGGGATGCCCAAGCGGGAAGATAAGAGTGGGGAATACTTGCATCTCTCCTTCGTGCTTCACTGATGAAGACTGTGATGACGGGAGAAGTAATTACGCTCACAAGTGTTATTTCGGAGGGACTGAGAACTCTTACTGCTACCACCAGCCTTGCAGTTCAGACGAGATAGTTTGCAAAGTTAACGGGGTTAACACTTGTGTTAAGCCGGCTTGCAGCAGTAATAGTGATTGTAATGACGGAACTCCTAACAAAGAGTTTTACTGCATGAATCATGACAGCTGCGCTGCTTACTGCACTTCATCCTGCAAGAATGGTTTCAAATTATACAATAATGAGTGCTTGCCTCAGTGCACTTCAATAATTGAATGCGCTTCTTATGAAGGATTATACACGCCTGGCTGCGTTATTACTTGCGGCCAGAACGAGACTTGCTTGACTACTTGCTTGTCAGGCCAGCCTTTAAAGACCAAGTGTGATTACGTTAACAATGTTTGCAAGCCTTACGATTGCGTGAATAATGCTGGCTGCAATGACAGCAACGCCTGCACTATTGACGTATGCACTGATAACAGGTGCACTCATACTTACCTTGGTGATAATAAATTAGTTAATAATAATGAGAATGCTTGCTGCAACGGCGGGGAGGCTTTTTACTGCACTTACTCTTCTAAGTGCAACACTCCAAATTATTTCTACAACTTCAGCGTTCAAATACCCACACTGGATTACGACTTGCCTGGCGGAAGGGTTCACTTTGACAATACTGAAAATCCAAAGATTATGATAGTAGACTTGCAGGCTTCTGACACTAACAGGGGTGTTTACTTTACTGGAATAAACTGTGTTGACAACAGCCCTTTCATAATATCAGCAGATATAAAGACTGTCGGGGGAGTGGTTGGTATGTGGTACTCTGCTAATGATTACAACAGTCCTGTTTATAATAATATAACAAGTAACGGTTACAACGTCTGGCAGACTTACACAATTAACGGGACCATGGATTGTTCAAAGCCTGATAAGAGTTTAGTAATCTATGGTATGAGTCCTGAGATTATGAGCTTCTACATTGACAACGTGACTGTAATAACCGGGTATGACAGTCCAAGGTACTGCAACAATGCAGTAATATGCAAAACTAGTTGCGACAAACAGTATAACTGCGTTAACGGCGACGGTGTCTGCCCAGCAGGCTGCTTTAATAATGTTGATAATGACTGCAAAGTCTGCCAAGCGCCTGATATTTACTGCGGTAATCTCGGCTGCTCGCCTGTTGAGTGCTACTCTAACAGCGACTGCTCGTGGTTTACGAACTGCATGAGTCCAGGCAGCTGCACCAGCATGTGCGTCCCAGTTCCTGATTACGAGTTCGACTTTAGTGACAGCGTATTATCCAATGTTTACGCTACTAGTACCAGCGCCTCGATTAGCATAGTAAACGAGAAACTAAAAGTGGTTTCAAACACTGTTGACAACGGAGCATACTTTGACATCAAGAGCGAATGCGTTACTGGCAATAATTTCATGATAGATTTAGAAGTAGAGGTTACTAAGGGGTGCAGTGTTGAAGTAAGCTACCCTGCTGGTGGAAATGCTCAAACCTTTGATTTAGGAACTGGTGTTCAAACAGTTAGTTTTTCAGGAACAATGACTTGCGCAGGGGATAATAATGACAGTTTATTCTTTAAAACGAAATTAGGAAGCTGTTCAGCTTATACTCAAACCGAGTTCACAGTTGATAATGCAGTAATATTCATTCAATAACTAGTCTTAACTCTTCATCCTTGAAACTGTGATTCTTAACACTCTTTCCTTCAAGGTTGATTATCTTAAAATACCTCTTGTCCTGCGTGTAAGCATTAACCTCTAATGAGTCCTTAACTTTTCTCAAACTTATACTCTGAGCGGTTTTAACCCCTGGAAACTCTATAATTAAGACTCCTTTTTCTTTTCTAGTGACGGGTTCAATTACTTCTAAACTGCTTGAAGGAGTTCTCATTAAAGTATTCATTCCCGGCGTCTTAATGACTCTGACGCGTATGTTAGGCAAAACCTTGTTTAACAAGACTGGTTTAATCCTCGCCCCGCACTTCGGGCAATAATTCCACTCCTCCTTTACCGGGTCTGAGCACCTTGGACAGTTCATGATAATTTTTATTAAATGGCTTATTTATTAATTTACTCATGCTTGCAGTGAAGAAAGACTATGAAACGGCGAGAAATAAAGCTTTTACAGTAGTTAATTCTGAAAACAATAAAAAGCACAGCGTATTGTTTAAGATTGACAAGAACGAGTGGAGCTGCGACTGCAAATGGAACAGTTTGAAAGAGACTCATTGCTCTCACATAAAAGCAGTAATCTCAAAACTTGACAAAGAGAAGGTTAAGTCCTTGATTAAAAACTTAGGAGTATGAAGAGTATTAAAGGCAACAGCATTAAAGCGTATACTATTACAAGCCTCCTAAACAACTGTTTTGAACCAACACTTCTTGAAAGCAGTAATTTAACAATTGTATTAGTCAGGCACGCGAGCAGCACTGAATTAACGCCGGTATTATAATTTATTGAACTTCCTGATAATGTTGCCATTGAAAGTGTTATAGCATCCGTATCAACGAGTCCTGCGAATACGCTTGCTATGTAAGAACCTGCATCACCAATTAAATCATTGGCTGCTTTTGAGACTAAGAGTATCACAGCCAGGAAGATAGTGAACCTAATGGCTGGCCTGAAATTGAAAGGGCTTGTCTTAACAAACTCTGCAGAGTTAACGTTTTTAGTTGTTCTCCATTTGAAAAATGAGTAAGTTAGTCCGAGAATCATTGAACTTATTAAAGGAACTGCCAGGCGGATACCGAAGGAGGGATTGACAATGTACGCCTCTATTAATACTCTTGCAAACATTATGCTGCTCGCAAAGGTTATACCAATCGCGCAGGCATCGATTAAACTCTTGTCTTTCCTGCTAAGTATTGACAACGAACTTGTTACTGCTGTAGAACTCACTAATCCTCCTAAAGCCCCGGATAAGTATAGTCCTTTGCTTGAACCAAACGCCTTTGATGCAATGTATCCTATGAAACTGATTCCAAGTATTAAAACAACCATTAGCCATAAATTGTATGGGTTTATTACATGGAAAGGGTCTATCTCAGTATTCGGCAATAAAGGCAGTATAACAAAGGCTACGATTCCGAACTTCAAGGCATCCATTAATTCTGAACTTTTAATCTTCCTGGCAAAGTTGTGAAGAACTGCTTTTTCAGTAAGTATTAGTGTAGTTATTATTGATATAGCAACAGCCAAGTATTGGAAATCGTCATAGTAAGAGATTAATCCTATAAAATATGTTACGAATAATACTACAGTGCTTGTAAGCCCGAATCTTTTCTGCTGGTTTAAGCTCACGCCGTAGCCGACTATTACTAAAATAAAGACCGTTGCCATAGAGAAAGGTATAATCCAAGGGTTAAGCGTAGCCTCTGATAAGAAGCTGGTAAGCATCCCTATTAATGATATAAACGCTAAGGTTCTGACACCTGCGGGGTAGCCTTTATGCGCGCGCTCCCTCTCTATACCAATTAATCCTCCCAGTCCTAATGCGAGCACTATCTTAAATAATAGGGCATATAATTCAACCATTAAAATAATATAAATAATTTTGGGTTAAAAAGATTGCTTATTTGGAAATTTCATCAAAGGCTTCTTCAACCTGTTCTGCCTGTTCAAACAAGCTTGTAGCTGCAGGCCTTTTGCTCCTGATTCTTTCCTCTAATGCTGTCCTGAAAACGTTTTCAGGCTTATCATTAGTGTTTTCAGGAAGATTTGTTAAAACCTCAAGAATCTCGGCTTTAACCTCTTCTAATGAAGCGTTAATTTTATAATTGTAATTTTCAGATAATTCAACAAAGATTTCGAAGTAAATCTCGTAAATAAACCATAACCTTTCGTCAAGGTTTCTTAAATCACTAATTATTTTTTGAGAAATCTCTTCATCCGTGAGTGAAGGCAAGAACCTGACGTAAGTCTTTACAAAATTTGAAAACAAGTACTTGTTTTTACGCGATTCAAAAACTATTTGAGGGTATGACTTTCCGAAGACTTGTTTAATCATAGAGTTCAAAGCAGTTATTACTGCATAATAATCTTCATTTCTGATTATTTCAAGACCTTTCAGGAAGGATTCCTTGTCAATTACTTCTTCTTTAGGCTTAAAAATACTGTCTCTAACCTCATTAACTCTGTTTCTCAAATCTTCTTCAGTAATATTATTTGCGTTAGAAACGTTTTCTATACTTGTGATAATATCCTTTATTAATCTGAAAAAATTCGGGTTATTAAAATCAAACTCGTAATCTTTTGAAAAGGTTAAGAATACGTATTCATCTCTTAAGTGTTTTTTAAAATACGCTTGTATTATTCTTTTAAAAACCAGTTCTTTGTCTTTTTTATTGATTAAAAAAATATTAAAATCCTCTCTTATTATGCCTAAGTTTTTTAGGAAAGTGATTATTGCTCCCAGTCCTGAAACCATAAGTGTCTGGTTTCCTAAATTAATATAAGAATCTTTTGATAAAAGGAAAGGGATAGAATTTTTAAGTACAATAAAAGACTTATCTTCAAAGCTCATAATATTAACTGGATAAGTTTTTAAATTAAAAGATTTCTGTTAAGTATCTGATGGGAGTAGAACAGATTATTATAAAAGGGGAAGCTAATCTCGGGCCTGAAGAGTTTAATTCCATCTTTAAGCCATTAAATAGTGGTTTCTGCACAGTTGATGCCCATGGTTCCAATAATTGGAGGGATTATGTTAAAAGAGTTAAAAGTTCTTCTGAAAATATAGGTGTTATAATTATGGAAAAAAAGTTGGAGAATTTATTCTATTTCTCAAAAAAGCATAACTTAATGTATATTAACATGCCTGATTTAAACAATAAGAAACAGGCTATTTTTATTAAAAATGTATACTTATATCTTCTTGCCAGGGAGCACTTGGTAGCAACTGGGGCAGAGATAGAAGATTTTTTTGAAAAATTCATGGCAGAGGGGCTTGACACTTCCAATTGCAGGAGAGACATATTATACGGGGTTGACGTTATTGCAGAAAGCCACAAACCAAGTGACTGCGTAGTTAATACAAAAATCTTCCTTTACGATGAAAAGGATTCAATATTTAATAAATTCTTAAAAATGGACGGAATATGCTACAATTGTTATATTAGGCTTCCTGAAGATGTGCGTGAAAATTTCATTAACGGTTTGCTCATATCTTCTCAGCAAGGTATAAGTTGTGTTTCGTCTTAATAATTTTTGCAGTTACGGAATCTTTAATCTTATTCTTAGAATTGAAAACAGTTACGAGCCTGTTCTTGACGCTTATTATAACTTCATTCTTTAACCAGCCGGGCAATACTACTCTGCCTTTAATCTTCTCACCTTTTTTGAAGACTATGGGCAAACTCTTAGCCTTGTGTATGTTAAAATCCGTTTTTGATAATAATAATCTCAAACCGTGCTTCTTTTCCAAACCTTTCAATAAGTTGTTAAAACTGTACCAGTTCTGCTCTTTCACATTTAACTTCCTGCCGTGCTTGTGGCGTTCAAACCTTTGAATGCCTAACTTCGCTCCTAATTTCTTTGCAAAGATTATCAAATCACTCATTGATTCTTCATTATAACCGGGAACCAGTACTGGAGCTATTAGTAATTCCATTCCAGACCCGACTATTTGTTCAGCTGTCTCTTTAATCTTGTTTATATCATACCAGTCAGAACCTGCCATCCTCTTAGCAATTTCAGCGTTTAAACTGTTAATGCTTAAGTTAATCCTGTCAAGCCCTGCCTTTGCCAGGCTCTTAATTAATTCCGGTTTTAACAAGACTCCGTTGCTTTGCATGCTAATTGTTTTAACACCAGTGTTTTTTCTTATTCCTTTAACTAATTCAACGATTTTGGAATAAAGAACTGGTTCTCCAATGCCGTCTATGTGAGCTTCAATATCAGCGCATTCCTTATAATCCACTATTTTGTTAAACTCTTCAATTAAAAACTTCACCTCAACCTCATAAGTGTTAAGCTTCTTAGAATCAGGGCCTTCATCAACACTGCAGTACACGCAGTTTAACGGGCATCCGCTTATCGGCCGGACCTGTATAATATTAGTGCCCCTGTCTATTAAACCGAAGACGTGAACACCTATTAGCGGTATGTTATCTTCTTTTCTTATAAAATAATGTTTTCTCATAACAGTAACCTGTAAGAGACTAGTAATACGAGCATTACACCTATTACTAAGCCGATACCTACTATGGTAAAATTATAACCCACTTCTTGAGGGTTTAAGTTGTTAAAGAGAGGAACCGTTATGCTTGACTCTATACTGTTAACCATTTGTATTGACAATAAAGAGAATTGCTTGGAGTATTCGAGAAATGTTAATGACTGTGCAGGACTGTCTTCCTCAAAGGTTTCAGAATACTCGTAATAAGACAATGCCATTATAGGCATTAAATCATTCGACTGCACTAAGTTAATATTCTGTCTGGCCTGCTTCTTTGACAATTCTATTCTTCCGCTCACCTGCTCCAAGGTTATTCCTCTCAACTGCATTGCGAGATTAGCATTGCTTAAAGCCCTTAAACTCTCAAACAAAGAGTAGATGTAATTGCCTTCATTATAAGCCTGCCTGCTAGTATCCAAGTGATTAGTTGCAATAACTGAATATGTTGAGTAATCAACGGATTCCGCGTAAGTAATCATAGTATTAGCATTCTCTATCCTGCTTAAAGCCAATTCTTTAAGAAGCTCCTGGTTAAACTCTACATGCAATTCGTCAGTGAATGCTTCCTTTAAAGTAAGCCATGACCTGCTCGTCTCTAAACGCACGTAAGTAAATGCTACGTCATAAAATGCTGAGAATATATCATCCTGTTTGTAATACTCTACTGCTTCGTTGTATAATTGTTTGGCTTCAAAAAACCTGTCAACTGCTATATTAACTGCTTCCAAGTCATTAATGTGGTTTAATGTGAAAGGCTGGTTAATTGTTTCTTCAAAATCGTTAAGCGATTGGTTAAGGAAATAAAGAAGTTCGTTCAAGTAAGCAGTGTCGTTTTTTTCAAAATAATTAATCAAGTAAGTAGTGTATAAAGAGTTAATGCTTGAAGTTACAGCATAACTTGCCGCACTGTAATAACTGTTGTTATTATACAATTCCAAAGTTTCAACTCTCTGGTTTAAAGTATTATTTATTAAGATGTCAATAATTGCTGAATCCTCTGGTGTTAAAGAGCTTATCTCATAAAAACTGTTCAAGTCATTGAATAAAGTGTTTGAATAATTCATCAAGTAATCGCTTAAAGGCTTCATGAAATCATTGAACTCGTCAAAGTAGATAACGTCATCTAATTCCTCAAAGAAATTATTAGTGAAGTAACCGTAAGCTTCCCTAACAGTTGAAACCTCAAAGACTCTCATACCATTCTCGAACTCGTAATCACTTACTTCAGCAAGCTGGCCTTGAGGCACGAGGAAAGTAGTTATACCGTACTTGCTGGCAGCTACTGCTTTTTCTAACAAGCCTCCAATGTTGCCCACGCTGCCGTCAGGATTAACTGTTCCAGTCATTGCAACATTAGAATTAATTATTGCTCCTGATAGTTCAGCCATTGACAATACAGTCATTGCGGCTCCGGCACTGGGGCCTCCAATCATTGGAAATTCTCCCCTGACTGTGTAAAAAAAGTCCTTATCACTGCAGTCAACACTCATAGTCTCACAAGCCACTTCCCTGGCAAGCCTTGCACTTGCTTGAGTATCTATCTCTGTCAAAGGAAGAGTATCCATGTAAACGTGATTACTTCCTTCCATAACCTCAACATTAAGTGTGGCAATAACTCCTTCAAACTCTTCACCAACCTGCCTGACTCCTATTATAATAGAATCCGCACTGTAAGCAATGCTAAAACAGGTTAATACGAGAAATACTAGAAATAATTTTCTCATTGCTTTATTTATAGAGTAATGCGAGTTTTATATTTTTTTAGTATTGATTCCTCTCATAATCAAAATGAGGTATTCTCTCCCTGTTTGATAAGGCTATCATCTGTTCTCTCTGCCCGTCGGTTATTCTTTCGGCAATACTAATCCTTTCATCTAATTTTGCCCGCTCATATTGTTCAATAATCTTTTTATTAAGAAACACTGGTTTTTCAATCAAGACCTCTATCTCTTCCCCTTTTTCAATCCTGCCGTCTATAAAGATTATAGTATAAGGTATGCCTGCAGGAAACTCATGTTTTAACAAGACACTATTCATTAAGCAATACTTTGATGCTCCTTTCTTAAATGTTCCAAAGGTCTTAGTCTCATCATAGTTCTTATTCCTTGTTCCTTCCGGGAAGATTAAGACCAAATCCCCTCTGCTAAGAGTGTATGTTATGGCATTATCAACCTCAGGAGTTGCTATTCTCTTGCCTTCAGCATTCATATCAAGCCCGATTCCGCCGCAGCTTTCAAGAATTTTGCCGACCAGTTTCATTTCAAGGTTTTCTTTTTTAGAAACTCCTCTTACAAATAACTGCTCTGGTATTAAAGAACCTAACAGGAAAGGGTCAATGAATTTCTTATGATTAGGCAGTATTAATCCAGGATAATGATTCTTAACATAAAATTCCAGATTTTCCAAATCATTAGAGAAGACATTATATTTTTTAGTTAAAAAAGGAACTAGTTTCTTAATCCCAACGCTTTGAAAAAAATCGTGCAAATAATCATACTCTGCCTCAATACCCTGCTTTCTTGCTTTCCTCAAAAAATAACCTGCAAATAAGGCTTTCAATATATTATACTTCTTACCGGTTCCAGCACTGCCCTCAACACCATTAAGCTCTAATTCATTAATTAATAACTCATCAGAGAAAAATTTTTGTGCGTATTCAACAACCATGGTAGGAATAAAAAATAACCTGTGGTTTATATTCTTTTAACGCTGATTAACTAATTCGGTAATAGACGAAGAAAATTGTAATCAGAAGGTACTGCATCTCATCACAGCGAATAGCTCTGGCCGCCTGTATCCTTCATCATCTTACAAGTATTATTATTAGAAGAATCATTATAAAAGGTTTTTTAAAACGTTTCTGAATCCAATAATTTCATGAATGTTCTTGCAGGCAAGACTGTTAAAATTAAGACTAAGAATTACACTATTGCTCTTGACGGGGACTGCAAAGACACTGATTACTCCTTTTTAAGCCACGCCCACGCTGACCACTTGTTTAAAACAAGCAAGAAAGTTGTTTGCAGCGACCCTACTTGCATAATATCACATCTCAGGGGCAAGAGTATTGTTCAGGAAAAATCCTTGAATAATATTGAACTATTAAACTCAGCCCACATCCTTGGAAGCAAAAGCCTTCTGATTAAAGAGGGCGATGAGAGGTTATTATTCACCGGTGATTTCAGCACGAATACGAGAGGATTCATGAAGGGTTTTAAACCAGTAAGGTGTGATACTTTAATAATTGAGTCAACCTTCGGCTCTCCCTTCTTCATATTCCCTGATTACGAAGAAGAGATGAAGAAGGCCAAGGACTGGGTTGATGATAATATTCGAAAGGGTTACTTAAGTGTTTTAATGGGCTACTCTCTTGGTAAGAGCCAGGAACTGCAATACTATTTCAAGAATTATAACAAGTCAGTTAATGAAAATATTAGCTTATACAACAAAATTTACGAAGATTATGGTATAAGTTTAGGCAGTAATAGCTTGCCTCAGAATAGTGACTTGTTATTCACAACTCCCATGAGAACGAATAATAATTATTTTAACAGTTTGAGGCGGAAAAAAGGTTTAAGGTTTGCAGTCTTCAGCGGGTGGAATATGATACCTAGTTACAGGAAGAGGTTCAACGCTGATGCGGGTTTCACTGTAAGCGACCACGCTGACTTTAAAGGCCTTCTTGAAGTGGTTAAGAAATCAAAGGCTAAGACTGTTTACGTTAACCACGGGAACAGCGAGACCTTCACGAATTTTTTAAGAACTGAAGGAATTTGTGCAATTAATTTATAAATTAGATATTTATCCAATTATTGAATATGATACTTCTCGTTAGCACTGGATGCTACCACAAGGTAGAGGACGACACGGATACTATTATTAAGAAAATAATCAGGAAGAAGGATGTTAACGGTTTTGAATTAAACATTGCAAGTGCTGAAACCTTCATGAAATACGTTCCTGACAAGAGCATTTATTATTACATTAGTAAGAGTTTTTGCAACACTTTACACTCTCCTAGCAAGAACATAAAATACTCAGTTAGTGATGATGATTCGAAACAAGTGCTTTATAAACTATTAGAGTTTTACAAAGCGTTCAAGTGCAGGAATATAACATTCCACATAGATAAGTTAGAAGAGCCTGAAAAAGTTAAAGACTTGTTAAGAACTTCTCTTTACTTCTTTGAAAACATTAGCGTTGAGAATCCTGACAAGAGGTTTGAAGGAGACAGTGTTGAAATGGTTGAGAACTTTTTGCTAGAGCACGAGGATTACAATTTCACTCTTGACTTATGCCACGCTCTTGAAAGAAGAACTAATGAATTATCAGACTTTTTGGACTCAAAGATTATCATGGAAAGACTATGCGAGGTTCATTGGAGTTTCCCAGGAGGCAGTTTTAAACACGACGTTTACAGCGAGCACTTTCCTGAAATTAAGAGATTAAAGTCAAAAACAGGCTTCAATACTTTCCTAGTGATAGAGACGGATTTAAGGCCTGAATTAAAAGAAAGGAATATTATCAAGAAAGAGATTAGGTATGCCAGGAGTTTTTAGAGCTTCTTCCACTTTGACTCCCAGTAAGTAACGTCTCCTTCATCATCAACTATTGCTGTAACTGCTGATTTATTAACGCCGTGACTGAGTCTCATTAATTTACTGAAATCTTTCCAGGAAAACTTCTCACTCTCATTATAACACGAGATTAACCAATCAGCGTGCTTGCTTCCAGGCTTAACTCCTTTATCATACACTCTATAATCAAAACCGTACTTTAACGCTGTCTTTACAACGTAACCCTTTTCTTTCAAATCAGAGAATACCTTATACCTGAGGTTGAACCTCTTATCCATCCTGAATGCTTTCTTAACAAGTTCTTGTTCAGTAATCTTCTTATTCTTATAAGAGACTTCTAACTTATTTTTCTCCATCAAGTATAATGCTTCAATAAGCGATAATTCCAATTTAGCCCTGTTTAATACGCCAATATAACCTTTAGAGTGCAATGAGTTAGCTAGTTTCTCATCACGTACTATTACCTTATCGCCTAAGAATTCAGCCGTCATGTTAAGTAATTTAATACTTATTCGCTTCTTTTATTTCTTTCTTTACGAAAGCGTACACGATTATCAGGAAAAGAGTGAATCCTGTTATTAAAGAAGCATTAGTGGCGGTTCTCATAATCAAACCAGTGACTCCGTTGTCATAATAAGTTGTGTTTGCTTTTCCGTAAGCATTATTTCCCTCCATTACCACCTGGAAGGATTCAACACCGTATTCTTTATGTATAAGCATTAAAGGTGTTAGCGTGAATGTTGAACTCTGGCCAGCGTCCAGCGTGAAACTCATATTGTCAATCTCATTATAAGCAAAGACGTGCATAGTGTAAGTGTTTTGTCTCGTACCATTATTATGAACAGTGACTTTAGTATTATTGTCAAAGAAGCTTGGCTGAAGCTCTAAAAATCCGTTGTAGCATTCACCGTAAGGCTTAACGTGCAGGGTTGCGCTGTCCTCTTTGGTTAAACTGCAGCTGTCAGTGCTCACGCTTAGCAAGTAAGCGGTTAAGTCTCCAGCTGGCAAGTCCACACCTGATAGTGTAATGTTCACCTTCCTGCCCGCGTCAACCTCGTAATACCTTGAGAGATTAGTTTCTCCAAACAAGAAGAATGCATCATAAGAGTTCTTCTTAACACCAGTGTTTTCTATTGTGAATGTAACGTTCTTAGCGTCACCTTCGCAGACATTGTTAAAGTCTTCATTTATCCAAACGTTCTGGTCATAACAGTTCAACACGTTATAATTTACTGGAACAATAACTTCACCTAATAGTGAAGATTTTACTAGCAAGCTTGTAATCTTGTAACCCTTATCCTCGCAGCTGGTTGTTATATTAAATCTTATTATCTTGCTCTGCCCAGGGTTTAAAACGAAAAAAGTATCGTTTAATTCCAAAACCTTGCTCTTCGTTGAAACGTTGTAAAAGTCAGTGTGAACTCCTTCATTAGTTATCTTCAAACTATGAGTCTTCATATCCCCTTCGCATAATTCTATATCACTAACTTCGTATCCCATGAAGTCGCAGTCGCTTATGTTTAAGACGTACTCTTTATAGTCTGAGTAGAATTCATTCTCTGCAAGTATTTGCAGCCTGTTGTCATTAACGTCTTCTTCATAAAAAGTTAGAGGGTATTGTTTAACCTCTCCTGGTGAAACAATAGCAGTGAAAGAAAACCTGCCTGAGTTAACATTAATGCTCTCTTCATAAATTCCTGTATTCTCAATATTTAGTGTATAATTTATTCCCCCATTAGTGCAGTAACTTTCCTGTAAATCATTTACTGAAACGTTAAACAAGTGGCAGTTAGTGACGTTGAAATCGTAATGGTAACTAGTCTTTCCTGTCTTTGAATTATCAACTATGATATTCAAGTCATAAACTCCTTTGAAAGGCAGGTAAGTTTCAAAACTTATCTTTTTAGACTCGCCGTTTGACAAGAAAAAACTAGTATCTCCTAATATGCTGGTGAATATTGCTGCTTTCCCTCCTGCAGATATCTCGTAATAAACGGGCGAACCCATGTTGTTATAAATAGTTACAGAATCTTTGAAATAAGTCTCGCTGCAAACCGTTGCAGCATTAGCTGCTGAGACTAAAAAAATAGTAATAAAGAAATAAAAAAGGAAGCGTTTCAAAGCTTTAAAGCGCCTCCTTATTACTTCCAATACTTTAATTCAACCTTTGACTGGTTGAATGATCTTACTCCTAAGAAGACAAGAGCTCCTATGAGTGCAATCCCAAGGATTATTGCACCCAAGCTTCCTGCCTCGCTTAGTGTTATTAAACCAGTAAGTCCTAATCCAGGATAAGACAAGGTGAGGTTTCCTGTTGAAACCACTTCTTTGCCGCTCATTACGTTGTAAGTAATGTCCTGAGTCATCTTGTTCTCTGGTTTAGCGTAGAGGTAAAACACTCCCTCTTCGCCGTTCATTATTGTTAAATCTGAAGGGCTTACTTGAATTTCTCCGTTGAAAGCATCAACGGATACTGAGTAAGTCTTGGTTGCTCCTTCAAAGTTTTGAACTGCAACTTCAAATACTGCTCCTTCATCTCCTGACAAGTCTTGCAGAGTCTGGTTTAAAACAATTGTTGTGTTCTCTTTCTCTTTCTCCAATACTGTTATTGTAAAGTCGTCAGTGTCGCACTCGTAAGTTGTTAATGAACAAACCTCTGCTTCAACATTGAAAGCTCCAACCTCTGCAGTGTTGCTTATTAGTATTGGAACTGTTATGTCAGTGCTTTGTCCTGCTAATAAGTAAACTCTCTTATCAAGTGAGGCGTAATTGCTTTCAACAGTTACTTGGTAGTATTCTGCAGTGTTTCCGTCATTCCTTACTTTTATGACGTTCTCGTCAGTATCCCCTTGCTCTAAGTACTTGTATTCCGTCTTCCATCTAGTGAATGGTGTGAAAACGAATGGTTCTATGTAGATGTTTGTTACGGTTCCTGCAATAACGTCATCCTCTTTCAATATGTTCAGTGAGAAAGGAACAACTTCTTCCTCTGGAGCATTGAAAGTTACGCTTACGCTTCTAATCTGGTTCTTAAGCAGGTTGTAAGTGTTTCCGTAATTAACAGGGTCTTCGTCTCCTAAAACGTACTGGACTCTTACTCTCTCTGAGAAGTCTCCAGTGTTTTTAACCTTGAAGCTTACTGTTACTTCATCACCTGGCCTAATATCTGTTGGTGTTATATCAAAATCAAGGATGCTTATTTGACTTAATAAATCACGAGTTTCAACAGTTACGCTGCCGTTTAATGATTGAAGAACTTGAGCTCCGTATTTCAAGTTTAGTTCTAACTGCTTTACTGGCGCGTCGCCTTCAACACCAGTTAGTGTTATTGTTCCTGTTCTTTCAGTGTTTGGCTGCAATAGTGAGGAATCGAATGACACGCTGGTTTCAAGCTCTGAACTTGCTGTTACTGCAAAAGATGCAGGATAATCTCCTGTATTAGTTACAGTAAAGCTGCAAATTCTTTCAGCGCCTTCTTTTGCCTTGCAATTATCGTAATTGAATGCCATACTTCCAGAACTTTCAATACTTACTGGCTGCCCGATTAACCAGACTCTTGCGAATCCCTGAGGTAAGTCCTGAACTGTCTGGTTAGTTCCTGTTACTTTTACAACTAATACGTTAGCCAAGTCTGAGAACTCTGCTGAAGTGAATGATACTAGTTTGCTGCTTGAATTAGTGTTAGTAACTGTCATCGTATCTGTTTGTTTTGAAGTTCCTTGCCCGTCCATTGTTGGCGTGTAAAAGTCAACAGTGTAGATTACGTCTTCAACAGTGTTTACTTTGCTTATAGTATAACCAACGTTTATGTTGCCTGCTGTGATGTAAGAGCTTGGCACTGTTAATGTGCTGTTCCTGTTCAAGCTTGAATCATAACTGAACATTGCAGAAGCTTCAACTTGTCCGTTTATTAACGCTTCAACGTAATAATCCCCTGTTGTTAGTCCTGACAATGATTTGGTTGCTGTGAAAGCACCGTCTAGCAACAAATTATTTGGATTCTCGTAATCACTTACATAATTAATGCTTGTGATTGGTGTTGACAAACCAGGTCCTGACATTGAATTATAGAACCTTAGTGTTAGACTGGTTTTTGGAAGTGTTCCTTCACCAGTTGTATGGTCTATGAAACCATATACTGTTAATGTGTCTCCTGGACCGTAAGTGCCCATTAACACATTAAGGCTTGCATCATATATTGGTTCTGCAGCGAAAACTGCACCAATTATGGCAAGAATTACTAATATTGAAAATAGTTTTTTCATCCTTGTTTCACTCTCGTGTATTAACACTTTCAAGACGAAATTCTCTTTAAAAATATTTCGATATATTGCTTTAAATCAGATTATAGTATAGGTTTCAAAGAGAGAAACTCGGTTTCTTTCATCTATTAAACTCTTAACATAGTCTAAATAAAACCTTTCTATCATGTCAATAATCTTCTTTCCAGCTTCACTATCCGGACTGCAAAAACTTTCATACTTAGTTAGTGTATATTCTTCAACAACTGACATAAGAATACAAGAATAGGAAGGATTATTTTAAAAAGGTTTTCATTAAGAATTGGAAATGCTTGACAACTATATTAAAACAAACTCAATGAACACGTGGCAAAAGAAATACTAATTAAAAATACTTGCCGCAGACCTTGCAACTTGCGTTAAGATTTTTATCAATTGATGTAGCTCCTAGGATAATTGCATCGCACCATCCGCAATAATAAAAACTTCCTTCATCCATGTACATCTCAAAATAAAACTCTCCTGAAGCTCTCTTCTCGGCATAATTCTCGGGATAAACACGGAAGAAATCCTTTTCCTTAATATAATCATCTAAAGACATAATAGTATACTTATCTAAAGGTATAGTTGTCCACTTATCGCCAAACATCACGCGCGGTGAAACACCCTCCCTGCGCTTATTATAGCATCAAGTTCCTCATTCGTAGCGTTGTTCTTCCAGCGCACAAGTGCAGCATCACGTGCCTCATTATAACTCTTCAATAGAGCAACATGCTGCTTCCACTTCTTGTCAATCCTGCGGTCCAAGAAACCTTCTGATATTCTCCCTATGAATCGCTTTAACTTACTTCTCATAATAAAGCAATTTTATAAAAAGATTAGGTTATAAAGTTTTCGTAATAGCCTGAATCTTATAAAAAAATATCCATGAATTACTTTCCAGACTGCAAAAACTTTCATACTTAGTTAGTGTATATTCTTCAACGGTTGACATAAGAATACAAGAGTAGGAAGGATTATTTTAAAAAAAAGTTTTCATTTTTTAATCTTTAATCTCTTATACATCATAACATAGCTCACGTCGTAACCTTTCTTCTTGTAAAAACTTATTAACTTCTCAGGTTCGCTGCTTACCGCGTACAAGTATACTGAACCTATTTTGATTTTTCTTGCATAATCTTCTATTGCTTTGATTAACTTATTGCCTATCTTCTTGTTCCTGTAATCTTTCAGGACGTAAACGTAGTCAATGAATAAGTATTTCTGGCCCTTCTTTAAGGTGCTGTACTCCTGCTTCTTAGCCTTCTTTAATGTGAATAAAGAGTATCCTATTAATTTATCATCTTCTTGTGCGACGAATAATCTAGAATGTTTAATGCAGTTCTTTAAATAATTCCTAGACTCGCCTCCAACGTTTGATTCCTTTTCCCAAACCTCATCTAATGACTTAACCGCGTCAATGTCTTCAATTATTGCAGGCCTTATTATCATATAATATTCACGCACTTAATTAAATTAAATGCTTCAAGTTTCTATTCTTTATCTCTTCCAACAATTTCTTGGTGAACTCTTCCTTCTTGACTCCAAACTTAGGCTTTTTGTCTCCTTTCACTCTGACTGCTAAGGTCTTATTCTCTTCTTCCTTGTCGCCTATTACTATAATGTAAGGCACTTTCATTATTTCAGCATCCCTTACCTTGTAATTAACCGTCTTGTTCGACAAGTCTGACTCTGCCCTGATTCCTGACTCTTTAAGCTCTTTCACTAATTTCTCAACTGCCTTAACATTGGACTCTGAGAAGTTAATCACTTTAACCTGCACTGGTGACAACCAAGTTGGCAGGTTAGCATTAGTGTGCTCTAATAGTATTCCTATGAATCTCTCAACGCTTCCGTAAACAACGTGGTGAAGCATTATCGGAGTCTGAGGCTTGTCAGATTCATCAACGTATTCTAATTCGAACCTGTTAGGAGTGTTAAAATCTAACTGCAGTGTTGAACACTGCCATTCCCTGCCTAAAGAGTCCTTGATTAACAAGTCCAGGCTTGGACCGTAAAACTTCGCCTCTCCAGGTTCAATCTTAAAATTCATGCCCAACTTGTTCAAAGCATTGCTTAATGTCTTAATCGCGTTATTCCATACTGCGTCGCTTCCCAAATACTTGTCTTTCTTCTCCTCGCTTCTAGTGCTGAGTGAGAACCTGAACTCTTTAAACCCGAACATTTGATACATTCCTACGAATAATTTAACTATCCTGGTTACCTCACTCTCTAACTGTTTCTCAGTGCAGAAAACGTGCGCGTCATCCTGCGTGAATTGTATAACCCTGAAAAGTCCTGCAAGTGTTCCTGACAATTCAAGCCTGTGAACCTTGCCCAGTTCGGATACTCTCATAGGCAGTTCCTTATAAGAGTGCGGCCTGCTCCTATATATCAGCATGCCTCCAGGGCAGCTCATTGGTTTCACCGCGTAATCAGATTCTTCATACTTTGTTAAGAACATGTTCTCCTTGTATAATCTCCAGTGCCCGCTTATCTCCCATAATCTCTTGTCCATTATCTGCGGTGTTGAAACCTCAGAGTAATTCTCACTCCTGTGCAATTCCCTCCATAACTCTACTAATTCGTTGAATATGATTAAACCATTACTGTGCCAGAACACCATTCCCGGAGCTACTTCGTTAAAGCTGAACAAGTCCAACTGCTGGCCTAATAATCTGTGGTCGTTCTCTTTCAATTTCCTGGAATCTATTCTCATCTTGCTGATATCCCTTAGCATGTTCTTGCGCTCTTCTTCTGTTAAGTCCTCGCCAACCGTTTTCTTCAAAGTCTCAGCAGTGAATTCCCTGCTAAACTCTGCGAGTGGGTGGCCTTTGCAGGATACTGTGAACTTCTTATACCAGCCGAACGGCGCGCGCTTGACAGAGTATTTCTTTTTAAGTGCAAGTTCTGCCTTTTCTAAAACTTCCTGAGCGATTCTAGGATTAGCTAAACTATTTGACAAGTGAGCGTAAGGGTACAAGACTACATTACTCGTCTTCAATTGTTTTATAATATTATCAACTTCGGACACTAATTTGTCAACGACTTGTTCCGGATTCTTCTCATCGTTTTTTTCAACACTCATGAAGACTACCAAGCACTCCTTCATCTCCTCAGCTTCCTTCTTAACCTCAGGAGCAGTTTTCAACGCCTTCTTAGTAGGCTCAAACTTGATATAATCCGAGTGCAGTGTAAGTATTCTCAAAACATTTCACCTTTAATAATTCTAGAATATGAAACAGTATTTAAAACTAACTCTTTACTGGCGTGTGGGGCGATCAACTCGTTTCATGAATAATATTCTTATAAATAATCTTAATAAAAAACTTTCTAAATTCACTTGTTTTTAGCAGGGCTTCTAATCTTCCAATCATTGATGTCAAACCCTCCCATCTCCTTAATCACGTGATTGTATAATTTTTCCAAAGGAGTAATACTATTATAGTTTAAGGATTGAAGAACTATTTTTGAGAAGAGTTTGTCAGGGAAGGGTTTGAACCTGTATTTTTTCAAGCTTTTATCATTGCTGAAGTATTCGTAATATTTCTTTGGTTTAGGAATGTCAATTCTTAAGAAAGCAGAGTAGGTTCGTATTATCGCATTTAATCCGAGATAGTATTGCATCTTCAGATTCTTGGATGATTTGCCTGAACCTTTAATGTCATCTATAACGTCCCATAAAGCGTATTTGCTTAATTCAACCTTGAACTTTGGCATTTTTTCAAACCTTGTCTTTAATAGTTTCGTGCATTTTTTCTTTAATTCTTTTAGTTTGCCTGTCTTGTCAAACAATATCTTGCCTGTTGCAAACATTGCAGCATTAACTCTTCTCTTATCTTTTTCATCCTCTTTTATGTAATCCTCGTGCCTCCAAGCCGGGTTTGCAAAGTACTCGATTAAATAACCTTTAACTAATTTGTTGCCCCGTTCTCTATACTTGACACTATCTTTTAATATTATTTGAACATCAATGTCAGATTGTTTTGTTGGTTTGCCTGTAACGTAGCTGCCAGTAATTAAAACACCTGTAACATCTTTTTTGAAGGGCAGGTTTTCTAGGAACTCATTAACTGCATTAATCCATTTTTCAACCATATAACATTATCTATTTTGATTAGTAAAAAACCTTTCTAATCCGTGTTAACGTAGCCTTGATTAAAAGCAGTATTTTGTTCTTGGTTCAAGAATTGAGAGAATGTATTAATATCAAAACTAATATTTTTAGGGTTTGATTCCCTGCAGTCCTCACCGTCTATGAATATTAATCCCACAATATTCTTAGGCATCAAGTCTCCGTGCGCTATTCCCAAGCCGTGAAGTTCTCTTAGATTAAATCCTATCTTGAAAAACGCGTCAGACTTAACCTCTCCTTTAAGCATCTCTTCTTCCAAGGAACAACCAGGTATTAATGATTCCTTAATGTAATAACCGTTGGCAAACCTTCCAGTCTCTAAGAGTTCAGGTGTTAAGTTACTGCCTTCTCTTAAAAAGTGAACCTCGTTGTTAAATCGTTCATGAGCGGTTAAGTTATCCCTTGGAACTGGAATAATAACCTTAATAACCTCATTGGTTTTAATCATCACGTCGCTGTTGTAAACGCTTAACAAACTGGACAAGTGGAAGTCTTTGAAAAAATACCTGTCAATTACTACCTCTTTGCCTTTCCTGAGAATACCGTAAGCAGTCTCCCAGAAACCCTTATTAGGGTGGCAGAATGCCTGCCTGGCAAACCCAATTGCTTTTATCATCTTATGAAAGTAAGCCTTCATTAGCTATTATTATTGAAGAAATTGTTAATAAAAAACTTTCTAAATAGGAGATTTTAAGGAAAATGTTAATGATAGAATTAAGTGATTGTTTAAACTGCGAGAATACTTGCTGTGAGAACATTACTGTTAACTTGAACGTTTTCGACCTCGCAAAGATATTATACTCTTTAAGAGATTACGAGTTCAAGGATAAGGAAGTAAAAGGAACAGGATGGATTTATTCCAAGAATACTCCTTTAATCTTCATAGGCAAAAGAAATAATTTTTACGGCGTTTACTTAATAAATTGCAGGTTTTACAAAGAAAAGAAGTGCCAGCTTCACAATCTAAAAATAAAAGAAGATTCACAATTAGCAGATAATCTTAAAAAGTTGAGTATTAATCTTTGTGCTAAGCCAAGCGTTTGCAGGTATCACCCTTACTTTTACGATTATAGTTTGAAGAAAGTTAGAAGATTAGAGCCTTGCAATGATGTCAGCAAAGAAGCGCACAGAAGAGCTGTAATAGTTAAAGATTTTGAAAAGGAAGAAGAGTTAGAGAAAACGGCTTGGATTATTTACAGTTTTAACAGGGAATTACTGCAATTGTTTAATGAAACAGGAGAGTTATTATTCCTTGAAATGGCGGAGTCCCTAATAAAAGACAAGCTAAAAGTTAATGGGAATAATATTCAAATCTTCCAGTAATTGTTAACGATTATGCCAATCCCTATTACTATTAATAGTAAAGGCCACCAGCTTATACTAGTGCTCAACCAGCCCATGTCCTGAGCTAACCATAAGCTCCCTATTAGTATAAGAACTAAAGCTCCTATTGGCAGAACTCCTTTATTTTTATCCATAAACTAAAAACACGCAGCAGTTATTTATTAAGTTTTTACAATAATATGTTTAGCAGATAAGAGAAGAATAATACCATTAAAGTGCTGATTATAGTATAATACGTAGCAGTTCTCTTTCCAAACACGGTGTCAAGCATTGTTAGTTCAGTAATGTCTGTTGTAACACCAACCATCATAACAGCAAAAACAACTCCTATATTAGCGCCTAATGAGTATAATTCTCCCGCGAAGACGCCTAAACCTTCACCAACGGTTTCAACAATAGTTGCTAAAGGCACAGCGTAAACCACTGATAAAACGTTTAATCCGAAAATATTACTCACATCAGAGGATGTCATGAATGTCTTAACAAGAGCGGCGAGCAATACACCTATTAACAAATTCTTGCCAACGAATAAGAATAAGTCAATTAACTCATTCTGATTCGAGTGCTCTTTCAAGTACTTATCCTCTTCCTCACAATTGCAAGATTCAAGAACTGCTCTTGTTATCCTCTTAGGAGGTTCAAGAGTTTTCTTTTTCTCCAAGTAAGCAAAGATTAAACCAGTAACTACTGCAAGAATTATTGAAGCTATTAATAATATTAACGCCTTCAAAGGCCCGATATACGCGGTTAAGATTACAGACTGGAATAATCCCATCCAAGGGGTTGAGAGCAGCATGGTAATGCATGAAGCAGTAGTGGCTCCTTTCTTGCGAAGCCCTGCTATTACCGGCACTGCTCCGTAACTGCACGCGCTTAACAATACACCCGTAAGGGATGAGTAAATAATAGTCTTCAACTTGTTCTTCCCGAAGACCTTGACAATATTCTCCTTAGGCACGAAGTATTGAACAAGGAAAGTGATAACAAAACCTGCCAATACGAAGACCCAAGTATTAACAATTATTGAATAAAAATTACTTAAAAACTCCTCCAAAACCATAGTAATAAAGTAAGAATTAAGGGTTTAAAAAAAGAGTGGTGGGGCTGCGAGGATTTGAACCCCGATTTACTGGTTTCTTCAACGACGCAAAGCGCCTCAGCGCTCCACCAAAACATGTTGCTGGAGCCAGTTGCCCTGCCAGGTTAGACGACAGCCCCACAAAAACTAGGACAGGGATAAAGAATTATTGAAACATAAGATTTTATAAGATTTTGGTAGGCTAAGAAAAGATTTTTAAGCAAAATCTTCCCTTTTTATGGTACAATCTTATGAACGAAGAACAACTGCATAAAAATGCATTATACTCATTAAATGGATCTATTGCTGATGCGAGAACGCAGTTAAGACGGCAGGGTGAAAAAGAGTTGCCTAATTACGTTGACGACTTTGAGCATTACATTATTGAAAAAGAAGGGCAAAGACTCTTGTTATACCCTACCGGCTTTTACGAATGCAGCGATGGAAATAACCGCGTCGCGGGAGTGTGCTTGGCTTATCACAAAGGAGGAGGCTTCATAATCGGAGGGTTTGTGTATGATGATAAAGAATTACTGGCCAGTCCAATAAAACACCCCTGCCATGCAGGAGGAGAATTCGGAGAGATTGGCATGCTAATGACTATTAGAAACTTAATGACTTACCTGCACCCGAATCTAAGACTATCTGCACCTTTCCAAGTTATACCTCATATTAATAATGCTGTACAGGAGAGCGCTATGAGTAAAGGATTTACAATTAACGCCTTCAGGGAAGAACAAGAGTCAATACTAGAATTATCACTTAACAAATACTTAGATAATTATTTAGCAATCAAAAAAGAAGGGAGTGATATTAGCAGAGGATTAATGTTTGACATACTGGGCAATTTCGTTAATTACGTTAACATCATAGGTGAAGAAGCGCTTGAAAGACTAGTAGACAACGTATCAGAGCCAGTATTCATGCCAATACTTGACGCCTTATGCGATGAGCAATTTACGGAAACAGGTTACCCTATACTCAGCAGTTTCATAATTAAATCAGGAACGAAAATATTAAACAATCTCTTAAAAAACCAACCAAGAAGTGCAGTAAAAGAATTATACAAGTATCACGTAACAATAGACGGCGAGCTATTTATACAATTTAAAAAATCTGAAAACCCCTCACTAAACGGGGCAATAAAATACTTATCCTTAAATGATTTGATAAACAACCTTTCAAATTTTGAAGCAAAGATGATTAAAAAACTTGACTTGAACAATTACGGGGAAAAGTATAATAATCTTATTTGTGACGGATTAGGTTCTATTCCTGAATCAATAACTAGACTGGTTAACTTAGAAGAATTAAGATTAAACAGGAATCCATTATTCAAATTCCCGGAAGAGATACTTGAATTAAAGAATTTAAAGTCTTTAATGATACAGAATATTAATATAAACGCATTACCTGAACGTATATACTTGTTATCAAAACTTGAAGATTTAACTATATCTAACAATAATTTAAAGTGCTTGCCTGAATCATTTTGGAACCTGAAAAATCTGAAAATATTAGATATAGTTGAAAATGAAATAAAGTCCATACCAGAAAGTATCAGAAACCTTGCAAATCTAAAACAATTATTTATAGGCAGCAACCCTCTCACTAATGTTCCGGAAGATATTGGTAATCTTTCAAAACTAGAATTTATCAGCATGCTTGGATTAAAAATAGAGGCAGTGCCGGATAGTATTATAAACAATTTTAGTACACCTGCTATTGAATGCCACTGGTACCGCAATGACTCTAAATCATTAAAAGAGTTCAATTCTTTCATGATAAAACAGATCAAAGACAGATAATTTTACCAAGACAAGTTTAATAAAACCTGAAAGAAAGACAATAATAATGGATATTCACGTTATTGAAAAGAAGTGGGTGAAGAAGTGGAAGGATGCTAAAATCTTTGAAAGTGAGGTAGGTTCTAGAAAGAAATTCTTCGCAACCTTTCCTTACCCTTACGTTAACTTAAGCCCTCACGTGGGCCACGCTTACAGTGCTATCCGCAATGATATGGTAATCAGGTTCTACCGCATGCTAGGATATAACACATTATTCCCTTTCGGTTTTCACGCAACAGGCGAGCCAATAGTCGGCGCAGCGAAGAGGGTGAAGAAAGGTGAAGAGTCGCAGATAAAAGCCTTCGAAAAAGCAGGTATTAAGAAAGAAGAGATTGAGAAATTCAAAGACCCTGAATTTATTGTAAAATACTTCGTTAACGAGTGGGTGAAGGACATGGGAGAGTTCGGACTCGCAGTGGACTGGAGAAGAAGCTTCTACACCACGAGCTTAAACCAAGAGTATAACGCTTTCGTAACATGGCAGTTCAACAAATTAAAAGAGAAAGGATTATTAGTGAAAGGCACGCATCCAGTAATCTACTGTCCTGAGTGTGACAGCGCGTGCGGAAGCCACGACAGGAAAGAAGGAGAGGATGCGACGATAGAAGAATACGTCTTGTTAAAATTCAAACTCGGAGACGAGCACTTAATCGCTGCAACATTAAGGCCTGAGACAGTATTCGGGCAAACAAACTTATGGGTTAATCCTGACACGAGTTATGTAAGAATAAAAGTAGGCAAAGAGGAATGGGTTGTAAGCGAAATAGCTTATGAGAAACTAAAATGGCAGCAGAAAGACTTGGAAAAGTTAGGCAATGTGAAAGGAAGCACTCTAATAGGAAGATACGCAAAAGCCCCAATGATAAAAAAAGAGATAATAATATTGCCAGGCTTATTCGTAAACCCTAATGTTGGAACAGGCATAGTCACAAGCGTTCCAAGCGATGCACCTTTTGACTACATCGCTTTAAAAATGCTTCAAAGAGATGAAAATTTATGCAAAAAGTACGGATTAGATATTGAAGAGATTAAAAAAATAAAACCCATACCAATTATCAAAACTGAAGAGTTAGGAGAGTTCTCAGCAGAGAAAGCTTGCAATGATTACAAGATTAAAAGTTTAAACCAGAAGGATTTGCTTGAAAAGGCTACGAAACACGTTTACAAAATAGGTTTTCATAAAGGAGTTATGAACAAAAACTGCGGAAAGTATGCAGGGAAGAAAGTGGAACTCGTCAAGGACAAGGTCAGCGAGGAGATGATAAAGAACAACGAAGCAGGCCTTCTGCACGAGATGAGCGAGCCGGTTGTTTGCAGGTGCTTAACGAACTGCGTAATCAAAATATTAGAAAACCAGTGGTTCATAAAATACAGCGATGAAATTTGGAAGAAAAAAACTTTGAAGTGCTTGAATGATATGCGCGTATTGCCTGAAGAGGCGCGCAATGTTATGAAAAATATGATAATCAAGATGAAGGACAAAGCGTGCGCGAGAAAAAGCGGACTTGGAACTCCTCTGCCCTGCGACCCAAAATGCAATATTGAATGCTTAAGCGACAGCACGATTTACATGAGTTATTACATTATACAAAAACACGTTCATAATAAAGAAGTTAGTGTCAAGAATATGAAGCCGGAATTCTTCGATTACGTGCTTCTCAAGAAAGGCGAGCCGAGGATAGTTGCTAAAAAGACGGGACTATCAGAGGAGTTAATTAAACAATTAAAAAAAGAGTTCGAGTACTGGTACCCTGTTGATTTAAGAAACAGCGGTAAAGACCTGCTAACGAATCACTTAATCTTCTTCTTATACAATCACACTGCTTTCTGGCCTGAAAAGTACTGGCCTAAGGCTATAGGCGCCAACGGGTGGGTAACGGTTGACGGTATGAAGATGAGCAAGAGCAAAGGCAACTTTGTAACATTAAGGGATGCTATTAATAAGTACGGCAACGACGCGAGCAGGTTAGCCTTCATGGACACTGGAGAGGGAATAAGCGATGCTGACTTCAGCACAAAAGCAGCGCTTAGTTTCAAAAACAAACTGGTTTCAATAATTGAACGCGTTGAGATGCTGAAAGACGTCAAAGGAAAAGATAAGGACGTTCTTGATGAGTGGTTGTTGTCAAAAGTTCAGAAGAGAATAAAGAATACCACAATTGCTTTGAAAGATTATTTGAACAGGACTGCATTAAAAGACAGTTTCCACGGGTTACTGAATGATGTTAATTATTACTATGACAAGAAGAAGAATTTAAACACTGAAACACTTAATTACTTCTGGAGCGTGTTCAGCAGGTTAAACGTTCCATTCATACCCCACACTTGCGAGGAAGTAAACGAATTATTAGGCAGTAAGGAATTCGTGCACAACTTGAAATACCCAGTCTTTGACAAGAAACTCGTAAATGAATCAGTTGAAGAAAACGTTGAACTGTTAAAAGATATAAACTATGACGTGAAGAATATCATAAAATTAGTAGGGAAGAAGCCTAAGAATATTACATTAATCATAAGCCCAGCTTGGAAGTATGATTTCTTCAAAGAGTTCAAGAAAGCTTTTGAGAAGAAAAAGGATGTTAAGGAATTAATAAATCTCTTCATGAAACAAGAAGAGTATAAGAAGAACAGCAAGCAAATAATTGGGTTAATAAATGCACTAGTAAAAGATTTAAGCAAACTGCCTGATAAGGTTACAAATCAGAAGGAAGAGTTTGAAGCGTTCAACAAAAATAAGAAGTTCATAGAAGAAGAGTTCAATTCTGAAGTAATCATTGTTAAAGCAGAGGACTCTAAAAATCTTAAGGCGCAAACCGCTATTCCTGGAAAGCCTGGGATATTAATCGAGTGAATCGTTCAAGTGCTTCCATTTGTTCTCAAAGAATTCTTTAAACTCTTCAACCTCTTCAGGTGTTGAATCCCTGAAGTTAACAATATTTCTTGGCCTGATTAAAGGTTCTTTAGTAAACAAGTTCATCAGATTAATATCGTAAGGGCTTGTCTCCTCTTCTTCAAAGTCAGGTTCTGTAGCAAAGTATTTTCCTTTATCTGTCTTAACTAATTGTTTAAGTATTGTATAAACGTTTGATTCTATAACAGGTTCATACTTTTCTTTGATTATCAAGTATATTGTCTTAAGAACTTTTCTGCCTTTTTCATCATGGAAGTCATGAGCTTCACTAGTATCTCTTGTAATATATTTTTCCATAAAATTAGAAGAAAAGATTCTCTTTAAAAGAATTGTTATTCTACAACTTTCAAGCTTACGCCTGTCTTTTTTATCTTAGTTATGTATCCCGCGAGCCTGTTTCTTATCTTCTTGCTGTTAGTCTTAACTAATTCGTCCAGTTTCTTCTTATTAGACTCGAAGTCTTTGCTGAACTTTTCACTGAACTGGTCCATTACTTGCCTAACATTCCTTTTAATAAACGTGTTTCTTACGCGCCCCATAGTAAGACTAATAATTCAAAGAATACCTTATAAACTTTACTGTTTAGATAACACTTCTTGTTTTAATAACAAGTTAACCAGTTTATCCCTGGCGCTAATACCTATAATGTGCTTCTTTTCAACCTTGACATTAATGAAATCATTCTTCGGTTTGGCAATGTTTGCAAGAATGAAATTAACACTCCTGCCTCCGCTGTCCAAGTAAGCCATCATGCAAACCCTGGCGCACTCATTATTTTTGCTCTGCACTAACTTAACGTACTCGTTATTGCAGAACTCATAAGGAACCAACTGCACGAAATCATCCTTTGAGACTAAGTCACTCTTCCCGTAATTGTTTCTAATAATCAAAGATGTTGCAAGCGCTAGTGAGAAATCCCTCTCCTCCCCTTCAAATAAGTTAGTAAAATATTGAGGTTCCGTTTCTAAAACGCGGTTAAGTCTTAAAAGCATAAAATCTTTGTTAAATATTATTGTTTATAAATCTTATTGTATTGTGAATATTCTTCTTAACTGCAAAACTTTCCTGGCCCTGTCAAGCTTCTCTTTGCTCTCCGCGTGAATCCTCATCAACAAGTCCCCTTTCACAACACTGTCTGATAATTTAGCCTTCACGAAGACACCAGCTCCCTTATTATAAGGAGCGCCTGCAGCTCGGGCGCAGCTTGACAAAGCCTTATTATTAATTAAAGAAACAATTCCCGGATTCTCAGCCAAGACGTCAAACGTGTACTCTCCAACCTTAATATCCTCAAGCTTAACATCAGGGTCTCCTCCCTGAGCCTTAACAATGCGCTTGAACTGTTCATAAGCCTTGCCGCTGGCAAGTATCTCCCGCGCCATTTCAGAACCCTTGCCAACTGCTGCTTTGCCTGCAATCTCAAGCATGAAACCAGAGAATAAAATGCATTTTTCAATAAAATCTTTAGGCGCACTCTCATCATTGGTTAAAACCTTTAAAACGTCACGAGCTTCTAAAGCCGGGCCGACGCCGTTGCCGCAAGGCTGGCTCCCATTGCTTTCAATAGCATAAACTTTGACGCCTAATTTTTCACCTAACCTAGTGAAGGATTCAACCAAGTCTGCAGCGTCTTCATGGCTTGGAACCTTAGTGCCTGGACCCATAGGCAAGTCTATAACAATATGAGTTGAGCCTACACTAATCTTCTTAGCCATTATACTCGCAAGCAGTTGGCCTTCAGGGTCAATGCTTAAAGGCTTCTCAACCTTGATTATCTTATCATCAGCAGGCGCCAGGTTAAAACTGCCTCCCCACACCATGCAGCCTCCAACTTTTCTAACAATATTTTCAATCTTTCTCTTGGATAAAGTTACAGGAGCAAAGACTTCCATAGTATCCGCGGTTCCTGCAGGACTAGTAATCGCTCTAGAACTAGTCTTAGGAATCTTCAAACCTGCGCTTGAAACAATAGGAATCATAACCATAGTAACCCTGTTGCCTGGAACTCCGCCAATACTGTGCTTGTCAAACACGGGCCCGTCGCCAATATTAAGCCTCTCACCAGTGTCAACCATTGCCTTAGTCAAATAATAAGTCTCTTCCATACTCAAGCCTTCACAGTAAGAAGCTGTTATGAACGCGGTGAGTTCAACGTCGTTCAAAGCATCATGAACTATGTCATTAACTATTGCTCTTAACTCTTCCTCGTTCAACTCTTCACCTTCAAGTTTTGCTCTTATGAAATCGAAACTCGCTGGTTTAGGCACGCCTTCAATAGAAACCTTCTTCCCTCTAACTAATCCTAAAGCATCCCAAGGCTCCACGAACAAGCCAATCTCTCCCTTTTTAATAGTAGTCCTGGTTAAATCAATACTGCAGATAACTTTCTTCTTACCATACTTAACCAATATTCTATCCAAGTGCTTCAAATCCCTGTCCTTAGCCTCTTCAGTATTAAGAACAGCAATCTTAATTCCCGCAGTCTCAAAAGGAACTCTTACAACCTTTAACAAATCATTCTTCATAACCATACTTAACTAAAAGAAGGTGATGGAATTTTTTAAAGTTTTACTCATAACTTCTTGAAATCAATGCACCACCTGTAAGTGCCTGGGCCGATGTCTCCGCACTTAGTCTTTCGCAGTATCCTGCAATCACCTGCTCTCTTAATCTCCTTAACCCTGTCCTTCAACTCTTCATCATTAGCAAAGGTGTAGTAAAAGACTGTGCCTCCTACTTTGCAGTTCTTGAAAGCTGTTTTAAGAAAAGACTCTGAAAATTTTGGAATATTCATTATAACCTTGTCAGCCTTTAATTTGAAACTCTTAGCATCCCTGTTATAAACCTCTATTCTTTTCTCATCCAATTTGTTAAGCTTGATGTTCTGCTCCAAGTAATACACTGCGTTCTTGTTCAAATCATTCATTATTACCTTCTTCGCCTTTGAAAACTTGGCAATAAGGATTGAATAAGGTCCTACTCCGCAGAACAAATCAGCAACAACGTCGCCTTTATTAATCCTGGACAACACTCTTAACCTCTCCCCGCTCAACCTAGGCGTGAAGAAAGTCTTGTTCAAATCCAATTTTAACAATACGCCGTTCTCTTTATGCAAAGTCTCAGTAGTTTTCTCACCAACGAGTATTTTAACCGGGCGTATCCTGTACTCTCCCTGAGTAATATCAGACTTCTTAACAACAGTCTTAATATTCTTGAAACTGTGCAAAACCTTTTCTGCAATAATCTTCTCCTTAGATTTTAACTCTTCAGGAACTTCTAATTGTGCAATGCTTCCTACCTGGTCAAAACTCCTCTTAACCAGGCTTAACTCTTCTTTTGTTAAAACGTTCTTCAGCAAGTCTTTCAAACCCATAATAAATACTATGTTGTGATTAATTATATAAAAGACTATTGAATCAAGCCTAATTATGAAAGCAGACCTTCACGTTCACACAGAATACTCTCCCTGCTCCAAGACAAAGATTAAGGATGTATTAATCGCAGCAGTTAAAGCAGGATTGGATACTATTGCAGTAACCGACCATAACACTATCAAAGGTGCATTATTGACTAAGAAGTTGAGCAAAGATGTTAAAGTAATAATAGGCTGCGAGAAGAAGTGCGAGTACGGGGAATTGTTAATCTATGGTTTGAAGAAGGAGATTAAATCCAAAAAATTCACAGGTATTATTAAAGAAGCGCGAAAACAAGGGGCTAAAATCTTCATCAGCCACCCAATTGATTACGCGAGATTCCCGAACATGTGGAAGAAATTAAATGATGAAGTGTTTAAGCTAGTTGACGGTGTAGAATTATACAACGGCAGGAACCTCTTCAATAAAAGAGTTAAAAGAATAGCAGAAAATAAAAAATTGGCTGGTGTTGCAGGAAGCGACGCTCACTACAGTGAAGAGTTAGGGAATACTTACGTGATTTACAAAAAAGACTTATGGAAAGAAGTGATAAGCAATAAAGCGAGTTATTACCATAATAACAATGTCTTAAACAAGTTGAAATACTTATTGAAGAGCTTCCTGCTTAAATGGTTCTAAACAATCCCGAATGTCAGCTTCTTGTCAAGTACGTAATTAACAGACAAGCCAAGTATTAATACCAAGACTTTGCTGACAATTGTTGAAAAGTTGAAAAAGTCAACGAATATGAAGAGCATGACCTCAGTCACTATTGTATAAACCATTAAGACTATTAATGAATACGTGTATTGTTTTCTGACCTTGCTGCTCTTGTTTTTGAAAGTGAATCTCTTATTAATCAGGAACTTAACGGTTGATGCGAGCCATACAGAAAAGAGGTGCGCGATTAAATAAGAGACTCCTAATATTATATTAAGAAGATAGTAAGCTCCGATGTCAACAAAAGCGCATAAACCTCCGACAAAGGCATAAACTATGAACTCTCTTTTCATGAAATACTTAACAAGATTCATAATCATATTTGTCGCTCCTTGTTATTTAAAATCTTATTATTTGAAAGGGTTTTTAAAACTTAAACAATTTCTTTAAAATCATATGAAAATAACCAAGAAGAAGAAATATTACGAATTAGACCTGAATCTCAGCAAGGCGCAAATAATCACATTAATACTCGCTGCTATGAGTCTTTTAATTAACTTGTTCTACTTCTCTGCGAATACTGGAGTGTGGTGGGATGAGGCCGAGTATTTAAGCTTCGTTAATCACATAGTTAAGGGAAGCGGTTACTCTATGTGGGAGGGAAGAGCAATACTTTACCCTTTAATATTGTCAGTATTTGGTTTCATAAGCACGAGCGGGTTTTTCCTTAGAATAATACTCGTATTAATCAGCTGCGCAACAGTAGTATTAACATTTCTGGTAATAAACGCGTTGTTCAAGGAAAAAATAGCAATAATAGCAACACTGTTATTCTTAACAAATAATTTGTTCAACTTCTTCTCCATAAGATTCCTGACAGGAATACCTAGTTTGTTATTCATTTTATTGGGTGTTTTCTTCTTTCTGAAAAATAATACTAGAAACAGGTTATACGCCGGACTATTCATAGGTGTCGCTGTAGCAATGAGATTCACAAGCGTCTTCATAATACCTGCTTTAATACTGCACGACTTATTATCAAAAAGTGATATTAAAAAATATGTCTGGATTCCTGCGATTCTTTTAGGTTTCGTACCAACAGGAGTATTTGATTTAATAAACGGCAACCTTCCTTGGACAACCCTTTACACTTTCTTCACGCAGAGCACTATGCAGAGAGAGTGGGGCATGAATTTAGGAGACTGGACTTATTACTTAACAAGTTCTCCTCACATAATGGGTGTTTTTACTGTAATATTTTTCATAATAGGAGGGATTGTATTATTGTCAAAATTAAAATCAAACCTTAATAAGAATATTTTATTCATAAGTTGTTTCATAATACTTCACTTATTATCTTACAGTTTCCTGACTCCTTTAAAAGAGGAGAGGTATATGATTCCAGCATTGCCTTTCATTTTTTCAATAGCAGCAGCAGGTATTGTTTCAATAAGCGCGACCATTTCAAAGTCCTTGAAAAAAACTATTAAAACACCTCATTTGAAGAGTATAATAAACGGAATCTTTATTCTAATAATTGCTTACGGTTCATTAAGTTCAGGTTATACCATGATTAACCAGTTGGGAAGCAGTTACAGCGCATTAGGTGAAGCAGGTAATTACTTGAAAACAATAACTGCGAATGATGAGATAATAATAACTAATGCAGGACCTCACACTGCTTATTATACTGAGAGAAAAGTTGCGGGTTTTCCTGATAATATGAGCGCGCTTTACGAATTACTAGACTCTAATCCTAAGATTAATTTCTTATTCTTCAGCTTTTATGAAACACTTCCTAATTACATGCAGGAATTCGTTAACAACACCAGGTTTAATGTTGTTAGTAGTTACGCTTCTCCTGATAATGCTCCAATAGTTGTTGTTCTTAAATACTTACGTGAATAATACTATAAGCAGCCATGTTATGCAGAATAAGAGTCCTGAGATTGTGAAGTTTTTCTTTTTAGAAAAAACTTCTTCCGGTCTTTTCACAACGCTCTCCTTGTCTTTAAGGAAGCTCTTATACCAGTACATTTCAATAAAGAACCAAGGTCCTATAAGGAAGAGGTTCTTGTTGAAAATGTTGGCAAAGAAGTAATAACCTAGTATGCTGAGCGTTAAGTAAACATTAATAGACACGTGAAGTGATTTATCATTGTAATACTTGAATACTTTCCTGACCTTTGCTGCTTTCCTGCCTAGAAAATTATACTCTGCTAAACGCTTGCATGACAAAAGGAATCCTGCTATGAAGAAAGGGAATAATATTACAATCTTATAAACCTGCAAGTCAGTTACAGAGTACCAACCTATTATAACTCTTAATGAAAAGTTTAAACCCGCGCTGAAGACGTCAAGCAAAGGCAGGTCTTTTAATCTCAAAGGTTTAAAACTGTATATTAAATTGTTTAAAAGCATTAATAACAAGACAAAAACCAGCCATGGCTTGATTAAGTATATTATAATTAAAGAGGCTGATAATAAAAGAACTGCAAGAATCAATCCCTGCTTAATGCTTATCTTGCCGCTAGCTATTGGCCTGTTCTTCTTAATAGGGTGCATCCTGTCTTTTTCAACGTCTGCTATATCATTAAAAATGTAAATAGTTGAAGACAATAATGAAACTGCTAAGAACGCGAGTATTAAATTAAGTATGGAAATAGTGAATAATCCCTGCTCGTAGATGACAACGCTCGCTCCGAATAATAAGCTGAAGCTCTTAAACCATTGCTGGGGCCGCATTAGCTTAAACAATTCCTTAAAATTAATCAAGACATTTAATACCTCTCGAATATTTTGCCCCAATCAGATTTCATGAATTCATTAACTCTCGGTTTTCCAATTAACGGGTACCAGAAATAGTCGTGGTATAACGCGCTTCCAAGTATTGGAATTTTAAACAAAGGAGTGTGAAATAATAATCCCTCAAATAATGGTAATTTCTTCCTAAGCATTTGGTCCCAGAAAACCACTAAACTCTTGCCTGTCTTGAAATTGTAATTAATTTTTTTAATATTAACCCCTTCAATGTCTAAGCTGTCAACGTCCCCGCAACCCAAACCTTTGTCATGAGCTATTTTAATAAAAGGTATTTTTAACGGGTCAAAACCCATCATTTTAGCACTGACTGCGTCAACCGCTACCTGGTCAGCGCTCGCGAGTATGTAATTCTTCTCATGCCAAGTCATTGTTCTGGGGCCCGCGCCGTTGCCGCATATTGTACCATCTGTTACTGAAAATATTCCAGGATGTATCTCTTTTTGGATAGTAAGCAAGTCTACGAGAACCTCGTGAATAACCTTGTGCGAGTGGTGCCTTCTTTCGGTGATTAACCCTCCGAAAGCATTCTTCATAGCTCCAGTAATAGTTGTGTGCCCGTGGGTTTTCTGCGTCGGCAAGTGCACAACGTTTTTCCCAATAAACATTTTGGGAATCTTATGAGTATGGTTGAATAATTCATTTAATACGAGCATCTCGTGTTTCGGCTCGTACTTAACCCATTCAACCTCTGTTAAAGGCTTGAATTCGAGATTGTATTTCTTAAGAACTGGCAGCCACTTGTTCTGCAATGCTCCTTTCCAGGGATTGGTTACAACAGTCTTATTCTCAACAGGTATTAGATTAGTGTAACCGTCCTTGGTTAACTTGTTAATAACAGCGTCTAACTGCCAAGGAGGTGTTGAACAGGCAGGGTAGAACAAACTCCATGACAAGTTAATCTTAATAACAGTTTCATTTTTTTTCTTCAGGAACTTCTTATAATCTGCTAAGTCCATTAGTTTAGAATAATCTTTCATGTAAGTCTTGGGTGACGTTTTAAGTACTGCAACTTTGCTCTTGCTCATCTCTGCTTCTCCCAATACTTTGATTTCTTAATCACTGGTTCTTGTATCATGTAATCCATGTTATAATATATTTTGCTGTTTATTATGCTGTTGTTGTCCACGTTCAGGAAAGGCCAAAGTCTAGTATTATAGAGTATTTGAGAATTGGCTCCTATAAGGCAGGAGTAGCCTATCATTGCCTGCTCTTCAACCCTGTTATTCTCAAGGATTATGCAGTCTCCGTCGATTAAAGCCCTTGTTATCTTAACATTATCCTTGGTCTTAACGTTTTCAAAGATTATTGAACCGCTTATATTATTATTCTTGCCTATCTCAGCATCTCTTAATATAGTAGTGTAAGGGTTTATGATGGTTCCCTGGCCTATCATAGTATTCTCTCCTATTATGCAAGGGCCTATTATTATAACATCATCTCCTAAGACGCAGCCTTTTCGTATGATAACCTTTCCTGAAACCTTGATATTGTTGCCTAACTTAACACTCTTATCCGTGTGCCTCTCAATCATGTCAAGCGCTTTATGATTAATCTCAACGTAATAGTCTGGTTTCCCAACATCGCCCCAGTAGCCTGAGAACTTGTAACCATATATTCTAAGCTTGTCCGAGTAGTAAGCCCACAAGTCCCCAATATTGTCAGGTTTCCTGCCCTCCAATCTTTCTTTCTTAACATATTCTGGAAGCTCTTTCTTCAAGAACTCCTTGTTAACTATGTAAATAAAGGTTGAGGCCAGCATTGAAAGAGACTCTTCAACCTTTGGCTTCTCCTGGAACTGGATTATCCTGCTGTCCTTGTTCAAAACTCCTATTCCAAACCTGGAAACCTTTGTAATATCAGTGAGTTCAAAAAGAGCTATTGTAACATCGGCTTTCTTATTCTTATGATGCTCCATTAATTTCTTGTAATCCAATCCCTGCGTGTAATTATCAGCCCCAACGATTATGCAGTCGTCAGCGCCTGCCTTCTTAACCACTTCAAGCAATGCACCTATCGCGCCTAACTTGTCAGAGTCTTCTTTGGACTCTTCAAAATCGTACCTTATCTTAAGCCCTGTGTATTGCGAATCTATAAATTCTTTAACCTTTACCTGGTTCTTGTTTAGTGAAATTACTGCCTCGTTAACACCTACTCTCTCTAATTGCTTGAGAATACTAATTAGTGCGGTTGTGTCACCTATTGGAAGAACACACTTCGGAGTTCTTAATGTTAAAGGCTGCAGTCTAGTCCCGTAACCTCCTGCCATTATAATCGCCTTCATATTAAAATTCAACCCGTTTCTATTTTATAAAAACTTCCTTACTAATTTGGAATACTCATCAAAATACTTGTTTAGAGATGTTTTATTGCTGGCTTCAACCGTTAACCTTATAACTGTTTCAGTGTTGCTCGGCCTTATAAGAACCCAGTCCGTATCGTTTAAGAAAATCTTTACGCCGTCAACAGTGTTTGCATCATTTTTTTTGCACAATTCTTGTTTAATTTTTTCAAAGGCTTCAAACTTGTGCTCGTGGTCTTTTGCCTGAAACTTGGCATGCTTTATGGGATAATCAGGCAGTTCCTTAACCATTGCTGAAAAAGGTTTATCACTATCTGATAAAATCTTTGCAAGCTTCGCGCAAGCAAGTATCCCGTCACTGAACGGGTAAAAGTCGTTAAAATGGAAGTGGCAGCTGACCTCTGCGCCGAACATTCCCTTATTATCTATCAAGCCGTGGGACAAACTGGTTAAACCAACAGGGCACCATACAATATTTCCTTGATTCTCTTCAACAACTTTTTTCAAAACACTGCTCATGTCAACGCTTGCAACTATGTAAGCGTATTTGAATTCTTTCAAAACCTCTCTTGCGAAAAAACAAGCCATCCTGCTGCCGTCAACAAATTTTCCTTTATCATCAACGAATACGCACCTGTCTCCGTCTCCGTCGAACGCGCATCCGAAGTCAGCCTTAGCTTCAACAACTCTTTTCTGAAGAAAACCGAGATTCTCTTCTTTAGGCTCCGGTTTCCTGTTAGGAAAGTGGCCGTCAGGTTCAGCGCTGATGTTAATAACCTCGCAGCCCATTTCTTCAAAGAGTTTAGTTGCAGCAAAACCTGTTGTTCCGTTGCCGTAGTCGAGGACTATTTTCAAACTTTTGCTTAGTTTAATCTTATCCTTAATATTGTCAACGTATTCTCTTACTGCGTTATCATCGGTCTCTACTAGTCCAATCTCATCCCACTCAGCGCGGTCGAATTCTTTTTTCAAAAACTTTTCTTCAATCCTTCTAAGCCTGTCATTATAAACAACTCCCCTCTTGTCATAGAATTTTAAACCGTTAGTATCAGATGAAGTATGGCTGCCGGTAATGGTTACGTTCTCAACCTGGTGTTTTACGCCGTAAAAGTTTGAGACTGGTGTTGGAACAACTCCTATGTCAACGATGCTGCAGCCTGAAGCTGAGAATCCTGCCAGGAAAGAGTTCTTTAATATTTCAGAACTGGTTCTGACATCTCTTGCAATGCTAGCCTTTTGTTTTATAAGATTAGCATAGCATGAAGCAATAACGACAACGTCTTCTGGAAGAAGCTCTTTGTTAAAAACTCCCCTTACATCATATGATTTGAAAGGGTTCATCATATCTATTTAACCAATAGTGATTCAGTTTTAAGCTTTATTAAAAGACAAAAACCCAACCATTAAAAAAAGTTTTTTAATAGATGAGTTTTAGAATCTTTTTTTTCTTCTCTTCCATTAATTCTTTGCTGTCTGCTTCAAGGTTTAACCGTATCAAGGGTTCAGTGTTTGATTTCCTTAGATTAAACCACCAGTCTTTGAATTCAACGGTTATGCCGTCCAAATGAGTTGTTTTTCCATTCTTGTAAGCGTTCTCAATTCTTGCAATAACAGCGTCTTTGTCTTTCACTTCCCTGTTAATTTCTCCAGTGTGATAGTATTTCTTGAAGCTCTTGATAAGTTCTGAGAGTTTCTTCTTCTCTGATGATAATAAAGAGAGTATTATAACCACTGGTATTGCTGCTGAGTCTGTGAAGAAGTTGTCTTTGAAATAGTAGTGCCCGCTCATCTCCCCGGCGAAGAGCACGTCTTCTTTTTTCATACGAGTCTTTATGAACGAGTGCCCGACTCTTGAAACTAAGGGTTTGCCTCCAGAGTCTTCAATAACTTTTTTCACTGACTTTGTTGAGCGCAGATCATACATTATCTTTGCACCTTTATTCTTATTTAACATTTTTTTTGCAATGAGCGCAGTTGTTATGTCTCCAGGTATTCTCTCTCCTTTCTCGTCCACCATTACTACCCTGTCAACGTCTCCGTCGAATGCGAATCCTATGTCTGCTTTTTCTTTCACTACTCTTTTCTGCAGGTCTTTCATGTTCTCTTCATCGAATGGGTTGGCGTCATGGTTTGGGAACGTGCCGTCTAATTCCTCATACATTGGGATTAGTTTAATATTGAATGATTCAAGCAAGGGTATTATTGTCTTACCTGCCATGCCGTTCCCGCAGTCAATAACTACTTTAAGCTCTTTAATATTGTTAGCGAATGATTTAACATAGCTGACGTATTTTTCCAGAACATTTTCAGTTTTTAATGAGCCTTTTTCTTCAGCATCTTTGAAGTCTCTTGCTTCAACCATCTTCTCTATCTCTTTAATTCCAGTGTCAGCGTTTAAAGGAACTGCTTTCGATTTTACCATTTTCAAGCCGTTGTATTTTCCAGGGTTGTGCGATGCTGTTATCATTAGTCCAGCGTCTGCTTCTAATTCGTTCACTGCGTAGTAGAACATTGGCGTGCTTGACAATCCAATATCTATAATTTCGGCTCCTTGTTCAAGCAAGGCTTCTGTTAATGCGTTGAACAAGCTGGGCGAGCTAATTCTCATATCCCTTGCAACAACTACTTTCCTGCATCTTATGAAGTCCATGAAGGCTTTGCCTATTCTGTATATTATTTTCTCGTTAATCTCTGAAGGGTATAATCCTCTTATGTCATATGCTTGGAAGATGCTCAATCTACTCCTCTCCATTCCTTAATCGCTGCCTCGTACTCGTCAGGTGTGCCTGCGGGAAGCCACTGGCCTCCCATGACGTAGCCGTAGAATTGCTTGTCAGCGATTAGTTTCGGAAAGACTTCCGTCTCTATCATGGAAAAGATTTTGTCAGGAACGTAATCAAAGATTTTTGGCGAGAACAAGTATACTCCCGCGTTTATCAAATTGCTCGGCGCTTGTTCAATCTTCGGCTTCTCTATGAACTCGAGTATCTTGCTGCCTTTCAGTTTTGCAACGCCGTATCTTGTCGGGTCGCTCACTGATGCTAGTGCAATGGTTGCTATGGCATCGTTCTCGAAGTGGGCTCTTATCATGTCGTACAAGTCAAGGTTGAAGAGATTGTCGCCGTTTATCATCACGAAGTGGTTGTTTTCAAGCAAGGGTTTTGCCATTAATAACGGGCCTGATGTGCCTCTTGCTTCCTTCTCCTCAACGTATGTTATCTTCACCCCAAACTTGCTTCCGTTGCCGAAGTGCTCCCTAATCTTGTCTCCCAAGAATCCTATGGATATTATTATGTCACGTATCTCGTACTTCTTTAAAACTTCAATAGTATGCTCTAGCAAGGGCCTGCCTTGTATTGGAACCATTGGCTTAGGTATCTCATAAGTGATTGGCCTGAGCCTTGTTCCCTTTCCTCCTGCGAGAATGAAAGCCTTCTTAACGCGTTTCTCACCTAATGCTTTTGCTAGGAGCAGTTCTACAGCGTGGCTCCTGTTTCGCACCTTGTTGCCGTCTATGGTTGCGTCAACAGAGTTGATTATGTTCTTATCCAAAGTAAGAGAAACCCGCTCCCTATGTATCATAACGTAATACAACGTAATACTTATTTATATATTTTACTAAAATAATCCAAAATACCTTCTGAAGAACTCCTTTATCTTGTCAGTCCATGAGGAAGTAATTATAGTAGTAATATCTTCATCTTCTTCGTCATCGAATAAGTTATCATCTAAAGAAGGCCTGGTTTTAATGATTGGAAGCTTCTCAGCGCAGCCAGCCTCGTATAATCTCTGAATCTCTTCCCTGCAGTCATTAATCTCATTAGTGTAATCATGATTTTCTAAAACACCAACCTTTTCAAGAAGATTAATCTTTTCAATAAACTGGTTAGCGAGTCTAAACCTGTAAACCTCTTTCCTTTTCTTCAAATACTTCTTATGCGTGTCCAATATATCATCGCTTAACTTGAAAATCTTAAACCAAACAGAGTAAGGCCTCATAACAAGATATGCAAAAAAAATTTCCTGCTTAAAAAATTATTGCTCTATATTACAACAAGAAATAACTAAACTCTCAAGCAATTTAGTTTCCTCTTCTTCAAATCTAACACTACTCTTATCATACTTTGGAGTAATCCTTTTAAGCTCCAAACAATTCCTTTTAATCCTCGCCTTATTATACTTGTTAACAACCTTCCAATCTCCTTTGGAATCAAAGACTTGTTTCAGAGACGAAAGATTAACAAAGAATGGCCTAACTAACAATTCTTCCTCAAACTTAACACCATACGCTAGCCTTGGATTATTAAAATCACTCGAGTAGATAAACCCCTCACTCAAACGAACATTTAACTCCTTCAACAAATAATTCTTCTTCAAATCCTCGGGCATAGCCTCAAGTTCAGAGACAGTAATGAATAAATCACTATCAATCATATAAGAAAAACTATAAACCCATTTTTTATTAATTTATTTGTTCAACTCTTCAACGTCTTTCTTGGTGTGAACGTTCCTCCACTTCCCAGTAAAGATAAACCCGCCGAGATTATTCATAGCAATAAGTTTCGGGATTAACTCGTTCTCTACCGACGCGTAATCATAGTATAAGACCTCAGGCTCGCAGACCATTATCCCTGTCCACACTAAGTAACTATTGCTCTTCTTCGGCTTCTGCTGGAAACCAACAACACTGCCTCCCTGCAGTTCAACCACCCCTAATCTTGTGGGATTAGTTGAAGCAGTGATAGCCAAATCAACAAGTTTACCATTCCTGGAATGATAGTTCCAGAAAGAATCCAAGTCGGTCTCAAAAAAATTATCAGCAGGCAAGACAAGAAAGGTTGAATTAATCTTGTTCTTCAAAAGAGACAAAGACTTAGCGCTGCCTGCAGGCTTAGAATCCTCAACGTACTCAATGCTTAACAAGTAATCCTGGCCAGTGCCTAAGAGCTCAAAGATTTTGGACAATGTATTCTTCTCCCCCACAATGAACAACTTCTTAAAATTATAAGACTGCAAAGCCTTCAAATTATGAAAAATCATGGGCTGGCCCTTAACAATAGACAAAATCCTGAAAGGCTCAATCCTGGTAGCAAGAATAACAGCAACCCTGTTATTGCTCAAACCCCTGCTAATCAAATGCTCAATAGCCTGAGAGCGGTTCCTGACATTAATCCCGTCAATGTAAGAATCCAAACCCTTAAGCAATGACTCTTCAACAGTTATTGAAATCTTCTGCTTCATCCTACAAAGTAGGATAAAGGTAAGACTTTTTAAGGTTTGTGGATAAGTAAAGAGTTGATGAAGGTATTAATAACAGGAGGAGCAGGCTTCCTCGGAAGCAACCTGTGCAGATTATTCCTTGAAAATGGGCATGAGGTTATATGCCTGGACAACCTCGGCAGCGGCAGCTTGTCAAACGTGGAGCCTTTAATGAAAAACAAGAACTTCAAATTATTAAACGCTGACGTCACGCAGGACTTATGGGAGATGGACAAGGTTGATTTAATACTTCACTTCGCGAGCAGGGCGAGCCCGAACGATTACCAGACCAACTCATTCGAGACAATGACTGCGAACAGCAACGGCACATTTAACCTCTTAAAAAAAGCTCATAAAGACAAGGCAGTATTCTTATTCGCGAGCACGAGCGAGGTATACGGGCAGGCTAGCGTGTTCCCAACACCTGAAACTTATTACGGTTACGTTAACAGCTTCGGTCCGAGAAGCTGCTATGATGAGAGCAAGAGATTCGGCGAAACCTTGTGCTACGAGTTCATCCACAAGTTCGACGTTGACGCGAGGATAGTAAGAATCTTCAACACTTACGGTCCTGGCATGAGATATAATGACGGCAGAGTAGTCACTAACTTCATACACCAGGCTTTGAACAATGAAGACATAACTGTTTACGGGGACGGGAAACAGACAAGGAGCTTCTGCTTCGTTGATGACTTAACAAGAGGAATATACGATTTTGCAACAAGGCAGGGATTGAAAGGAGAGGTAATAAACCTGGGAAACCCTGTTGAGAACACTATGCTGGAATTAGCAGACAAGATAATAAAGATAACCAAGAGCAAATCAAAGATAGTGTATAAGCCTTTGCCAAAAGACGACCCTGTCAGGAGAGTGCCGGATATTACAAAGGCAAATAAATTACTGGACTGGCAGCCGAAGTTTTCACTAGATGAAGGTTTGCGAATATTAGTGGAGTGGTTCAGGAAATGATTGGATTAATACCTGCAGCAGGAAGCGGAACAAGAATGTACCCATTCACAAGAGCAAACCCTAAAGAATTATACCATATAGACAGGATGGCAGTTATAGACCACGCAATAACATCGCTTCATGAAGAAGCAGGAGTTAACAAAGTATTCATAATAATAGGCGGGCATAAAAGCGCCATAATAGACCACGTCGGGGACGGCAGCAGATTAAACAACGGAGACTTAAAGGTGAGCTACTTGTATCAGGAAGAGTTGAAGGGTTTGGCAAACGCCATATACCAGGGAAAGGAATGGGTAAACGAGGACTTCATGGTGCACGTCGGGGACAGCTTCGTATACCCTAAGAGTGAATTGAAAAAAATGGTGCAGGTTCATGAGAAGGAGAAGCCGTTCGCAACACTTGTAGTTAAAGAGATTGACAGTCCTGAAAAGCACGGAGTAGTAAGAGTTGACAATAATAGTTACTTAATAGATGCAATTGAGAAGCCCTCAATTGAAGAGGCAGAACCTTTCAAAACAAAAAGCAACAAATACTTGGCAATAATAGCCATTTACATCTTTAACAAGGGAATATTTAATTACATTGAAAAGACTCCTGTAGGAGTTAAAGGAGAGTACCAGATAACTGATTCAATAAAACTGGCATTAAAAGACGGCAAGAAGATTAGAATAATACCAATAAAAGGAGAATACATGGATATAGGCAACTGGGAAAGTGCTGAAGAAGCGCAAGACTTTTTCAGAAAAATTAAAAAAGGGCAAAAATAGTAGTGATTAGTAATGATTGGATTAATACCTGCAGCAGGAAGCGGAACAAGAATGTACCCATTCACAAGAGCAAACCCTAAAGAACTATTCCCAATACAGAGAAAAGCTGTTATTGACCATGTTATAGAAACAATGCACGCTGAAGCGAGAATAAATAAGATATTCGTTGTTGTTGGAAGCCACAAGGGCGCAATAATAGACCACTTAGGAGACGGCAGCAGATTAAACAACGGTGATCTCAAAATAGCATACCTGTTCCAGGAAGAGAGGAAGGGACTCGCGCACGCGATATACCAGGGAAAGGAATGGATAAACGAGGACTTCATGGTGCACGTCGGAGATGCATTTATATTCCCAAAGAATGAGATTAAGAAAGCAGTGAAGATTCATAATGAAGATAAACCCTTCGCAACCATTCTCGCAAGAGAGATTGACGACCCTACAAAGTACGGGATATTAAAGATTGACAAGGACAATAATATTATTGACACCTTTGAGAAGCCGACTCTTGAACAAGCGGCTCCTTTCAAGACTAAAAACGGCAAATACGTTGTTAACCTTGGAATCTACATCTTCAACCCTAAATTCTTCAAATACATGGAAGAGACGCCTATAGGAAGGAAAGACGAATACCAAGTGCCTGACGTTATGAAAACCGCGCTTAAAAATAGTGAAAAGATAAAGGCAGTAATCATAGAAGGCAAATACTTAGACATAGGCAACTGGGAAAGCGCTGAAGAGGCTTGGAAAGAATTCAAAAGCAATCAATAATATAATAAACCTGTTAATCTTCCAAAATAACCAGAAATTTCATAAAAGAATGCAGGAAATATTAATTTTATAGGAT
>JAFGFH010000012.1 GCA_016931175.1 Nanobdellota archaeon
CTCCTAAGCCCACCTCCCCTCTGTCTGTGGTTACAAACAATCTCATTTACACTTAACAAGTATTTTGGGACCTTAACTTTGGTTGGGGTTGTCCCCCTCTCGGGCACATGGTTTACCCGTGCACCCCGACTCCCTTCCTCTACGACGTTATGGTATTCTGAGTTTGACTCGAGACCGAAGGACTATTGTCCCCCTGCATCCCCATTCAGTATCTTTACCCCCATAACTATCTCCGAAGAGGCTTGACTACGGCCAAATTTGGGAGGAACCAGCTATTGCCAAGCACGATTAGCATTTCACTCCTATCCCCAGTTCACGAGAACGCATGCTCGCAGTACCTCTCCGACCCTTCACGAACTGGATTGTCCGCTTCAGTCTGCCCAGGGATAGCTCGCTCGGCTTCGGGTCTTACAGCAGTAACTCCAGGCACTTTCGCACCTCGCCCCTCGCATGCTGCGGGCGTGTTGGTTTCCCTGCGGCTACTCACTAACGTGTTTAACCTCGCTACTACCATAAACTCCTTGCCTCTTTATCCGAAAGGAACGTTGCAACACCGAAATGCCGCAACTTACCGTAACTGTTAGGTTTCAGGCTCTTTTCACTCTCTTTCATGAGTGCTTTTCAACATTCCCTCATGGTACTTGTTCGCTATCGGTCTTGCCGAGTATTTAGAATTGGAAGTTTCTGACTCCCGTCTTCCCAAAGGATTTCCGACCCCTGGTACTCTGGAGCTGGTTACAACTGTTCATTATTCCCCTACCGGACTATCACCTTCTATGGTCCAACTTTCCAGTTGAGTTCGAGTCTAATGAACAGCCGATATTACCAGTCCTAAACAGCACATTTAAGCAATAGTCGCCTATGCTTATTCGCTTTGTTCTCTGTCCTCTTCAATCGACTTTACTAAGGACATCCCGTTTGGTTTCTTTTCCTGCGGGTACTTGAATGATTTGATTCCCCGCGTTCCTTCTATAATGCAAGCATTATAGTAACCGTATAGGTTAAGACTCTCATTTGGGCATCCATGGATCAATAGCTCCATGCGCTTCCCCATGGCTTTTCGCAACTTGGTACGCCCTTCATCAGCTAATGCAAGCCAAGTCATCCACCTAACAGCGTATTCACCTACCTAAAATCTCTTAGATGTGATCTTTTCTAAGACTAAGGTTTAGCTAAATAAGCTGAATTAAGTTTATATTCCACCACCTATGCACCAGCACTACCTCGAACGTGATAAAGTGCTGAATCAGTATCATCGCGTCTCGCATTCAGATACCTCATCCAAATCACTTTTTTTTGTGATATTAGAATCGTCAACATTGCCCAAATTGATGGGGTATCTCTCCCGATTCGAAGTAAGAACAAAAAGGACTTTAGTTATTTATAAAGATTTTGATATTTTTTCTTTATATATAAATTGATTCTAAGAATTCCTTCTTGTTTTCAATCAAGTAGTTTATGTAAACTGTTAAGTTCTCCCTCCACTTCTTGAAAACGTGGAGTGAAGGAGTGTGGTGCTTTTTATCTTTTTTATTGCTAATATCTGAGTAAAAGTTTACTATCTCTGGGAATTTTTTTCTTAGAAGAGGTATGTAATCTGCCAAGTCCCTGCAGCAAGTGCATACGGTTTCCAAATCCTGATGTTTTTTGCCGGTAACGTCTTCTACTTTTTTAAGCAAAACAATTAATCTCTTCTCGTTAATTAAAACGCTCATAATCATTTTAAGTAGAGAATAATCATTTTAAAAAACTTGTCATGCAGTCCTAAAAAGAACTCAAAATTAACGTTTTTCTATCTTAGGCATGTAATTAGCTGCTGAGATGTTGACTAAGTCACCCTTCTTTGCAGAGTTTTTAAGAATGTAATACATTTTCCTGGGACTTTTATTCAAGCTTCTTGAAATGAAAGCGCAGCTTAACACCTTTTTCGTAGGATTATTCTTGTAAATTTCTAATATTTCTTCAATCATAAGATTAAGCTTTAGATTTTTCTCTTTAAAAGTTTTTTCCTCTGATAATTAAGTTTTATAGTGCGGGTTTAAACTATAAGAGTGAAACCCTTCAGGGTGCAAGATTCCGTTCTCCCTCATCTCCATGAGTGTTCTTAATGTTTGCAGTTCGTCAGCGTTCAAGCTCTTGGCAATATACTTGTATCCTAAGACTTTTTTATTCTCTCTAGTAAATGTTTCAATTATTTTCTCAACAGTAGGGCTTTCAGTCATGAGTTTTAAAATAAAATTAATAGTTAAAAAGATTTATTATTCACTGGACAGTGATTGAATAAGATTTAAAACAATAACATAATACAAGATTTGATGAAAAAAGACTCTGTAATTCTTCAGGAGAACATATCATCTTTTGAAACACTGCTTGATAATTATTCTCCAAGCAAAGTCAATCCATTGATTAAAGAAAATATATATGAAAATTTTTCAAAGCTTAAAAACAGTATTGATAGCGTCAGTTTTTTATTGGTAAAAGAGATTAAAAATGTTGAAGATTTCAAAAAGGATTATAAAAACCTTACTGCTGATAATGTCACTGATTACTTGAATGAATTATTCTTTTCTGAATATAAAGACGATTTTTATCATGTTCGCATTGAAAAGGTGTACAAATTATTAAACAATACTTACAGGGAATTAGAAAAAAAGGTTCAAAACTTGTCTCCTGATTTGAAAAAGAAGGTGGGCGAGATGAGGTTAGATGAAGCAACTTTCGCTGGATTGATTAAAAATATCCCTGAAGAGGATGATATATTGAACGAGTTCATGCTACGCCCAAGTTTAGATTCAGTTCTTGAATTCTTTGCAAAGTGTTTAAACAATCTCAAGACCAGCATTCCTAATCCGGGTTTTCGAAAATATTACCGGATATTATTGGTTAAAGAGTACGGGAAGAAGTCAAGCTTGTACTTAATGGAGAAAGGAGTTGTTCAATCAAATTTTTGGAATAAGAGCAGAACTCCTTTAAACGGCAAGAATGGCGACTACAAAGTCTTATACGAAGAGGCAGGAGGTTTCTTTAAGGATTATTTTAAGGATGACGAAGATTTATCAATAATTCTTGCAGAACTGCAGGAGATTTACAAAAACGTCGGCGCGAGTATAAAAGTTTTAATAAACGAAGACGCTGGTTATGAAGAGGTGCTTGATTGGTGAAAGATTTTCAAAAAAAATTATTAAAAAAAGATAAAAAACTAACTGTTAAGAAGATGAGTTTTGAGCACGAATTGCAGCAGTTAGAAAAAGATATCAGTGATATTAATCAGGTAAAATCAATCCTTGCAGGATTAAACAGTAATAGTTCAAGAATCACTTACTGGTATTTTTCAAATAAAGAAGAAAATTACGTTATTGGCTCTAACACTCCAGTTAAATACATTAAATGTTGTTATTGCTGGAAGAAGCACCCTCTTCTTTCAACGGTTTATAGGAGTTATGGTGAGCAAGTAATTATTCAAGACGTTTTATACATTTGCGAATCTAAGTTTAAAGCAGTTAGTATTAAAGAAGATTTTAAAGTTAAGGATTTAGCCTTCGGCAACTTAGAGAATCTTCTTGAGAAATTTAACTTAATCATTAGCAAGCAGCCAAAAAAGCTTTTTTAAAGAACTGTTAATTATTAAATAATATTATGAAACCTAAGAATAAACTGTTTGTTTTAATCTCAGTAATTGCTTTACTCTTATTATTATTATATCTTAGCAGGGATTTATACCAGATACTTGCGCTTAGCATGATTGTAGCTTACTTTGTTCAACCCTTAAAGAAGTATTTAATGAAGATATTAAACAATGAAAGTCTTGTTTCAGTCCTTTGCATGATTTTTGGATTCTCATTGCTTTCAGTTATTATAATAGTATTCGTGTCAAGCGTTTACAGCAGCTTAGTGGGCATTGCTTCATTTGCTGCAGAGGCTCAGAATATTAAATTAATAAATGATACTATAAACTTATTTGATTCTTATAATATTAACCAGCCGTTAACTGATGCAGGGCTTAATCAGATAGTGAATATTATACAAAGCTTGTTTTTCTTCACTCCACAGCTTGCCATAAGTATAGTAATCTTCATGTTTTTCCTTTTTTACTTCATCAAGTACGGCGAAGAAATTATTAACATAATCAGGGGAATAGTTCCTCCTGCAGAGATGAAATACTTTGACAAGTTTATTGTAAGAGTTAATTCTATCATGAGGGCGATATTCAGAGGACAGTTCATAACAGCGCTGGTGCAGTCAATGATACTCTTATTTTTCTTATTATTCCTTGGAACACCTTTTGCTTTCGAACTCACATTCTTCACTTTCCTTTTATGCTTTTTTGGAATAACAGTTTCATTAGTGCCTTTAGGTTTGAACATTTATTACTTCTATCAAGGTTATGTTACAGGTGATTATTTCATCTTTATAATAACAGTAGCTTTTACTATTTTCATTACAACTATTGATAATATTATCAAACCCCTTATTGGTGAGAGGCAAGCCAATTTTAATCCAGTATTCTTCATACTTGGATTAACAGCAGGGGCGTTAACACTCGGTTTCACAGGATTCATAATCGGGCCCTTATTATATGGCATGTTCCAGTCAGCCCTTGAAATATACTACGAGGAGGATAAGATTAAGTTTGTTTAAGTTCCGAGTTTTCTTTAGAAACATCCAAACCTGTTAGTTTTATAATAATCTCATAAATATTGTCAACGTTTTTAATATTCTTTAAATCAGTTGTGATTATTAAACCCTCTTTGTTAACATTATCAAGAGATATTGTTCCTATTATTGAACCTTCCTTTTGTTTGCGTATTTTAATATCGCGTATGTGCCCGTATTTTATTTCAGAGGTGCTGGGTGAGGGCAGTGTCTTCTTGATTATGATTCTCTTGTCTGTGATTATGTAACTCTCTCTTTGGTTAAACATCCGGTCCACTAATACTCTCCTAATAAATAAGCCTAGAGGTATGATGAAAACAGCAGCTATTGCCAAGTTTGTTATTAAATTGGGTATCTTTAAGGCTTCAAATAAGGGAATAAGCCATATTAGGAGAGCAAGAACTGCTAAATAAATTGCACCGCTGATGAAGGGTATTTTGAACTCCTTAGCTATGGAGTTAGTTTTGAACAATATTTTCTCATCGTTCTGCTCAGGCATGAATATAATTTGTTATTGGTTTAATAAAAAACTTTTCAGAGCTTGAGCTAGAGAAAAATATTGCAATCCCTTTTCTAATTAAGGGGATTTTTACATGTATCCTGATATAAGTGCAGCAAGGTCCATTATTACTGTAAGCCAGAATATTACACTATTCAAGGGGGTTATGCCAATTAAAGATATCAGGTAGTAAAAAGCTGAAGTCTTTGGCACGTACCAGTACAGTCTTAATGCCTTAAAAATTGTATCTAGGAACACTTTGTTTTTTTGCATCCCTGGAAAGATTTACGTATTAACATACAACTCATCCACAAGACTAATAGGGATTTTATAGTTTTTAAAACTAACGAACATATTTTAAGCAGAAATGCAGGTTCACTAATGGCATTATATGAACGCCTAAGAATATTGGACTGAGAGGGGATTGAACCCTCGGCCTCCACGGTGCAAACGTGGCGCTCTACCACTGAGCTATCAGCCCGATATTATATGATAAGACATAGAATTGTTTAAAAACTTTTTCCATTTACTATTAACCTGTAATGGCTAATCTTAAATTCAAAAGAGCCTTTGAAGAAGAAGAGATAATTAAAGACATAGTTTCAAAACTAGGATGGGATTATATTAACAGCGAACAGGTCAGGTGCGTTTACAGTGAGAAGAGTACTAGCAGGGCGCTTGCCAGGATTTGGAGCACACCCAGAATCTTCAGCTACGCCTTCGGCACAAAACCATTATACGTTATTGAACTCTTAAAACACAAGTTTCACAAGCTAAGCGAGGAAGAGAAGATTAAGGTCTTAATTCATGAACTACTGCATATTCCTAAGACGTTCAGCGGTGCACTCACACCTCACGTTAAGATGGGCAAGACTATAGCATGCAAGAGTTTAGACAAATTATTCCACCAATACGTTCAGCAGTTAAGCGAGGAAGAGAGGACAAAGTTCAATAAAAGTTTCTTGAACAAGTTGTTCAGATTATAATAAAATTTATATACTAATAATGTTTATGAGAATAACGTGGACCTAACTATGAGTAGACACGGTAATTGGACAATTAAGTTTAATTACTTCGCAGTCTTGTGTTAGGGCCCCGATGAAAGCTTAACATCTTTTCTTTCACCCGCTCGAGGGACACTGAAAACATTATCTTCTTGTACTGGACCTAAAAAGAATAAAGATAAAGGGTTTTATTTTAAATCAAGAAAAAAAATAAAAAAAGGCAATAGGGTTTGCAAGAGAACCGTTTTGAAGCCTAACCCGCAAGGGTATTCGAGTCTTGCTCTTTAACGATTTAAACCGTTGTCTTATTCTATTTTCCACAAGGTCTGTACAGTTGCCACATGGGAGGTGGAAATAATTTACTTGAACCCGAATAATAGGAATTGTGAAGAAAACAGTGACGGCTTGAATCAAGAAAATAAAATATTTTCATACGGCATTTGGGTTTGCAAGAGAACCGTTTTGAAGCCTAACTCTTAATGGGTGTTCACGCCTTGCTCTTCAAGCGCCACGAATCTTCACGAGGAAACAGTTTTTTAAGTATTCGCCTCCTAATTTTTTATTTATAATGGCTGATGACAAGAAAGAAAAGAATTTAAACGATTTCGTTAAAGTCCTCCTGGGAGCATTAATAGTAATGCTTGTAATAATAATCTCATTCATCTACCGGGCAGTAGTTTCCCAGAGCATAAGCCTGCCTTTCCTAATGACAGCAATACTAATACTGGTAATACCAACCTTTTTCATAATAATGCAGTTAATAACAGCCTTAAGCAACCGCTTGAGACGTAATAAGCTTTTAAGGAGAAAAAACTTAAGTTAAGTTTTACATGTTTTTTCCCCCTAAAGATTTCAATTCTTTCTAAGGTAAATTTGTGTTATCTAAAAATTTTTCCTCTTTTGCTTAAAAAACTATCGTCAAAACAGTTTAGTGCTCGTTTCAAATAAAAAAACCAATGCCTATTCTATAAACTCTTTTTTGTAGTGCAGGTTCCATAGCTTCTATTATAGAAGGCTTCCATTCACCATCTTTAATTTTCTGTTTTATTTCCTCTATAAATTCAGGCCTCTTTTTTTCTTTTATAGGTTCTAAGATTTTAAACCCGTTGCTTAAATTAGCAGTGTTAGTTGCTTCTCTTAAGTTTTTTATCTTATTTAAGTATTTTTTACCTAAACTAATCGCTCCTTCAGGCTTTGGAGTAATTACTATCTTACCCTCACTGCTTATACTTACATCAGGAGCGATCATATCCTCCAGAACACTTATCTGCTCCTGCATGAAAGGTTTTGAGAAGATTAATGACCTGCCCTGGACATAACTATTACCTATTTTTAATCCAAGATTATGTTTAATCTCTCTGTGTCTGTTTATATGAGAGACAGAGGTAATAACTTTATTTAAATCCTCAAATGTATTAAACGCCTTTATAAACTCTCCTTCTTTCCAATAATCGTGAGCTTTTTTAACCAAACCCGCCCTTATAGCGTCCTCACATACGTCAGTCATTCCTTCCTCTAGGCTTACCTTTAAATCTTGACGCTTGTTTAATTCATGTTCACTAATAATAATTTTATAAATTAGGTTCTTGTCCCTATTATTGTTCCACCAGTAGCTTTTGCATTCATCTTCAATAATTAATGGTTCTTTTGCTTTGATTTGTTCTTCTGCTTTGATCCCAGAAAGCAAGTCTTCCGCTTTTTCAGGATCAGGCACTATTCCTTGTCTGAAGCACTCGTTTAAGTAATTAACAAATTCTTGCCTGAAATTTAATTCTTCGTTGATACTGTTTATAGTATTATTATATCTTGATAAACTAATATTTGGCATTATAGGGCTGGAATATATCTCCTCAAGCAGTTTTGAATACGCTAATGATTTTACTGTTAATTGGTCATCTAATGCTTTCTTAATCCTGCATCTATTATTTTCAAAGAAATCAGTCCATAAAGCCAAAGCCTCTAAACCTTGTGAATTCATATTTCATATTTTAAATGAATCTATTTAAAAAACTATCTATGTCTTTGTTATTATTGTATAATCATCACCCATGTATTGAATGCTTGTTTTAGGTGTGATTATAGATTTGATAACGTACTCTAATGCTACCTTGTCAACTCCGCTGCTTAATGGGTCTTTAACAATGCCGAAGAGCTTATTCCCTTCTTTAATTACGCTTGTTAATAGTCTAGCATGCCCGATTCCTCCCCCAGTAGAGTTATAGATTAATGTAGCTTTTCCTTCACATACTTGTTTAAGGGATTGTGTAAGAAATTTAGCACCATAATCATTGTGCATGAACTTCTTTGATGTTACCTCGACAACGTCTCCGTAGAGTTTTAAAACCTTATCAGCTAATGCGGTTGCGTCCATTCCTTTGCTTATGTCCCCGAATTTAGTATTCAAGTCACATAATGCTTCTTTTTTAGATTTTAATCCAAAATAAATTAATGCGTTCATTGCGCAAGCAGGCATGCAGTTCATCAAACCAGTCTGGTTAATAAAATCCACTTCTTCAGTTTTAGAATCCTCCTTACAGTACTGTGAAACTTCAGTTATAATACTATGCTCTAAACTCATAATACTTAATTTAGAGAAAAATCCGCTTAAAAAACTATCGTCAAGATAGTAATAGAAAAATAAAGAGTCTGTAGTGCTTGTGGCTACAGTTCTTTTTCAGCACGTACCTAAGGTATAGGTTCGTCCTGTTCATTCTCTTAAAAAAGAGAATAAAAGGAGGTGATCCACCCGCAGGTTCCCCTACGGGTACCTTGTGTTGACTTAACCCTCCTCATCAACCTTAGGTTCGAACCAGACAATGAAGACTGGGTCTCACCCAAAGCCGACTCGGGTGGCTTGACAGGCGGTGTGTGCAAGGAGCAGGGACGTATTCACCGTGAATGAATGGATCACGATTACTAGGGAGTCCATCTTCATGAGGGTGAGTTACAACCCTCAATCTGTACTGAGAATAGGTTTATGGGATTTGCGTCTCCTCTCGGAGTAGCAGCTCACTGTCCTATCCATTGTAGCCCGCGTGTGGCCCAGAGGATTCGGGGCATACTGACCTACCGTTGCCTACACCTTCCTCATTTTTAGCAAATGCAGTCCTATTATTGTGCCCGCACAGATCTAAATCCGCTTAGCAAATAATAGCGTAGGTCTTGTTCGTTGCCTGACTTAACAGGACATCTCACGACACGAACTTTCGACGGCCATGCACCTCCTCTCAGCGCGTTAGGCAAGACCCTTAATCTGGCCTTCATACTGCTGTCGCCTCTGGTGAGATTTCCGGCGTTGAATCCAATTAAACCGCAGGCTCCCCCCCTTGTTGTGCTCCCCCGCCAATTCCTTTAAGTTTCAGCCTTGCGACCGTACTCCCCAGGCGGCCCGCTTAACGTCTTCACTGCGGCACTGCACAAACTCTGAGAATGTGCAACACCCAGCGGGCAGCGTTTACGGTTAGGACTACCGGGGTATCTAATCCCGTTTGCTACCCTAACTTTCGTCCCTCACAGTCGGACTAGTTCTAGTCAGTTGCCTTCGCCATTGATAGTCCACCCAGGATTAAAGGATTTTACCCCTCCCCCGGGCATACTACTGACCTCTCCCTATCCCTAGACTAGCAGTATTCAAGGCAATTCGTTCAGTTAAGCTAAACAATTTCACCGAGAACTTACTAATCCTGCTACGGGCGCTTTAGGCCCAATAAACGCGGTCACCACTCGGGGCTCCGGGGTTACCGCGGCTGCTGGCACCGGTATTACCCACCCCTTTCTTGAAAAGTAATTTACACTTCTCCACAG
>JAFGFH010000013.1 GCA_016931175.1 Nanobdellota archaeon
ATTTGTTGAATCTAACGCGTTGTTCGAACCAAGCCCAGGAGAATTCACAGAAGACGTATTAAGCGGAGCCTTTGATAATAGTATTAATGAGTTAATTTCTCAGGGTTTTAGTGACAGGGACATATTTAATCATCTCGTTTTTAGTGGTGTTGCTGTTGCGGGTTTATTGTCTTATTCGCAGAGGCAGAGTATTTATAATTACATTGCTGAGGCTAGGCGCCGCTTCATTAATGCTTATGTGGATTTGACAGATAGGAGTCGTAGTGATCCTCTTATCGAGTTTGGTAATAGTATTGGTTTGGTTGGTTTAGGTATTATGGGTGTTGGTGCTTTAGCAGCGGGTGGTGTTTTCTTGGCTGGTGCTGCTGGAGCAGGCGCATTATTGTCTTTGTTCTTAGCTACTGGTGGTTTGGTCGGCACTTTCGGCAGCGGTTTAAGCCTTACTGGTTTAACTCTTGGCTGGTTTGAGAGTGATAATGATTTGAGCAGGCAGAAGTATTGGGAGGAGCACAAGTGGGATTATATTCTTAACACTGCTGGATTAATCTTGGATTTAGGTGCTATTAGCAGCACGTTTGATGATATTTTTAAGAACTTGGATGATTTAGGCAGGGCTTGGAAACTAGTTGATGTAGTAGCAGACAGTGCAGATAATATTGCAACCAGCACTGATGATACAATAAAACAAATAGACAACGTACTAGTAAGCAAGACAGATGATGTAGCAGATAATATAGACAACGTGGTAGATGCAGTTGATGATTTTGCCAAAAAGGTTTCAGAATCTAATGCAGATATCTCCTTAGCATCTGCAGATGATGCATTTAAATCAAGACATATTTTGGATGCTAAACTTGTTGATAAAATAGATAATGTTTTGAATACTTTTAAAGAAACCAAAGGCATTGATTTATCTAATGTTGATATTATTTTAACAGATAATACTGTTACTAAAGGAATACAAAACACTGTAGCTTTCTTTGACCCTGATATTAATAAGTTGGTTATTAATTTAGATCAATTCGAAAAACTAAGCGAAACAGACCAAATAATTACACTATTTCATGAGTATGCACATAGTTTAAAAATTACGAACCATGTTAAAGCCCTAAATGGAGTTCCATTGAAAAATTGGGAGGATTTTAAATTTTATGCAAAATCTGTTTTAGGAATTGAAGATTCAACTGCTATTAATAGTCTTTATGATACTTGTGTTCATAAATATCTTATCGATATGAGTCAAGAAGGCAAGATTACTCAATTTACTTTGAGGGAATATGTTGATAGTGTTGTTCATAGATATAATTTTGTTTCTAATACTCTTTTTGATATAGCAGATGGCACTCTTGATGCAAAAAATGTTATTTTTAGTAAAGATGAATTGAGTTTTATTTCAGAATTAAATGTTTTATCACAAAATACTAATAATCTTGAAGTTAGTATTAAAATTCAAAATGCAATGAAAAAATTAAATACTAATATAAATTATGATACAATTATTGATTTAAGTGGTCAGATGAATAAAGCAGCGTGGATGGGGTCGTCATGGAAGTAAAAGATAAATCATTGGAAGTGTATGATTGGATAGAGAAATTATCTAAAAATGATATTGAGAAATATGTAGATTATATTTGTAGTATAACTGGTGCTGAGAAAGATAAGTATCAAGGAATTTTTATGAATGAACCTATAATTGATAAAATTATTGAACAATTTCCTGAAACCCAAAAAATGTCAAGAGTTAAAGCATTTTATTATTATGGTTTACATGAGATAGTAACAATATTTAGAATGTTAAGGGAAGGTTCTAAAAAATCTATTAAACAATTAGCTTTAGATCTTAAAGTAGATAATATAAAAAGGGACAAAATTTTGTTTAAATATCTTAAAAATGAAGGTAGAAAGGAAGCAAAAAACTGGAATTCTTATTATAATAGAAAAAAAGAAATATATAAAAGCAATATGAAAGAAAAAGAAAGATTTATTCCTAAACATTGAAAAGTGTAATGTTTTTTGATTTTGAAATGGAATTTAGAATAATATTACCCACACTAGCCAGCCGATTATTCCTGTGGCTCCTAATGCTATTGTTGTCTTCCAGAAAGCATGTCTTTTTTTGTACCACTGGAATGGTCTTTTTATCTTTACCCATGCGTTTTTTATACCTGCCCATAATCCTGTGCCTTTAAGGCTTGAAAGTTCAGTTGTAGAGATTTTTGAAGGATCTATTCCCGCCCCTTTCGCAGCTGCCTTAACTTTATCCAATAACCTGTCAATGTCGTTTAGATCTCCACTCATAGAAGTTATTATTTTGCTCAAAATACCATTAACTTTTTCTTTTTTAACATCCTCATTAGTTTCCTGCAATTCTATCTGGTTTTTCATTGCTACAAAGATGTTTGCTAATTCATATTTAACCTCTGCAGCTTCAGCCATAATTATTTAAGTATTAAATGTTATTGGTTTTTAATTGTTTTTATATTTAAAAACAAACCCAATATATTATTTACCATATGGTAAATAAATACTTGGAATCTACATTAGAAATGTTTATAAGTGCAAATTGCCGATATATTAATTATGGCAAGCTTAGTAATAAATGGAATGTCTATAGATGATCTTTTAGAAGGACATGAAAATGATAAACATGACCCTAAAGTTAGTTTTAATGCTAATGTGGATAACGCAAGAGACAAGGAATCCTTAAAGAAAGTTTTTAATCAATATATTAGAAATACTCCTGATTTGCATAGGCAAGGTATGAGTACAGTGGATATTTATGACCTTGTAGATGGTTTTATTGATAATCATTCTTTAGAAGAGGGCAAGAGATATCTTAGGGAAGAGTGCGCTAAGTATTTTTTTGATTAAATTTTTTTTTAAACTTCTAAATCCTTTAATATTGCAATTATTTCCAATGTGTTCTTGTAAAAGTCTCTTATTTCTCCAGTAACTAATTTTATTAAGTTTTTAGCAATTTCTTTATTCTTAAAAACCTTGCTTGTTGAAATATTAGCTTCTATAAATAAGTCCTCATATTTTTTGAAATTATTACTGCCGCATTTCTTCATAATACTATTATAAGCAGCTAATCCTCTTGCCTTTGTAATCTTTACATTCAATGCTTTAATCTTATCTTCTAACTCTTTCTTAGCATTAATAATCTCTAACTTAGACTTATCCTGTTTGTTCATTCCATTAATAAAATCAAGATGATTTTGAGCAATAAAATACTCATACTTCAACCTATTAATAATATCACTGGTAAGACACTCACTCTTAACCAAAGCCAACGTATCTTTATTCAAATTCAGATTTAAATCAAAATCTTTGAAAAGCCTTATCGCTAATGTTCCTAACTTTTTACTTACTTCTCTAACTATCTCTGTTTCTCTTTTTATCTCTGGCAAATTTATATTTTTTTCATCTTTTTTAAAAGCAAGAATATAAGACTTATTCTCTGCGATTCTGTTGACTAAATCTTTAATAGAATTTCGTATCTTATCAAAATCTGTTTCAATCTCCTCAAGTTCAGAAACTTGGTTATCCCCCTTAAGCCACTTGCTTGCAACGTAAACCACCCTGGCAGAATTAATCTTATTCTGATAACTAACAACCTTAACTTGGTCCGGAGCCTTTTTAATATAATCATTAATACCTTCAAAAGCAGCGTTTAAATTAACAATTTCTGGATTAAAAGGTGTAAATTTACTAATTAAATCTTTAACCAACGAAAAATCAGGCTTGTCAGCTAATTTATCTAAAATTTTAGTAGCAGCTTCTTCACTGTCAAGATTTCTATATAATAATTTTAGAAGTTTTGATACGTTAATCAGTGATGTTTTAATATCTGTTAATATTTTTTTAATTCTTGGATCTGATGTGAAATCTTCTTCATTAGTTTTGAAGCTGCTCTTTTTAAATCCTCCTCTAAAAAGTCTTAAGTGATCAGCAAGAGTATCCATTTGCTGTTTAAACTGAATAAGACCATAAGCATAAAGATACTGAATACGAGAAGTTTGTCCCTCTTTAAACCCTTTATGTTTCAAGTATTCTTCATCTAGTTTGGATTTATCGTTTAAGAATGTGATATCTTGCTCGTTTACCTTATACTTTCCTACTTCGTCTATGAATTTGTCAAAAAAGTTTTGTATTAACATTCCATTAATTGTTATATTTTTAATCATCTTCTTAAAATTATCAAAACCTGCTTCAGTCTTGAAGTTCATCAAGTGGTGAATGAAAGTATTAGCATTCTGAACGTCAACGAATTGCTTAAACACCTCTAATAAATCCTTAAGCAGTAAGTAAGTATTACTATTAGGGTCAACTAGTCTCTTAATAATATCAACCCTCTTCTGCCAGTAAACATTATCAAAGACGTGAAGTTTTTCTAAAGACTGCGTGCTTAGACTTTGTTTAATATTCTTGTTATTAATTAATTTCATTAAGTTATTTAATTGCGTAACGAAATTATCCATTTTAGTCTTTTTATTTTGATCAGTTTCGTTCTTGCTTATTGAACTAATCTTAGCAACAGTTCTATTAACCATAATGACATAATTGTTCTTTGCATTAGGAATCAAAGTATCGATCTTAATAATGTCTCTACTAGAGCCTTTAATGTCATTATTATTAATTTTATTGGATAAATTCTTTAATAATTCAATAATAGAATCAACATCTTCAAACAAGTTATCAATAGCTTTCATTAAATTAGCATCTTCAGAAAATTTGCTTGTTCTTAATCCGGTTATGAAAGGAGTGGTTATTACATGAGTAATATCTTCTTCTAAACTTTGCAATGAAGCAACCTTCATGTTTTCCAGAAACTTTTGAAAAACCTGTTTTGAATAATCAGTATTATTATTCTCTGCATCTTTATTAACTGCATTTATAATATCTTGTCCAAACTTAATAGTGCCTGCAAAGATTAAACCAATTTCTGAAATAGATTCAAATGTTGAATTAGACATAATTAAACAATGCCTCCGATTAATGTCTTGGACCTTTCAATATCGTTAGAGACTTTGTTCCAATCAGTTGTATCAACCTCTTTTCTTAATAACAAGTTTTGTTTCTCCCTTTCTAAATCGCTGGCATTAATGTTAGGCACGATAACATTTCTCAAATTAGTCTTAATCTGATCACTGCCAACCTTGATAATCTCATACTGCTGTTTATTCGTCTGGTTCAAACCCTTAACGTCCTGCCCGTACTTTAAATAAAAATCATTAAGCTCGTAATCAATCGCTGCAATTACATCACCGAATCTTTTAACAAACCCGTCAATCTCACCACTCATCCTGTTAAACTCAATAGATAAATCCTTAAAATCCTGCAATAATCGTAGTAAAGAACTGTTATCATTAGCAGATATCTTACTCGCTGAACTAATTAAATCCTTAAGCTTCACCTGCAATTTGTCAACCTCATTCTTAACATCCACGAATAAAGAGTGCACACTGCTTAAATCTCTCTTCTTTTTCTCATTATCTTTTCTTAAACTGTCACTTTCCTCTGCAATAACTTCACCAGTGGCTTCAGTATTAATAGGATTGTTCAAAATCTTATTATCCAATACCTGCAATTGCTGCATTAACTCATCCTTATTGGACAAATCCATCTTAAACAATTTGTTAAGCATCCGGCTAAGAGGTTTATCCCTGCCCAATTCTTCAGTAATCTCAATAAACACGTCAATGAATTTAGTAAAACTCACAAGTCCTTTATTAATATCATTAATCCTATCATCCCTTATCTTTGCAAGAACAGCATCTTTTTTTGCAAACATCCTGTCATAACCTGCTGTCCTGCCCTCCCAATAATTCCTCTTTGAAGTAATTGGACTTAAATCATCAACTAATTTACTTAATTCACTCTCAGATTCTTTATATATTAAAACAATGTTAACTATAAACATTTTAAGTTTACCATAAATTGGCGCGTCACGCATATTATTAGAATTTATAAGATTATTTCTTAATTCTTTAACCAATGAATCAAAGTTTTCAAAACCCCTCCCCACTGCATCTTTAATTTTATTTCTATCAACACCTTCCAATCCTTGAACCCCGTTTTTAAAAATGCTCTTAATTTGTTCTATGTTAACATTATTATTTTTTAAAGTCTCAAAGTTACTTCTTACATAATTAATCAGATTATTAAAAGAAGCATTCAATTCAGTTAATTCTTTCGCTTCAACAACTTTCGCACCTTCAACTTGTCTTCCTTGAGCTAAATTATTTTTAATATCATCAAAATTAGGAGAGTTTTCATTAAGCAAATTATTGAAATCCTTCTTTTTATTATCAGGTAAACCATTATAGTTCTGGGCAGCCATGTTTAGATAACCATGAACCTTTGACTTAAAATCAGTATTAACAAAGCTTTGCAACCCTTTTTTAATCTTCTTACTTGCCTTGTTAAACTCTTTTTTGTTTACGTGTTCATAAATCTCTTTAAGTGGCTTTTCAGTATCTGTACTAAATGCTTTGTTTGCTTCATTAGCTATGTTAGGATCGTTTGCAGCCATTTTGTATAAAAAGATTTTATTTAATCATTCATTATAAAGGTTTTTAAAACAGGGAGATTATCCAAGAATTCATGAACATATTACTGGGCTGGATTGGTGTTAAAGACACCTACTTTTCTAAAAGAATAAAAAGCGAAATCTCATTCCATTCAGGATTGGACTTATTATCCACTTTATTGCAAGCAGTGAGTGATTACTCACAAGCACTAATAGGGTGCAACCCGCAGTCAATAACTTATTTCAACCAGGAAGAAGGCAAAGATTACTATAATAATGAAGGAATAAGTTTTAAGATAGCAAGATTGGAAAATAACGACTTGAAGAGTATAATAATAGACAAGATAACAGGCAGAACTGACGACTTCATCTATTTTGAAGACACAAGACCATTAGATTTAATGAAACTCTTTTACGAAGAGAATAAGCAGTTAATTAAAGATAGAATATTTGACATTTACGGACTAACGAGGGCAGCGCAAAAAGGCAGATTCAAAGACTTCTTTGATGAGATGGCACTTAAAGAATTCAAAGGAGAGAAGAATTACTTAACTACATTATTAATGATGTACGGAGTTAGGCATAAAGAAACAGGACCGGACTTATTTATGGAAAAAGAATTAGGACACGACTTTGTTGATTACGAATTCGCACCCGGCTTGGAAGAACCCAAAATAATGCTGATGGGCATGATAAACGCAATCAACGATTTAAACAAAGAAGTAACAAGTAATGGAATTAAATCAACCTTAAGTTTTATTTCAATGCAAAACGCTAAGTTTGAGAAATATTTAATAATCCAGTACAAAACCAAATCAGAGTTTAAAAAAGAGAACGATTCATTAGGATTATTATTAAAAGTCAGGGAAACCATTGATGGATATCCTTTAACAAAGACTATAAGAGATGCTGAAGAATTATTACCAAAATGGCATAATGAAAGGGTATAAAACTTTTTAATTCCTTGAGGGGTTTTGTTTTATTAATGGTTAGGGTTGCTCAGACTGGTATTCTTGGTATTGTTATACTTACTGCGATACTTTTGGTTATTGTTAGTGTCACGTTTCTTTGGGGTCAGCCTTTGATTCAGAAGAACGTTGACAGGGCTAATATTAACCTGATTATGGACAAGATGGACGAGATAAACGATGCCGTGCTTTACACTGCGAGTACGGGTTCTAATAGTATTGTTGATTTGGACTTGTCAGCGAGCAGTTTCGTAGTAGACACGGACAATAACAGGGTCGTTTACGAGACTTACTCTACAGTGCCAATAATAGCGAGCACTCAAGAAGTGCCTGTGAATTATTACGAACTCGCAGAGGAGAGGGAAACGATTACTTACAATACGAGTTCAACATATAACGTTGACCCTCAAGTCACGGGTTACGAACTAATCACGCATCATGGTAACACTACAATAGACTCAGTCTTTTACAACGTAACCGTTCACGAAAACACTGGCACAAACGAGTGGGAACTAGTATGCTTTTGGAAAGACTACACTATAAAAGAGGCAGCGGATTGCGCGATGATAGGAGAAGCAGTAACGAAGCAGGGAGTAAGCATAGACGTTATAGGAATAATAACAGCAGGAGAAGGCGTGTACGCGTTAGGCGACTACGTTGAAAACTTTGGAGTACTCGGAAGCGAGCCTAGCGGGATAATAAGCGCTCAAAGCTTAAGCTTAAGAGACAAGGAAAAGGTCACTTTTTACTTAACGTACAGGACCATGATAAGCAGTTATGACGAAGAGTATAAGATAATAATAGATTGCGCGGACAACTGCGTCGCTTCAAACGTTGACAAGAAACTATTAATTTCAAGAACTAATGTAGTAATGAGCAGCGACCAAGTAACGACTTATATCAACTTAGAGGTGCAATAATTTGGCAGGAATTAAGAACTTAGGCAAGAGATTAAGAAAAGCGAAAATGGACAGGGAGTTAAGAACAGCTCCTGAAACACTAGTAGTCCCACGATTCACCACACTACCAATGGGTCCACGCCAGCCAGGCCAGACACCCTTCATACCTTACTCGCAGACAGGAGCAGGACAGAAAGAAGTATACATAGTAGAAAGCGATGTTGTAAAACCTGAACAGAAACCAGGAGGAGGCAAGACTGAAGTAAACGTTAACATAGAAGCAGGCAAAGGAGGAGGAGGCGGAGAGGGGGAGATGAGCATAGAGGAAGAGATAGCTAAGAAGATTAAAGAATCACCCTTCAAACTAAGATTCAAAACACTAAACATACAAGAATTACAAAAAGCAGGAGCAGCCGCTGCTGGCGCGCCCAGACCAGGAGAAAGGGATATTAGAAAGACTTTCACAGGAGCTTACGCGGGCACTGAGAGAGGAGAAGAGACTATTAATTTGTTAAGAAAAGTTAACAGAGTAGTCCCATTAATAACACTAACTCAAGGCATGGAGAAGAAAGTAGTGAGTTATGCAACGATTAAATGGAACGAGGAGACGCAGGAATTAATATACGCTGTTCACGAGCCTCAAATGAACGATGAAGAGATGGCATTATTGGACGAGATAAAAGGAATACTCAAAGAGAAACTCAACGTTGACTTCGAAAAAATCAGAGGCTCGCAAGCGTATAATTACATAATCACTGAATTCAACAAGATACTTAAAAAGATAGGCATAAAATTAACAGACGAGCAGCAGTTAAAATTCAACTACTTCGTTTACAGAGACTTCATAGGACTCGAACAATTAGAACCATTAATGCACGACCCAAACATAGAAGACATATCATGCGTTGGTTACGGCATACCAATATTCATATACCACAGGGACCCATTATTCAACCAAATCGCAACAAACGTCATGTTCAAAAGCAAGAACGGGCTTGACAGCTTCGTACTAAAACTAGCGCAGAAGTGCGGCAAGAGTTTAACACTAGCAGAACCATTAATGGACGGAGCACTCCCGGACGGTTCGCGTGTGCAAGCAACTTACGGAACAAGGGAGATAGCAAGAAGAGGAAGCAACTTCACAATACGTAAATTCACTCACAGGCCAATGACGCCAGTAGACTTAATCAACCTGCAAACAATAGACTCAGACACTCTCGCTTACGTATGGTTCGTAGTAGAACATAACATGAGCATCATGGTAGCAGGAGCAACAGCGACTGGAAAAACAACATTCCTAAACGCGATATCATTATTCATAAAACCAGAATTTAAAATAATCTCAATCGAGGATACTGCAGAGTTAAGGCTGCCCCACCCTAACTGGATAGCAGCAGTGGCAAGGCACGGCTTTGGAGGAAAAACTTACGGAGAAATAACCATGTACGACTTGTTAAAAGCAGGACTAAGACAGAGGCCTGATTACATCATAGTAGGAGAGGTTCGTGGCGAGGAAGCAACAGTAATGTTCCAGGGAATGGCAACCGGCCACCCGGCATTGGGAACAATACACGCGGACAGCATGCCAGCAGTAGTAGACAGACTAACCAATAAGCCGATTGACTTGCCGAGAACAATACTTGAAAACTTGGACGTCGTTATCTTCCTGGAAAAATTCAAAGTAGGAGGAAGGTTCATACGTAAAGTGAAAGAAATCGTTGAAATCGTAGGATACGATTACAAGAACAAGGAGATAGTAACCAACAGCTCTTTCAGGTGGGACCCGGCAGATAATAAGTTCTTATCATTTGACAGCGTAATACTTGACAGGATACAGCACAAAGGAGGATACACTATGGAAGAGTTAAGAATAGACATGAACAGGAGAATCAAACTCTTAAATTATTTAGTGGATAAGAAGGTAACAGATTACAGAACATTCTCAACATTCATAAGCAAGTACTACCATAATCCAAGCTTTGTAGAAACCCTTTAAGTTCATTGAAAGCTTTAAAAAAAATCCAATGCTTCTTATATGTTAATGGCTGACGATGATTTTGGCCTTTTTTCGTACAAGCTCTTCAGGCCGATTGCTAAGAGGTACGCGAAACCGCTGTTCAGGGACTTGCATAAGGACTTGCAGAAGTCCGGCATGAGAATAACACTTGAGGAATACTTCAGTGAGTTCTTGCTCGTGGAATTACTAGTAGTGCCTTTATTTTTCGTAACCAGCTTCTTCTTATTAAGCACTATAATGGAAGACTTACTAACAGCGTTGTTGACAACAGTATTATTCTCACTATTCATAGCAGTGGGAGTCCTAACATTTTTCTTCCTTAATCCTGCAAACGCGGTGCAGGAGAGGGAGAAGAAGATAGACAACGCTTTGCACTTCGCAGCATTATACATGGCAACACTCGCCACTACTGGAACACCTCCTTTCATGATATTCAAAGTAATGAGCGGTTTCAAAGAATTCGGAGAGATAAGTATTATAGCATTAAGAATATCAGAAGAGGTTGAACTCTTCGGCTACGACTTGCCTGAAAGCCTTGCCAGGCAGGCAGAGATAGTTCCAAGCAGGAACTTAAGCGAGTTATTATGGGGTATAAGAGCAACAATAATCTCAGGAGGGGACTTGAACAGTTTCTTGAACGAGAAAAGCAAGACATTCACCACACTATTCAGAAGAAGACTGGAAGAATACGTGCAAACAATGAGTTTGTTCATGGAGATGTACATAACAGTAGTAATAGTTGGAACCATTTTTGTAATAGTATTATCAACGATTATGAGCATGATGGGAGGATTGTTTGAACAAGTCCAACTAATTCAAACACTATTCATAGGCTTGGGCGTGCCTTTCGTAACAACAGCTTTTATAATAATGCTGAAAACAATAAGCCCAACAGAGGTGTGAAAAAGTGAAATTAGAAAAGAAGTACTTAATACTTTTAATAAGCGCCCTAGCAAGCGTCTTGATACTAATAGGCTCTTTATTATTACTGGAAATGACGATTGTAACAATAGCTTACTTAGCAGTTATAGTAATCTCAATACTATTATTCCCTTTCACACTCTACGAGTACGTCTCCAAGTTAAGAGTTAAGATGATGGAAGAACAATTCCCAACATTCCTTAAAGACTTAGCTGACAGTTTAAGAGCAGGAGTTACAGTAGCAGACGCTATAAAAACAGCTTCAAAGTCTGATTACAGGGAGTTAAATCCGGAGATTCAGAGAATGAGCAACCAGATGAGCTGGGGAGTCTCTTTTGAAACAGTAATAAACGAGCAAATGGAGAGGCTGAAGGAATCAGTTTACATATCAAGAGGATTAGCAATACTATTGCAGTCCTTCAAGAGCGGAGGAGACATTAGTCCAATAATGACGAGCGTAGCAGACTCTACAATCTTACTTCAGAATGTCCAGAAAGACCAGGAGTCAAGCATGACGGAACAAACATCCATTATTTACGTAATCCAATTCGTGTTCGTAATAATCACAGTAGTATTATTCAGAGTATTAATACCCATAACTAATACTGGAGGCTTCGGGGAAGCATTACTGGGAGGAGTAGGAGGAGGCCAGTTAGACATGGACTACTATAAAGGATTCTTCTTCGTTACAATAGTAATACAAAGCATTTGCAACGGTTTAGTTGCAGGAGTAACGCAGAGCGGCAGCTTATTATCAGGAGTAAAACACGTAGCTTTAATGTTCTCAGTCTCTTTAATAATATTCACAATATTCATACTGCCAAAAACGTTAACAATCAGTGCAGTCAGCGAGAGGTACGCATTAGTTAAAGGGCAGGATTTCAGAATATTCGGAACCGTAAACTACGATGATGACTTCTTAATTAACCAGAGAGTGGAAGTTGTTTTAGAAAATGAAACATACGTTGGGTTCACGGACGAGTCAGGAGATTATGATATTGCAGTAACCGCTCCTGATGACAGGGGTTCTTACGACGGATTAGTGAGGGTTGAGTATGAGGACAAGGTTGCAGAAGCAGTCTTCTCGTTCAATGTCAGGTAGGAAAGCGCAACTAATGAGCATAGACTCAAGCATTTCCTACCTATTATTCGCATTATTCTTATTATACATGTCGAATTACATAGTTAATATAAGCAAACCATTCACTTCTTACATTAATTACGGGGAATTATACAAGAACAGCGAGTCGTTATCAAACGATTTCGTAACAAGTGACGTTTCAAGAGAATACTTGAATAACATCTGCACTACTGATTACGTGAACGTTGTAAGCACGAGAGCTAATTACGAGGTTGAAGCAGTTAAATTGCCAGGCTTTGACGAAGAAACGAACCCTTCAATTCAAGGAGTTCACATGAGAAGAGAAGGCAGCAAGGTAACGCTCTTCTTCAACACAGGATTGGAAACAAATTTTGACTTGATAATAGTAACAAATGAAAAAGTCTCCTTTAACAATTATAATACTGAAGCAGGAGACGAATTTAATATTACGAGAAGCAGCAGTGTTGTAACAATTAACGTACACTCGGATAATACTTTGTCCGACACTGACGATTACGAGTTGGAAACAACAGGAGATGCTTTAATATTCTTCAACTATTACGAGAATAGTTTTGAAAACGTTTACTTAGGCACGACTCCATTATCTTACTCGTGCGGCGCGTTAAGAAGCTTGTCAAAGAAGAGTTACTTCTCATCATACGCGGTTCTTGAAGAGAAAGAAGTAATAGTCGCTTACGGAGTTGATGTATGGTGGGATTAAGCAGGAAAGCGTTCATTAGAAGCGTGGAATCCGTTATTGCAATACTATTATTCATATCATTTTACAACTTAGCAACTCAGAACCTCAGCCACTCGCTTCCAAGAGCAGACCCTACAATTCAAGCCAGGGGATTAATGGACGCATTAGAGCAGTCAGGCATGCTTAACGATTACTTAAACACTTATTCACTGAACGAGTTAACTAATAGTTTGAAATACTTGCTGCCCCCAACGCAGGGATTCAAGATAGAACTAAACTATTTAGAACCATTAATAGTGACAAATAATAATAACGAACAAGTTGCTCAGAATTTAAGTTTTGTAAGATTCTTCCCGGAATCAACGAATCTTGACAGCGTGAACGTTTTAAACAAGGAAGGGAAAATACTTCCTTTGGAATTAATCAATAATTATTACAAGATTACAGCAACGGTTCAAGTAAGTAAAGAACTAGTTAATGAGACAATAACCTTAGACAATGTTAACTTAAGAACCGCGAATAATGAAGCGATTAATACAACTAGTTTAGCCGCATTTGTTGAAGAATCCAGAGCTGAATTAAATCTTGACTCAATAGTTTACAACAATAATTATTACGACGCGAACGCGTCAATAACAATACTCGTTCCTTACGCTGAGCAGAACTCAGTGATTAATATTGCACTCTTCTATGCTAGTGACGAGTCTGGTGAAATAATAAATTACCCAACTCTTGAGCAGGGAATAGTCCTGCCTTACACTACTAGTTTCCCAATTAAAAGCAAAGCATCAGAGGTTAGATTCACTGCAGAACTTGAAGCTAACGAGGAGCAGACTATGAGCTTATATTACGAATTAAACACTGAACCATTAACCAGGAGTTTTAACAGTTTAACAACTGACCAGGACAAGGTTGAAGTGCAAACAAGGAAGTCTTATTACGCTTCAACTACTCCGTTAACAAGCTACCAGTCAACTAATACTTACAACGTCAGAAAGACAGTAGTAACAAGCGGTTTGAACTGCTTGATTAATTTCAAGGTGTGGAACTATGAGTAGGAAAGCCCAGTTTTTCATAATATCAGCAGTTGCGATGTCAATAGCTTTAACAGTAATACTTGGATTATTAACCGTTCCGCCAGCTTTAACATTAAGCAACCTGCAAAGCCAGTCAAGAGACTTGCACGACTTCCAGGAAACAATCTCTAACATTAAATCATTAACTAATTCATTATACGATAACTGGCCACTGCAGCAGTCAAGCAGCGCAGGATTCACAATAAGGAATAATAACGGCTTAAACGCTTACAATAATGAAGTAATAGTTAAAGTCTTAGTTGACGAGTACGCTGAGAATAACACCTTCCAACTAGTCAGCAACGGCGAATACTTGGACGCTTCATACGCGCTCATAAAACCAGGAGAGTTAATAATAAGCTTCAAAGACTCTTTTGAGAAGGGAGAGAGCAGGAATTACAGAGTCTTTTACAACCTTGAAAGCGATGCTGAAAAAAAGCTTGTATTTCAAGAACAACGTTCAAGGTATGATGAGACGCTTGCAGAGGTCAGGTATTACTCCCCAACTTATGAAGCAATAATAAGCAAGTCAACAGGAGTAATAACGAGTTTAGTAATTAAAGGCGACGATATTGACTTAAGCACTGCCTTTAAAGCAAGAGTTAGAACAAGCTCTGATTACGACCAGGACAGCATGACTGCAACGGTTTCAATACTAAAGTATGAGAATAACGTGTTAGTAGTTAACGTTTCAGGACAGATAGAGCCGAACACTTACTTAACCCAGTACTACTACTTCCAGCCTGACATTATAACACTAAGACAGGACTTCATAATAAGCTCTGCAGGAGATTATAATCTCAGCTACGTAGCAGACGTTGCAAGCTCACTTAACTCTCTTGCTTACAGAAAATACGCGAATAATTCCTTATCACTCCCATCTGAAACAATCTTTGATTCTTACAACCACCACACTGTATACAAAACAAGTGCTGGAATAGGGTTCATCTACGAGCAGGACTCATTAGTAACCGCGCAGACACCGTCAGGAGTTGACACTAGAATACAATTAGTTGAGAACTCTTACACTCCTAACACAATAACTCAGGAGATTATAATCATGCCTTACTTTAACAATTATAATTATTCAATAATCGCAGCTAATAATTACAACACTAACCCTTTGCAGAGTGCGAAGATTTCAAAGACTGAATACTTAACTTACGCTTCGAACCCTATAATAACATCAATGACGGGTTCATCAAGCACTTTAGTATTCCAGCAATTATTCAACGAGTCATTAAACCCTCAAATAATCGTAGCCAAGAACGCAGCCCCTTCAATTACTCCTTTCAGCTTCACAGCCAAGAGTTTTAAAGAAAAAGACTTGAACACTCTTGAACTAAACGCGGATTACGGATTAACTACGAAGAACTACCATAACGGTTCATACACTAATTTCTACGCAGTGAACCAGGAAAATCAGGGAATAACCAGCACTGATTATGAAATGATTAACTTAAACGGTGAAGACTTCAGCCTGGGAATTAGAATGAACAGTGAAACACTAACAGATACCTTAGACATTGAAGTAGTCTCGCCTAATAATACATTAGTATTGCGGCAGACGCTGTCACCAGCAATTGCTGGAGTTTTTGAAGAGCATGACTTCACAGTTAAAGGTTACAACGTTTCAGGAGTTTACACACTAAACGTTGAAGGAGAAGATGTCGTATTCTCAATCTCAACAACACTGCCATTAATTAATATTAACGCTCCTTTCGTGTTAAACGCTACAACGGATACAGTATTATACTTTGAAGCAGGCAATGATTATACTATAAAATGTGAGAGCTTTGACGGATTAACAAGTCAAGTAATCATCAACAACACTCACGAAGCAGTATTATCAGAGAATCTTAACTTCACAAGAACAATTAACCACACTTATTACACAACAACTCCTTACTACATGCACTTAAAGCAGGGAATAACACTAATAGACGCGAATCTAAAGTTCGGCAGCGAAGATTACTACCTTAACCCTGACTATGAAGTTAAGTTCATAGTAGAGGATAAAGTATTGGGAAAGAATTATTACACAATAAACGCTTCAACCAGCACTACTAACAAGACTGTTTATTACGAGAACATGACTTACTCTTTCTCAACTAATACTTTAACGAATAAGGACTATGAGTGGGACTTTGACACAGAAACATTAACATATAAAGGCTCAAATAATTGGTTATATAATGGGGACTTCTACGCGTGCACTGGAACTTACGGTTCGTGCACAGTAGAAACAACAAGCTTCACATTTGATTCACTAATAGAGAATACTACACTCTTCAAATCAGCAAGCTTCTCATCCAACACTATAAAACCATTAGTCAGGGTTTTTAATGCTTCAAACCTTTTCATGATAGAATTAGAAAATCCGACAAAACTGCCTTACACCTTCGGAATCAATTACAGGATAGGAGGCGACGATGACACTTATTACAAGACTAGCTACTTAGAAGATGAGATTAGTTTAACAAGCACGACTGTTTACTCTTCAACAATAATTAATAATACTGGCTGGAATTACATAGGCAAGAGGGATGACTCTGCCAGTACAGGACTAGTCTTCAACTCTAAAGACTTGAAACAAGGAATTAACAGCATGGTAATCAGTGATGATTACTTAAGAATAGGCTTGAATGGTTTCAGCACACACGTGTTATACTTCTTTATAGGAGAGGATTGGACAAGCATTGAAGCAGTAGTTAACAGTTTGAACAACGCGCCAGTATGCTACGACGAAGTAATACAATACAGTTATGATTATTACAGCGAGAACTTGGACAGCAGTGCAGTAATAATTGGTTAAGCTTCCCTGCTCTGCCATATTTTGTAAAAACGGCTGTACTCTCTTAATGCTTTCTTCTTGCTGCAATGGCATTCTCTGCTAATCTCTTCAGCTAATAATTTAAGCTCATCCCTTGCCTTCCTAGTAGCGCCAAGCTTTTTTATCTCGTAAGGAGGAACATCATACTTGCTCCACTTCTTATACATTTCATCCTTGCTCAACCCTATTCCTAGTGAGCAGAAAAGCCTGGCATAGACGTAGCTCATCCTCCAATCCATTCTCCTATAAGCTCTAGCGTTGAAGACCATTGCTTTGCTGAACCAGTCATAAGCTTCCCTGACCTCATGAGGCTTCTCGTACTCGTTAATAATATTCTCACCAATCGCTAACTCAGCGTATTCCAAGTCGCTGAAGTCAGAGAGTGAATCCTTCAAGGAGTCAACACTGCGAGACTTAAACACTGCCTTTAACACGTCAAAGATGTTCGTCTCCTTAATTCTCTCGTACAAGTTGTCAACGTCACTGTCACTGTTAATATTCTGCAAGTCATTAAACGCGCTTCTAACATCACCCTGCGCCATACTCGCGAGCTTCTTAAAACTCGCAGTTGTTAACTCTTTACCCTCGCTCTCGCAAACCATTTTAATAAGTTTGTAAACATCCCAGTAACTTCTGCGCTTATACTTAATTACAGTCGCACTAGTCTTAAGAGAGGATATCCTCTTGCTGTACTCGTCATTAGCAGTCATGATTATGGGAAAACGCGTCTCTTTAATGATTGAATTAATCTCCTTAACTCCTCCCCTGTCAAGGTTGCCGTGCAAACCGTCAACTTCGTCAATCAGGATTATCTTCGGCTTCGCGAACAGCGTTGCCTGCTTGCTGGCGTTGCCAACAATATTCTTAACATTCTCAGCATTGCGTTTGTCGCTCGCGTTAACCTCAATCACTTCGTAACCCTTGGTTTCAGCAATAGCGTAGACGCTGCTCGTCTTACCGCTCCCCTCAGGCCCTACTAATAATAACGCCTTCTTCTTAACCTTGTCAAACTTTTCTAAGAACTCATTAATCTTTGAAACGTTCTCATCCAAACCTATTAATTCACCAACTGCTCTCGGCGAGTACTTGTCAACGAAGTTCATTATTATTCAACCTTGAAAAACTGAGCAAGAAGACTTTCTAACTGCACGAATTCGTCGCTGCCTTCAACCATTCTGAACTCGAACTCTCCAACTAATCCTATGAGTTTAATCTTAGTCTTCGCGCTGATACTCTCCAAATTAAGTATCTCATTCTGTATCTGCTTGATAACATCCAACCCGCTCAAACCGTACTTTGCGATAGTGTCAAATAATAAATCCCTCGCCTGCACGAATTCTCCTTTAATGCTTAACTCCAAGCACTCGCGTATCTCCTTAGGACGAGCCATGCTTGATACTTCATAAACGAGTTCAAGAGTAACCTTGTCACCTAATACGCTGCAAGACTGCAGTATGTTTATCGCCTTCCTCATATCCCCGCTGCTTATCTCGTAAATTTCTTCAAGAACGTTATCAGATACCTTAATCTTCTCAGCCTCGCTTATTTTCTTCAAATAATCTGCAACCTCTTTCTTGCTTAATGATTGGAACCTGAACAACACGCACCTTGACTGGATAGGGTCAATAATCTTGCTAGGATAATTGCAGTCAAGTATGAACCTGCAGCTGCTGCTGAACTTCTCCATCGTCCTCCTCAAAGCCTGCTGGGCATCTCTTGTTAACGCGTCACTCTCGCCGAGGAAGATTATCTTGAAAGGAGCATCACCTAATGCTTTTGAGCGCGCGAAGTCCTTAACCTTGACGCGGATAGTGTCAATTCCGCGCTCATCACTCGCGTTTAATTCCAAGAAGTTCTGCTTAATATTGTCGCCGAACAAGTCACCGGCGAGCGCTAAAGCGCAGGTAGTCTTGCCAGTACCGGCTGGTCCTGCGAATAACATGTGAGGCATGCTGTCATCCTTAGCAAAGGCTACAAGCCTCTTAACAATATTCTCCTGGCCAACAACGTCCTTTAAACGCTTAGGCCTGTACTTCTCAGTCCAAACCTGCATAGTAAGATATTACGAATAAGTGCTTGCTTAAATAATTATTCTACCAGACAATACTTTCTAAGCTTTTTAATAATAGTCTTAACATCCTCTGTTAATATTTTATTATCTATCTTAGTCTCTAATTCAGGATTATTCTCTTTCAAGAACTTAATAAGCTCTTTAGCCACCTCGTCCTCATTTTTCTTGCCGTCGCATAATAACCAAACGTTTAAGTGAAGCATGTCAAGTTTGTAAAACTTCTTCTCCTCCTGGTTAGCAATGCCTACGTCGTCACCGTTCTTTGCAGGAACCAGTCCTTTAACCTGCTTAGGATTAGCAGCCATAAACTATTATTCTTTATAAAACATTTATAAATGTTTGCTTATTTATTTAATGTTTATGAGCGTGACGAGTTATACTATCCAGAACGTTGTGGCAAGCGCTTCCTTATTCGTGGACATACCATTGGAGAAGGTGGCGACTAAACTGGCAAACACGGAGTATAATCCTGAACAGTTCCCAGGACTCGTTTTAAGACTAACCAGCTTGAAGATAACAGCTTTAGTCTTCTCCAGCGGCAAAATCGTTGTTACCGGAGTAAAAAGCGAGGAAGGCGTTCCAAGCGCTGTAAAATCGATTCAGAAGGAATTGGCAAAGGCAGACATAAAGTGCACAAAGAAGCCTGAGATGCGCGTTGAGAACATGGTAGCTTCAGGAGATATTGGCTTAAAGCTTAATCTTACAGATTTAGCGTTTAACCTGCCAACTGCAGAGTACGAGCCTGAACAGTTCCCAGGATTAGTGTATAAAGTGCCAGGATGGCATATAACCTTCTTACTATTCAGCACAGGTAAGATTGTCTGCACAGGAGCAAAGAACGAAGGAGAGATAAAGAAAAGCGTTAAAGACCTGAGAAAAACCCTTCTAGAACTTAAAAAGAAGTAATACTCCTGATTTTCTTATTCTTTATATATATTAGACTAGACGAATACTTTTATTAATAAAGGAATTTATCAATCTTGATATTATGGAATCCTACGATGAGTCAGAGATTAAAGAGAAATTCTTCCATTTTATTAAAAGCGAGTACAGTGCTGAACTCAGCAAGGCAGTAACGCAGGGAAGCAAGAGTTTAGTCATAGACTTCCAGAAACTTGACTCGTTCGACCAGGAATTAACAGAGGTTTTAGGAGAAAAACCCCACGAGTTAATTGTTTTATTTGAGAAAACACTTGAAGAGTACGAGGACACCCTGCCTAACAAGTTATACATACGCTTCTTTAACCTGCCGAAGAGTTTCGAGGTTAAGATTAGGGATATTAGAAGCAAGCACTTAGGCAAGATGATATACACTGAAGGCATAGTGAGGCAGGCGAGTTCAGTAAGACCAATGTGCACTCTCATAACTTACAAGTGCTTGAACTGTGATTCAAAGTTTGACGAGAAACAGGACGTTACAGTAATAGTAGTGCCTAACAAGTGCCCTAACTGCGGGAAGCGAGGACCTTTCGAAGCGAAAGAGCATAAACTAGTTGATACTCAAAGATTAGTGCTTGAAGAGTCAAGCGAGTCACTCGAAGGAGGAGGCCAGCCCATGAGATTGAACATATTCTTAAGAAACGACTTGGTTGATCCGACAATAGTTAAGAGAACAACTCCAGGCAGCAAGATTAGAGTTATGGGAGTAATATACGAGTTTGCCAAGTCGCTCGCTTACTCTAAGAATAAGAGTGTAATGTATGACATAGTATTAGAGAGCAACTACGTTGAGGGTATAGAGCAGGAGTACGAGGATATTGAAGTAACTGATGAGGACATCAGGCAGATAGAACTGCTAGCGAGCGATCCTGAAGTTTATGACAAACTAGTGCGTTCAGTCTCGCCAAATATAAGGGGGAAGAACAAGATTAAGGAAGCAATGGTTTTGCAGATGTTCGGCGGTGTTAGGAAAGCTAACAAGGACGGCACTAAGGGAAGAGGGGATATTCACATGCTCTTAATAGGAGACCCGGGTACGGGTAAGAGCCAATTGGTTAAGAGCATGAGTTCAATAGCTCCTAAGGCTCGTTTCGTAAGCGGAAAAGGAGCAACAGGAGCAGGCCTTACAGCTACAGTAGTAAAGGATGAAGTTTTGAAGGGCTGGGCGTTGGAAGCAGGAGCACTAGTATTAGCCAATAAGGGAATACTATGCATTGATGAGATTGACAAGATGAGTCCTGAAGACCGTTCAGCAATGCACGAGGCTATGGAGCAGCAAACGATTAGCATAAGCAAAGCTAATGTTCAAGCCACACTGAACTGCCAGACTTCAATAATCGCTGCAGCGAATCCTAAATACGGCAGGTTTGACCAGTACAAGCCAATCGCTGACCAGATAGACATGCCGGTAACACTGTTAAGCCGTTTTGACTTAATCTTCCCAATAAGGGATATTCCTGACAAGGAAGAGGACACTAAGTTAGCAAATCACATACTTAAGGGCCACCAGAACAGTGACATTTACACTCCACTAATTCCTCCAGAGATTATACGAAAATACGTTTCTTACGCGAGGCAGAATATAAACCCAGTATTATCAGACAGTGCTGCTGAAGAGATACAAAACTTCTTCGTTAAACTAAGAAACAAGGATGTTATTGGGGAATCAGATGTTAAACCTGTTCCGTTAACGCCGAGGCAGTTAGAAGCATTGGTTAGATTGTCCGAGGCGAGCGCGAGAGTCAGATTAAGCAAGAAGGTTACGAAACAGGACGCGAAGAGAGCGATTAATTTAATGAAATTATACCTTATGAGGCTGGGAATGGACCCTGACACTGGAGAGTTGGACATTGACAGAGTAGTATCCGGCACATCTACGAGCCAGAGGAGTAAACTTTATCAAATGATAGACTTATTAAAAGAGTTAGAGAAGAGTTTTGGGAAAGACTTGCCGCTTAATGAGGTAATGATTGAGGCCAAGAATCAGGGAATTGAAGAGAACAAGGCTGAAGAGATTATTGAAAAGATGAAGAGGAGCGGTGAATTATTCGAACCAAGACACGGCGTAATAAGGAGAACGAACAAATGAGCGAGGATAATAAGGACTTTAAGAGATTAACAGCTTTCAGAACAAGCCTTAACACTGTAAACATTGCTAATTACGTGCCTGTGGATAAGGGAGCGGATTACTTGGAAGTGAACAAGTTAAAGGTGAGCAGGGTTAGAGTGGTAGGAACTGTTGTGAGCAAGACTGTTGCAGAAGACAGGAGTTACGCATTCTTAACAATTGATGACAGCACTGATACTTTATCCCTTGCGAGCAGCAAGAACTTCAACACTGGAGAAACGAACGTTGAATTAATTGAGAAACCGGTTATTGGAGACATAGTTGAAGTAATAGGAAGAGTTAACGAGTGGGAGGGCAAGAGGAAGGTTAACTGCGAAACCTTGAAGATAATAAAAGACCCTAACCACTGGTTATACCACAAGGTTGAACTCTTACTTTCAGGAGAAAAAGTTGAAAGGATTGAAGAGAAGAAAGAGAAAGGCATAAGCACTGGAGTAGAGGCTGAGAAGGCAGAGAGTGAGAGCGAGGAAGACATGATTATGAGAATAATAAAAGATAATGACATAGGCAAAGGGACAAACATTTCATTAATAGTAAAACAGTCAAACTTGTCCCAAAAGAAGGTTGAAGACGTTTTGAAAACGCTGTTAATAGACGGTTTAATTTACGAACCTTCAAAGCATAGTTATAAAATACTGGACGTGTGATAATAGTAATGATGGATTATGATAGTTTAATTAAAAGAGCGGAAGAGTTAATGCCTGAGAAGGGAAAAGAGCATAAACGCTTCGAGGTTCCTAAGATTAAAGGAAGGATTCAGGGAAAAAAGACTATAATAAGCAACATGAAGGCAATAACGGATTACATTGACAGGCCTGAAGAAATGGTGTTTAAGTTCCTGCTTAAAGAATTAGCCACTAAAGGAGTTAAGGAAGGCAGTTTCTACGTCTTTAACGGAAAATTCGGAGCCACTCAAATAAATGAGAAGATTGACAAGTTCGTAAACGAGTTCGTTAACTGCAGGGAGTGCGCTAAACCAGACACTAAACTAAGCAAACAGGACAGGATAATGTTCATTAAATGCATGGCTTGCGGAGCAAAGTACCCGGTAAGGAAATGATAACTCACAAATTGCACGTTAAGGGCAAGGAATTAGTACTAGCAGCTTGTGATGAGGATTTAATAGGCAAAACACTGCACGCAGTTAACGGTGCTGAAATATTCATCAACCCATCCTTTTACAAGGGCGAGCACGTTAGCGCGGATAAACTGGTTGAACTAGTTCGTGAGGCAACAATAGTCAACCTTTTCGGAAAAGAAACCCTGAACGCGGTAAAGAGCTTAAACTTGAATGTTTTAAACATTGGAGGAGTGCCTCACAGCCAAGTATTTAAAATACTTTAAAAAAGCAAATTTTTTTAAATAAGTTTCTTTCTAAGTCTTGATTTATGGAAGAGAGTAGCCAATATTTAGTAACTATTGAACAAATCAATGCTTACAGGAGCTTGGTTAGTGAAGCTGTTAAGATAGCTAGGAAGAGAGAATTAGAAGATTTAAGTGACGAGTTAGATTTTAATAATTCAATAGGTGATTATTCTCTAACTGAAATTAATAACACGAGCAAAAGATTAATATACTTAACTAAGGTTGCAGAGCTGGCTAAGGACTACTTGAACCTTGAAGAAAAGAAGATACTCTTAGGAGGTAATGTCTTCAGCAATTATGTTCCAACACCTGAAGATTTGAATAATCCTATAAACTTCTTGTTTAAAATAACAGAGGTTTTCTTTTCAAAAGAAGATGACCAGTACAAATTCTTCTCATTACTAATTGGGGATAAAATTAATGACTATCATTCTTTAAGAAGAGAATATAAAGATATTAAACATAACGAATTCATTGACAGATTAGACTATTTTATATCAAATATTAACATTGCACTTGCGAAAAAAGAAGTATTTGACAACAATAGTATTGAAAATGTGTTATTAAAAGAAGAAGATATAGAAGAGATAATTAAAACCATTAAAGAGTATCAAAACACTCACTCTAATCTTCTTGATGAGAATAAAATAGATATGGAATCATTCAATCAGTCACTGTTTGACGCAAGCTTTGAAGAAAAGTATGGAAGATTAATCAATGGTTCATTCATTGAAGAATATAGAAGCAAACTAGTTGAATTTAAACAGAGGTTCAGCGAGATTAAAGACTTATTTGAAAAGAAAGAGGCAGCTAGTGAAGAGCTTCTGAAAGAGTTCTGCACCTCTTTATTAAAGGCGTACAAACCCTTGCACAAGATTGCGAAATCAGCAGTTAAGGAATTTGAAAAGATGGAGAAAACAGATAGAGAACTTATTGCTCTATTCTCAAACATAAGCCAGGAGATATCAGACCACTTAAAGAATAGTTTTGAGAGCAGCTGGGTTCCTTTAAAGAATGAGTTATTTCTAAGAGTTATTGATAACTACGAGTCTTTAAAGAAGGAGAAGGCGTCAGGCAATATTCTGAAAAGCTCTTTCATACCGAACTTGAAAGATTATGATAAGGGTTACACTTTCTTAGCAGAAGAGGGCATGAAGCAAATATTGTCCAGCTGGAATCTAGTAAAAGATAATAAGAGTAGTTTAAAGAAGCGCTTAAAAGGTTTGAAGAAGGTGCTTAGTAAAGCCTGAGATTAGAACTGTATGAATTATTCAAGTACTTGCTTCTAGGCATGTAAAGATTGCCAAGGATTCTGTAATTAAAATCAGAACCGTAAGTAACAAGATGAAACTTCGCATTTGACATCTCATAATTTATTAATCCCATGAATTAACTAAGTAATTATTAATCCTATAAATCTTTCGATTTAATAAATTCGTCAACTATTCTCGCCTTATCTAATCTGCTGCATTCAGCGTAAGCGTCTGATTGCGCGCCTAGTTTAAGGCAGGGGAAGCCATTAATCACTGCAACCTCTCCGCCTCTTTTAAGATAACAGCCGTGCGGGAACTCTGCACAGAACTCAACCTTTACCCCGTTGATACTAACATGCAATGATTCACGGTCTTTATCCTTCGCAAGCCCATTGTTTACTATCCCGTAATCCTTAAACAATTCCATAACCTTATTCTTATCATTGTAACTAATTATAACATCAATATCATTTGGTTCAACGTTCATGCCTTGAAGCAGTAATGAAACGCTTCCGCCAATAAACCATTTAATACTTATACTGTTTAATCTGTCTTTAACCAGATTCAATACCTTAATAAAACCTTCACTTACCATGGTTCTTTCTTAAAACCTAATTTGTACCCGATTATGCTCGCACTGCGGTGCACTAAGGGTGTTATTAAAAGCGCTAATACGAAGCTCCAAATATTATACGGCACGAAGAACCAAGCGATTAAGAAGGCACCGGTTATGAAATCAAGCATGTCCAGTAATCCCGCGTTCTGCCCTCTTTTCATCTTCAAACGCCTCTTTATGAAACTTCCCACCGAGTCTCCAATCATGGCGCCGACTCCAATAAAGAAGAAAGCGATTGGAGGAATATTAAGGAACCCGTCGTAATTAATGCTGGAAATGATTTGAAGCTCTAATAAACCCGTAAAGTAAGCTATTATTGAAGCAAAGACGAAGCCTTCAATAGTCTTGCCGTCGCCAAGAATCCTCTCTCCTTTAATCTTTAGATTAAAATCAATAGGGTGCTTTTTTAATTTTATAAGAAAAGGAGGCGAACCGTTAGCAACATAAGCAGGAACAGCTATTTGAAGCATTTGAACTATTATTTCAATCAGCATACTAATTGAATTAGTAGTTAGGTTTTTAAAAAGACTGTTGTTTTCTTATTCTTATGAATTTGCTTAAAAGGGTTAAAAAACTTTTTCATAAAGCAGTTGAGCCGTTAATTAAGGTGCTTGTTAGATTAAAAATTACTCCAAACATGGTTTCAACATCTTCACTATTCTTTCTCGCAGTAACGGTTTACTTCATAATTAACAAGAACACTATTGCTGCAGGTTTAATGCTTGCAATTACTTCAATCGTTGACGCTTTAGACGGTGCTGTAGCTAAAAAAGTGGGAAGCACCCGGTTCGGAGACTTCTACGACGCCTTCCTTGACAGAATCGTTGAGGGAATAGTTTACGTAGTAATCGCTTACACTTACCCAAGCATTTACTTAATCTGTTTCATAGCGTTCGGCCTGTCTTACATGACTAGTTACGTAGCAGCAAGGGCTGAGGTTTGGACTATAGGTGTTAAGATTAAATACTTAGGCATAGGAGGCAGGCCGGGCAGATTATTAGTGTTAATACTGTCATTCATGCTGGACAAGATAGAATTAGGACTCTACATAATAAGCTTTTTTGCACTCATAACAGTTATTGGAAGAAGCATAGTAACACTTAGAATATTATCAAAGAAGAATTAATATTATTTCTGGAAGAAGACCAAGTCATCAGTTGTTAACTTCTTCTTCTGCTTTAATTTCTCAAGAACCTCTTCCTGCCTCTTCTGAATAATAATCCTCTCCTTGTTCTTAAAAGAATCAGACTTTCTTTTTGCAATGCTTTCCAAACGCTTCCTCTCACTCTCAGCGTCCTTTAACAACTTGCTTACACTGCTGCCTTCTTTCTTAAATTTTTTAATCTCTTTCTGAACAAGCGACATCTTCTTGCTTATCTCATTGCTCTCATCTGCTTTTTTAATAACACTCTCATGAAGCTTGTTATGATTCATGCGCGCAGCTTCTAAGTCCTTAACTAATTTTTTAATGCTGGAAAAAGCCTTATTGCTTTCTTTAGCAAAGTCTAACTTCTTCCTAAGTTCTTTAATCTCCTTCATCAAAGCCTCTTCTTTCTTAATAGATAATACGTTTATTTGAAAAAACCATTCCTTTTTATTAATCAAATTCTGCAAATCCCTGACATCTTCTCTGTTTATCTTATTTTTAACACTGCTTAACTGGTTTATTTCTTTAATAATAGCCCTAATATTATTGACGGCTTCCTGCCTCTTACTTTTTAATAATTTAACCTCTTCGTTAATCTTATCCCTTTCTCTCTTAAACTTGTTAAATATGTTAATATTATTCACAATCTCGGTTCTTATCTTTGCATTCTCGCGCCTTAATTTAATAACATCCATAAGTATTATAAGACTACGAGCCTTTTTTAATACTTATGGCTCTTAAGAGATTAATAAGGGATTTAATTTTTGTTTATATCGCATTTGCGCTAATAAGCACTGGAAGTCTTAATCTTAGTATTTACGGCATAATCATGGTTTTCTTCACATTCTATTTCTACTTAGGACCTAAGAACTGAATAATTCTTAAATCACGAATTATTAGGTTTGTAATATGAAATTCAGCACTTTAATACTTATTATAATACTAATTTTCGCGCTTTATCTAATAATGCCTTTTATGCAGATAATTATTGGAAGCTTACTAATCGCGTTCTTGATAGAACCTTTAAGCCACAGAATAACCAAGATAATAAAGAATGAAAAGATTTCTTATTTTATACTAACAATATTGTCCGTTTTATTATTTTCATTCCTATTCTATTTAATAACCCGCATGACTATAATAAGCTTGATTGAACTGCAGTCAATACTTGACTCTAACTTAATCTTCTTGAACAATTTCATATCAAACTATGGTGATGATTTAATCTTCCAATCCACTCCCACGAATTTTATAAACTTCATAGAAGCACTATTCTTTAACACTCCTAAAACACTCCTCGACCTGCTGCTTTTAACATTCCTAGTTTTTTACATGCTTAACGATTCGCACAGGTTAAAAAACTGGTTAGGCAGGAAAGTCTTAAGCAGGAAAGAGTTTGAACTGCTTGAAAAATTCATTAAGAGAGCGAATTATATACTTAACAATTTCATATGGAGTTACTTATTCGTAGCTTTAATTATGGGGGTTATAATCTTCGTTTGCATAAGTTTTTTACAAATAGGTTACGCGGTAGAAGTAGCAACCATTGCAATGATTATAACTTTCCTTCCTGTAATAAGCGGTTGGTTAGTGCCGTTCTTATTAAGCATTTATTACTATTTCAAAGACGATTTTTTTAAATCAACTATTATCTTCATAGTTTCAGTAATACTATTATTCATTGACCACTATTTTGACAAGATTTTCAGGGATGAGAAAGGAATCCACCCAATTGTCTTAATATTCGGATTAGTATCAGGCTTTTTGTCGCTTGGAATATTCGGGTTCATAGCAGGCCCAGTACTTGCAGGATTAGTTCAAGCAGGTTACGAGGTCACATTCGAGAGATAGAGATTGCTTTAAAAGGGCATGCGAGCATGGCTTTCTCATTACAGCCAAGAGAGTTAACCTTAACCCTGATAACGTGAGCCTTATTATCCTCAAGAATCCTCCAATTACTAGGGCATAATTTAGAGCATAATCCTCCGCAAACACCCGCCTTGCACTTCTCCCTGTTAATCTTAATCTTGTACATGATTATTCCTTACCGAGAATTACTAAGTTATAAGTCTTTTTAATCAAAGGAGTGTTAAGCTTGTACTTGTTAATAATAGGCATTACTACATTTAAAGCAGTTAATCCTTCAACAACCTGCCCTACCTTCTTAACAGCTTCTTCCTTGCTAACTTTTTTCCCTATTAATTCACCAAATCTCCTGTTCCTGCTGTGAACACTCGTGCAAGTAACAACCAAGTCGCCCAGCCCTGCTAACCCGTAAACGGTTTCAGCTTCTCCGCCAAATTTTGTAATAATTAATCTTAACTCGTCCAATCCTTTTGATACCAAACCTGCTTTACTATTACTGCTCTTGCCTAAACCGTCGCTGATTCCTGCGAGTATTGCAATAATATTCTTAAGAGCGCCGCATAATTCCACTCCTGCAACATCGTTTGATGAACTAATATTATAATAACTGGTTTCAAACGCTTCCTTAACCCTGATAAGACTCTTATTGTTTTTGGAAGCAAAGACTACGAAGGTGTCCTGCTTCTTTCCTAATTCATTGGCAATACTCGGGCCGCCAATAACAACAAAGGGGTTGTTAAAATACTCATTCAATACTTCACTCACTCTCTTATTAGAGCCCTGCTCTAAGCCCTTGGCAGCGCTCACAACTATTGCTTTATTAGGCATTAATTCACTGCACTGCTTGGCAACCTTCCTAATAACTTGTGAAGGCAATGCGAACACTATAATATCTGCTCTTTCAAGAGCCGTCTTCAAGTCAAGAGTTGCACTAACATCCCCCTTTAATACGACTCCTTTCAAGTATTTCGAATTCAACTTTTTTTCATTAATCTCTTCAACAACGCTTGACTCAATACTCCAAAATATTACACTACTCTTATTCTCTAATGCTGGTACTGCGAGTGCAGTGCCCATGTTGCCAGCGCCGAGTATAGCAATCCTCACTTTATCAGCTCCTTAACATTATATATTGTAATCGTGTTCGTAGTATTTTTAATGAACAGTCCTGCAACGAATACTACAAAATCGTTTATCTTAACAAGTTTCTTCTTTAAGCAGAGCTTAGTAGCTTCTTTTATGTCATACTTGTCAAGCTTCTTATAATATAAGGGTTTTATGCCATAACTTATCATTAACTGCCTAGCAATTAATTCATTATTAGTGAAAGCTATTAAAACCCGTTCTGGTTTAAACCTGCTAAGCATCCTGGCCGTGTAACCGCTCCTAGTTAAGCATATTATCCTCGCGTTCATCTCTTCTGAGAGTTTGAAAGCGTTGCTCGTTACGGCATCAACTATGTTGTAACCGCTGGACTCGAACAACTTCTTATACTCGCTTTTTTCCGTGTTAATGCATATGCTGTTCATTTTCTGAACAACGAGTGAGGGATAACTGCCTATGCTTGTCTCTCCTGAAAGCATTACAGCATCAGCACCGTCAAGGATAGCATTAGCAACGTCGCTGGTTTCAGCCCTTGTAGGAGTAGTATTGCTTATCATTGACTCCATCATTTGAGTCGCGACTATAACAGGCACTCCAATCGTGTTGCAGTCATTTATTATCTGCTTCTGAAGCAAGGGTATCTTCTCGCTTGGAAGCTCCACGCCTAAGTCTCCTCTTGCTATCATTACAGCATCAGCGCTTCGCATTATCTCCTTATACTTTTTGCTGCCTTCCTTGTTCTCAATCTTTGCAATTATCTTAATTCCAGACTTGCCTAATTTTTTCCTAACTAGTTCAACATCTTCTTTGCTGCGAGTATAAGACAATGATATGAAGTCTGCTTTCTTCTTAACAGCGTATTTTAAGACTTCTTCATCTTTCCGCGTTAGTATTGGCAGATGAATATTAGTTTTCTTAAAAACAATGCTCTTATTCTTCACCAGCTGCCCGCTGCCGTAAAGTCTAACAATTAAGCTCTTACTTTTGACTTTCACAACCTTGCCAGTTGTTAAACCATCGTTCAAAACAATCTTAAGCCCAGGCTTTAATTGCTTGTAAATATTAACAGATAAGAATATTTCAACATCTTCATTACTGAACTTGAAGTCATCATTAACTACTCTAATTTCAGGCCCTTCCGTATCCAGCATTATAGGCAGGTTGCAGGAACTCCTGATATTCTTAATAATCTCATCATATTGTTTGAAATCACCGTATGAAGTGTTTATCCTGCAAGCATTCATCCCATTATTACACATTCTTTTAATAGTATTAGAATTTAAACTAGCAGGGCCGATAGTGCATATTATCTTAGTCTTCTTCACTTTCTTCCCTCCTTGATTATACTCGCAGCAGCAACTACTCCTTTGCTTACAGCAGTGCTTACCTGACCTAAACCTTTAGTGCAGTCCCCTGCAGCCCAGACGAAAGGAACATTAGTTTTCATATCCTCATCAGCCTTAACTTTGTCTGCCTCAATTATTACACCAAGCATCTTGGCCAAATCATTAGCTGAAGCGTTCCCTGCAGCAATGAATAAACCGTCAACCTTAACTGTTCCTTTGCTTGTCTTAACAGAGTCAACGAGTTTCTCACCCATTATCTTCTCAATCTTATACTCTTCAATTTTGAATTTTTTTGTTTTGAACTCCGGCTTCTTCCCGTTAGTGACAATAGTAACATCTTTTGTATAATCCAGCAAATCCTCTGCCTCGGCTAGTGCGAAACTAGTATTTCCTACAACGAATACTTTCTTGTTCTTGAAAAAGAAACCGTCGCACGAGACGCAGTAACTCACTCCTTTGCCGACGTAGTTTTTCTCGTTGCTAATCTCTGACATCTTCTTAGCACTCCCGGTTGCTATTATTAAATTCTTACAATCGTAATTCTTTTCAGAAAAGACTTTGAAGCTTTCATCTTCTGCTTCCACCTTCGTAACTAATCCGTTAATCACCTTAGCACCGAAGCCTTCAGCCTGCTTCTGCCCTTTTTCCATAAGTTTCCTGCCAGTAATCTCACCCGCAGCGAAGAAGTTGTTAATCTTAACACTATCCTTCCAAATCTGATTCTCTTCACCAATAACCAATACTTTTCTGCCCGCCCTGCACAAGTAAATCGCAGCACTTAAACCAGCAGGACCCCTGCCAATAATAATCACATCATACATGACTTATTAGAAGGTGCTAAGCTTTTTTTAAGATTTCTCTAACTTAACTTTACTCCTCAAAAAAGCAGCCGTACTAGGGTCAAAAACGTAAACGCCTTTATCTGTTAAAGCGTTCCAGTCAGGACTTATTCCCTGCTTTTTTTGTTTAAGATAGAAATGAGAACTTCTCGGATCAAACGCGATATCATCTTCTTCTTTTTTATAAAACTTTATCGTATACTTCTGCCTTGAAGGTGAAATTGATAATTTTGAAACCTCTTCTTTAAATACTCCTCCATCAAAGTCAATAGTTTTAATATCTGAAGAGAATAAAGGAGCCTTTACATTTTTAGTTAAAATCTTTGGACTTACATAATACTTCGCGTCTCTTCCAAGTCTCTTGCTGCCTTCTTGTAAAAGAACTGCGCTTATGTTGTCAACATTACCTGTGAGTATTGCAGTATCTTCAAAAATACTCTTTCTAATACCTATAATTCCGTTGGCTTGCAGGAAAGGGCTCATCATGTATTCAAAACCTATATTATTAAAGAGTTCAAACTCTGCGTCGTACATGGGCTTTTTCTCAGCATAGATTCTCCAAGCTAATAAAGAGTTTATTCCTTTAGCAATCCTGTTCTCTTTGCCGTCAGGTCTTTTAAAACTCTCCATTAAGTCAAGGCCTGTGCATAAATTCTCAAGAGTTGCAAGAACTCCTTTTGGTTTTTCAATCCTAATCTTCTCAGGAAAGTATTTCGCGTATATCATAAGTGCGAGCAAGTGCTTGCCAGGAAGATCGTGTTCAGTATGTTCGTCCTTAGTGTCAGAGCCTTTAATCTTGTCTCCGCAGCCGCAGCTCATACTAAGATTGTCTTTGAATACTAATCCTTTAATAGTTTCAAAAGCGCAGTTCTGATAGGTTACGCCGTACTCATTTGTTACATTATTAGAAGCGCTTTCAACGTCAGCTGTTAGTGTTTCTCCTGTAAATTCTGCGTTCTTAAACCTGAAACTAAAGTGGTCGCTGTACCTGTCAGATTTCTTGTTCATACCTTTATATAATTGCTGAAGCTTTCCTGTATTAAAACTAAAGCATAACCTGTCAGATAACATGTCATCATAATTCAATAGCAAAGCCTTCATTGTCCTAACTGGGTCAAATCTTATATAATGCCCGTTGCTGTGTTCAATCTTTATATCCCAGCTTCTTATCATCCAAGGCTTGTTAAACATGTTCTTCTCCCAAATGAAAGGGCCTTTTAGCTGAAATCCGTAATCAAAATGTATGTATCCTAAGTATTTGCTGTCAACACCTGCAGCGTCTACTAATCTATTGGTGCTGTTTGGTCTTTTAGGGAACTCGTTCTCATCAAACCTTCCAGTGTAATACCCTATTAATTCTCCTATATTGAACAACGCCTTGCTGAAAGCGAAATCCCCGTTGTTCTCTTTTATAATTTTTGCAGTCTCAGGCTCGTATTTTAAAAAATAGTGCTCTAAGAAGACTTCTCTATCTTCATTGAATTCCAATGGATTAATCCATTCCTTAATCTCTGAAAAAGCACTCATTAATATATTATCTTAAGAAATCCTATTTATTAATTTATCCCTACCACTCTTAGTTGTTGCTTTTTGCAGGTTTGAAAAACTGCTTCTCTGTCGCGTATTTAATTATTGAGGTTAACTGGAATAGTAAAGCGTGAAGGGCATAATCTGGTTTGAAAAAATAGACGAAAACAATAACCATGACTATTCTTACCAGCATCTCAACGAACTCGTTCCTAGTATACTTCAAATACTTATTGCTTAAGAACACGAACCCAATAGATAATGCGAAAAAAATTGCAATGACAGGATTTATTAAGAGAAATGTTCCAATATTAGTGCTCGCACCCTTGCCTCCCTTGAATCTTAAGAAGAGGCTGTAATTGTGGCCGAGTGTTGAGAAGACTCCGGAGACTAGTGTTGCCAGCCACAAATCATTCAACAAGTAATAAGACAATAATCCTGCTGCCACGGCTTTGCCTAAATCAAAAACTATTACAAGCAAGTAAGTTTTAAGTGATTTAGTTATGTAAAAAGAGTTGGTTCCTCCAACGTTCCCGTCACCCTCCAAGAGTATGTTTTTTTTATGAAAGAATTTTAAGAATAAGTAAGAGCTGGGATAACTGCCCAGCACGTAACTAATTAAACAGCTTATTATTACTCTTAACAATTCGAATCACGTCCTTGTGAGCTATTAAAACAGCTCCAATAATTCCTAAATAAATCACGTATTCAGGCAGATTAAAAAGGAATAAGAAGATGAGAAGAATAGGAATGCTAAGCAGACCTGCCTTCACGTAATCCTTTAATAAAACCAGTAAAATGATTAAGATTACAACCATTAATGCCAAAAATAATGGTTTTATTAATAGCATAACTCCTATTGCGATAGCTAAACCCTTGCCTCCCTTGAAATTCAAGAATATGCTGTAATCATGGCCTAAGATGCCTGCTGTGACAGCAATGATTAAACCAGCAGGGCCTGGACTTAACGATTGGGAGATTATGACTATTAAAACCCCTTTTAAAACGTCCACTAGTAATACTATTCCTGACATGATAATTGAATGGCTCGTGATTAAAACATTATACGCTCCCATGTTCTTATCCCCTTTGTAAAATATTTTATTATCCATTAAGTAAGCAGTTGGGAAACTGCCAATAATGTACGAGATTAAAGCAAGTAATAGGTTCATTCCTCAACCCAACCGATTGCTACGCACTCAGGTCCGACGTGAACACCTAAGACTGGAGTTAAATAATCCATAACAATAACCTCGTATTTTTTCTTGAAAAAATCAATTAATTCCTTAGTCTCCTTGTCAAGATTGTTATGTATTAAGTAAATCTTTTCTGCACTGTTTATCTTTGATGATACGAAGCTTTGAAAACCGTTAACAAAATCATTAAGAACAAGCATCTTCCCAGCACTCTTCAAAGCGCCTTCTGCTATTTCAAGAACAGGTTTTAAGTTTATAAGCCTTCCAAAAGCTCCTAAGACCTTATTAACCCTGCCTCCTCTTACTAAATAGTTAAGATTTTTTACAACAAAGAATATTTTAACCTTTGGAACCATTTCCTTGACTTGTTTTATAATCTCTTCATAATTTTCTCCCTTCTTTAACAAATCAACTGCTTTATCCACGAGCAAACCCATTGCAGCACTCGTTGTTTTGGAATCAATAATAGTTATCGGGTTTTTGAATAATTTAGCAGCAGTTAACCCGCTATTATACGTGCCGCTGAGTATAGAACTAACTGTTAATACGATTAATTTGTCATTTTTGAACTTGTTAAAGACCTTAATAAAATCTTCAGGATTGGCTTGGCTGGTCTTAAACACGTTGTCCCAATTAGTTATCTTGTCATAAAAATCTTTCTTGCCTATTCGTACCTCTTTATCATTGAGAAAGGTGTGAACACTGACTTCGTGAACTAATCTCTTGTCTGTTGCTGGCAGGTAATCAATTGTGCCGTCAACGAGTATTCTAATCCTTCCTGATGCTTTCATTCTGCTCCCTCATATTATCAACCTCGAATTTTACAATTTCCCCAAAGGATGAGCATAAAATTTTAACATTATCAAAGTCATTAGTGTGCATGTGAATTCTTAAGAGATTATTATCCTCTCCAAGCTCTATAGAATCACCTATTGAACCAAGAACCTCTTTTAATCCCTTCACGTGCTCGCATTTTTTTAATAATACGTTAACGCAGTATTCCATTTTAATATTATTCACTGGCTCCTTAACTATCATGTGGTCAAAAGATGAATCATATTTTGGAACCACACCTATGGCTCTAAGCCAGGCAGCCATCATGTAAATAACACCTAATCCTCCCGCGTCAACAACCCCGCAGTCTTTGAGCACTGGCAAACGGTTCATAGTTTTCTTCAAATACTTCTGCGCTGTTTCAAAACTGCTTAATAATACATCTATCACGTTTTCGCACTTCTTAACCATTTTAATGGCGCCGATGCTTGCTCCTTTAAACACTGTCAGCATGGTTCCTTCAACAGGGTTGTTAACTGCTTTGTAAGCGTAATTGCAGCCGATTTTTATTGCTTTAGCGAACTCTTCAGGCCCGACTTTCTTGTATTTTATCAAACAATCACAGAAGCCTTTGTAAAACTGTGACATTATCACTCCACTATTGCCTCTCGCATCGGATAATAAGTAAGTCTTCAAATCTATCAGGAAATCTTTCAAGGAGTCATGATTCTTTAAATTCTTAGCATTGTTAAAAGTGTAGCAGAGATTATTCCCAGTGTCACCATCTCTTACTGGGAAAACGTTTATGTAATTCAAGTAATCCTTCTTAGATTCTATAACACTGGCAGTTTCGAATATCATGTTCTTAAAATCATTGACTTCAAGCCTTTCCATAGTATAGACGTAAACAAGAGGATTTTAAAAGAGTTTTTTAATCGACAATTAACGAATATAATCAGCCTAGCCCCCATAAGGGGTTCTTTCTTCTTAATAAAATAACAATCTCCTGCATTAATTCAACCTCTGCCTTGGTCATGAAGCTCTTCAAACCCCTTTTCATCTTTATGAAATCCTTTTCAGGAATGAAGGTGTAAAGTATTTCATTATCAATAAAGTCTTTCTCGTAAGTTGCGCCGTCAATGCTGCAAGCTATTTTATCATTAGTTTTAGCGGTTTGTATAGTAATACCCTGGTTCTGCAGCTGCTTAACTGTTCCTATAATTTCACTGTTCTCTTTCATCAACTGAACTCCTGGCTTCAAACTGCCCTTTAAAACGTTCACTCCTACAACTGCAGGCTTGCTCTTCCTGAAAACAAAGTCGCCCATTACTTGAATCTTGGCAGGCAAGTGAATCTCATTAAGCTGCTGCCTTTTAACCTCTTCCATTACCATATCCCTCCACTCCTTATACTTATCAAGCAAGTGGTAGATTATGTTGCTGGTAACTATTTTGATATTATTTTCCTGGCTTAGCCTCTCCGCGTCCTCATTAACCTTAACATTAAAACCTAGAATGATACCATAATACAAGTTCTTCTCTTTCATATGCGCTGATGTTATAACATCCTTCTTGTTAATGTCACCAATCCCGCTATTTGCTATCATAATACCGTTCTTTTTCAAGAAACCAGTAAGTGCTTCAAGACTGCCCAGACTCTCAGCCTTCAAAACAATGCCTTTCTCCTGGCCGGTTATGAAGACCTTGCTTATCTCAATCATCATCTTTTTCATAATCTCCTGCGCTTGCTTCATATTATCAGCGCTTTGAATAGGCATTCCTGCAATAGCGTTTTCAAGCTCTGGCGCTGCTACTCTTATACCGCTCGCAGCAACCACTTCATCCGTTTGGTTAAAACTGCACCTCTTATCTCTTATCTCCTGCAAAACAGCCGGTTTTAAAAGGGCCCTTATTCTTGTTATGAAAGGCTTCTCACTGCCTCCCACTATTAAGAACTGGTTCTTTCTTAAGACGCCGTCATAAACTATCATGTCAATAGTTGTTCCCAAACCAATGCTGCTCTTAACTTCTAAAACGCTTCCCTTAGCATTTCCTGGTGTTACTTCAAGATTCTTTTTAAGAAACTTCTGCGCTAACCCGCTAATCATTACTAATAACTCGCTTATGCCCTCGCCAGTTACTCCGCTGCAAGGAACTATTGCAACAGTTTGAGTGAAATCATCAATCTTGTTGAACAAGTCGCAGTTGATGCCGTACTTGCTTAACTCACTCATTAAGTTATACACTTTGTTCTGGATGTAATCCTTAACGTAATTATTCTGATACTTGATGCTTTCAGAGAAGGACAGAGTGTTCTGCACCTTCCAACCAGTTATTAAGTCAATCTTGTTCGCTGCGATTATGAATGGGACCTTGAACTGTTTAAGTATTTCAATACTCTCCTTTGTCTGGGGCTGAACGCCCTGAGTGATGTCAATAACTAGTATTGCAAGGTCTGCAACACTTCCCCCTCTCTTCCTTAAATTAGTGAAGGCTTCATGCCCTGGAGTGTCAATAGCAAGTATTCCTGGAATTTCAAGCTTAATGTTCATCTTCTCCATCAAGTCCCCGCTAATCTCTCTAATCTTAGTCATTGGAATCTCAGTAGCGCCAATGCACTGCGTTATGCCTCCTGCCTCATTCTTCTGGACAGTCGTCTGCCTAATCTTGTCAAGCAAAGTGCTCTTTCCGTGGTCAACGTGGCCAACTACTACAATAATAGGGCTTCTGATTGGCATAGTAAATAATAAAGAGGAGAAATGGTTTTAAAAAGTTTGCACTGCAATAATAATTTAATGGAGCAGCCAATAATTAGAGTTAAAGACTTAAGCAAGACTTTTAGAACCCATAAAAGGGGGGCAGGTTTTATTAATTCATTAAAGAGTTTTATTAAAAGAGACGTTTTTGTTAAAAAAGCCGTTGACAGGATTAGTTTTGATATTAAAGAAGGCGAAAGGGTTGCGTTAATAGGACAGAACGGTGCTGGAAAAAGCACAACAGTAAAAATGCTTACCGGTATTCTTAAACCAACAAATGGTGAAATCAGCGTCTTAAACCTCCACCCTTTCAAGGAGAGAACCAAGCTTAACAAGAATTACGGCGTTATCTTCGGGCAGAGGCATAACCTGTGGTGGGACGTGCCAGCAATTGACTCTTATTATTTGTTCAAGGCAATGTATGATATTAGGGATGATGATTTTGAGAAGCGCTTGAAGATAGTGCGTTCAAGCCTTGGAATTAAGGAATACTTGAACACGCCTGTCAGGAAATTATCATTAGGAGAGAGGATGCGCTGCGAGCTTGGATTAATATTCATGCACAATCCTAAGATAGTATTCCTTGACGAGCCTACGATAGGAGTTGACGTCGTCGGCAAGAAGAAGATAACCGAGTTCTTATTGAGAATTAACAAGAGATTCAACACAACAATACTATTAACGAGTCATGACATGAAAGACGTTGAAAACATATGCAAGAGGGCGATAATAATAGAAGGAGGAAAGATATTGTTTGATGATAAGATAGGATATTTAAAGAGGGATTATATTGACTCAAAAACTCTGCACTTAAAGTTTTCAAAACCATTAGATCAGAAAACCCTCTTCGGCAAGGATTTGGAAAGGATTGGAACCAGCAGGTACCAGATAATATTTGACAACAAAGAAGATATTGGCAGGTTCTTAAAACAAGTATTGGATGATTCCAGCAAAGAAGTTCTCGACGTCAGCATTATAGAAGAAGACCTTAATGAGATTATAAGAAACATCTTCGAGGGCAAAAGGAAATGAACCTAAGAGTTGTTTTTGAAACCTTTAAAATAGCATTAAAGGACAGGATGGCTTACAGGACTGATTTTATCGCAGACGTTCTAATAGGACCTTTAATCTTCTTAGTTGTGCAGTTCTTATGGACTAATATTTACACTTACAACAATATCACTGAAATTAACGGCTTCACGCTTAATGACAGCATATCTTACCTTGCTGTTTCAACAATTGTAGGATACTTTGTCTGGACATGGGTTACTACTACTGTTGGAATGAAGATTAAGAGAGGTGATTTTGCAAGATATGTTATAATGCCGATTAACTTCTTAGATTATACTTTAGTTGAATTGTTCGGCAGGAAGGTGCCAAGCATGCTTATTAAAGCCCCGTTATTATTTTTACTGTTAAAAATCTTCTTTAATGTTCACGTCGCGGACCTGCCTCATTTCATACTATTTATTGGAAGCATGGTATTCAGTTACTTATTATTCAACATATTCATGTTCATAATGGGTTTGTTAACTTTCTGGCAGGAGAGTTTCTGGGTCTTTAACATGCTCGGTTCTGCAATAATAGAATTCTTTTCAGGATGGCTTTTGCCAATAGACTTTTACCCCTCTTTTATGAAGCCAATAATTGAAATACTGCCTTTCAGGCATATTTATTATTCTCCTATAATGATATTTTTGGAGAAGTACAGTATTAGTTCTTCAATTCAAGTATTAGTATCCCAATTTTTTTCAGTAATAATATTATACTTGCTGGCGAGGTTAATACTAAGACTTGGCAGGGCCAAGTTTACAAGTCAGGGGGGTTAAAATATGGGCTTATTTTCATACATTAAAGAAAAAACGTTAATTAACTTATCCTCGCACGCTGAGTACAGATTCTCAACCATTGCAGTAATACTGATAAGCATAATCTTTGGTTTCACTACTGTCTTCATAACATACAGCGTTTACTCAATAACTGAAAAAGGAGTTCCTGAATGGAGTTTTTATGAGATAACCTTCATGATAGGAATTTACCAGTTAATAATGGGTTTATACCATTTAACATTTGATATTGAGGAATTATCCTTTGACGTTAAGGAAGGGACATTAGACCAGAAACTGGTTTCGCCTTTGAACGTAATACTTCAATACTATAATTTTAATATAGAATCATTCAGCAGTATAATCGCTGCAGTAGTAATGTTCATAATAGCAATACCTAATATATCCTTAAATCTTTCAATAAGTTACTTAGTCTTCTTTGTTATATTATTAGTGATAAGTCTTTTGTCAATCTTTTCAATAAAATTATTAACAAGCAGCACTGCTTTTTTCATAACAGAGAACCATTCAATAGTTGAGAATCTTAATAATATAAGGAGCAGGTTTTCAAACTGGCCCATGAATATTTACCCTAAAGGACTGCAGTTATTATTTGCTACAGTATTCCCAATAGCATTTATTTGTTTTGTTCCAGCCAGTTTTATATTGGGCAAGGATGTATCATTTTACTTCTGGATTTCGCCAATAGCAGTAATACTATTCACCTTAGTATCTGTTAAGTTCTTTAATTACGGCTTGGGCAAGTACTCTGGCACAGGCTCTTGAAGAAAAAAAAAGCAAGATAATTATTGTTTTATTACTTCAACGTCGAAACCTTCAGGCTTGGCTCTTTCTTCAATAATCTTTGTTATCTTCTTCAAGTCTGCTTCGTTCATGTCTACCATGAAGCTTATCTCTGTAGCAGCGCCTCCCTGAGGAACTACGCTGAACTCTTCAAAGATTTGCAATAAAGTCTTCTCTAACTTCTTAACCTTAGTGTTGGTCTCTTCCTTTGATAATACAATCATTGCTTCCATGATTAATACAAAAAGCGTTATCGTTTTTTAAGCCTTATGTAAGTCTTCGCTTTATTCCCAGTTCCGATAACAAACGCTTCAGTATGGAATAGTTTCCTTGCAATCTTAATAAAGTGTTCAAACTCGGCGCTGTTCTTAGGGTAGAATTGAATAATTGCCGAATCTTTTACTACTCTGTGAATCTCCCTTAACACATCCTCGTACTCTCTTGGCTTAACCCATTGTATCGTGCTTATGGAGATTAAGTAATCAAACTCTTCATCTTTGAAATGCAAACTCCTAATATCACATAATACTGTTCTTAACCCTTTCTTCTTAGCGTAATCAAGCATGTGTTCGTTAACGTCGCACCCAGTTACATTAAAACCCTTTTCTTTTAACACAATTGTTGAGAATCCAGTGCCGCAGCCTAAGTCTAAAACTCTGCTTTCAGGCTTGAAGCACGCTATGCTTAAAGCGTCAAGAGTCATTCTTGACTGTATTCTTTTGAAAGCACCGCTTAACTCGTACAATCTCGCCTGTTCTTTATTGTAATAATCAGTTGGGGAGTCGCCGAGTACGTCGCTCATTCTTCAACTTTTCTTGACCACTTCTTCTTCTGAGGGTTTCTTTTAAGTTTAAGCATGTTCTTCTCGCATTTTGAAGAACAAAAGTCAAGAACCTTGCCTTCTTTTTTCACCAAGCGCGTACCTTTTCCTTTCTCAACGGTTTTTTTGCAAAAAACGCATTTCATTTCTTGCCACCCCTGCCGCCGCCTAAAGGTGCTGCCTCCATTTCAGTTTCAAGCATCATAAGAACGTCTCCTACCTTAACAGGTCCTTTAACGTTTCTTCTGATTATCTTATCCTTGTCTCTTCCAGTAAGAATCTTAACTCTTACCTGCGTGGCTTCTCCTCGCACACCAGTTCTTCCGATTAGTTCAACTACTCTTCCCTGGTATCTCTCTTCGGATACATACTCTGTTTTCTTCTCTTCTTTAGCCACTTTTTATCACTTCTTGCTTGGTTTTATCTTTTCTTTCAAAGCTTTAAGGTTGTTCTTTCCCTCACCAGCTTCGATTATTGCAGCTGCTGAGCACCCAACCTTTACACCTATTACTGAACCAACACTTTTCTTGTCCTTAATAAAAGCGTAAGGTATTCCCTTCTCTTCGCTTAAAGGAGCCAAGTGCATTACAATCTCAGGAGGGTTAACGTCTCCAGCTATGATAACGAACTTAGCAGTTCCTCTCTCTATTGCTTTCGTAACCTCGTTAGTTCCCTTCTTTATCTTTCCTGTGCTTCTCGCAACGTTGAAGAGTTCCAGAACACTCTGTTGTATATCATCTGGCAACTCTTGCGTAACATATCCTGCCATCAATAAACCACCTCACTATTTGATGTTATTAACTAATTATACTCTAATGTGTTTAAAAAGGTTTTTATTTTATTGTTTAATCCAATATTATTCATGGATGTGTCAATCTTTTTTGCAAGATTCCTCGGAGCGTTCTACTTAATCTTCGGGCTCTTATTCGTTGTCACGAAGTATTTAGGAAAACTCATTGAGAAGACCAATGATAAGTGGTTTACTGTAGCAACAGGTTATAACACTTTACTTCTGGGTTTAGCTACTGTAGTATTGCATAACATCTGGGTCTGGGACTGGAGAGTAGTAATAACACTAATAGGGTGGTCTACTTTAATCAAAGGAGTTATGAAGATAGGATTTCCTGAAGTAATCAATAAGCAGGCGCAAGTGTTCAAAAACAAGCAGACGCTAAGCACAGTAATAATGGCAGCCTTGGGTGCTTGGCTGATATGGGTTAGCTTATGAAAGAGGTAGAGCTGCGCAGTTTTGTATCTGAAGAAAAGTATGAAAAACTCAAGTCCTTCTTTGACAATAACGCGGAATTCGTAAAAGAAGACGAGCAGGAGACTCATTACTTTAACTGCGAGCAGGATTTGAGAATACAATGCAATAATTACTATTCTAAGATTTGGATGAAGAAGGGAGAACTGCATGATGATTCCAGGGAAGAGATAGAACTCAACTTTGATAAGAGTCAATTCCCTGAACTGCAGAAACTATTCAAAGCATTAAACTATGAGGTTAGTATTAAGTGGTTCAGGAACAGAAGAGAGTATAAGTGGAAAAATGTCAGCGTCATGCTTGACTATACCAAAGGTTACGGTTATATATTAGAGTTAGAGATACTCACAGAAGATGATGAATCAAAGGCTTTGAACAGACTTAAAACCTTGTTCAAAGAATTAAGTATTGAAGTTACTCCAAAGGAAGTGTTCAAAGAAAAGTATGAAGAGTATAAGAAGAATTGGATGAATCCTAATTATTAGTAATCATCCAATACTTAATGCTAGACTCTAATCCAACTCTTATTCTTAACTCATAATTCTCTTCAGCACTTAAACTCTTATCATCAATTATCTCTGCCTTGACTAATCTCTCATAGTAAGGAAGGGATAATGCTTGCAGTGCTTGATTATCCCCTTTCTTTAACAGCTTAATTGCTTGCGTTGTGGTTAACACTTCAACCAAACTCATGCCAGTATCACCTCCATATTTTTTAGTTCAACCGTTCCTTTCGGCGTCATGAAACCCCACTTGTACAACTTCTTCTTAGTGTTTACTACGTAGAGTTCGCAAAAGGAACCATTGCATCTCATCTGATACGCGTTGTTTGCAATCATTACTGAATCCAACCCTTGAAGCATTCTTGGATCAAATCTTCCCTCATCAATTGCGTAAATTCCATGTATCATTTTTTAATCACCAAGAATATCTTGCAGGAATTATACTTATAAACTCTTATTCGAGAATATTGATTATTTTCAGAAATAATTACTATAAAAACATTAAATTGTGAGAAATTTTACCAAACTTATTCTTTTACTAAGATTCCTTGAATTTGGCCTTCCTGTCCCGGCCTGTTGGTTACTTTAACCGGGCCTTTATCAGTCTCTATAACTGCTCCCTTGGTTATAACGTTCATACGCACGAAGTGCCTGTTTGCTGGATTCTTGACAACGCGAACTATCTTGCCAGTAATCTTCTTCTTGCCTTGCAGTATTGTTACTTCAGCTGCTTGTATTATCCTGTTCTTGTAATTGCCTCCAAGAGTCCTGACTGCTTTAATCTTCTTCTCACCAATCTTTGTAAGGCTTGCAGGTCTTCCAAGTTCTTTCTTCCTCTTGCCTCTGTCAGTCTGGTACTTTTTTCCAGTTTCTTGCTTCTCACTTCTTCGCTGACTAATCGCCATACTTGTATGAAAACTTATATTATTTTAAAAACCTTTCTAAACCGTTGATGAAAAAGTTTTTAAAGATTAGAGACTGTTTAAGTGAATTATGGAAATAACAAAACCGCTTGATGCGTTAAACATGGCAAAGAATACTAAAGTTCTTGCTGAGTTAAAGAATGGTTCACAATTTGTTGGGACACTAAGAGCTTTTGACATCCATTTGAATATCGTGTTTGACGACGCTCAAGAGATAATCGATGGAGAGATTAAAAGAAATCTTGGAAGAATCCTTCTGAGAGGAGATACTGTTTTGCTCTTGTCTCCGCAAAAAAAGTAAGGGAACAATTCTAACAGGTTGATTAAGTATGGTAAAAGGAACGCCCAGTATGGGTAAAAAGGCAAAGGGAGGAACCCACATACGCTGTCGTAGGTGCGGCCAGCACTCTTTTCACGAGAAGAAAGGAGAGTGCAGCCATTGCGGTTTCGGAAAATCACCCAAGCTCAGGAATTACAAGTTTACAGACAAAGCAGTTAACAAGAAGAGAAGACAATAATTCTAATTAGTAAGTTTTAAAAAACCTAAAACTCCAAATTAAATAATACTGGGTCCGTAGCTTAGTTTGGTAGAGCATCTGCCTCTTAAGCAGAGGGTCGGGGGTTCAAATCCCCTCGGGCTCACTTCCTCATCCCTCACTTTTTAACAAAGTTTCAAGCGAGAAAGTAACGAATTTCTTAAAAGAACAGTGGCTTAAACCAATGCCTAAAAACCAATTATTAGCAATTAGGAAAAGTCTCACTTACATCATTAATCATCATTTTACATATAAGACTTTTAATGTTCCAGTGGACGAGAAGACTTTCGAAACAATCGAAGAAATGAACATTTTCCTGTCATATATAAGAAACCCTAAGTATCTTGTGTTCTTTAAGGTAATGGCTTGGACTGGTGTCCGCAAAGGAGAAGCAATAAGGATAAAGAAAGAAGATTTCGACTTCGAGAACGAAGACTTATATGTTAGGATTACTAAGAACGCGAAAGAGGCAGAGGAGTTAAGAGTTAGAGTGCCTTTGCCAAGCAAATTATGCAACGAATTAAAACTCTTATTCAGTTATGGTGTCTTAAAGGAGAATCCTTTTTGCGATTGCACGCACGAAAGCAAGAAAATATTCAGATTAGCATGCGAGGAATCAGGCAAGAAATACAACCAATCCTACGGAACTGCCAAAGATGGCAGAACACTCTACTTCTTCAACATCGGATGCTTCCGCAAATTCTTCCAAAGCATGATAGCCAATAATTCAGACTTAATTGGCAGAGCATTACACAACACTCCAACAGTAGCCAAAAAGCACTATTTAAGCAAAATATCAAGGATAAGGAAGATAATAAATGAGTTGTATATGTGATAATTTAGATTTTTTGGGTTTAATTTTAGTATTTTTTTGATTAAATAATTATTTAATTTTTTTAGTAATTAATTAAATTATTATTTGATTAATTAAGTCCCTAATTGCGTTAAAATGGATATTGGAGCATAATAATATTTATAAGTTGTAAGTCTTCTGAGTATAAGCAATATGAAAAAATCAAAAAATAATTTGATTTGTCACTGTAA
>JAFGFH010000014.1 GCA_016931175.1 Nanobdellota archaeon
AATTATAAAAATAAACAATAGTTATCATTATCCTATGCCAAGAATTATTTGCGTAGCAAGTGTTAAGGGAGGGGTTGGCAAAACAACAACTGTTTCAAACCTTGCAACAACGTTTTCTAAAATGGGTTATAAAACACTGGCTATAGACGCTAACATTACTGGTGCAAATTTAGGACTTCACTTGGGAACTTCATCAAGAAACATCCTGACAATACACGACGTTTTAAAGAATAATATCAAAATCAAGGAAGCAATATACAAGCACAGCCTTGGATTCCACGTATTACTGGGAGGAATATACTTGAATGATTTAAACAATATTGACTTGTCCCAGATTAAGGAAAAGATTAACTCAATCAAGAAAGAATATGATATTATATTAATAGACTGCGCTGCAGGACTCGGAGAAGAGGCATTAAATGCCATAAACGCCAGTGATGAGGTTGTAGTAGTCACAACTCCTGAACTTCCATCAGTTGCTGACGCTTACAAACTCGTTGAATACGCTGAGAATAACTGGATTCCAATAAGCGGAGTCATAGTTAACAAGGAAGGAAATGACAAGTTCAAGGACATAACAGTTAATGACGTTGAAGAAATACTTGGCAAAAAGGTGCTTCAAATAATACCTAAAGAGAAAGAGGTTGAACAAAGTATTAACTTGAAAAAACCTGTTGTTAACTTATTCCCTGAAAGCAAGAGCGGGAAAAGCTTCCAGAAACTGGCTTATTCACTAATTGGGAAGGATTTAAACCAGAAGCAGTCATGGGTTGAAAAATTAATATCTTTTTTTACAAAGTATTAAAAATAAAGAATAATTCTTAAAATAGTAAATGGTGCATATTAAGAAGTTAGTAATTGAAAACTTCAAAAGCTTCGGCGGAAAGAACGAAATTAAATTCTTAGACAAACTTAACTTAATAATAGGCCCAAACGGGAGCGGGAAAAGCAACATCAGCGAGGCAATAAGCTTCGTATTAGGGCGCATGAGTAAGAAAGGATTAAGGACGGAAAAACTTTCACACTTAGTATTCAACGGCGGGAAAAGCGGGAAACCTGCTGACTACGCGCAGGTAAAATTATTATTCTCAAACGAGGACAGGATATTTCCTCTTGAAGAAGACTTGATAGAGGTTGCGAGAAGAATAAACAAGGACGGGCAGAGCGAGTACAGGATTAACGGCAAGAAAGCAACAAGAGTAGAGGTTATTAACCTGCTTGACTATGTTGGTTTAAGCCCTGATGGTTTTAACATGATTATGCAGGGAAATATTGCAAAATTTGTTGACATGTCAAGCGTTGAAAGGGGCCAGATTATAGAAGGCATCAGCGGAATATCAACTTATGAGGATAAGAAAGAGAAGGCTTTGAAAGAATTAGAAAAAGTTAATGAGAAGATAAAAGAGACCAATATTTTGTTAAAAGAAAGACTTAAACACTTAGAGGAGTTGAAGAAGGAGAAGAAACAGGCTGAGAAGTTCCAGAACACTAAAGAACAGCTTCAATTGTTTAAAGGCAGGCTAGTATTCAAGAGATTAACAGATAAGAAAGAAGAGCAGAAAAGCGTTGAAGAAAAGATGGAAAAACTCAGAGAGAAAATAAGAACTAATACTCAAAACATTACAGATTATGATAAGAGGATTAAATTATTGCAGGAAGAGATTAAATCACTTAACCAGGTTCTTGGAGCAAGCGGGGCTGAGAAGAAGAAAGAATTAGACAACAAAATAATAAGTATAAAAGAGGAGAATAATGCTTTAGAAGCCAATATTAAAAGCCATAATAACGAGATTAAGAGGATAAAAGACCGTGATGCTCAGATTACGAAGAACTTATTCGATTACGATAAAGAGGTTGAAAAATTAGAATCTGATATTAAAAAATATGATGAAGAGATTAAGAAGTTAAACAATGAACTAAAAGAGTTAAGGGATAATTCCAGCAGCCAGAAAGAAGTTAACTACTTTGACCTTAAAGCAAGAGTTAATGAGATAAAAGAAGCACTTCTTGACTTGAGAAATCAGGAGGATAGTCTTATTAAAAAACAGGAGAGCTTCAAGAATTACAAAGACTACCAGGAAGACTTGGTTAATAAAAACAGTTTAATGAACAATATCTTAAGCAAATTAGAGCAGGAGATGAGTATCAACAGTGACTTAGCTCTTAGATTAGAAAATGCTGCTAACAAGCTTGACACTCTTAAAATGAAGGTTGAAAGATTAGAAACTCAGAAAAGCATGGTTTTTCAGAAAGCTGGCAGCGGTTTGAAAGAATTAATGCAGCAGAACTTGCAGGGTATTGAAGGAACAGTCTCGCAACTCTGCAAGGTTAATGAAAAATACGAGCTTCCAATAAGAGTTGCTGCTGGCAGAAGATTGTTAAACGTGGTTGTGAACAATGAAGACACTGCAAAAAAGGCGATTAACTTCCTCAGAGAAAACAAGCTCGGAGTTATAACATTCCTGCCTTTAAACAAGATAAGGGCCGTATCTCAACAAACAGGTTATAGGACAATAAACGGAGTAATAGATTACTTAATTAACTTGATTGATTTCAACAACCGTTACAAGAATATCTTTGAGTACATATTCCAGGACACTTTATTGGTTGAAAACTTGGACGTTGCCAAAAAAGTAGGTGTTGGTAATGTTAGAATGGTTACATTGCAGGGAGATTTAATAGAGAAGAGCGGGGCGATAACTGGAGGGTTCAGGCGCGAGGATTCAAGCAGTGTTAAGATAAGCGGTAAATCTAATGATGATGAATTGAACGAGGTTCAGGCAGAGATTTCAAAGATTAAAACTATTTATGAGAAACTTAAGGCTACAAAGGCTGAGAACGACAATAATATTATTAGTTTAAGGGAGAAGAGGGCATCGCTTACTACTGAGATTAAGAACCTTAACATGCTGATTGAAGACTTGAATAATAAGAGCAAAGGATTTGACGTAAAATTATTGGAAAAAATAAAGAAAGAGGTTGAAGCCTTGAGTGATGAACTCGTAGGTAAAGAGGTTAATCTTCAAAAGTATGAAAAAACTTTCAACATGGAAGACTTTGAAAAGACAAAAATTGCAATAAACGATTTAGAAGCCAAACTTAACAGTGTAAACATTAACAAGGGAATAAAAAGTTCAAGAATTAAACAATTAGTTGAGAGAGAGCTTGTTGACCTTAAGAAGATAAAAGAGGATTTGAACAAGCAGGCTCAAGAGTTTGAAAAGGAAATAAAAGATTACGAAAAGAAATTAGAGATTAACAACAACCAGTTAAAGGTTTATGAGAAAGAAGAAAAGAGTTTCGAGGATAAACTGCAAGCCAATTATAAGAAGAAGGACAAGTTAGAAGAGGAGTTGAACGGTTTAAAATTAAAGGTTGAAGAGAAAAAGATTCACATAAACGATGACGAGTCAAAGATTAATGATATGAAGCTTTTAATCGCAGAGATTGTTTCAAAGATTGAAGGATTAGAGTTGAAATTTGAAGAGTACAAGAATTTGGACATAAAAGAGGTTAGGAAGCCGGTTAAAGAGTTAGAGCATGAAATATTCCTTCTTGAAAAGAAATTGGAAACTTTTGGAAACGTTAACTTAAAGGCATTAGATGTCTTCAAAGTGGTTGAGGAAGAATTTAATGAGGTTAAAGAGAAGATGGACAAGTTAGAAGAGGAGAATAATTCCATACTCAATACTATGAGAGAGATAGAGACTAAGAAGACTGCAACCTTTATGGAGACGTTTAAGGAGATACAGGATAATTTTGAAAGAATATTCGGAATACTCAGTCCTGGTGGAATAGCTAACCTTATTATTGAAGATCCTGAGAATCCAATTGAAGGAGGAATTGATATTAAAGCAAGGCCGAAGGGAAAGAAGTTCTTAACACTTAAGAGTATGAGCGGGGGAGAGAAGACTCTAACTGCTTTAAGCTTCATATTCGCGCTTCAAGAATACGATCCTGCACCTTTCTACATACTTGATGAGGTAGATGCTGCGCTTGATAAGGAGAATGCTACCAGGTTCGGTAAATTATGCAAACAGTACAGTGAGAAGGCGCAGTTCTTAACAATAAGCCATAATGATAATGTTATTAGTGAAGCGGATTACTTGTACGGTATTAGCATGAATCCTGACGGTGTCAGTAAGGTAATAACTTTAAAACTGCCTGAGTAAAATTTAAGGCGTTATCTTTGCTTGAATCTGCTGCCCTAACTCTGTCTGCAATTCTCCAAAATCTGGCAGTTCCATGAAGACTCTGATTCCATCAACAACTTTGAAGATTCCGCTTAAAGGAGTTATTGAAATATCCCCTTTTATTAGTGAAGATATGAGTGTGAAGAATGCTTTAATCATCACTCCTATATTAGCTAAGGGGTTGGAGCCTTCTCTCATCTCAATATTTTTGAACTCTTTAACAACTGCTTCAATATTTTTCAATTCAATGTGAAAGAGTATGTGGTCCTCATCCTCTCCAGCCATAGTATCAGGCTCTAGTTTGAAGAATACAAGCTTTGAGTTGTTAAACATGAAGCTTCCGCCGAAACATAACGAAGTATTGTATAATATTTCAGTGCTGAAACTTATGCCGTTAATTGCTGTCAATGCCTGGTTTAATTCCTCACTTACCTCCATCTCTTTATTAATATAATCTATAATCTCTGGAGGGAACTCTTTCAAGTCCTCGTAATCTGTTCCTTGAAATAGTTCATTGTCAAACGTTAAGCTTACTTGTTTGAGCTGCTCGCAGACTACCTTCATTGGGTAATCGCTGCCGCCTATATCTATTGATTGGCTGAAAACTATTGGGAAACTAACAAAGATTACTGCTAGAATTAATAATTTCTTCATTATTTTTAATTAATAATAAGGTAAATAAAAAGCTTACTCAAGAGCTTAACTCTTCAATTATGTATCTAAGCCCGTTCCTGGCTTCTATGTAAAGGCCTTTCCTGGCATTGCTGTATACATAGTTTAATTCTTGTATTAATCTGGTTCGTTTTGAACTGTTGGTAATATGAGGTTTCAAATCATCACCTAAGTTTATTATTATCTTGTTAAGACTCTTATGGCTGGATTTAGGGTTAAAGTCCTTAACAATACCAGATATCTCTTCTAAATTCATTAATTAATTCGGAAAAATTTGTTTTTTAAAAAAATTTTGGAAAAAAGAGAAAAAAATAAGACAAGAAAGACGAGGTTAATTAATCCTCTTCATCATTCATGTCTTGTTCATCTTCTTCGTCGTCATCCCATGACTCTGGTTCTTCTGAATCCTTCTCGTCATCATCCCATTCGTCTTCTGAATCAAACTTCATATCAATTAAACCCTCACTGATTTTAATTAAAGATTGTTTAAACCTTATATTTAAAAATGTTGTGAAGAATGGGCCCGGCCGGATTTGAACCGGCGACATTCGCCTTGTAAGGGCGACGTCATAACCTCTAGACCACGGGCCCAGTATAGGAATTAATAGAAAAGGAGTCTTTTAAAAAGTTTATCCGTTCAAGCTTCAACTGGTTTTTCCTGCATGAACTGTTCAAACCATGATTTAACAACATCAGATTCACTTTCTTCTTTAAAGCCGCCGTTAAAGTATAAGACTACATATTTATGATTTGAGGGGAAGTATAAATAAGTATCGTGGCTGTAACCTGAATTATAACCTGTGTTATAAGTTGTTGTAAGCCACAATTCGCCCCATTTAAGCTCATAACCTTCTTTTAACAAGTTGTCCAGAAAAACCTCTTGAAAGGATTTAAATGCTGACTTTGCAGGGATTTCAGATTCGAATTCTATCCTTGCAACCCTGCCTCCTCCTATTATTAATTCAACTGCTTCGTCAGAAACTGCAGTGTGTTTAAGGTCTTCTTTAATCCTAAAACTGCCATTATAACACTCCCATTTAATACTAGTAAAGGGCATTATCTTGTTATCCGCACAGTTCTTAACATACTCAGGGGTTTCAAAAACACCATTTACTTCTTTTGCAGTAAAATAAAGTTTAGTATATTCTGGCATAATAGGAATTGTCCGCAATAGTTCAAACCTCTCCTCTCTTGAAAGACTCCTGCTCTCCATGTTTAAATTGTTTAAAATCGTGGTTTATAAAATGTTGTCACTATCATTTAGAAAATAAATTAATATAGTCCTCGTTTATTAGAAAATATTCATGGGTGAAGTATTATTCAGCAAAGAGTTTGACAAATTATTGGAGAGTATTGATTTTTCAAAACTTGGCAAGAAGATTGCTATTAAGTGCCATTTCGGGGAGGAAGGGTGCACTACTTTCATTCCTCCAAGTATTGTTAAGAAATTGTATGATAAGGTTAAGACTAAGAGTAACACTGTTGACTTAGTTGACTGCAACGTCTTATACAAGGGTGCTAGGACTACTAAAACTGAGCATTTGAAGACTGCTAAAGAGCACGGTTTCACCTTCGCGCCTGTTAAGATATTAGATGGAGAATACGGGCAGGACGTTGCTGAAATTAATAACAGCAAGATTGGGAAAGGTATTAAGGATTACGACTCAATTATTGTTCTTACCCATTTCAAGGGCCACATGGAGACTGGATTCGGCGGGGCTTTGAAGAATATTGGTATGGGATTAGCGAGCCGTGCAGGAAAATTATACCTGCATGGTGATACTGCTAAGCCTAGTGTTAACAAGAGCAAGTGTATTGGGTGCGGGGTTTGTATTAGTGAATGCCCTGTTGAGTGCATAAAATTAAAGGATGAGAAGGCTGAGATTGTTCAAGAAGACTGCATTGGCTGCGCTATGTGCATCGCGGTATGCCCTGTTTGCGCTATCAAGATTCCATGGGCAGGCTCAACACCTTTCAAGGTGCAGGAGAAGATATGCGATTACACTAAAAACGTATTGTCATTATTCGGCAAAAATACTGTGTTCATTAATTGCTTGATTAATATTACCACTAACTGCGACTGCATGAGCACTAAACAGGAGCCAGTAATTGAAGACATAGGATTTCTCTACTCCAAAGACTTGATAAGTTTAGAGTCTGCGAGCAAAGAATTGGTTACAAAGAAGGCAATGAAGTTGAAAGGCGTATTATTCAACCACATGCTAGACTACGCGGAAAAGACAGGACTGGGAAAGAAAGAATATAAAATACTTGAAATAAAATAAGAATGGCGCTGGGGCCGAGATTCGAACTCGGGCTCCCTTGCGGGAACAGGTTAATTGCAAGATCTATGCAGGACTCTTAAAAGTCTGGAGTCGTCTTTTAGCAAACCTGCGCATTAGACCGCTCTGCCACCCCAGCATTAAGTAATTAAAACAATTATTTGGTTTATAAAATTAACTAATAATTCAAAGAGGGAGACTTCGTCAAAGTAGTAAATTCCTTTACTATCCTCTTCTGTTGGCACAACTACCACACTGAATTGTTCAACAAGGTAATCCTCTGGGTTGTTAACATTATTCATTGTCAAAGTGAAGCTTATCTCTCCGCTTATAACGGGGTAAACGTCAATGTAAGTAACGAAGTCTGATAATGGAGGAACTGTTACAGTTAAAGTATTTGACTCTGACACTGTGAAGCGGGCGTAGCCGTTATCATAATTCAAAACCAGATTATAAGTTTGGAACTCGTTCAAAGGATTATTTATTGTGAAATTTATGGTTCCAGAATAAGTGTTGCCTGAAACTAAGAGTCCTGGAGGCAGTTCAACACTAACCTCGCTCGGCGTGTAATAACTCCTTGCCCAAGTATTATTAGATAAACAGTAATAAGCGCCTTTAACAATTCCTGTAGCAACGTTGGTATCAACTCCTCCAGCATCACTAACCTGGTCGTTGCAGTCAAATAATTGCCCGCTTGAACAGTACAAACTATTACTAATGTTCCCGCTGCTCATTGCAAAACCATTATAACAGCAGCTGCTTTGCCCGAGCCAGTCATCACTAGTCCCGTTGTTCCCGCAGCAATAAGGACTCTCACCTGTGTTGTAATTTGGAATCCAAGACCAAGTCGTTGACGCGTTCACGCATAAACTGTAAGTATTCTCAGGATAAGAAGAGCAGTCAATATCAGGGGTTTCACAATACATGCCATAATCCTCCAAGCAGACTCCATCTATTAAACCGCAGTAAATTATTGAACCATTAAAGCAGGCGCCTGAACTATTAAAGAAAGTATCAAAGGCACCGTCATCACCGCAGCACGCAGCTATCAAATCACCGCTCCTGCCGCTGTTCCATGAAAAATCTAGTGCATCAAGATAAAAATCACTATCCTGGTAGTATGATATGAAGTTCCAATTATCCAAATCAGTGCATGTGCCGTAAAAGCCCAGGTTGCTTCCAATTAATACATTATCTTTGTAAACACTCCATGACGAAGCACAGTCATAAATTACTTTATAATAATGCCATAATCCGTCTTTCTGATTCTTTGATTCCAATGTCTTAACCACACCATCATAGTAAAAGAGTTGGGAACTGCTCCAGTATAATCTAAGATTTCCTCCTCCTGAACCAGAAACCCATAGCCTGTTTTCACCAGAACCTCCTGGCATATTCTTCATCCAGAAATCAAACGTTCCAGACGCCTGGTTCTGGGTAGTAACACTGACTCCGAAATCACCATTTGTTGCACTCGTATGAAGCATGTGATAAACCTTTTCATGACCATCCATTTGTTCAACAACTTCATTAGTTCCGTAATCAGTTCCATAAAGAACCCATCCTGAAGCTATACCTTCACCATTATTATCATAAGTGAATGAATAAGTTGCAGGATAATTTGAGTTGTTAAACCAAGTATAGGAATAATCCTCACATAGTGTTTGATTAAAATCTAAAGGATGGAATGTTGCATATCCCTGATAGCAGAAACTATTAGTTGTGCTTATACTATTATTATAAAAATTATCATACGCACCGTCATCACCGCAGCAGGATGCATTCGTTCCCGTTGTTGTTCCATAAAACCAGTCATAACCGTAAATAGTGCAAAGATTTTCACTGTCATCTAATCCATTAATGTAATACTCTGCGTTGTAGCAGAAACTTCCAGTATTCAAAGTTCCGTTGTAGAAAGTGTCATAAACGCTGTCATCACCGCAGCAAGAAGGAACAGTGTTGTTCGCGTTCAAAGTATTCCAGTCTTTATTCACTGCATCAATCCATAAGTAATGGTTGGATGACGCGGAGGATATGACTGCTCCAGTTCCAAATAATTGATTCGTGGCTCCCAGAGTGCCCCAGTCACCGTACAAATTGCACGTTACTGGACTATTATCATCAAAGGTTACTTCAAAGGTTGAACTCGTGTTGTCAAATTCTACATTAATGTAGTGCCACTGGTTTGCGATTACTGTTCCTACTAGGGTCATGCCTGCGCCTGCGCCCTCAGCGCACGCAATATCTGACGTGATTATTATTGCTCCCAGGCTCGCAGTCCCGAATGCTAGAACAGGGCTCGCACCTGCTGCTCCATTAGATAATAATTCTGCAATTCCGAAGGCGTTGCCAGGGTCTGCCATCCTAAACCAGAAACTCCAATTGCCTTTGGCCTGATTAAAATTAGCCGTTGCGGACAAGTATTTCTCATTATCAGGGTCAGCATCATTATCCCAGAACTCGTAAACCTTAGCGTGCCCGTCAACTTCATCAACTACGTAACCGTAACCAGGGTCCGCGCTGCCCCATAGCATGAAACCAGTCGGATTAATCGTGCCATTAGGGTAATCAAAGGATTCAGTAGCATTATAGTGAGAGTTGTTAATCCAGTCAAAACCGCTGGACGTGCAAGCAGAAGCAGAAGTATCTTCAGCGAATGTTGCAAAACAAGGGCTAATAAGGATTATAAATATAAAGAAATACTTCAACCTCCCCATATTATTAATAAGAAGTGTAGCGGTTTTAAAAAATGTAGTGGAGGGAGCTCCTAAGCACAACCATGCATCCCAGTGAACTTAACCAAACACTTTGCTCCACCCTGCTACCTCACGAACACCGAAGAGGATAACTTATAGCTGCTCCCGTCAAGGCCTGACTCTTTCATTAACATCAAGGTCCCGTGAGACAAGGCTTCGACGCGCGGTGTAAGGGGTTCTCTAAGGTGCGAAGCCACACTCAGGTATTCAGCTCTGCCAGCAACTTGCAGCGAGGGGTTTCGTTAAAACCCAGCCTATCCCTCCAAAAATTACAAGCAAGTTTTTAAGTTATAAAACTATCGAATAAGATGTGAACGTTGAAAAAGAGATTAAAACCCTTGCAAAGACTTTAGTGGATTATTGTGTTAAGGTCAAGCAGGGCGAATTGGTTTTAGTAAAATTCAACGGTCCTGGCAGGCAATTAGTTGACGAGCTGACTAAATTAATAAGCTTGAAAGGTGCTTACTCACTGACTACTTTAAGGAATTATAATTATTACAAGTATTCTCCAATGAAGTCTTTGCAGAAAGAATTTCCTCTTGGGAAGGAGATAAGCGAGAAAGTAAATTGTGTGATATCAATTGATGACAGCGAGGACTTGTTTAAGCTTAAAATTGTTGATAATAAGAGGTTAAACGCTGCTTCGATTGCTAATCTGGAGAATGACAGGAGAATTATTGAGGAAAAAAAGTGGTGCATTGTAAGATACCCTACTAGTGCTTTCGCACAGCAGGCAGAGATGGGATTAGAAGAATACCAGAGTTACGCTTTTAAGACTATGAATATAAACTGGGTTAAGAAGAAAAAAGAAAGCGTTAAGTTAAAGAAATTAATGGATGATACGGATATTGTTAGAATCGTTGGGGATAAGATGGATTTAAGTTTCAGCATTAAAGGAAGAAAGAGCATAATCTGTGCTGCAGAGTATAACATGCCAGGGGGAGAGGTTTGGACAGCTCCTGTTAAAGAAACAGTTAACGGCGTAATGCACTGCCCTGTTGCTTACTATAATGGTAAAAAGTTTGAAAACATAACACTTCATTTCAGGAAAGGAAGAATTACTGAATTCTCAGTTAAGAATAACAAGAAAGAGTTTGAGAAGATTATAAACGCTGACAAGCATGCAAGGTTCATAGGAGAGTTGGGTATTGGAACAAATTATAATATTAAGAAAGTGGTTGGGGATATATTATTTGATGAAAAGATTGGAGGAACCATACATTTGGCGCTGGGTTCTGCTTACAGGGAAAATTTCAGGGAAGATTTTTCAAAGATGAGCAAGAAAGCAGGTGCGGAATTATCAAACGAGAGCGCGGTTCACTGGGATATGATAATAAGACCTAAGAGTTTATTCTTCGACGGTAAAAGAGTAAAGATATGAAAACAATAGATAAGAAGATTATTAAGTAATTGCTCTCATCCGCTACTATTATATTAAAACCTCCTCTTGAACTGCTGAAAACCTCGTAATTAAAGTTTATTATCACTCTGTTATAAACGCATTCCTCATCTGTTAAGTAAACAGTGTAAAAACCTGAAGCACCGCTCATTACAGGTATTAAAGAATGGGAGAAAATTATGTCCTCTCCTGGCTGGAGGTGAAAAACTTCATTGCTTATGTGAGAAGTTGAATAATCACCTTTAGAGGTGATAATTTCAGAAAATATTGACTCTTCATAGTTAACGCTTACATTAAAATTAAGCGTTTGGAAACCGTTGTTGGAAACTGAGTATAAGAGTTTGCCGACATCATCTGTTTGTATGCCAATTATTGTGTTAATATCCTCTGGTGAGGATATTTCAACAATTAAAGGAGAAGCAGTCAGTATGGTGTAAAGAGTAGAGTTAGCAATCTTTGTTCCTGAAGAATCATCATAAGTGAAGTTTGCAAAGAACTCGTAAAGGTTGTCTCTTGGTTCGCAGCCAATGCTTACTTCAAATATTACTTCAGCGCTTGAACCTGCAGGTATTGAATCTGGTGAGAAGTAAATATTATAGTTTGAAAAACCGTTAAGTGTTTTATTGGTTAAATAAGCAGCCTCATCCCCGTTGTTAACGAGTGTGAATGTTATTCTTGACAAAGAGTTTGAATAAACGTAAGTATAAGACGCGCTGTCAACGTTAATATTGGCTGCTCCGAAAGCAATAGGCAGCAAGAAGAGGAGCAAAAATAGTTTCTTCATTAAAAATAAAGAGTCTTGTTCGAGTTAAATAAATTACTGAAAAAAATAGAAAAGTTTAATAGAACTTTTTAAAGCTCTATTAAATTAACCTGTTTGCTTTTGGCTTTGATATTGTTAGATACTATGTTTGAAACTCCTTTCTCTTCTGCAATAGAAACTAATTCCTTGTCAACAACGCCGTCCACAACTATTGAAACTATGTTATCTGAGCTGTCTGTTAATGTGTTAACTATTTCTGAAGCTGGAAGTTTTCCCTTAATGTTCATGTTTTCATCCAACAAGTAAGCTCCTCTTGTTCCGAACAAGTCATTAAGAAGCTCTTTGAACTTATTAGCCTCTCCTTTAACCTCTTTATGAACTTTTTTGGAGGATGACATCATCTTGCCTCTTGTCTTCTTTCCAAAAAACTCGCTTGCTTTCATCCTTGAACGAAGACATTTGTGAATCTCTTTGCTGGTTAATTCTTCAACCTCTTTGCCGTCAGGCGCAACTGCTATGTATTCCAAGTTGCCTAGGTTCATCACTTTCTGGGCAATTAATTTCCCTCCCCTGTCGCCGTCAACAAACAAGGTACAAACCTTAGTGTCAAGAATTTTTTTAACAGATTTCGGAACGTTTACTCCGTTAACGGATAATAAACCGCCGAAGCGGTTCTTCAGCATGTTAACTACATCAGCTCTTCCTTCAACAAGGATTACCTCCTCTGCTGATTCAATATCGTTTGAAGCAGCTAATTTGTCAGGCCCGTACTCTATCAAGTTTGCAGCCCTCACGCTTTTCTTAACAGTGCTCATTATTTCTTGTGAATCTGTTGATTCCAAATTTAGTTTTTTAAGAAGATTCTTTGCCCTGTCCATTATCATCTCTCTTTTGTTAAAGCGAACGTCTTCAATCTCTTTCACATTAACCTCTGCTACGCAGGGTCCGATTCTTTCAATAGTTTCAAGGCTTGCAGCTATTATTGCCGTTTCAGCCTTTGCTAAACTGCTTGGAACTGTTATTGTTCCAGTAGTTTTATCATTCTTTGTTTCAACTTTAACATCTATTCTTCCTATCCTTCCGCTTTTCTGAAGCTCGCGAAGCTCTAACTCATCACCAAGCAAACCCTCTGTCTGCCCGAAGATGGCGCCTACGATATCATTCTTGTCTATACTTCCTTCAGCTTCAATCGCTGCGGTTATGATATACTTGGTTGAAACAGGATATATCTTACCCATAACTTTTCATTCACCTCTGAATTTTTTTACTTCATAAACCTTCAACGTGGCTTATTTTCAACTCAGCAAGGTTTTTTTGAAAGGTTTCATCAACCTTCACACCTAACCTGCCAAACTCAGCTTTTAACTTAGAAAACAATTTTCGTCCTTCAGTGTCATTGTCCATTAATAGTATGACTCTATTATGCAAACTCCCTATCTGCTCAGCAAATGAATATAAAGGCTTGCGTGATAATTGAGTTACTTTTGTGATTCTAAGCTGTTTGAGCCTGGCAACGTCCTTTGCTCCTTCAACAATAACTAAAGTATCAGCGCGTATAATTTTTTCAATAAACTCTTCCTTTGTTAAAGGATTTTTGTTGCCCTTTACTAACACAACTCCTCACCGCTTTTGATGAACATCATCTTTGCTCTGATATTGTAACCTTGTAAAGGGCTTACCTTGCCAATATGAATATAGCAAGGTTGATATTTAAAAAACTTACCCAAACATTTATTTACCATATGGTAAATAATTAAGATTATTTACAGTTTGAAAAACCTTGTTTTTCAATATAGTAAATAAATAAGTGGTTGTTGAACTGCTAGAAGTATAATATAAGGAATTGATATTCTTTAAGTGTTTTTATCATATAGTATCAATATTCATATATTAAATCAATAGATTGTTTAATTTTTAGAATGACGATTATTCGTGAGTCTAATTTTTCAGATTCTTTGAACAATTTTAATGTTCTAGAAGCATTAGACGAATTTGTTTACCAAGTGGCTGCAAAACCGGTTGAGTATCACAGAGAGTACTGCCTGGAGTCCTTTGTTGAGAGGGAATTGTTTGATTTAAACCTGCAGGAAATGTACAGAGATATTAAGATTCATTACATGATTAAAGAATACTTGTATTACAAAAAACTGTTAACAGAAGAAGTTAAGAACAATAAAAAGGGTTATCTTGATTTCATCTTAAGAATTGATGTTGAAAGTTACGAATCTGTTAAGGATTCGCTTGTTGGAGACTTCCTTGAGGTGAATCTTTTTGAACTTGAGGAGGTTATGAGCAAAGATTTCGAACCGGGTGATTTAATCAAGCAGGGATGGAAGTGCTTCATCTTTGACAAGGTTTTGTCAATTCTTGAGAAGCAGACTAAGAATTCTATCTTAGAGGATGAGGTAGTTAAGTTCGTAGAGGATAATGGTTTGAAGAATGCTGAACCTCAGTCTATAGCTTGGACTTACGCGATTGAATCTTACAAGATTGAAGAGAAGAGGTGGAAGGTTTCAGGTTAACTTGTTCATTATCGTGTTTTTTAAGTTGCTTATCTTTACCCTGTCCTGTTTCATGCTGTCCCTGTCCCTGATTGTTACTGTATCATCTTTTATTGTATCAAAGTCTATCGTAATGCAGTAAGGTGTTCCTATCTCGTCCTGCCTCCTGTATCTTCTTCCAATGCTTCCAGAGTCGTCATAGAAGCAAGTGAAATCCTTGCTTAATGCTTTGAATAGTTCTCTTGCTTTAGTATCTAATCCTTCCTTATTGACTAAAGGGAAGATTGCGCACTTGTAAGCTGCCAGTTTAGGATTAATCTTTAAAACCATTCTCTCTTTTTCCTGAACTAAACAATCAAAGATTAGTGTGAGGAATAACCTGTCCATTCCAACGCTTGGTTCCGCAGCAACGTATAATAACTCTTTTTTCTTAGTCTCTTCATCAAAGTATTCAAGATTCTGTTTGGAATGCTCCTGGTGCTGTTTCAAGTCATAAGTGGTTCTGTCAGCTATGCCCTGCAGTTCCTTCCAGCCCATAGGATAATTATATTCTATATCTACGGTTCCGGCACTGTAATGGCTTAGTTCCTCGCTGACGTGCTGTCTTATTCTTAAATTCTTAGGGTTAATACCTATATTTAGATACCATTTGTAAAAGATTGCCGTCCAGTAAGCGTGCCATTCAGTGTTGAAGACTTTACGCTTCAAGCACATGTTTACTGTCATCTCTTCAGAATCGTTTACTTTTTGTTTCTGCTTCTCTTCTGAGAGAACGTTAACCTTCAAATTTTTAAAATCTTCAAAATAAACGCATTTATTCTTCTCATTACTTTTCACAAAGTATTCTATCTCTGCCTGCTCGAACTCTCTGAGCCTGAACAAGAAGTTCCTGGGGCTTATCTCGTTCCGGAACGATTTGCCTATCTGTGCTATACCAAAAGGAGGTTTTAGTCTTGTGGAGTCCATTACTGACTTGTAGTCCGCGAATATGCTCTGCGCAGTCTCAGGCCTGAGGAATGCAGTCTCTCCCTCCATTGGGCCGACATTAGTTATGAACATCTGGTTAAAGTTTTTTACCTCTCCCAAGTCTCCTTTGCACTTCGGACATTTTATCTTGTTCTTGATTATTAATTCGCTTAACTGCTCTTTTGTGAGTCCGTCTGTTGGTTTATGCAGACTGTCTTCTACTACGTGGTCTGCTCTCCATTTCAACTTGCAATTCCTGCACTCAGTTAAAGGGTCGTGGAAACTTTCAACGTGCCCGCTCGCAACCCACACCTTGGGGTGCGTGATTATGCTGCCGTCGATTCCAACAACATCCTCCCTGCTTTGAACAAAAGTCTTCCACCATAATTGTTTAATATTATTATAAACCTCAACACCTACTGGACCGTAATCGTAAAATCCTGAATAATTCCCGTATATTTCACTGGTTGGGTAAACAAGCCCTCTCCTCTTGCAATAAGCTGCTATTTCATCAATATCCATTGAAATAATCTAATAAACAATTAGTTTTAAAGCTTAACCCTTCTTATAAAAAACTTTATAAATCCAAAATTTGATTATTTCAAGTATAAGTTCTAGAGAGTTTGAATACTTATGGATGAACAAGGAAAGAAGGGAACAACAACTGTTGGTATTATTACCAAGGAGGGTATAGTCTTGGCTGCTGATAAGCGCGCAAGTATGGGTTACTTAGTGGCTGATAAGAACGCTGAGAAGATTCACTTGATTAATGATAATACTGTTATGACCTTTGCGGGCAGCGTGGCAGACAGCCAGATGCTGTTAAGGTATTTGAAGAGCCAGTTGGCTTTGTACAAGATTAAGAGGGAAAAAGAGGCTAGTGTTAATTCAATTGCTACGCTCTTATCGCATTACATATTCAGCAATGCTCACAGCTTCTCGCCTTTCATGATACAATTCATTATAGGCGGTGTTGACGAGTCAGGTTTTCACATGTTCAGTTTGGACATGCTAGGCTCTAAGATGGAGGCTGACACTTTTACTTCTACAGGTTCAGGAAGCCCAATAGCTTACGGTGTTTTGGAAGATAATTACAAAAAAGACTTAACTATTGAAGAGGCGTTGAAACTAGCAGTCAGGGCAGTAAATGCTGCAATTAAAAGAGATTTAGCAACAGGAAACGGTATAGACGTTGTTGTTATTGATAAAAAAGGCGCAACACGTGTTGAAAAAAAGAAGATAGAATCATTAATGAGCTAAAAAAAATTATTTTTATGAGTTCTAAAGACATCATAAACCAGATAAAAGAACTGATACCAAAGGATGCTGAAATAAGCGATTATGCTTTTGAAGGCGCGAACATCGTCCTTTACTCAAAGGATAAAAAATTTGCAATAAACAGCAAGGATTTAACAAGGGACGTGGTTAATCAGATAAAGAAAAGAGTCAGCATTAGGCCTGACGAGGTTTTGTTAGAAGACCAAACTTTTTCGGAAAAGTTTATCCGAAGTATTGTTCCTGAAAACGCTGGTTTAGGAGACATCTGGTTTGATGAGAAGAGGAGTCTTGTAATACTTGAAGCTAAGAGACCAAAGCTCATACTTGCTAATGAGGCAGAGATTATTAACAAAATTACTGAAAAGACCTGCTGGGTTCCTGTTGTAAGAAGATGCCCTGCAATTAACAGTGATATTATAAGAAATATCAGGCTGACTTTGTACAAGAACAGCAAGTTCAGGAGAAAGTTTCTCAACAGTATTGGTGAAAAGGTTTATTCAAATTGGGAAAGGGATAATAAGTATTGGATTAGAGTAAGCTGTCTTGGCGGTTTCAGAGAGGTTGGAAGAAGTTGTTTGTTAATTCAAACACCTAATTCTCAAGTCTTGGTTGACTGCGGTATTAACATAGCAAGTGACGAGTTCGCTTACCCTCACTTGGAAGCGCCTGAGTTTGATCCTAAAAGGCTTGACGCAGTTATAATAAGCCACGCGCACCTTGACCATTGCGGTTTCCTGCCTTACTTGTTCAAGTACGGTTATGAAGGCCCGGTTTATTGCAGTGAGCCTACAAGGGACATTATGACGTTAATGCAATTGGATTATATTGATATTGCAGAGAAAGAGAATAAGAAATTATTATATGACAGCAAGGATGTTAAGGAGATGGTTAATAGAACTGTTTGTCTTAATTTCGGTGAGGTTACTGACATAACTCCTGATTTCAGGCTGACACTGTTTAATGCTGGGCACATTCTTGGCAGCAGCATGGTTCACTTGAATATTGGAAATGGTTATCATAACTTGTTATACACTGGTGATTATAAGTTCTCGCAGACTCAATTACTTGGACCTGCAGTATCGCATTTTCAAAGGGTTGAGACTTTAATAACTGAGAGCACTTACGGCGGGGCTAAGAATATTCAGCCTTCTAAGGAAGAGAGTGAGAACTTCTTGTCTAAGATTATTGAAGAGACTATAAAGAGGAGAGGGAAGGTTCTCATACCTGTTCTTGGTGTCGGCCGTGCGCAGGAGGTTATGATTCTTATAGAGAAAATGGTGAGGGAGGGTAAGATTCCTGCGAGTCCTGTTTACGTTGACGGTATGGTCTGGGACATTACTGCTATTCACACAACTTATCCTGAATATATGAATAAGGATGTTAGGAAACTAATATTCCAGGAAGGGCATAACCCTTTCCTTAATCCTATCTTTAAACAGCCTGGTTCGCAGAAGGAGAGGATGAAGATAATTGAAGAGGAAGGGCCTTGTGTTATACTAGCAACGAGTGGTATGCTTACTGGGGGTCCAAGCGTTTTCTACCTGGAGCAGTTAGCTGATAATCATAAGAATAGTTTAGTTTTTGTAAGTTATCAGGGAAAAGGCAGTCTTGGTAGAGTAATACAAAGAGGGGATAAAGAGGTTATTCTTGGCAGCAGCAACGGCAAGAGGGAAATGCTTCCTATAAAACTTGAAGTTTACACTATTGAAGGTTTGAGCGGTCACAGTGACAGAAACCAGTTAATGAATTATATTAACAAGATTGTGCCGAGGCCTAAGAAGATAATAATAGACCACGGCGAGACTAGCAATTGTTTAGATTTAGCAAGCAGTATTTATAAAAGGTTTAAGATAGAAACTGTTGCGCCGAGAAACTTGGATTCTATAAGATTAGCATAATTTATTAAAAACAAGAATTATATATGAATATAATATGGGTAAAGTCGCAAGAAGCCAGTTAAATATTAGTAATTTAAAGGTTGATATGAAAGGGCTTGTAGAAGCTGTTAAATCATCTCTTGAAGCATTGAATTACGACGTTGACGACCCTAAGTATAAGTATCATGGGAAACCTGAAGAGATTAACGAGGTGCAGTCTAATGTTGTTGGGGAGAAAAAGGTTGATAATTATACTATGTTCAAGATAGAGGTTGAGATTAACATCAGGAGTGCGAAGCCTTTTATTGAAAAAGGCAAGAAGTTAATAACTGGTGAGGGCAAGATTATATTAAGAAGTGATTTAATATTCGATTATGATAATAAGTGGAGCAAGGATCCCATACTTCACTTCCTTAAAGGAGTTTATGAAAAATACATTTACAGGCAAACGATTAAAAATTTTGAAGTTGATGTATCTAATGAAATGTTCGGGGTCAGGGATGAGATTAAGTCCATTGTTAAGATGAGGTGAGATGAGAAAATGCCGTCAATGTTCATACTGGGAAAGACAAGTATTGAATTAAATAATGTAATATTTAACTACGCTGATTTTTACAGGTTTATGAAGAAAACTTTGGAGGAGAGGGGTTATTTTATAGAGGAAAAAAAGTACTCGCATGCCCCAACAGGTGATAAGAGTTATGTTGATTTTTACTGGAAGTGTTTGAAAAACATAGACGATTACAGCAGGTTTATAATAGAGGTTGACACTAAGTTTTCTAACGTTGAACCCATTACTGTTCTGGTTAACAAGGTTAAACAAACCAAGGATAAAGGGGACGGTTCTATTAAGTTAAGGGCTTCGCTTTCAACAGATTATGACACTAAATGGGAGGAGAATCCTATAATAAACTTTGTTAAAACTATTTTTGAAAACATCTTTGAAAAATCCAGCGTTAACCAGTACAAGAAGGATTTGAAGAATGAATTGTACGAGTTAGAGAATGAGGTAAAGAGTTATTTTAACGTTCAGAGAATGATATGAAATGAAGAGTTTTTTTGTTACAACACCTATTTACTACGTTAATGGGGAGCCGCACCTTGGAACTATTTATACAACAATAGCTGCTGATATAATAGCTAGGTATAAAAGATTCAATAATAAGAAGGTTTTTTTCCTGACAGGAACTGATGAGCACGGGGAAAAGGTTGAGCAAAGCGCTCAAAAAAAAGGAGTTAGTGTTAAGAAGTACGTTGATGAGATGAGCTCAGCATTTAAAGAAGCGTTCAAAAAAATGAACATCTCATATGACAGGTTCATAAGAACCACTGATGAAGACCATATTAAAACTGCAACTGCTTTTTACAAGCAGGTTTTTAAGAAAGGCGATATTTACAAAGGCGAATACGAGGGATGGTATTGTGTTTCATGCGAGACTTTCTGGACAGAAAAGGAGTTATTGAATAATACCTGCCCTGACTGCGGTAAAAAGGTTAAGATATTAAAAGAGGAGACTTTATTCTTTAAGCAGTCAAAGTATCAGAAGAAACTGATTGAATATATTAACAAACATCCTGATTTTATCCAGCCCAAGATTAGGAGGAATGAGATAATTAGTTTTCTTAAAAAACCGTTGAAGGATTTAAGTATTTCAAGAACAAGTTTCACTTGGGGAATCCCTGTTCCAGGCGAGAAGAAGCACGTAATATACGTCTGGTTTGATGCTTTGATTAATTACCTGACTGCTTCGGGTTATCCTAAGAAGGGTTATACTAATATCTGGCCTCCTGATATCCAGTTCATGGGAAAGGAGATAACACGCTTCCATTGCATAACTTGGCCTATAATGCTTATGAGTGCGGGTTTAGAGCTGCCCAGGAAGGTGTTCGGCCACGGCTGGTGGACTCTTAATGCTAAAAAGATGAGCAAGAGCATTGGGAATGTGATATGCCCTGACAAGTTGTGCGACAAGTATAATGTTCCTGTTGACTGCGTGAGGTATGTTTTGTTTAAGCAGATGCCTTTCGGAAGCGATGGGGATTTTAATGAGTCAATCTTTGTTGAAAAGGTTAACAACGAATTGGGAAGCGAGTTAGGCAACTTAGTTTCAAGGAGTCTTGCACTATTTCAAAGGTATAATAATAGTGTTGTCCCAAAAGGAGAGGTTGATAAAAAATTGCAGGAATCTTATAAGAAAGTGCTGGAATCTTACCATAAATTCATGGAGGATTTGGATTATTATAATGCCCTTAACTCTGCTTTTGATTTTGTCCGCGCTGCTAACAAGTACATAGCTGATGAGGAGCCTTGGAAGCTTACCAGGAAAGAGGATAATGACAAGCTTATGAGTGTATTGTTTAATCTGGCTCAAAGTCTGAACATTATAAGCGCTTTAATATATCCTTTCATGCCCGAGACTAGCGGCAAGATTGACGAGCAGTTAAGTGTTAAAAAAGATTATAATAAAGGTTTCAAGAATGTTAAACCCGGAGCTAAGACTGTAAAAAGAGACATATTGTTTCCTAAGATTGAGAAAATAGTTGAGGAGAAACCTGCTCAAGAACTTGAGCACGCGAGCTTTGAAGACTTCAAAAAGCTTGACATCAGGACAGGAACAATAATTGAAGTCAGTGAATTAACTGACAAATTGTACCGCATCAAGGTTAAGGCTGACAAGGAGAGAACCGTCGTGTCAGGCATCAGGAAGTATTATTCCAAGAAGGAATTATTGAATAAGAAAGTAGTCATATTAATTAATTTAGAGCCTAAGAAGATAATGGGTGTGTTAAGCGAGGGCATGATACTCGCAGCCGAGAAGAACAACAGAGTAGTATTGTTAAGTCCTGACAAGGACATCTACGATGATGCTAGAGTATTGTGAAATAAAATATTTTCTTAAAAAGTAGTGATTAGTTGGGCCAGACCGGATTTGAACCGGCGACCACCACGTTATCAGCGTGGCGCCCCACCAGACTAGGCCACTGGCCCGCACTAATCACGATAAGTAAATTAATAGAACTATTTTCATTTTAAAAAGTTTTTATTCATGAAATATCCACTGAAGGTGTGTCTCCTCCAGTAACTGCACCAATAGTGTTAAGTCCTAAACCATATTCTCCTAGGACATCAGTTAATCCTTCTGCAACGCTTCTGCCCGTGTCGCCGAAGTCGTTCAAGTCAACGCCTGTGAACCTGAAAACTAAGTCAAAAACTGGCTGAAGGTCTCCTGCTTGTGCTGATTGCACCGCGCTCATTGTGGTTGAAGCTAACTCTTCAACGTCTAAGCTAACAGAGGTAACATAACCCCATAAGAAGAATATTACGCATATTGCTGCGACTACGTAAGCAATTATTGTGCCAAGAAGAGGAATTGCTTGGACGTAAAAAGAGATGAGTATTGCACCTATTGTTCCAAGTATTGCGATTATTAATAGAACTATTGGTATCCACAACTCTGCTGCGTGCAGCGGGCCTCCTCCGAAAAACGCCCAAATGCTTGGAACAAAACCGAATCCTATTATTAAAGCCCACGCGATAATAGTTGCTTTAATGTCAAGCTTGCCTCTCGGTATTTTTCCTTCAATTTTTTTAAGCTTGTTTTTTAAATCATCAACATCTTTTGAACCACCGCTTCCTGTTGGGCTTACTGTTGGGAGTACTTTTTGTATTTTTGTAATAACTATAGTATTGGGCGCACTGGCTACTGGAGTCACTGCAGAAGGAAGATTTTTTGAAGCAGTTCCTGCAGCTGTTTTAATTGCTGCACTCGCCATTCCAGCTGTTGCTGCTCCAGCAGCAGTTTGAAATCCAGTGCTCGCGGCAGCAGCGCCAATTGCTGCTCCTGCAACTGCGCCGCCAATTGCAGCACCAGCTGCTCCTACACCAGCACCAGGGGAAGATTTTCTTTTAAACTGCTCATTAACTAATTCATTCCTTCTTTTTCTAAGATTTAATAAAGAATCTAGCATGACTTGATTCCCTTTAGCGCTCATTTCATTTATTCTCTCAAATTTTCCAGTGCGCTTTTGCTCATCACCAATTTCTAATAATTCTTTTTCAATTTCATTTAAACTCATATCCTTAGCAGGCTTATACCTTTTTTCATAAGAATAAAGCTCTCCCTCTGTATTAAACTTGTTTTGCAAACCCTTACTAAAATTATTAATGCTGGTTTCTAAGTTTTGGATAAGAACTGCGTTTTTTGTCGGAGTATCACATGCTCTTTGTAACTCATTTAACTTATTCATAACATTTTCCAAGGCTTTTTTAGAATCAGTGGTTAATTCTATACGCAGTATTATATTTAATATATCATTAATGTTATCGCTTATACGTGATAATGTGAGAAAATAAGGTCTTAAAACTGCAGTATATTCATTATTTAATATGTTTGGGTTGTCCTTCTTTAATTCATTAAATTCAATCCTTAATGGATTTACTCTGGATATCATAATTATGCTGTTTTGCAAAAGCCTTTCAACCTGATTAATAGTATTAACCTTTTTTTCTGAAATTATTTTGTTTAAGTTATTAAAAGCATCATTGGTGGCTTCCGTGGTTTCAAGAATTGTTGCTTTAAGATTTTCTAATTTTGTTTCAAGAACATCTTCATTAACCATTAATTATCTAAAATACCTTATTATTTTATAAATTTGAGCATTTAATGATTATATTATGGATGAGCTGGTTTTTCTCGGAAGTGGAGGAGGCAGGCATACTATGCTGTTTCAGTCCAGGAGCACTGCTGGTATTGTTTACAAGACTTGCAACCACCAAGTTCACATAGACCCTGGGCCTGGCGCTTTACTTAGGTGCAAGGAATGCAATATTTACCCTTTCAAGACTGATATTTTAATCGCTACTCATAATCACATTGACCACGTTAATGACTTGAACGTCTTAATTGAAGGAATGAGCCAGGCAGCTGCAGTAAAGAAAGGAACATTAGTGACGAGCGAGGAGGTTTACGAAACGTGTGTTAGTGATTATCACAAGACTCTTGTTAAAGAGGTTAAATTACTCAAACCTGGAGAGGCGGCATTAATAAACGGGTTAAGGATAGAAGCGATTAAGGTGCAGCACAGCTTGCCTGGGGGTGTTGGTTACAAGTTTCACACGCCAAACTATTGCTTATATTATACCAGTGATACCAGCACCTATCCTGGTTTTGAAAATAATTTGAAAAAAGTTGACGTATTGATTGCTAACGTTATCAGACCAGGCGATAAGAAATGGGCAGGCCACATATGCAGTGATGACTTGGTAAGCGCTGTAAGGAACAGCAAGCATAATATTAAACTTATAATAATTAATCATTTCGGAACATTAATGTTAAGAGCTGACCCTGAAGTTGAAGCTGAGAGGATAATGGCTGAAACAGGCGTTAAGACAGTGGCTGCGAGCGACTCTTTAATTATTAAATTAAATGACAGCGTCTCATTGAGAGAATAAGTAGACAGCAATTAAGAAAATTATTATTACTACCACTATTATCAAAAATATGCTTAATGTGTATTTTCTCTCTTTGTCTTCTGCAAGCTTTAACTCTAAAGGGCTTTCACCAAAGGAAATTGGGCTCTCTTCTTCAAAGCCAACGATTGGTTTAATCTTGTCATAGATTCCCGGCTTTTCAATTTTTAACCTGTTCATGAAGTCCTTGAACTCTTCAGGTTTCTCCTTCTTCATAATGTTAAGCTTGGTTACTAAATCGTTAAGCTCCATTATATAAGAAGTTAATAAAGCGTATTTTAAAAAGACTTAGTTAAGCTTTAAAAAGAAGAAAGGGGTGTTTTATATTATGGAGTTAAGTACTGAAGACAGTTATATGATAAACAAGCTTATAAGACGTTTAAGCAAGGTTAAAGCGAGCGCTACTGAGCTGGTTTCGCTTTACATACCTTCAGGTTTTGACATAAGCACGGTTAAGAATCAGTTAACGCAGGAATTATCCTTGAGCGCAAACATAAAAAGCAAGCAGACAAGGAAGGCCGTTCTAAGCAGTATTGAAAAGACTTTACGGGAACTGCAGAAGTACCAGAAGACTCCTGAAAACGGTTTAATAATATTCTGCGGTGACGTGGACCAGCAGGTTGGCAAGTCAAACACTGAAATCTTCGTGCTGGACAACTTGCCTGCCCCGGTTAGTGTTAGAATGTACAGGACAGAGCCTGTTTTTATTCTCGACCCTTTAAAGGACATGATTGAGTCAAAAAACGTTTACGCTCTTATTAGTATTGACAAGAACGATGCTGCTATTGCAATAATGAAAGGCACTAGTGTGAGAGTAGTTGCAAAGCTTGGCAGTTTAATACCTGGAAAGTTCAGGGCGGGAGGGCAAAGTGCTGCTCGTTTCAGCAGGGTAAGGGATAATCTTACTAAGGCTTGGTATGAAGAGGTTAGTTTGAAGGCGAACGAGGTCTTAATGCCTATAAAAGATTTGAAAGGGATTGTTGTTGGGGGTCCAAGCCAGACAAAGGATTCTTTCTTAAGAGAGGAGAAGTTAAGTAATGAGTTGAAAAAAAAGGTCTTGGCAGTTTTAGACACTGGTTACGCGGGAGAGGACGGCATCAAGGAATTGGTTAACAAGAGCGAGGAAGTATTCCAGCAGGAAGAGATATTTATAGAAAAGAGGTTGTTAAAAGAGTTCTTCACAAGACTTGGCAGGGGTGAAAAAGTAACATATGGTTTAGAAACTATTATTGAAGCTATTAAGATAGGCGCGGTTGACAAGGTTTTATTAAGCGAGAGTTTGCCTGATGAGACTATTGACAAAATAATGAGTTTGGCAAAGAATTATAAAACAAGTGTTGTAATGATTTCTACAAATACTGAGGAAGGAGAGCAGTTAAAATTAATGGGCGGAGCAGGCGCCTTCTTAAGATACAGTATTGGAGAGGCGTGAAAGCTTATTTAAACAAAGAACTATTAACATATTTTTATGAGCGAAGTATCTTTGCGGGCTGCTGAAAAACTGTTAAAAAAAGCTGGTTGCAAGAGGATAAGTGTTGAAGCTTGCAAAGAGTTGCAGAAGGTTCTTGAGAAAAAAGCCGTTGATTTGGGAAAGATTGCCTGGAAACTCACAAAACATGCTAAGAGAAGAACTGTTTTGGCAGATGATGTTAAACTTGCAAGTGAAACAATGCTTTAATCAAAAATCTTTAAAAAGGGTGGTATATTCTTTTTTCAATTATGAGTGGAGAAGTTAAACCAGTAGATGTTCACAGCATAAAACCTGGCAGGTATATTGTAATGGAAGGCGTGCCTTGCCTGGTTAAGGATATTAAATCAAGCGCTCCTGGAAAGCACGGGCATGCAAAGTTCAGAATAGAAGCAGTAGGCATCTTTGACGGCAAGAAGAGAGTAGAGGTTAAGAGCAGCCATACCCGTTGTGAAGTGCCTGTTATTGAGAAGAAAAGCGCTCAAGTTCTCAGCATGACCGAGGATAAGATTCAAGTTATGGACATGACTACTTATGAAACATTCGAGCTGCCAATGCCTGAAGAAGAAGAGGTTAAGGAGAAAGTAACTGAAGGTGTTGAAGTAGTTTACTGGGACGTAATGGGTACAAAGCAGATAAAAGGCATAAAGTAAAGTTTTTTAAGCCAATCTTTTTCTTAATTTTACTTATGGGTTTTGAATTCAGCAAGTACTTAACTCCTTGGGTTGTTGGAGGAGCAATACTTTTAACAACAGTGGGAGTAAGCAGAAACGTCTGGGAAGACTTACTGCAGGGAACAGTAATAGACGGGGTTCAAACAATTAATCTGGCAGTTAACACTTTAATATTCGTATTATTCTTGTCAATAATGCTCGTGCCTTCTATAAGAGATAATATTAACAAGATGATAAACAAGATTTTTGAGTACCCTATGAAGGTTATTGAAAACTTTTTCAAGGTTTAATCCTTGTCCCCGTACTGGACCTCGTTGAATATTACTGCTAATTCGTTTTCGAAGTTAATGTTTGATATTAACTTATTGGTTATGACTTCAACAGTGTTGCTGAAGTCGTTAAAAGATGTTCTGCCGTAGACAATAACCTCTTTTCCCAAGACTCTTTCTGTAACGTGCTCTATTGGGTAGCTTGAGTCTTCGTGGCTGTCTGCTAAATCAACAGCTTCTTTTGTGGAGATGCCTAAAAGTTCTTCTGCATCCCTGCCGAAACTAGTGCATCTCACATTATTCGTGCCGTCGTCTAATACAAAAGATACAAATAATTTCTTATTGGGTTCTATCCTTCCGTGCTCTTTGCACATGTAGATTCCTTCATCAAGTTTGACGCTCTTGCCGCAGTCAGGGCAGACGTTAAAGAAGCAGTTCTTCTTGAAAACGTTCACAACCACTCCTAAGACCTTAATGTTCATGTCCCTCTTCAGCTCAATTAAATCTATCCTCTCGCTCTGCCTTTGAACCTTGCTGGCTGAAGGAATCGATTTAGGGTCAATGTCTTCAGGGTTTATTCTAACCTTTGTTCTGTAACTGATATGAAGCTCTAACTTGCCGAACTTGTTCTCTTTAACGTAAGCATTAATTACCTTAATTATGTCTCCTTCCTTAATATTCTTAAACACGGGAATTGAGTCCTCCCAGAAGACTATTCTGACAAAGCCTGTGCCGTCGCTTATGCTTAAAGCTGCAACCTGTGACTCTTTTCCTTCTTTTTGAAAACTATTAATAGGATATATGTCAACTACTCTTCCCATAACTATTACGTTGCGCAGCCCGCCGACGAGGTTCTTAATGTTAACGTAATCCTGGCTAGCGTCACTGTCTATTAAGCTGACTCCTAACTCGTTAGCTATGATGTGGGCCGCTCCTTCCTTGCTGACCAGCTTGTCCAATTCTTTAATCTTGTCTTCAATCTTGCTAGTTAAGAGTTTTCTGTCTATCCCTGTGCTTTTTACAATTCTTTCAATAATTGTTTCATAATCCATTATTAATACTAGAATAAGTGTTTTTATTTTAAAGATTTAGTATGTAAATTATTCACTTAAGAGTGTATAATAAAGTTTTTAAAAGAATTATTTTACGGGGTTATTCAGCATGAGTGAGAACATAAACAGTTTAAATTACAAGTATGACAAGCTGATTGAAGAGTTGTACGAGGAAGTATTATGCGACAAGTGCAGAAGGACGATTAAACTGGGAAATATTGAGGGGAAAATCACTAATGTATTAAACAATGAAACCCTGTTCTTGTGCAAGGAATGCAACAACAAACTAATAAAAGAGATTAAGAAGGTTTGAAAAAAAAAAATTACTGCGCGCTTGCCTTCTTCAACCCAATGTTTAAATCTTTATGGAACCATTTAGGTATTATTAACAATCCTCCGCTTGCAAATAAGAACACTAATCCTATCTCTGCAAGATTTAAAGGAACAGTTTTGAACAAAAGGTTAAATAATGGGTTGTAAATGAACATGAACTGTAAAAACATGGAGCCTATAAATGCTGCTGTGAGCCACTTGTTTGAAAAGAAGGTGTCTTTAAATCCTATTCTCCATATGCCTTTATCATCATCCCTGCAGTTGAAAACGAAGAAGAGTTCAAATATTATAGCGCCTGAGATTGCCATTGTCCTCGCCTTTGCGAGCGCTAATTCTGAGCCGTCAATAAAGTATCCTTCATAGTTTAATGATATCATGAAAAGAGTTATGCTTGAAACTGCTTGAACAAGCCCTGCTATTATGATAAACAAACCAATCTCTCTGATTAAACTTCTCTTCGGATTTCTTGGCTTCTTATTCATTATTTCTTTTGCCGGAGGGTCAACGCTTAAAGCGAGCGCGGGAAGCCCGTCTGTTATCAGATTCATCCAGAGTATGTGAATAGGAATGTAAGGTAACGGCAAACCAAGAATTAAAGACAAACTGATTATATTTATTGTGTCAACGTTAGAAGCCAAGAGAAATTTTATGAACTTCTTTATATTGTCAAATATTCCTCTCCCCTCCTTAACTGCTTTAACAATTGTTGAAAAATTATCATCTGTTAATACCATCTCGCTAGCTTCCTTGCTTACGTCTGTTCCAGTAACTCCCATAGCAACACCAATATGTGCTGATTTCAAAGCAGGAGCATCATTAACCCCGTCACCTGTTACTGCAACTATCTCCCCTTTATTTTTAAGTTCATTAACTATTCTCAGTTTGTTCTCAGGACTTATTCTCGCAAACAAGTTAACTGTTTTAACAATTTTTTTGAACTCTTCTTCGCTCATCTTGTCCAATTCCTGGCTGGTTATGCTTAAATCATTCTCATCTATCAAACCAATACTTAAACCCACTGCTCTAGCTGTGGCAATATAATCTCCTGTAAGCATCATAACTCTTATGCCTGCTTTCTTGCAAAGATTAATTGCATCCTTAACCTCTAATCTCGGAGGGTCTATCATACCAACAAGTCCTAGAAATACTAAATCCTTTTCTAAGGATTCATCAAACTTTGAAACATTGTTATCAATCGGCTTATATGCTAAACCAAGAACTCTTAATGCCTGGGATGCCAATTCATCATTCTTTTCTAATATTTTCTTTCTCTGGCTGCTGGTTAACTTAACTATCTTGCCTTTGTTTAAATAATGAGTGCATAAGTTAAGCATCATGTCAGGCGCGCCTTTAGTGTAAACAAAATTTTCTTCCTTCTTCTTTAAAACAACACTCATCCTTTTCCTTTTAGAGTTGAAGCTTATCTCTGCAAGCTGCTTGTAATCATCTTTTAAATCCAAGTAATTAATCCCTGCTTTGCTGGCAAGGACTAGCAAACTTCCTTCAGTAGGGTCTCCGACAACACTGCAGCAGCCGTTGTCATTATTAATATAAGCATTATTGCATAATGCCCCAACTTCGAATAATAAATTAAGATTAGAAGGATTAAACTTTTCTCCATTAATCAAGAACTCTCCTTTTACCTCATAACCTGAACCTGTAACTTCGTACTCTTTATCTCCGTCAAATATTTTAGTCACCGTCATCTCATTCTTTGTTAACGTGCCTGTCTTGTCAGAACAAATAACTGTCACATTTCCAAGTGTTTGAACAGCAGATAATTTTCTAACCACTGCGTTCTTCTTAGCCATTCTCTGCATGCCTATTGCAAGGGTTACTGTAATAACTGCAGGCAGCCCTTCTGGAACTGCTGCTACTGCCAAGCTCACGCTTGTAAGAAACATCTCTGAAACTTCGTGATTAAATATTATTCCGAGTAAGAAGACAAAAGTAACTAATATTACTACTATTATTGCCAAATACTTTGCCAATACTGCAATCTCTTTCTGCAAAGGAGTCTCCTCCCTCTCTGTTGACTGAACTTCTTTAGCTATTTGACCTATCTCAGTTTCCATACCTGTGGCGCATACAACTCCAACTCCTTTGCCGTAAGTTACTATAGAACCCATGTATACTATGTTCTTCCTGTCAGCAACACCAACCTCTTTTTCTAACTTCTCAGTTACCTTCTCAACACTGATGCTTTCTCCTGTCAAATGCGCCTGGTCTACTTTTAAACCAACACTTTCAATAAGCCTTATGTTTGCTGGAACCCTGTCGCCAACATTCAAAACAACTATGTCTCCTTTAACTAATTCCCTGCTGAAAACCTCCCTCTCCTTGCCTTCTCTTATTACAACAGCGTGCGGCGCGGCTAGACTAAGTAAGGCCTCCATTGCTTTTTCAGCCCTGTATTCTTGAATAAAACCCAGAACTGCATTTATTACAAGTATTACCAGTATTACTGTAGCGTCAAGCAGTTCTCCAATCATGAAAGAAACTATTGTTGCAAACAACAGCATGAAAACCATTATGTTCTTGAATTGGGAGAAAAATATTTGCAAAGGAGTCACCTTCTTCTCACTAACAAGTTCATTAGGGCCTTGCCTCTCAAACCTCTTCTTAGCTTCCTGGTTTGACAAACCCTTTTTTGAGGTGTTTAATTCTTTTAAGGACTCTGAAACAGAGATATCGTGAAAAGTTTTAACCATTATTTTTATTGATTTGTAGATTATTTAAAAAGGTTTTAAATAATAGAAGAAACCAGACAATTATTTACAATATTGTAAAAAAATATAAAAATGTAAGGTGATTAATCCATCCTATGAAAGGCAGACCAGAAGGCAGCATTATTAGAAACAGATTAATAGCTATACTTCAAAGAGTGAGAACTAGTTACGGGTATGAACTTTACAAATTATATAAGGAAATCTTTGGGAACGTTCATATAAGAACCATATATTATAATCTAAAAAAAGGCATTGAAAAAGAGGAAATAATAGTTGTTAATGTTGCAAGAGAGTTGGGAGATTATTCATGGGGTGATGAGGTTGAAAAAGTGTATTATAGTGTTGGCCCTTACGCAAACCAAACCCTTTCCAAAAAAGACGTTGAAAAAATAAATGAAATAAAAAATAAAGAGAATAATATTAAGATAGATTGGAAGAAAGAGGTAACAAATATTGTTAACCAGTACAGGAAAGAGTTCAATGATTATAAGGAAAGGTATGAAAAATTGTCCAATCAAGGAAAGAAATTATTGAAACAGAGGCTTGAAGAAAAATATAAGAAAATAAAAAAGTACAGTTCTGACAAGATAAGTGAAAACGATTTGAATACTTTAATAAAAGATTCTAACCCCCAGACCCTTTGATTTCTTGTGGAACTTATGGAGAACGCGTTTTAAGTGAAAATGTTTCAACTCCTTTATTTCCTCTGGAAATAAGTTATAAAAAGGTTTAAAGCTGTTGTTCCTTTAGAAAAATAAAAGTTTTTATAAAATCTTCTTGTTTTATATTATATATATTATTTACCATATAGTAAATATATATTATATATGAAGAACTTCCACAAGAACGAAACCCTCTAAACCAACAACTCCATATGAAACAAAGGTGTATCTGTGGTTTTATTACAGAAATATTTATAAGCTCTCTTTCCTTTGGAACTGGATATAATGGTGCAAATGTCTGCTTTTGATTTCTTTGAGGAATACTTGGACAAACCTTCATTGTTTAAGAACCCTGACGCGTTAACTCTAAAATTTAATCCTGATAATATACCTCACCGTGATAAAGAGATTAATCTGATAGCTCAAATACTCGCCCCTGCTTTGAAACAGGTCAAACCATCTAATATATTCATTTACGGCAAACCAGGAACAGGCAAGACATTGGTTGTTAAGAATGTTTTAAAGAATATGGAGAAAATATCTGGTTCAAAAAATATTCCTCTTAAGCTTATTTACTTGAACTGCAAGATGCAGAACGTTGCTGATACTGAGTATCGGGTTGTGGCCCAGATTTCAAGAGAGTTTGGCAAGGACGTTCCTATCACTGGGCTTCCAACCAATGAAGTATATAATGAGTTCTTTAGTGTGGTTGACGATACTAAACAAGTTGTGATTCTTGTTCTGGATGAGATAGATGTTTTGATTAATAAATGCGGGGATAACATACTTTACAATCTTACCAGGATTAATGAGAACTTGAATAATGCTGTTCTTTCAATAATAGGAATCAGCAATGATGTTAATTTCAAGAATAATCTTGAACCAAGAGTTAAGAGCAGTCTTGGTGAGGAGGAAATAATCTTTAACCCTTATGATGCTTTGCAGCTTAAAGAGATACTTCATCAGAGGGCGGAGCTGGCATTTAATGAGTCTTCTTTTGATCCTCTTGTTATTGCCAAATGCGCGGCTTATGCAGCCCAGCAGCACGGTGATGCTAGGAGGGCAATTGCTCTTTTCAGGGTTGCAGGCGAATTGGCAGAGAGGGCTAATAAAATATTATCTGAAGAGTTTGTTGACATGGCAGAGAAGCAGCTGGAGAAAGACACAGTTATGGAGCTTGTGAAGAATTTAACATTACAGTCAAAGCTTGTTTTTTACTCTATCATATCTTCTTTGAAGAACAGGGTTACTCCTGCCTTCACTGGTGAGATATTCGAGTTTTATAATCATATTTGCAACAGGAATGGTTTGGACGTTCTTACTCAGAGAAGGCTGAGCGATTTGATAGGAGAGTTGGACATGCTGGGATTGATTAATGCCAAGGTTATAAGCAAAGGAAGGTATGGCAGAACAAGAGAGATAAGCTTGGCTGTTGATGCGGATTATGTTAATAAGATAAGCATATGGTTAGAGGATGATTTAGAGCTTAAATAATTCTTTTCTTTTTTCTAATAAACCACATTATTAATAATAAAGGTATTAACAACAGTATTATTTTGACTATATTGTTTGTTTCAGCTGCCAAGTTAGTGATTGAAACCTCACTGGTTTCTATTAAGCTTGAAGCAAGCAAACCTTCTTGTTTAGGCCGAAGGTATGATATTATGAAGTAGCCGTACATTATTGTTATTGCTGCTTTTACTTCCAAATCTTTTGTAACTGATTTTAATAATTTTTTTAAATTCATAATCCAATTATTCTTGTAATCATCACTTAATTCGCACAAGGTTATTGTCTTCTTGTCTTTCTTTGTTTTTTTCACAATTATTAAATTGTCTTTTTTCATATCATTTATTATCTTATGAGTGTAAGAGTAATAATTCCCTGTCCTCTTAGCCAGTTCGCTTATACTAACACCAGGAGTTTCTATTAATATTTTAGTGATTTCATCTTTTAATTTTAAATCCATGACTATTCATATTATTTTGTCTTATTATTAAATTTGTTGTATAAACAAAAGTATATATAATGTTTAAATACTAGCAGAACTTATTATTATTTTATGAAAAAACAGTATTATTTTTTTATTATTTCATTGATTGTTTTGTCTTCTGGTTTTGCTGATTCTTCATCAGAGGCTATGACTTATTCAGTTCCAGGCTCTGAAGGTGTTGTTGTAGACTCGTACCAAATTAGGGATGATATTTCTTGTTCTGTTTCCCAGGACGTTATTGATGCCGTCCAGTCCTTTTTAGGTGATAATTTCAACCTTTCAAGTTACGCTTACAGTAATTACAGTGACAGTTATTGTTATTTTTATAATGATTATGAAAATATTTATATTAATTTCATATTCAAAGAGAGCGAGAGTGATTACAAGGGTAAACAGGTTAGTTTCTCTTTTTCAACATCCCAAGTTTATGATTTTAATTCAGTCTTCTCTGATTTAGAGAACAAAGTCTTAGGTTATACTTTAAAACAGAAATACGTTGATTATTTAATCAGCGGCGTTGATGAAGAGTACTATGTTACTATTTCTAATAATTATGATGTTAAGAATGGCTGTGAATTGTTGAGGAATTTTTATAATTCACTAACAGGGGAGAAGTATTTTGAGGAGGATGAGTATTACTGCAGTATTGTTGCAAAGGTGAAGACTTCAGAGTTGAAATCATTGGTTGATGACAAGGTGGGTTACGTTTACTATTACACTGATGATTTAAGCTTCACGTTTTCAGGCTATTTTGAAGGAAGCTTTGATTTAGAACAATTATATAATATTCTTGATTGTGATTTGAGCAAGAATAATTATTATTATCCCGAGTTTGATTCTGATTGTTATGGCATATATAAGGATAAGCCAAGGATTTATTTCTCAAAGAGTGAGAGTTTAGGTGATTACTGGGTTAACTTGTACGTTTATGGTATTATTGGTGGCAAAGCACAGTTTAACTTTAATGCTTACGGTGAAGATTTAAGCCTGGCGTCCGCTCAAGCATGGGTTAATAATCTTTTAAGCTCTTATTTCCCTTCTTATTCTTTAAATTTAGAGCTTAAAGAAGAGTATTATTCCACATATATTAGTGGAGAGAGTTTAGTTGAAGATTTCACCTTTGACGCAAGTGTTTTAATTAGTTTAGATTCAAGGCAGGAGCAGATGAACACTTATTATGAAGGGGATAATTTATGGATTACTTTATCCGAACCTTATATTCAGATAAGGCCAAGTATTGTTCTTTACAAAACATCTTCTGAGATTATGCCTTACCCTTACTGGCAGCAAACAATGGTTATTACCAGTGATAAAGTTTTTTCTTCCATAACTGTTGATGATAATGATGAATCGCTCGCTGTTGAAGAATTGAATAGTTTCGTGTCTCCTTTTATTGCTCCTGGAGACTGGGTTCTTGATATGAGCGTGTCAGGTCATTATTATATAATGCCTCTTGCTGAAGCAGGAGGAGTTGATGAGGCAGCAATAATCCAATCCTCTGCAGTTTCAGAAACAGGAGTAAGGGATGCTTTTTCAACCAATTATGATGTTTTTAATGAATTAGAAGAGACTGAGCAGGAAAATAAGCAAAGCTTCTGGGATTGGGTTTTAAGCCTTTTTAAATAAAACATATATTACATTTACTTTAACAGTATTTATAAGTAACATAGCTTTTTCTATTAAATTATGGGATTCATTGAGGAGTGTTCCAGTAAAGGTTTTCTCGTCAGCGAAGGAGTTGACTTTTCCAGAGTGAATTCTCAGGATTTTATTAAATACGTCTTAGATTTAAAAGAAAAACCTTTTGTTATAAATCAAGAATTAATTGACGGCTTTAAAAATAATAATTCTTTTTTTGGCAAAAATTTGCCTGAAAATCATAGTGTTGAAGTGTCCTCTCCTGTTTTAAGAGATAAGGGTTTGTCAAGGGTTGAAGTTATTAAATCTTATAATTTAAATAATAAACTCAGGAGTATGAATGACTGGTTTGATTTTTATCTTAACAGGTTTAACAGGATGAAAAAATTATTAGAGAACAGGAACGGTTTGCGAAACGCCACCAGTATAGCATCGATTAGTAAGATGAGCGGCAAAAACGAAGTCTCAACTATTGGTTTAGTGAAGGATATTAGAAAGACTAATAATGGTAATTACATGATTGAGTTGGAAGACCCTACTGGTTTGATTAACATATTTGTTGGAACGAGCAAAACTGAGTTGATAAAACAATGTGAGGATTTAGTTTTGGATGAAGTTATTGGTGTAGTAGGTTCTACAGGCACTAATTTCTTGTACGTTTCAGAATTGGTTTTTCCAGAGGTTCCTGACAACCCTGTTAAATACGGGCCTGTTGATGAATATGCTTGCTTTATAGCAGATACTCATGTCGGCAGCACTGACTTTGAGCCTAAAATGTTTGAGAATTTCACTAATTGGTTGAGGGGAGGTTGCGGCACTAATGAGCAGAAAGAGACAGCTAAGAAGGTTAAGTACTTATTTATTATTGGTGACTTGGTTGATGGAGTGGGTGTTTATCCTTCCCAGTCTTCAGAATTAACTATTAAAGATATTTACAAGCAGTATGAAGTTTTCAGCGATTACTTGAAAGGTTTGCCTGAAGATATGCAATTAATATTTATTCCTGGAAACCATGATGCTTTAAGACAGAACGAACCCCAGCCCCCTTTATTCAGTGATATTGCGAAACCTGTTTTCGAACTTAGTAATGCTAAAAACTTGTCAAACCCGAGCGTTGTTAACATAGGCAAGTATTCCAATTTTAACGGTTTTAACGTATTCCTTTACCACGGCTACAGTTATACTTATTACGCGAATAATGTTCCTAATCTTTTGAATGTTGGAATGGACAGGCCTGAACAAGTTGGTGAATTCCTTCTTAGGAAGAGGCATTTAGCACCAACACATTCCAGCAGTTTAATAACACCTGAAATGGTTGATCCTTTCATTATTGATGCTGTTCCTGACATTCTTGCCACAGGACACTTGCACAAACTGGGCTACAAGATGTACAGGGGTATTAACATCTTAGGAACCAGTTGTTTCCAGAAGATGACTAGTTACATGCAGAAATTAGGCCACCACCCAACGCCTGGTTTTGTTCCTTTAATAAACTTAAAGACGAGGAATGTTAAGATTATGAACTTCACATGATTTGTTACTACAAGATTGTAACAAAGCTTTTTTAATACAATATTAATAACTAATCTTGCTATGAGTGAATTATATTCTGATTTTGTTCAAAGAGTAAAACTAACTATTGAATACTTTAACGAAGACGCTGACATTATTTCCTCTATAGAGTCCAAGGCAAAAAAGAAGGTTTACTTATCTGTTATAGACCAATTAATTGAAGTGACTGAGAAGTATTGTCTTGATGAGGATGGGAGCAGATTAAGCGTTTCAGAACTCTTGGAGAAGAGCGAGGAGGAACTGGTTAAAATAATAAAAGAAAACATTGAAACTGAACCTGCCAAATCTAATAATTTAATCTTTGAGGTTATTATGAAAGGACTTGAAAATAAGCTGGCATCAGACAATGATTTGGTGAAGATAAGGGAGGCAAGAAAGGCCATTTCAGAACTATATGATGATTTCAGCAGTTACTTTATTGATGGAGGAGAAAACCTTCTTAAGGAAGAGGTTGAGAACAGTTCCGCATTTTCGCTTATTAAAAAGACTAAGGAGAAGACGGAGTTGTTAAGAAAAGTCTATGACGCTTTTGAGAATGTGAGGAAGAAAGTTGACAACTGGTTTTATGTCCACAGCTAGATTTAAAACCCACTAATTGTTCTGATATGATTAATGAAATTTTTTAATATTGACAGTTTGAGGAAGAACTTAAGCGAGCTGCACATCCACCTAACTATTGAAAACATCGCCCTTAGTCTGATAAGCGTTTTTATTCCAATATTCATGCTCACAATTGGTTTCTCATTGAATGATATATATTTTTATTACCTGGTATATTCTTTTTCAACTCTTCTCTCTTCTCTCTTCTCTTTCGTTTTTTCAAGGATTGGTTTTAAAAAAATTATTATGTTAAGACCTGTTAGTGTGATAACTTTTTTATTATGGCTTTATTCTCTTGAATTTTTTCCCAGCTCCTATTTTTTTTTAGCTGTTTATAACGGTTTTTTTTCAGGAATATACTGGGTTATTTTTCACTTCTTTTTTGCTAAGAAAGCTGACGGTGACGACGTTGAAGGTCAGGTGGGGTTGTTGTTTGCAATGCCGAAACTTTTTACCATGATCTCTCCAATGATAGGAGCTCTAATAATATCCTTTTTTTCTTTTAATGTTCTTTTCTTATTGGTTGCTTTTTTATTATTAGTAAGCATTCTCCCTCTTATTCATTTAAAAGAGCAGAGGTTTAGTTTTAAATTCGAAGTCTCGAATTTGCTGGACTGGTCTTTTGTTAAATACGCGCTTGGTTTTATTAACGAGAGCATTCATTATTATGCTGTTGTTTTCCTTCTTCCTTTATACATTTATTTTACATTAAGCTCTACTTTAGAGATTGGTTTTTTCTCAACAGTTGTAGGAGTGAGCGGTTTTTTAACGCCCCTTATTATTTCCTCCTTGTGCAGGGGAAGGACTAATTTATTTATTAAATTAGGGGCAATGCTTAATGCTGTTTTTTTCTTTTTCGTTTTTTTCTTAAAAACACCGTTGGAGTTTTTCTTATTCGGTTTTATTATAGGAACTTTCACTTCTTTTTGGGAAATTCCTTTCTATTCCAGGATGTACAAGCATGCTAGGAACTCTAACACTTTAGAGTTCTTTATTTTCAGGAAAGTAATCCATGGCATAACAGAGTCTGCAATATTCGTACTGCTTCTTCTAACGTCAAACTTTTCTATTATTTTCTTGTCAGAGATAACCAGCAAGATTCTTTTCGTGTTTTTTTAAGGCAAAATCTTTTATATTGCCAGATTTTTTAAAAATTCAGCATGAACTGTCCCCTCTGCCACTTGATTAAAAGGGTTTCTGAGTGGAATGTTAAAAATAAAAAGTGGAGCAAGAAGATAGGCCCTCTTGTTGTTAGAGGAGAGCAGTATTTTACCTCACCTAAACATGATAAGGGTTACAAGGACATTGTCAGATATTTTGACGGCGAGTTCTTGTTCGTTAACTCTGTAAGGATTGAGAGCAGTTCGAGGGATGTTGTTATATGTATGCCTGTCAAGCATGTTAACAAGTTCGATTTGAGGAAGAAGGAAAACTCTGAGTTGTTAAGAAAGCTGGATGAGAAGATTCTTAGTTTTATTAAGAAAGAGTACAAGAGTGTTGGTGGGAATGTGAGAGTCTTTGAGAACTTCGGCAGCCTTGCTAGCATTCCAGAGCACGCGCATAAGCAGATTGTTTATACTAAGAGCAAGGGTTTGCATCTCACATTTATACCTATTAAGTATAATTGATTTCTACAAGATTGCTGATTAGGTTGTTCAAATCGTAATAGTAATATTTTTCATTATTTTCGTATACGATTATTTTTCCTTTAACGCAGACTATTCTCCCGTTCAAGTTTGTTGAAATTGTTGGTTCAGAAGGTATTGAGTCCAGTCCTTCATAGTATCTTCTCACGTTAATTATAGGCACGTCTAATTTTTTTTCTTTCAAAAATTCTTCAAAATAACTGAGATCGTCTTTCATGAAATTCTGCACCTTTTCCTTATTGCTTATTCTGTCGCTTATCTCTTTTGCTAACAAGTGTTCTTTTCTCCTAATGTCCAAGCCGTTGCCTGATGAGATTATGCAGGAGTAGTCGCTTCCCTGTTCTACCCACCTCTTCAAGTACCTGCCTGCCTTGGTTACTCCAACCTTAATCTTTTCACCTATTATTGTCAAATACATGAAGTGAGTCTTGTTCAAGCAGTTTTTCATGATTTCAGCGCTGGCATTGCATTGCTGGCCAGTGCATTTTGCGCAAGTGTTGAAATCATCCATTTTCCTGCACTTATTGCATTGTTTGCCGTAGCTTATTTCTTCATTAGAAGGGCAGGCGTGAAACTCGCCGTTTTTATAATAACCTGTGCATTTCTTCCCGAAATCCTTTAACACTTGAATAGTCTTATTCCTGTTAAGGGGTAAATAATGCTCTGTATTGTCTTCTTTAACGATTTTAAGAAAAGGAGTGGCTTTCTTGTCCAATTTGTAAAAAAAACCAGTAATATGAACCTTCATTAATCAACCAAATTGTTTAAAGATAAAGGATTTTTCGGTTATTATTCCGATAATAATATTTTTAAAGATATTTTTCTCTTATTAAACTCATGGGATTGGTTGAAAAGCTTAGAGTTAAAGAGATAGTTAAACACTTTAATTTCAATAGTTTAGACGATTTTGTTTTGAGGATGAATGAGGTCTTGGGTCACAAGCGCCAGGAGGTTCCAGGTGAAATTGTGGCAGATGATAATACTAATCCTAAGCAGGTTGTTAATGACGTTTATAAAAGAATTAAATCAGGAGAGTATAAGAGGCTTATTGGCTGGTGCGCTCACTTTGCTAATTTAACAAAGAAAATAGCTGAATATTTTGGCGAGAAAGGCAGTGTTGAGCATTATAATGTATTATATTTGAATCCTGAGAAGCCAACTCATCACTATGTCTTTGAAAAGAGTGATGGTATAGTAATGGATGGTTCTATCTATAATAGTTATGCTTCTAATTATACTCTGGATATGATTAATATTGATAGGGTGGCTATAAGGGAGCGTGTGGATAGAACAAGCCAAGATGATAGATTCGTATTTTAAATCGATTGTATTTGATTACAATAATAGTTTTTAAACTGTGTATTATTCCAATCTTTTAGTAATGGTGGAATGTTCTCCCCGTGTAAGTGAGTATCTGGGTAGTATTGAGAAGGCTACGCTTAAGGAGTATAATTTGGCAGAGCAAGCCAGGAAGCTAGGCTTCGATCCTGAGGATAAAGTGGATATTCCTTTGGCTGCTGATGTTGCAGAACGTTGTGAGGGTATTGTTGGCGCTGTTGCTCCTGAAGTTATTGGTGTAGGCATTCCTGCCAGAATCAGGGATTTAGAGAAGGAGTACAGCAGTGGTGATTGGAGGATAGCGTTCATAATAGCTTCTGAGATAGCTAATGGCAAGTTTTACAAAGTGACTGATTTGAGAAGAGCTTTAGAGACTGGCGTCCGCGTAGGTTTAGCTTATATTACTCTTGGTGTAACGTGCGCTCCTTTAGAGGGTTTTATTGAATTAAAGCTTAAGAATCGTTTAGACGGCGGGCAGTACTGCGCGGTTTATTACGCAGGTCCTATCAGGGCAGCTGGGGGAACTGCAGCAGCGGTTAGTGTATTAATTGCTGATTATGCGAGGAAATCGGTTGGTATTAAAGATTATGATCCGCAGCCTGTTGAACTTGACAGGTATTATGCGGAGTTAATGGATTACGATGAGAGGGTTAGCAGGTTGCAGTATAAGCCGAATAAGGAAGAGGTTTACTTCCTTGTTAAGAATATTCCTGTAGAGCTTAACGGCGACCCTACTACGCAGTACGAGGTTAGTAATTATAAAAGGCTTGAAAGGGTTGAGACGGATTTGATAAGAGGGGGAATGTGTTTAGTCTTAGGTGAGGGTATGAGTTTGAAGGCTAAGAAAGTTATTAAGAACATTGCTAAGTGGGGGGAGAGTGTTGGTATGCAGCACTGGTTATTCCTTAATGACTTTGTTGAATTGCAGAAGCAGATTCATGCCCAGGGAGCAACGGTTAAGAAGGAGGAAAATAGCAATGATTCTTGCAAGGTTAAACCAAACACTAAGTTTATTGACGAGTTAGTAGCAGGCCGTCCAGTATTTAGCCACCCAATGGCTGTTGGCGGGTTCAGGTTAAGGTATGGCAGGAGCAGGTTCAGCGGTTTAGCAGCAGCTTGCGTTCATCCTGCAACTATGAGGATAACGGATGATTTCATAGCAACAGGCGTGCAGTTAAAGGTGGAGAGGCCGGGTAAAGCTTGTGCTGTCAGCCCTTGTGATTCAATATCAGGCCCGTTGGTTAAGCTGAAGAATGGTAATGTTTTATGGCTTAATAGTGAGGAAGAAGCTCTTAAGTACAGGAAAGACGTTTCTGAAGTCTTATTCTTAGGTGATATTCTTTTCTGTTATGGGGATTTCATGGAGAATGGTTCCATGCTTGTTCCTGCAGGTTACGTTAAGGAGTGGTGGGTTCAGGAGTTGAAGGCTAAGCTTGGCGGGGACGTAAACCAGCTTCAGAAAGAGGTTAGTGTTGATTTAAACTTGTTATTAAACGAGCCTTTAACAACTAGTGTTGGGTTAGAAGATTCTGTTATAATATCAAGAAATACTGGTGTGCCTCTTAACCCGGAGCATGTTTTTTTCTGGAATAATATTTCAGCAAATGATTTGAAAAATTTAGTTCAAGAATTAGAAGGGCTTAATCTTAATCTTGAAAACATTGAGATTGGTTTAAGTGTTAAGCCTGTTCTTGAAAACCTTTACGTTCCCCACCAAGTCGTTAATGACAAAATATTATTATCTGAACTTGACGGCAGGAGATTGCTTGTTAACTTAGGATATGATAAGGGTTTCAAACAAGCAGTTGGTGATGATGTTCTGAAAATGGTTAATTCATTAAGCAGTTTTGAGATAAGAGATATTGGCGGGACTTTTATAGGCGCGCGCATGGGCAGGCCTGAGAAGGCTAAGCTTAGAAGAATGACTGGAAGCCCTCATGGATTATTCCCTGTAGGAGAGGAGGGAGGCAGGTTAAGGAGTTTTAACGCAGCGAGTGAAGCAGGCAAGGTTACTGCAGAGTTTTCACTTTTTCACTGCGATAATTGTAATATTGATACTGTTTACAGGTTATGCGAGGAGTGCGGGACCAAGACTAGCAAGAAGTATTATTGCGTTAAGTGCAAGAAGATAGGTGATAAAGAGGTTTGCTGCGGTGAACACGCGAAGACTTATGTTAAGAAAACAATTGATATTAATCATTATATTAGGAAGGCGCTGACTAGTTCAGGATTGCAGATGCCTAACTTGGTTAAAGGTGTTAAGGGTGTTTGGGATAAGGACAGGATAACTGAGAATTTCATGAAAGCTTTGCTTCGTTCTAAGAATAATGTTTACGTTAACAAGGATGGAACAATAAGGTATGATATTATTGAAACCATTGCCACGCATTTTACTTGCGAGGATGCAGGCATTACTGTTGAAAAAGTTAAAGAGTTAGGTTATTACAAGGACATTCATGGTAAGGAATTAATTTCTTCTTCCCAAGTTATTGAATTGCTGCCCCAGGATGTTATTCTTCCAAACTGTACTGAGTGGCATGATGCAAGCGCTGTTGATTTCCTTTTAAAGACTTGCAGTTTTATTGATGACGAGTTGGAATACTTGTATCATTTGCCGAGGTTTTTTAATGTTAGAACAAAGGACGAGTTAATAGGCTTGCATATTATTAGCTTGGCTCCGCATACTAGTGCTGGAATAGTCAGCAGGGTTATTGGTTTCAGTAATACTCAAGGCATGTACGCTCATCCTTACCTGCACGCTGCGTGCAGGCGAAACGCTGACGGTGACGAGTTAGGAGTGATACTCTTAATGGATGGTTTGTTGAACTTCAGCAGGCAGTTCCTTCCGGACAGGAGGGGAGGAAGAACCATGGATGCTCCCCTAGTTTTAAGTGTTAAGCTTGATCCTTTAGAGATTGACAGTGAAGCGTACAACGTTGATATACAAGATTATTATCCCTTAGAATTTTATACAGCAGCTGATGAGTGCAAGATGCCTTGGGATGTTAAGATTAAACGCGTTCAGGACGTTCTTAACAGCCCTGAACAGTTTGAAGGATTGAAATACACTCACCCTTCAACAAGTATGAATAAGGGCCCTTTTGTCAGCGCTTATAAGAGTTTGGAGTCAATGGAGGATAAGATGAATGCTCAGCTTGAACTAGCAATTAAATTAAGGTGCGTTGACCAGGATGATGTTGCGAGACTAGTTATTGACAAGCACTTCCTTAAGGATTTGAAAGGTAATCTTAGAAAGTATTCAACTCAAGGATTCAGGTGCGTAAATTGTAATGAGAAGTACAGGCGGCCACCTCTTAGCGGCAAATGCAACAAGTGCAGCGGTAAGATAATACTTACAATAGCAGAAGGGAGTGTTAAGAAGTACTTGGAGCCGTGCATGAATCTTAATAAGGACTTCAAACTGCCTGATTATATGAAGCAGGACTTGATGATATTAGAGAGGAGAATAGAAGGAATGTTTGGTAAGCCCCCAACCAAGCAGGTCAGCTTGTCTGATTTCTAATATTTAAACCTTGTTCCGTTATATAATATTTATAACTGTAAATTTTTCTAGATTAATTATGAATTACAAAAGGAATTCTTCAATTGACAGGGACAGTAAGATTTTCCAGGAGAGCGGTAATTACTTGTCTTCCAGAACTAAGGTAAGAGAACACGTTTATACATTCAATAATCACGGAAAGGTTTCTTTGAATAATAAGGATGCTGATTTGATTCTGTGTAAAGAGGATGTTAGGGAGATTTTACTGGCAAGGTTTTGCTCGGACTGTCCTTACAAGGATAATGACAAAACTTGTACAAAAGTGTTTATTAAATCGCTTAAAAAGGATTCTGATGATTTGGTTGTGTTCAGAAACCAGAAATGTTCTGCGTTAATAAATACGTTATTATCCGATGATTTCTTAGAAATAGGCCTGCCTGGTTAATTACTTTTTTTTTATAGTTGTTATTTTCTTTCCTGCTCTGATAACTCTCCTCTGCTGGAAATGAGTTTTTTTCTTAACTGGTATTAATTTGTTTTTGAAATACTTTTCAGGCAATATTCTTATTATGAAATAAGTTATGAACAAGCTGGCTGTTTTGTCAAGGAAGTGTGCAAGCATTTCAGGCCCAACTAGTCCTGTGAGAACCCCGTTCATTGAATTGTCTGGTTTTCCTATTAGTATTATTATAATCCAATCTAATATGTTGGAGGCGGAACTTGTTAAGAGTATGTTCAGTTTCGTATAAATAATTGTTGACAAGAAAGCGATTAACGAGCCTGTTCCGAGTATTTCAATAAGGTTTGATTTCTTGCTTATTAAACTCTTGTACTTGTGAAGGTACCCTATTAGTAAACTGTTTATGCCTCCTATTAAGAAGTAAGGGATTATTGAAAAATTATTCACTCCTCTTATTGTGAATGTCAAAAGACTTGTTAAGAAGCCAGTCCAAGGCCCGCTTATTATTGCTGCAACCAAGCTGCCTATAATATCAAACCACAAGTTTACTCTTAAGTAGTTGTTCAGAAAAGACAGTAATAAATTAACTGCTGTTCCTAAGATTATAACAATTAAACCGTAACTTGTTAATTCCGTCCTGAAATCGTCTATGAAATCCTTTATTTTCATTAATTTAATTATTGTTACACGTTATTTATAAATTATCTTTTAAATTATTGATAAGTAGAATATTATCGTAGGCACTACTAAGCAGCCTAATAACTGGCTTCTTCTAACATTAAGTCTTATGCAATAGTAACCTATTATGGAAGCTGTGAAAAGGATTAATAACCCAGGCAATCCGTTGAAATATAAGCACAGGCTTGCTACGAAGATTATAACACTTAATTTAGTTAATTTATTGTTGAATATGTAAACGTGTTTTGATACTCTTTTAGCGGTTTTTATTAGCAGGAAACAGCTTGCTGTGCAGGCGAAGAATCCAGTTATTAAAAGCAGGTAGTAATTGTTAAAGCTTAATTCTATTAATCCCCCTATTTTTTCAATAACCCCGCTTCTTGCCTTGTTTATCGCGGTTAAAGCTATCAGGCTTAGAATATTATCTGCTATGTTTATACTTGTCATGCTCGCAATTTTTAATTCATCACTTGTTTTTGTTTTCTTAAACTCTTCACTTACTAATCCGACTTGGCTCGGGCTCATGCTTGGCACTATTGCCATGATTATTGAGGATATTATTCCAATAATGCTTGCCTTAAGCAGTTCAGAAAAACTTGATTCAACAACTACTTTATTCATTTGTTTTGGAATATTATTGTTCTCGTTTTTTAAGTCTATTAAACTGCTTATTCCGAAAAACCCAGTTAATAATGGAAGAAAAGGGTCTTTCAGGTTTAAGTTGAAAGTTATTACTCCAAGAATTCCAGAAAGTGTGAAGAATAACGCAGCCAATCTTATGCTCTTGTCTTTTATTATCAAGTGAAGCGCTATTCCTGCCATTATAGTCCACGCATAATTTTTCACAAAAGAGTATATAAGACTTATTTCCTGATGAAGTAAGGCCCCAAAGATTAAGAATACGCAGTACGTTATTATGCTGGAGTAAGCAACTATTTTCATGCCTGCTAATCCCCGCTTGTCCATCAAGAGGTTATGTAAAGGCATTCTTGTGAGAGATTCTCCTTCTTCAGGAACTCCTAAATAGCACGTGCTTAAAAACTCGAACACGTTGCTTGATATTAAGCAGGCGAATAAGAAAACACTATTTTCAATATTATAATCTGATGCAATTATGACTGCAGCTACTGTGTTAGGGTGGAGTCCAGGCAAAAATCCTACAACTGCGCCTACGATTATGCCTAAAAACAGCGCTATTATTAAATTAAGCAGCATAAAGATTATATCTACGGAGCGATATAATATAATTATGGTTGTACTTATAGATTGGAACGAGCATGTAGTGTTCAATACTAAGAAAATCGTTGATGAGATTAGACACACATTGTTCAAAGGAATTGACAAGACCATAGACTTCAAATGGTTTTTAATGCCTGAGGGTGAAAAATCCAAAAGGGTTAAGTTTGAAGTTAAACCAAAGAACGAAGCTATAAGATTCCCTAAGAAGTTAATGCTTGATAAGGGAAAGGACTCAGTTTTTAGACTTAAAGTAGACGCGGACAAATTGCCTGATAACTGGGTTGGAGAGTTATGGATAGAAAGTGAAGGAATTACTAGAAAGGTGCCATTAGAGTTTGAGAAGACGACAACAACGCATTAAGAGTTGAACACGAGAAAGTTAATGTAAGAGTTTTTATTAGACTTAGTTGCATTCCAAAAATTTTTAAACTAATGAATTTCTATCTAAATTCTACCAAAAAAATGGTGGGGGAGATAATTAATGAAGGAGATAGAAGTTGGTTCTCTTGAATCAAAAGCACGTGTTGATTTCAACTCCTTAAGTGAGGTTGAAAGAGCCCTTTATTTAACAGAGTGTTTTGAAAATACAGAATATCAGAGCAGCAAAGACTTTGTTAGGCACTTTGTTCAGAAGGATAATTCCATTGATTTCAAAGGAATGGCGGCTTATTTAAGAACTAGGAAGGATTAATTTACTTAATCATTTCAACGTATTTTTTCTGGTGCCAAGTAACGGCGCCCTTGTTCCATTTTTTTCCTTTTATCATCTTAACTATTTTTTTAGTGTTATCCTCGCTTGAATCTTTACTCGTATCTATTTCAACAACTTTTTTAGTCTCAGCTTTTTGTGTGAAGTAGTCAAGTATTTCAACCTCAAGGTTTTCTTTTATCTTCTCTTCTGAATAACTCCTCTCTTTAAGCCTTTTTTTTAACTCTTTAGGTTCGCATCTGAGTATTACTAAAACGTCGTAGTCCGGGACGTATTCTATTAAGTGAGTGTCTATAACGAAATCATCTGGCAGAACTCTTTTCAGCACAGTCTTTAATTTAGGACTTATAACTCTAACTCCTTTTTCCATCTTTTCAATAACACTGGGGTGAGTGTTTATTATTGTAGTTACATTATAATACGGCAGTTTTAACGCGTAAGCTATCTTTCTCGCATTAGTCGTCTTACCTGTTCCAGGAGTTCCAGTAACTAAGACTTTCATAATTCTTTTATCACCCCTTCAGGTCCGGGGTTAAAGCATAAAGTGTTTCCTATCATTTCTTCCTGCCCTTGACATTCATGAACGTGGCCGCAGCAGCAAAGCCTTGGCTGGTTCTTTTTTATCCACTCTCCTATGGCAAAACTTCCTATGTGTAATCCATTCCTTGTCTTGTCAAGTTTTGTATTCTTAGGAGGCGTGTGGCTGACTAATACTGTAATATTATCTCCGTATTTATCAAGTTTATTTCTGAACTCTTCATCTGTTAACTCGTAAGGAGTGTTGAAAGGGCTTATGCTTCCCCCTCCAATTCCAAGAAACCTAATCTCTAAGTCCTGGTAAACGTCGTCTTCAATAATTAGGATATTATCGTACTCTTCAGTAGCTTCATTTACGAACTCAGGAGTTTCATTATTCCCTGGTATTAAAAGAAGTTTTTTCATTTTTTTTAACTCACTTATTACTTCTCCAAAACCTTCTCCTAATCTGCTTAAATCACCAGCGCATACCGCCAAGTCTGCTTTCCTGCTCTTCTCTACTAGTTTCTTTGCAGTTTTTACATCCCCGTGCACGTCCGTGAAAAATAATACTTTCATTTCAGCACCCTTATTTCTTCTCCCAAGTTTTTCGCATTAACTAACTTCTTTCCCACGTCGCTCTTATTTGAAACTTTTATTGAACCGTTCTTGCTGACCGTTGCAGTTAGCAAATAATCATCATCTAAGTATATGTCAACGTTCGCGCCCTTTAAGGAGTAGTCGAGGCTTATCTCAATGCTTCTCTTTCCGAATTTAATATCATATTCTAAACTCTTCTTCTCGCGGTTAACTTCTTTCATGACTTTTTCCTTGTCCATTTCTCTGACTTGTATTCTTGCACCAATTCTCTTCTCAAGTTTTTCAATATTAACTCCTTTCCTGCCTATTATTTCAGGAATGTTCTCTTTAGGAACCCGTATTTCAATGCTGTCCTCTGAAGGCATGCTTATTGACAAAGGTATGTTGCTTGGCAATTCTTTCTCTATTCTCTCTTTTAACACCTCGCTGGCAACTTGTCTTGCAACACTCGTTGTTTTGATTCCTTTAACTGGAACAACTACTGTTTGTTCGCCGAAGGTGTACATCTCGTATACTAGTTCTCCGCTAAGGAAGTCTTTAACTTCTACGAGCGGCCTTGCAAGGTCTGCCTCTGTCATACCGCTTGGAACTCTGACAGTTATTCCAACTTCTAATACTCTTCCTATCTGCCCTTTTTCTATGAATATTACTGTGTCTATGATGCTCGGCACCATTCCTAATTCTACTCTTCCTATGAATCTTTGTATTGCATCTATTGGATTAGTTGCGTGAACTACTCCAACCATTCCGACACCGCTTAATCTCATGTCTTTGAAGAGTTCAAAGTCTTCACTGTTTCTTATCTCGTCAAAGATTGTATAATCAGGCCTTGACAATAATAGTATGTCATGAATTTCTGCATTGCTTGCCTTGTTCTTTGAGTACTGTGTTATCTCAGGCGGGAGTATTAAATCCCTTGGAGCTTCAATGGTTTTAACTATCTTATTATTTGTTAAGTAAAATGTTGCCAGTGCTTGGCAGAACGTGCTTTTGCCATTTCCTGGTGCTCCCGCGACTAGTATTCCTTCTGCTTTTAACTTAAGCCTGTCTCTTAATTTGTCAACTATGTTGTAATCATTTAATGTTAGTATTTTTACAGGGCGCACTGCAGTTATCTCCCACCCGTCGCTTAAAGGAGGCCTCGTCATTACTATCCTGTAATTCCTGAACTGGACTATTGTCGAACCTCTATTTTCTATCTCTAAGAAACTGTTAGAGTCCATCTTCGTCTTCTCTACTATTTCTTTGCTTAATTCTTCCACCTCTTCGCTTGTGAGTTTTTTATCGCTGAGTTCAACAAAAATCCACTCTCCAGGCTTTCCCTTCTTAGCTTTTGGGGTTGTCTCCTCCCTTAAGTGAACGCTCATTGTAGTATCATCAAAGTATTTCTCTATACTGAGCCCTTTCACTGTCTTGTCGAACATTATTAGTTGTGATTTTACTCCCATGGCTTGAGCAATTTCATACTGCACCTTATCCCCTGTTAACAGTGTTGCCTCATTAGTTTCTGCGAGCTCCCTGATTATTGCATCTATCTCTCCCTTCTTAGCATACCTTATTTGTGAAGGCAAGGGCCGTGACCCTCCGAACTCTAGTATTATTTTACCTTTATTGTCCAAATCCTTTAATTCCTTAATCTCATCAATACCTAATAATCCAGTGGGGCGCTTGCTGTTAGCCTGGTGCTCTAACTCTGCCATTACAGCATTATGTATTAATATTTTGCCTTTAAGTTCCCCTTTCTTAATCTTCTCACTCACTAAACCTTCTATTATAATACTAGTATCTGGAACGTAAACACTATCACTTTTAGTAGTTCTTTTAATCGTGCTCTCCCTCATTAAAATATTAGAATAACTGCTTGTTTTTTAAAGCTTCTATTTTAATCCAATCGTTTTCTTACCTTTCATGTAAGGCTGCAATACTTTAATAGCTTAATCTTTATATTGTTCAAAATATTAAGATAGTTATGGCAGAAGAAGGAACTTTTTTTATTATTAACTTAGATGAGAAAGAGGAAATAGAAGAAGGAAGTTATGCTATTATTACTAAATTAGATGAGGTAGGGGAAGTAGGGGAGGAAAGGATTATCCCTTATGAGGAGATTAAACAATATAAAACAAAGGCGAGAGCAATTCAAGAACTTAAAAAGAAATATAAACTATATTTTTCTCCAACCATACAGTCAAACAAGATAGGTGAGAACTCCATTGCTAATATAGGATATAACACATATCATAATAAAAGAATAATCTTGCCTTATGATTCTTTTAAAAAGTACAAGACTAGATTAGAGGCTGAAAAGAAACTAAGTGAGAAATTTAAAAAAAATGTCCAAATAACCGAAGGAACTCCTTTATTACAAGATACTGAAGCTTACATTGTTAAATTCGGCAAAAAAGGTTTCAAGTATTCAAAGGTTTTAAAATATAAAGACCTGAAAAAGTATAGAACTCTTGATTACGCAGTTTATGCGTTAAGAAAGAAGTACAATTCAACCCCTGAGTTTAATTCTAAGATCCCAACTAGGGAGTTGCAAGGAGAGATACATAAGAGTTATATTAATAAATTAAAGTATATTAAAAAAAGGTTTGGTATTAAGAATGCTTATTATCCTGGGTGTGGTATTGATATAACTCCTGCTGCAGTATTTGACGAGACTTTACTTCTTGACATAGGCCATACTCAGCTTATTATTCCAAGTGATTTAAAGAAGAAGTGTAAACTAGTTTACGGCAACGCAGAGGTTTATGAAGTTGGTAAGAATTATGATCTTATGATCTTTAGAAGATTTCAAGGCAGGGTCGAGTATACTATTGACAGGTTCAAAGGCAAGTATATTCTAACAGATAATGATTTTAATCACGCTTTTTATATTAGGGATTATCGTAAGGAATTTAAATTTGTAGGAATAGTAGAGGAGGATAGAATGGTTAAAGAGACCACACTTCATGAGTCTCTTTACTTATTTGAAAGAGTTGATTTTAATTTTATTGAGATGGTCGTTAATGCTATTAAGAAGCTTATATAATCCTTTTTCCGTTCATGTAAGGCTGCAATACTTTTGGCACGTTAACCTTGCCGTCTTTTGTCTGGTTGTTTTCCATTATTGCAATTAATCCCCTCACGTCTACTATTCCTGTGTTGTTAAGGGTGTGAACGTACCCTTTCGGAGGTTTACCTTCCTCTTCCCTGTACTTAATATTCAACCTTCTCGCCTGGTAGTCTAAAAAGTTTGAACAGCTTCCTACTTCCCTGTAATTGTCCTGCCCGGGCAGCCAGGCTTCAATGTCATACTTCTTTGTGCAAACAGTTCCAATATCCCCTGTGCATATGTTCACAACACGGTAATGTATTCCTAAGCTCTGCCATAATTCTTCTGCAGTTTTTAATAAGAACTCGTGCATCTTCTTGCTCTCTTCAGGTTTGCAGTATATCATCATCTCTACCTTGTTGAACTGGTGAACCCTGAATATTCCTTTAGTATCTTTGCCGTGGCTTCCCGCCTCTGTTCTGAAGCAAGAGCTGAATCCGCAGAACTTAATCGGCAAATCTGTTTCCAGCAAAGTCTCATCCATGTAATAACTCGTTAATGGAACCTCGCTTGTTCCTATCAAGTACAGGTCTTCTTTCTCTATCTTGTACAAGTCTTCTTCTCCTGTAGGCAAGTAGCCTGTGCCGTAAAAACACTTCTTATTGCAGAACTGAGGAGTTATCATAAAGGTTAATCCCTTGCTTCTGAAGAAATCAATTGCGTAACTGAAAAGTGCGAACTCTAATCTTGCCAAATCGTTTTTGAGGAAGTAACACCTTGCTCCTGCTACTTTAGCTCCTCTTTCAACATCGTACCAATCGTTTAACTCGCACAGTTCTTGATGGTTTCTTGGTTTGAAGTCAAACTTTGGCTTTTTAGAATAAGTTTTTATTGTTACATTCTCGCTGTCGTCTTTTCCTACTGGAACAGTAGGGTCCAGTATGTTTGGTATCCTGTCAAGCTTGTATTGCATTTTTTCAGCAACACTTCTTATCTCTTCTTCAACTTTTTCTATTTTCTTGTTGTTCTCAGCCATCTTTGCTATCTGTTTCTTCTTTTCAGCATCTAATTTTATAGTGGCTATCTCTTTGCTTACCTTATTTCTTAATTGTTTAAACTCGTCCCTTTTCTGAATTAGTTCCCTCCAATTTTTGTCTAATTGTACTATCTCGTCTACCCATGGCAGCATTTCCTTGTTGCCTCTCTTCTTCAAGTCTTCTTTTATTATTTTAGGTTTCTCCCTGAAAAGGTTTATGTCAAGCATAATACTATGATAAGAGTAATCATTTTAAAAAATTATTGAAAACTAGTTCCAGAAACGCATTTCAACGTTTTTCTGACGCGCAGCCCAGCTTTTGAGTTTTTTTTCAAAATTAGGAGGGAAGAGTTTATCGTTCAAGCTTTTATCCATTACGTTATCGTTAGGCTGGAATCTCTGCAGTACTAGTTTTGAAGGACTCACTACTTCGTTGATTTTAATAATATCTTCCATTGAGTGCAGTGAGGGTGTAACAGTCATTCTGAACTCGTGAGCTATACCGCTGTTCTTCACCATTTTAAAGCTTTTATAGAATTGGTTGTACATTCTCTTGCATTTGGTAACATTTGCATAAGCTTCTTCATTAAATAAGCTTTTAACATCCATTGCTATAAAATCAAAGGTTTTATTCTCCATTAAACGCGTTAATCTTGTGGGAAATGTCCCGTTTGTTTCTATTCCTAAGTTAAGAGAATGATCTTTGCACCAATCTCTTATTTTAAGAATAGCGTCTTCATGAATCATAGGTTCTCCTCCGCTGAGCATTACACTGTCAATAATTTGCAGGTTTTTTGTAATCTCGCTGAAAACGTGGCCTAAATCCTTCTTGTTTTTAAATCCTAATTGTTTGCTGTTGTAGCAGAAACTGCATTTAAGGTTGCATCCTTGAAAGAATATTACTGATGCTAAGTGCCCAGGAAAATCTATGCTTGAAACGTCCTGCACTCCTGCCAAGTAAATCTGCATATAATTTAGATAAAATTAATCTATTTAAATAATTGTTGTAATATATTTACTAATGAATAACAAGTCCCAAGAATTATCTCTTAATTTAATAGTTATAGGTTCTCTTGCTTTGCTTGTTTTGTTAATCGTTGGCGGCATTCTTATCTTTGGAGGGGGAGATTTATTGTCTGGTTTTACCAGCATTGGCGCTAGCGAGCAGGAAGTGACCCAAATCTCTTTTATAAACCATTGCAGGAGTTTATGCAATACACTTAATCTTAGGATGGACTGGGAACAGTTGGAGGACTCGCCAGAGCTTTTTTGGAAAGAGGTTAAGGATTACTGTTGCGAGCACTCAGATTTGGACAAGAGCGGAGGTTTGGACTATTACGGTGAGAAAGGCCCGGAGATATGTGCTTTAGCATTTGACTGCATGTTTGACACTCGATTGGCTTCAGAGTTCTGCGACGGCATTTACTTTAATAAATTAAATGGTTACTATTATAGTTATTTATTCAGAACCATTACTACAACTGATGCTGGTGAGGAGTGGAGGTGCAATTATAATCCTCCTGGTTATAGTCCTGCAGGCAACTCTCCTATTTGAGTAATTAGTTAAAATTTTAAAAAATAACAGTGTTATATTATCTTTATGTTCGTAGTGTTTGAGGGTATTGATGGAAGCGGCAAGTCAACTTTGTCAAAGATGCTTGCGTCTTATTTAAAGAAGAGTTCTGAGAAGGTTTTATTGTCAAAGTATCCCAGCAAGGGACCGGTTGGTAGTTTGATTAAAAAAAAGTTTTTGTATCAGGATTCAACTAGTGAAGTTGATTCATTCCTTTTCCTTGCTGACATGTTCGAGCAGGACAATAATGTTATAAAACCGTTGCTAAAGAAGAAGTTTCACATAGTAAGCGACAGGTATTATCCTTCATTCATCTGTTATCAGAGGATTCAGGGCTTTGACACTAAGCTCTTGTCAGATTTTTACAACCGTTTGTCAAAACCGGATATTGTTTTCTTTTTGAAGTGCGATGCTTTAACTTGTTATGAAAGGAATAGGAAAAAGAAGCGTTCAAAGTATGAGACTCTTTCTTTTCTTAGAAGAGTGGAGAAAGAGTATGAAAAGTTAGGCAACTATATTAAGGACAAGATAATAGTATTGGATTCCAGTAAACCGTTAAAGGAGGTTTTCAAAAAAGTTTTAAGTGAGGCAGGTAAGTTATTATGAACAAGATTTACTTGTTCTATTTAATGTGCATTGGTATCAGTCTTACTTTCTTATCAACGTATTTCAGCATATTCTTTCCTGATTATTCAAACAGTATTTTATATATAGTTACTATAATGTTTGTTTCAAGTATTTTGTTTTTAATGTTCCTTGAAGGCAAGGTTAAAATATTTGCAAGCAAATTAATGGTTTTGTCCTCTTTCTTCTTGCTGTTATATTTCAGTTCTATAATAGTTAAAAACTTGTTTTTTCTTACTATTTTTGGGGAAGAGGTAATATCAGTTTTTTCTGCTTTCTTTTTCCTGTGCTCGGTTTCTTTAATGATGATTGCTTCTCTCAGTTTGAGGAATGAAGCATTTTTTAACAATAATGGTTTAATAGCATTAATCTTCTCTCCTGTTATTATTTACTCTTTATGGGTTTTGTTTAATAATGCCTTGTTTAGTACATCAGAGATATTCTCTCAGGTTCCTTTAAGGCTTTTTATAATATTTTTCACTAGTATTTACTCATTTATTATTTTTTACAACCTCTTCTTTTCAGCAAGAAAAGTTTTAGCTTTGAAGGACAAGTATTTCATAATAGCAGCAGGTTTTGCTGTCTTATTCTTATCTTCAGGTTTTAGGATTGCAAACTTCTTTTTTGAATTGTCTTCTATTTTTTCAGTTATTGGAAGCTTCACTATTTGTTTCGGTTTAATGATTGAGTCAAGCTTAAACCTTCACCAGTACATGCTTAACGTAATGGTTGACTCTTTGTCTGAAAAGAAAAAGAAGGATTTCCTTAAATTTCTTAAGAATAGTTGCAGCAAGAGGAAGGATTTAATAATTAATATAAGTAATAAAGTAGTTATTGTTGACAATCCTTCTTTGTCTAACATTGATGAGAAACAGTCTTATGATAAGGTTATTATCTCTTCTTACAAGTGGTTCAGGAAGCACGTTAAAGGCAGCAGCGAATTGTTGAATAATTTGAAAGTGTTTTACAACAAGCAGGCTTTCATGAGCAAGAAGCTTAACTTAATGCTTATTTAACTGCTGTCCTGCTCGTAAGTTTTTTTATTCTTAATGCAGAATTCTGCTTTTCCAAGCTCGCTTCCCAGATACATTAAATGGGAAGGATTTATTGAAGTTCCAGCCTCTGCTATATTATTGTATAAATCTTTTGCTGTTTTTCCTTTGAAGCTTTCAATCCCTGAGTGGTCTATTGGGTGTAAGAGTTTCACTATTATCTCTTCTTTTTCTACTTGTATTGTATAATCTCCTCTGGCATCTTTGAACTCGCTGCTTGTTTTGTAATACTTTTTCAGCATGTCTTCAACTTGTTTGTAATAGTGAGCGTATATTTGAGCGCTTCCTGAAACAATTGTTAGTATTCCAGGCTCTACTTTTATCCCTTCTGCTATCTCTTTTTGTATTGCAGCGCAGCCGTAAGCGTTGTCAGGCCAGCCTTGTGTCATGTCGTGGCTTCTGAAGAATACGAAGAGGTTTAGTTTCTCATCCTGAACCATTGCTTGTAATAATACCAGGCACGGGCTGCTTTTATGCTTCCTCATTAGTTCGTCCTGCACGTGCCAAGTGATTGCAACGCAAGCTTTAGAGTAAATATCTCTTTTCAACACTTCTATTATGTCGCTGATTTGGTCTACTTCAGCGTAGCCTTTCACGTAATATTTAACGTTAGCGTCTATCCAAGGGCCTTTGCCGAACTCGTAATCTTTATACTCTGTCGTGTTTACTAATTCTTTTATCGGCTCGCTTGGTGTAATATAAGCGCGTAATTTGTTGCCGTAAGTGTAAGCCTTTCCTTCCGGAAGCAAAGGGCTTAGTATTTCTTTCTTGTAAGCCTCTATCTTTTCAATTGTTAAAGGCACTAAGAAGGGATTAATGCTTAAGTCAGTGTTTTGAGGGTCGTGTATTACTACAGTCATATTGTTTATCTCTTTCACCCACCTGTCAGTGTTAGCGTTCATTAAGTTTTTTCTGCCGTAAGTGTTTATTGCGTGTATCATTTTTATCCAAGCGTCTGGTATGTTGGAGCCGTGAACTATTATTGGTCCGCCTTCGTAAGGTTTGGTTTCTTCCTGTTTTGTGTAATCGTAATTTGATGGGTTGGAATAAGCTTCTTCTTTCTCTTTCTTCATTATTTCATTAGCTTTTGCAATCTTGTCCTGCAGTGAAGCATTTTTCATCTCAGTATTCAAGTCGATTAATTTCACATTATCTATAATTTTTTTTATCTCACTCGTTGGTATGTTCTTGTCAAAGTTTACTGCAGTCTCGAATCCCGGTATCTTCCTGTCCTCGTTTATTCCTTTTGTGAAGAAAGCTCTTAAAGCGTTCGCGCTGGTTAGTTCACTCTTAGTCTCGCACCCGTCCTTGCTCGCGTACTCTTCCCCTAATATTATTATATATCTTATGTAGGGGTTGCCGAGGAGGTTCCTGACCATGCCTTCTATTCCCGCTGGTGTGTAGAAATTAGTGGCTATTGCGAGATTATCCTTGTCCAACTGGGGGAGTACTGCGTCTCTCATCGTCCATAAGAATGTGACTGCGTAATTTGCAGGAGTAACTCTTAACTCTTTTGAGTGAGGATATGCTATCCTGTCTCTTACAGCGACTGGCCAGCCTTTCTCACCGTTGCTGCCAATCTGTGATTTAATAGAATCTAATATCTTCTCCTTCATATGTAAGAAAAGGATTAAATTAAGGGTTTATTAAGGTTTTCAATAGTTTTTTTTATTTAATACTTATTTTTAAAATAATTATGAAATGTTTAGAAAGTAAGATTTTTTTTAAAAAATATTGATTTGCAGCAGATTAATGAGGGTTTATACGAAAGACAGCGTAGAGAGGTTGAAAAAGAAGTTAATAGCATGAATCGTTATACTCCCGGGCTTTTAAGAACAAAACTGGGATGAAATTATTTCACGTGCAGTTTTAGTTCTTTGACTAACTGAGCTTTTGTCGGCGCTTCGCCGAAGAATAATGTTTCATCGTTTAATGCTATGCTTGGTGTTTCCATGACTTGGTACATTAGTCCTTCAAACAAGTCTGACTTAATATCCACTACTCTGAAGTTCATGCCTATTTCTTTAGCAACCTCTTCGCACATTGCCTTAACCTTAGGACAGTTAGGGCAAGTTGGCATTGTGAATACAGTAATTAAATCATTTGTCTTTTTCATAGTTCATACCTGTACCTGTCTTTCATCTCAGCCTTTTTACCAGGGTTCCACGCCTTTACTGGGGTTAAGTATCCAGTAACTCTTGAATACCATTCTATTCTCTTGCTCCCGCAGTTCAAACATTGTTTAATCATGCCGTTCGTGCTTCTCCCGCAGTCCAAGCACTGGCTCATATCTTTAGTTAGGCTGAAATAAGAGCATAAAGTCTTGGTTGCTACTTTTTTAACAAAATCATTTATGGCTGCAGGGTCAGGGTCCTTGTCTCCCATGAACATGTGTGTTATTGCGCCGCCCATTAGTAATGGGTGGAAGCTGCTTTCAATCTTTATCCTATCCCATAACGGAATCTTCGCACCTACGAATACGTGGCTGCTGTTAGTGTAATAAACGTTTTTGGTTCCTCTTTCTCCTTTCGCCAGGTTATTTTTATACTCCTGGTCTAGTTTAGCGAATCTGTTGCTTGCTGACTCTGCAGGAGTCTGAACCAGGCTCCACCTGCTGCCTGTTGATTTCTCCATTCTAAAAGTTTTGTCTTTCATGTGATTCAAGACTTTTAACCCAAACCTCCATGAATCCTTGCTTTCATGTAATTCCTTGCCTGTCATGAAGTGAACTAATTCGTTTAGTCCAACAAAGCCGAAACTGTTAGTGCTGGTGTTTATGTCAAAGTAAGGCTCTCCGTCAAACTCTTGGGTTAAGAAAGGAGCGCCTCCGTTAAGCAAGTACTTCCTGAGTATGTTTCTTTTAGCTTCAAAGACTTGTTTTGCAGTATCAAATGTTTCATCTATTAATTCATACATCATGCCCTCGTCGCCTTTGCTTTCATAAGCGCATCTTGGCAGGTTTGTTGTTACTGTCTGCAGACTGCCAAACCTTAGCTTGCCTTCTTCTATTTGTTTCATCTGTTTGCTGTCAGGTATTAGGAAGTACCTGCAGCACTGGCTTTGAACTGCGTCCGGCATGTAAGGAGCTGCTAGGTTTAAAAAGTAAGGCACGCCGTATTTGCTTGCAAGCTTTGAAATCTCTAACAATTCCTTGTCGTATTTCTTGGTTCTTACAACGTTTCTTCTGAGTTTGAATTCGGGTTTTGGGAAGTTGAAGCTTTTGCCGTGGTAATCTCCTTCCATGTAAGTGTCAATGAATGCCTTTAGTATTAGTTTTGACTCGTCAAGATAGTTTTCGTATGTAACTCCCTCTTTAACAACCCCTCCTGGGAGTAGCGCTGTCTGGTTTTTTAAATAGTTTGGAGGGTCGAACTCTAAACTAACGCTTGTGAAAGCTGTTTGTCCTCCTCTGCTGAAATTAGTCATTGACAACTCGTAAATGAAGTATTGAATAACTTGTTTTATGTCCTCGTATTTCATTCCAACAACGTAAGGGGCGAGTACTACGTTTAAGAAGTCGTAGCCTTGTCCTCCTGAAAAACTAGTCTGGCTTGTTTGTAAAACCTTGGCTAGCTGCATAACTGCGCTGTTTAAGTGCTTTGCAGGTCCTGCTACAGCTGTTGAAACTCCTTTACCGTCAGTCTTAATGCCGTGTTTTAAGAATAGTCTTGCTGGGACTTCGAAGCAGAAAGGCCGTGTTACGAAATAATCAAGGTCATGAATGTGAATTTGCCCGCTCATATGGGCTTTACTGGCTTCTCTTGGAAGAACTCTTAGCAAGGCGTATTCTTTTGCAACCCTGTCTCCCATTGATTTGTGGACGAATCCTGGATTGTAGTAAGTGTTGGCGTTTTCATCGTCCATGTTAAATATTAACTGTGTGACGTCGTATACTGGAAGACCAACCCTAGTGTATTTGTCGTGGGCTTCTGTAAGTCCTAACTGGAGCAGTTTAACATTAGCCATTTCCCTTATAAGAGAACCTGAGACATATTCAACGTTTAATTTTTCCAATTCTTTTCTAACATCAGCTGCTACTTTTCTTGCAAGATTCTTTGGCAAATCAGCTTCTTTCTCAAGGCTTTCAACGATTTTTTCATTATCCTGCTCTTCTAATCTCCCGCTGCTAGTCATTACAAGAATCTTTTTCATTATTTTATTAGACATTTGTCTATGTTTTTTAAATTATTACTCTAAATAATACAATAAACAGAATATATATTATTGACTATATATCTTTTTTCGTTATTGCAAAGAATTCTCTCAAAAAAGGGGAAAATCCCTTTTTTTGGGCTTTAATCTTGGAAAAAATAACTGTTTCCTTTGTCTTTCTCCAAACACTTAAGAAATAATTTATGTTAAATCTTATGAAACGCCTTCTTGGAGTGTTAGGCAAACGCTCCCAGCTTCCTCCCCTAGGCAGTCTTGTATAATACATTGGGTCGTATACTATGAATTCATTATTGTCCGGGTTATACTCTGTTATTACTACCCATCCGATGCCTAAATTCCTCTGATGGTATAATTCGTTGAGATTAATTAATAATGCAACAGGATAGTCTTTTAACTGTTTCACTAACTCATTCTCAATATCTTCGTTAATAACTGGTTTAATCTTTAAAGCTTCCAGTTTTTTCTTGGTATATTCTTCAATACTGCTTGAAGGGTCAGCAGGGAAAGAGTCACTCTCCTTCACAATTATTACATTAAAATCCTTCAAAGCTAACCCTGCAAGGTCGTAAATAGTTACAGAACTCCAAGGGCTGTCTTTCAAAGCCAGCTTGTTCGCCTTGTCAGCTGTTGCACTGTAGTCATTAATCTTCTTCTCGTAAACTCCAACACCATTAGTGTAATCCTTCAGAATCTTGAGGCAAGTCACTCCTGTCTGTTCAACTCTTTTGCACGTAATGTGAGGAACGAAACGTTTCATACTAATAATTAATTACCTTGTAGTTTATAAAATATTGACAACTTACGGGTTTCGCTGTCGTTAGATTTAATTACTTCTGCACCTATTCTTTTGCCAATCCTTTCAAAGATTTCAACCCTTTCCTCAAACACTATGCCTGTGAAGTCATCAGCGTCCGTTTTAATGTCTTTAATTCTTATTAATGAACTCCCTTTTTTAAGCGCGTATTGTTTCAATGTCTCTAAAACCTTTGTCCCAAGCCTGGTTCCAGCTTCGTATAAGAATATGCCTTCAACGTTTAAGACATCGTTTGTTTCAGACAATGCAAGCGAACCTGAATTATAAAACCCGTTTACTACTTCAAACAGAGTTGTTCCGCTCATTGTATGAACCTTTTGGAATGATAAATTATCTCCTCTGCAAAACGTGTTCAACTCATCTTGTGAAATATTTGTCATAATTTTAAAAAGAAAAGCTTTATTTTAAAACGTTTTCTAAAAAATTAATTATGAGGTGTTTCTTCTCAGTTGAACTCCCTGAAACTATCAAGAAAGAGGCAATTATCTTGTTTAAGAAGTATCCTAACACTCATTTCACTGATTTAAAAAATCTTCACTTCACTCTTAAATTCATTGGTGAAACTGAAAAAATTAGTGACTTAATCAAGTCAGTAAAAGAGATTAGTTTTAAAAAGTTCAAGTTGAAGCTTTCAAATGTCGGCTGTTTTCCTGACAAGAATAATATTCGAATATTATGGTTAGGTGTTAGTGAGGGAAGAGAAGAGTTGTCAGAACTTGCAAATGTTATAGATTCAAAGACTAAAGATTTCAGAGTTAATGAGCATGAGAGTTTCGTGCCCCACTTAACCATTGCCAGGTGCAATAATAATTGTGACAAGAAAATATTATATGAGGATTTTCAGTCCTCCGTGTTTGAAGTGTCCAAGTTTTATTTAATGAGTTCAACGCTTACTTGGGAAGGCCCGGTCTATAATGTTGTAAAAGAGTTTAATCTTATTTAAAAATAAGCAGTTATTACTATCTTATTATGGGTGTTGCATTAAGCGGTTTGTTCGAGCCGGTTGAGATAAGCATTGCTAATCTTAGTGGTAAGAAGGTAGCAGTTGACGCTTATAACACGCTTTACCAGTTCGTGTCAACAATACGCCAGTACGACGGCAGCCCATTAAGTGATTCAAAAGGCAATATTACCAGTCACTTAAGTGGTTTATATTATAGGACTATGAATGTTATGAAGCAGGGAGTTAAGCCTTGCTTCGTCTTTGACGGCAAACCCCCTGCTTTTAAGAAGCAGACTGTGAGCGACAGGATTAATGTTCGCGAGCAGGCGAGGAAGGCTTACGAGAAGGCTTTGGAAGAAGAAGATTACGAGAAGGCTAAAAGCAAGGCTATGCAGAGCGCGAGGCTTACCTCTGAAATGGTTGATGAAGCAAAAGAGTTGCTGACTTACATGGGTGTTCCTTGGGTGCAGGCGCCGAGCGAGGGAGAGGCGCAAGCTGCTCATATGTGTTTAAAAGGGGATGTTTACGCGAGTGTGAGCCAGGATTATGACAGTTTATTGTTCAAAACTCCTTTGCTTGTCCGCAACTTGAATATTACTGGGAAGAGGAAGGTTCCTAATAAAAACATTTACGTTCAGGTTAATCCCGAGAAGATTGTTTTAAAAGATGAATTGAACAGGTTAAAACTATTTCACGACCAGTTAATCATGCTTGGAATTCTCGTCGGCACGGATTATAATCCCAAGGGCGTCTTCGGTTTGGGTCCTAAGAAGGCTTACAAGTTAGTCTTGGAAAAGAAGAGTTTTGATGCAGTATTCAGTGATGTTGAATGGGATTTTGATATTAGTCCTAAAGAGATATTTGACTTCTTCAAGAATCCTCCAGTAATTGATGATTACAAACTGAACTGGAGGTCTCCTAATCCTGACAAGATATTTGAATTATTATGCGAGAAGCACGAGTTCAGCCAGACCAGAGTGAGCAACGCTTTAGGCAAGCTCGCTAATTTAAGAAAAAAGGAAGGACAAACAGGACTTGACAAGTTTTTTTAAGCATCTTTTATCTTTCGTATGAAATAATATAATGAGCCTCTTACAATATCTGATTTAACCCTTTTTTCCTTTTCAGCTTCTTCATCTATCTTGTCTATTAATGTTTGAGGTAATAAAATTAGTTTATTGAATTCTTTTGAGCTCTCGTTTTCTTCAGGAAACCTTAAAGGAGTTTTGAAGTATAAGTGGCCGAATAATGAGTGTCTTATTAATTCGCTGAAGTTTATATTATGTGTTTTATAATACTCGTCGCTGAACTCTTTAACGCTTTTAGGAAACCTGTATAATCTGTTTTTTGTAAAATTAAACTCTGGCGCAGGACCTAAGACCCCCTCCAAGGCATGTATGCTTCCCCGGATATTGTCAGAGATATTGTCTTGAGATATTAGGTTTTCACAGTTCATTAATGTGTGCAAACTGTTCGGTTTTTGAAGAGTGTATTCTTTTGGTGTTATAACCTCGTACTTTGCCAGGAACAAGCCTAATCTCGTGAACTCTGATGCATTAGTTATAATTCCCCAACAAGTAATATATTCTAGTTGGTGCTCGTCTATGAAAAAAGTCTTCATATTATTAGTCATTAATCTTTTGGATTAATTATTATAATTATAAACTTAACTATTGTTTAGAAAAAAAATTTGTTGCCTCAGAAGTCAACTGAAAATCACTGAAAGTCATTTCAAGCCAATAGTCCTCATCGGCAACAATTTATTAAAAGAGTTTTTTCTTATTAAAAGATTTGCTGTTAATTCTTAATACTAAATTGCTGGCAGTGTTTATTAAAATAATTGCAGGGATTATTATTCCTGCTATGTTAATACTGGACTGCAGGCTTAACGCGATAAGTGTTGCAGTGATTCCTTTCTCTTCGCAGAAGATTAACTGTAATAATTCGTTCTTATCAAAATTTTTTCGGAAGAAGATTATTATCTCCGCAGGCCTGACTATTAATAATAGTATTAAAGCGATTAAAATTCCAGTGATTACGTCAAAACTACTGAAGCAGATAATCATACCCATAAGAGGAAAGATAGTGTAGTATATTATTGTTGACAACTTAGATAATTCTTTTTCAAACACATTCTTTATTAACAATCCAGCTATTGCAATGAAGAAGAAAGCGTCGTAAAAGAATGCAATGATTAATGAGAAGACGGCTAATACTTTTTTAACAATATTACTTTTTGTTAATTTTAACACTAACCAGACTATTAATGCCAGGCAAACGTTGATGAACAGGTTGAACAGGTAATTAATTATAGAATTATTAATTCCAATTGTTAAGGGCAGTATTAAGTAAAAGGTTAATAGTATGGTCATTGGGTCGTCAAAGCTTGACTCGAACAATACCAAGTCTTTGATGTTTTTAGTGATTAATTTCTTCTTAACGTTGCTGAAGGTGTTGACGGGGTCAATCTGCGAGATTACCCCAGCTAAGAGGAAGGAGTAGATATTGCCTGTTATTAAGTAAAGCAGTGCTCCAAGCCCAAATATTTTGAATAATAAACCTATAGTTACTAGTATTAACGGCTTATTGCCGTTCTTTTTCAAACTTTTTAAGTTAATCTTCTGAGTATTAGTGAATAAAACTATCAAAAGAAACGCGTTTATTACTTGATGAAAGTAAGGAATAGTCGCTGGGTTGAAGCCTGAAAAGTACCCGAACAAAATACCTGTTAATATTAGAATTGTTGAATTAATCACCTTATTCAAAGATTAGGCTTTAAAACTTTTTAAGCAATTAGAAAGTCTTTTAAATAGATTTTTGGCTATTAGAATACATGTCTGAGGAGAATAATAAGATACTGCCAGTAGTGTCTAAACAGCTGCTGGGAGAGAATAAAGAAATAACTCATGAGTATGTTAAAAAAGTGAAAAGGAAAGGTTTTGATAAGGACTTTGATGATGTTCCTGAGGATGAAAGAGTTACTAAACTAACACTTAGAACCCCAGCTAATCTCCCAAGCTTTGGTTCAATAATAATACCTTATGATATTTACGCTTCTTACAACTTCGGGTGCGAATTGTATGACAAAACAGGTTTAGGCCGTTTCTTAATCGCAGACTGGATTGATTCAGCCAAGAACAGATACCCTGGTTGGGAGTTCCCAAAGAACGTGAACTACAGGGTTAGAATAGATTTACTTAACCCTTCTGAAATATTCTTTGAAGACATTCCAAATCCTGAATATGAAGAGATGCGAGATCTTATAAGAAGTATGGGAGGTAATACTATTGGAAAACCTAAGTACCCTCTTTTCCTTGAAGGCAGCCATGGCACAATGATTGGATTATCCAAAGGAAATGTTGAGAATATCGTTGAACTTGCTGATTTAGAGAAGAAGATTAAAGGATTGGATGCGGTTAAGCTGCCGAAAGGGATAAGTTCAAATTACGCTGTTGACAAGGACGGCGCAAAGTATTACACCTTCAACGCAGACCACATACCTTTAATGGACAAATTAAGAATGGTTGCCAAGTTAGCGCTTAACCAGATAAGAAAAAATCACTCCTTGGATGATTCAGACATCTTATTAACCAGTAAGGATGAGAAAGAATTATCTGACTTGCTTGACGATAACAAAACGTTGAATAAGAAGGTGAGTGAATTAGAACCCGTTGAGTTCTTGAGTTTGTACAGCGTTCTCGTCTCAAACATTTTGGACTTGGATAATACTATTACTATTTTTGAAAGGTATAAAGGAACTACTCATGGACGCTTTGATTGGGATTCTGAAAATAGAAAGTATATTATTCCTCAAGCAGGAGTTTACGGCATACTAATTAAGGACTTTGATTTAAGCAGTCTTGAATACTTCGGTTATAAAATGGGTTTTAAGAAGGAGAAGCCTCGATTATTCCTTCCCTTGCTTTTGAAAAATCTTGAAATTTTCGAAGACCCTCATATTTTTAATAAGTACAGGAATCCACTTCAGATAATGAGAGACTCAATTAATGCAGAGCCTGACTTTCCGGTTGTTCCAGGTTTAATGTTTAATTCAGAGACTGTTTTTGATACAGATTATGATAGTGAAAAGAAGGAAATAGTTAATATTAAGATTAAGAATCACAGAGTCTCAGGAGAGTTGTTTTTAAGGCAGGCATTGAAGACTGCTTTGAAGAACAAGGACTCGAAATCAATTGAATTCCTAATAGCACTGCATAATTATATTAACAACAGTGACGAGCCAATTAATTACTCATCTGATAAAGCAGATTCAAGAGAGGTGCTTGAGGCCACGGGAGAGTTCGCCACATTTAATGGACAACATACCGGTTTTTTCTACGGCAACGGCCTGCATACAATAAACAGCTTCGAAGCTAAAATTTTGCTTTCATTTTATAATCTTGAACCAGTTCAGGAATTAGACATGGAGGCTTTGAATATGGTTCTTAGAAGAGATGAGCATAGTGTTGAATCGCACGCGCTTTACACACTCAACTCTTACGGCAGTGATTGGAATAGGTTTTTTGACTACCAAGCAGGGCAGGAATTTCATCAAAGAGCATGGCCGTCCACTAAGAACTTATCATTTGAGAAGTACAAGTTCTTGTTCGAGTACTTGGCAGCTCCAGAGATTAAGAAGAACTTTGAACTCTTAGGGCTTGAACCAGGAGCAGGAGAGGAGGAGATAAGAACTGCTTGGAAACAGAAGTTGTTCCAGCTCCATCCTGATATTACTAAGGAAGGCGTTGATTACAAGCAGTTCCAGGACGTTGTTGACGCCAAGACTAAGCTTATGAGTACGAAGATTGATGAGGAAAAATTTAAACTGCTTAAATTCTTGGGAAAACCGTTAGAGTTCGTTGAGTACAGAATGCCTGAACCCATAGGAATGCTAGAAGCGAAGGATTAAAAAAAACTCGCAATTATTCTTTAACTTAATGATTTTCGCTGATTTGCACATTCACTCCAAGTACAGCCGCGCTACTAGCAAGGACATGGATATTAAGTCCTTGTCAAAGTTTGGTGTTATGAAGGGTTTGGATATTATAGGCACTGGTGATATTACTCACCCGGAGTGGATTAAAGAGGTGAAAAGTGAAACTGAGTACTTGGGCAATGGTTTGTATAAGAGCAAATATAACCAGATGCGCTTCATGCTTTCAAGCGAGATTGCAACTATATACTCGCAGGATAATGAGGTGAAAAGAGTTCACCACGTTCTAGTTTTTCCGGACTTTGAAATAGTTGAACAGTTCAATGAAGTTTTGAGAAAAAATTTGTTTGATAAGAATAAGAAGTGTAATCTTGAATCAGATGGGAGGCCAATCATTGGCATGACGAGTGTAGAATTGGCAGAGGCGTTGTTTGAAGTAAGTGACAAGGCGCTTTTGATTCCTGCGCATATCTGGACGCCGTGGTTTTCATTATTCGGAAGCATGAGCGGTTTCAACAAAATAGAAGACTGCTACGAGAAGTATGCGAAGAAGATTTACGCTTTAGAGACTGGACTCTCAAGCGACCCTTTAATGAACTGGAGAATAGACAACATAAGAGATTATGCATTGGTTAGCAACAGTGACTGCCACGGCCCTTTCGTTGACAGGATAGGCAGGGAGTCTAATGCATTCAACGGCAGTATTGAAGAATTCTCATTCAATAAGATGAGGGAGGCTTTGAAAAATAAAAACTTGGCTTTCACTGTAGAGGTTGACCCTAGTTATGGCAAGTACCACTTTGACGGCCACAGGAAATGCAATGTGTGTTATACTCCGAAAAATTCAATAGAACACAATAATAAGTGTCCTGTGTGCGGGAAGACATTAACTATTGGCGTTCTGCACAGGGTTGAAGAATTAGCAGACCACGAAGAGGGTTACAAGCCTGCAAAAGCTGTTCCTTTCGAGTACCATATTCCTTTGATTGAAATCATAAGCAAATTGTTAGGCAAAGGTATTAAGACAAAAAAAGTAATTGAAGTTTATGATGCTTTGATTAAGAAGTTCGGCAATGAGTACAACATCATGTTTAACGCTCCGATTGCTGATTCAGAAGCAGCTTTTCAGGGGTTAGGGTTTGTGATTAAATCATTAAGGGATAAGAGTTTAAAGGTAGAACCAGGGTATGATGGGGTTTATGGAAAACCATTAATTAATGAAATTAATTCATTAAAACCTCAAATGAACTTGTCAGATTTTTAATTTATTTTTTAGAAAGAAATCCGCCGAAAGAACTTTTTCTTGACTCAGGCAATTCTTTCTTATCATCGTTGTCTTTTGCTGGGGGAAGGTCGTTGTCCGATGGCAGTTTCGGAGGAGTTGGGGAACCCATCTTTGATATTAGTTTCTCATTCTGCTGCTCTGCAACCGCGTGGTATAAGTTGTTGAAGCTGGTTGTTAAATTGAATATCTTCTCTCTTAACTCCTTAACCTGGTTTGGTTTAAGCAAATCGTTCTCTACAGTTGTCTTGAAGAATTGCAGGTATAATTGCAAGCTTAAGTTTTCAATCGCGGAATCGATTATTAAATCCCTGTCAGGCTTATTAACATCATTTATTATAGTGTTTGCTAATTTCAAAGAAGAGTACTTCTCTCTTCCCATCTCGTGAACTGCCACATTAGGCAGCTTGCTCTTCTGCTCATCAGTCAAGTGGGATAAGTTTTTCTCCAAGAACTCGAAGGCGTAGCCGTTGCCGTTCTCAGCCAGTGAGATGATGTCATCATACTGCGTCTCTTTTAAATAATTAGCTGCGAGAGTAGCGAGTTCGAAGGCCATATTATTTCCTAAACTCATCAGCACACACATAGCATCATTATCTTCAACCGTTGACAGTCCTATTTGGAATGCATCCTTTGCAAAATCTATAAGGTTATTATAGCTGATGCCGTTTCTTAAACTGTGAATAGTTATCTTTGGCACCAATACCATTCCTGCCTTATTGTCATTTGTCCACTCAATCAATCTCTGAAACTCGCCGCTATTGAATACAGGCTCTGAACTGCCTTGTTCGTAAAAGTATTCTTCTGCGAAACCATTATGTTGCAATAACCACTTTGCTAAATTAAAGACCTCCTTCCCGTCTTCCAGGTTCTTGCCTTTTTCAAAGAAATATTTTAAAGTATCTATTATAATCCTAGGTATCTCTTTAATATCTGAATCAGTGAATAACTGATCTCTTGAATCATTGAATACTCCCTTCCCTGATTCAGTGAATATTGACATTCTTGAAAGTATTGGAATAACAGCAGCGTAAGCCTCTGGAATTACTGGCTTGAACTTAATTCCTTTGATAAGCAAATCGTTCAAGTTTTTAAACTCAGGAAGCTCATTTGATTTCAAGTAATTCTTAATATACTCGTAAGCCTTTGATATTCCAACACTGTGTATCTTCTCGCTGTATTCGAGTATGCTAGGGTCATTTGTTTTCTCCCCTATTAAGTTAAGAACCTTCTGAATATCCTTGTAATACTGAGTGGTTATCTCTTCCAAGTCCATAGTCATTGAACTAAATAATCTCGTTTATAAACTTTTGCCTTTCAGGCTTGTAATCCCTTCATTCCAGAGATTCTAAGGAAACTGACAGTGTTTGCAGCCATGAATATTAAGAGAAAATAAGAGTTTATTTCAGGACTGAAACTTATGAAAGAGGATAACAAGCCGTGTATTATCATTAAAATACTGGTTACTAGTATTATTGCAAACCCTTCCCTCCACCTTCTTATAATACTCTTCTTTAAACTCTTTAAACTAGTGTTTAAAAGAATTAGTCCAAGCAGTGTTTCAATAATGCTGATTATCATTGACATTAAGCAAAATTAACAACTTTTTTTAAAACTTGCTGTTACACTAATTTATTATGAACAGTTTCGTTAAGTACCTCCTGGTTTTGATTAACTTTTTAGGATTCCTAGTTGGAATTAACTCGTACCTGCCTCAATTAGTTGAAACCAATCCTTTATTATGGCTTCTAGTTATTGACTGCCCCTTAGCAGCACTCTTGTTCATAATCTATCTGCTTGGTTTTAATAATAAGTACTTTGAAGCCTTGATGAGATTCTACTGTTTCAAGTATGGTGTTTGGACTATTATAGTAACATTTTCATCACAATCCTTATTATCCTACCCTTTAATGCCTGTTAACCTGCTAATTCACACGGGTTTAATCATTGAATCATTCATGCTTATGAAACAAAAGCTTAATTTCAAACACTTTACTGCTGCACTATTTGTTCTCTTAATTAATGACTTCTCAGATTACGTCTTGAAAACTCATCCCGTGATTAATGAGGAATTATTCCTGCCCACTGCAGGTTTTACAATAGTATTGTCTTTAATTACACTGCTTGTTTTCTACAAGACTTACAAGAGAAAGAATCTTACTTGACTACTATTGCCTGTTCAGGACAGTTAGCTTCGCAAGCCCCGCAGCCTATGCAGTCCTTTGGTCTTGCAACCTTAACACATCCCTTATCTGTTTTGTCAAAGACTCCGACAGGGCAGACGCTTACACAAGTAAAATGCCTCTTGCATTTTTTGCAATCAACGTTCGGTTTTACCATTTTTCACTTACACTCCTTATTCAAACAAAGCTCTTGTTTATTTAAAAGTATTATTGGAGACTTGCACTTGCTGCATTTCTTGTTGGTTAGTACGATTTCCCCTTTGCTTGGCAGGCCGAAGAGTTTTCTGCATTTAGGGAAGTTAGAGCATCCAATGAACCTTGAACCTCTTCCTGAAAACATTAACCTCATACTATTATTGCACTCAGGACAGTTGCCAGCATCCCTTGATGGGCAGTTCTTGTCAATGCATGCTTTGAACTTGTACTTTCCTATTAAAACAATGGGTGCACCGCAGGACTGGCACGTCTCGTTCGCGAACTCGTAAACTCCTGCAGGCAACGCGTAAGTAGTATTGCACTTAGGGTAATCACTGCACCCTATAAACTCCTGCCCGTTCTTCTTGCTGTACATGATAACCAGGTCTGCTCCGCAGTTCCTGCACTTTCCAACCTTGGTTCCAACATTGCTCTGCTCTTTCCACGTCTCTTCAAGTGCGGAGCTTAACTCTTCACCTATGTCTTTTTCATGGTCTTTGAAGACATTGCTTATATCAATAAGAATATCCTGCGCTTGAGATATTACCTCTTCCTTAGTCTCCTTGTCATTCTCTATCAAATCCATTTGCTGCTCGAATTTTCTCGTCAACTCCTCGCTTACTATCCTGGGGCAATGCTTCTCTAATGTCTTTGTAACTCCTATTCCAAGTTTCGTAACATTTATGCTTTCGCCGAAGATGTAACCCCTGTCATTTAACGTCTTAATAATAGAAGCCCTCGTCGCCTTTGTTCCAATGCTTCTCTTCTCCATCTCGCTTACAATACCTGCTTGAGTGTACCTGTTAGGGGGCTGCGTCTGCTTCTTTTCATTAATAAAATTATTAATTTCAACAACTTCGCCTGTTTTAATCTCAGGCAATAATACTTCTCTGTCAAGAGCGTATTTTCCGTAATAATCCATCCAGCCCTTTTCAAGAATGGTTGAACCATTGGATACGAAATTATAACCTTTAACGTCTATTATTAGCTTCTTGTTCTCTTTAAGTCCTGGTTCTGCGAACACGCTTAAGAACCTCCTTACTATTAAGTCGTAAACGTTTTTTTCCTGAACACTTAAACTCTTCGGCGCTTCACCAGTTGGGTAAATTGCAGTATGGGCTTGGTCGTCTTTCTTACCCTCAACTGGTTTCAAATCCTTCTTATCCAATAATTTCCTGCTTAACCTAGTGTAATAGGATTGCTTGCCGAGTTTCTCAATTATCTGCCTGAATTTTATCTTAACAGGCAGTTTCTGGCTGCTTGTTCTCGGATAACTTATTAACGCGTTAGTATAGAGTTTCTGGGCAATGTTCTGTGTAATGTAAGGATTGTACTTGAAGTGCTTGTAAGCCTCTGTCTGCAAAGCAGTTAGGTTGAACGGAACCGGGGGCGGAACCTGGACCTTGCTGATTTTTAAATCCTTGACAATTCCTTTCTTCTCTTTGCTGCAAGCTTTTGAAACCTCTTCCATTAATCCCTTCTTGAATATCCTGTTCTCTTCATACAAAGCAGTATAATCCTTGTTCCATACTATGCTTAACTGCCAGTAATCCTCTGGTTTGAAACTATTTATCTCTTCTTCTTTCTCCACAAGTATTTTAAGAGTCGGGCCCTGCACTCTTCCAGTGCTTAACAAGTAAAATCCTCCTCTAGCCTTTTTTAACGAGATAGTTAAAGCTCTTGTAATATTAATTCCGTACATCCAGTCAAGCATGTGCCTTGCCAGTCCGGCATTAACCATTCCCTTGTCAACGCTTTTCTTCCTGTTTTCAAAACTCTCATTAAGCTCTTCTTTGGTTAATGTTGTGAAAAACATCCTTTCAGCGTTCTGCCTTTTAATTATGAACCTTAAAATGTTGTAAGCTATCACGCTTCCTTCATTATCCCAGTCAGTGCATACTATTACGTCTTTGGCTTCTTTGCTGAACTTTTCAAAATTCTTGTAATACTGTTTCGAGTAACCTGCTGACTTGTCAGCTTCAAATATTGGAATCCACTCGTTGTCAAAGATTGGATAAGTCCATTTTTTCCCGTTCAAATGCTTTAATGAAAACAAGTGGCCTACTGCTGGGACTACAACATAACTTTGATTGTTTCTAGTAAAAGTGTAATACCTCGTCTTGTTAATCTTGTGCTCGCTTATAGTTCCCGTCTCTCCTAATGCTGAAGCTATCTTTTGTGCAGCGTCAGGTTTTTCACTAATCATTAACGTGACAGTCATGATTAGAAAACATGAATTAATGATTATTTAAGTCTTATGAAAAGAATTAAATTCTTACCAGCAGATTCCTTCATAAATCTCTGCATTGGTTTTTATCTTCCTGCCGTCTATAACTATCTTGTTCTTGTAGAGTTCCGGCACTTTAAACTCGTCCCAGTCAGTTATTATTAGAACCGCATCACTTTTTTTAACAACTTCTTCCTTGTTATCAGCAAGAATTATCTTATTATTGTAAATTTTCTTAACATTACTCATTGCTTCAGGATCATACGCTATGACTTCTGCTTTCAAACTTAACAACTCGTCTATTATCTTCAAACTAGGAGCTTCTCTGACATCATCGGTTCCTTTCTTGAATGCTAAACCAAGAAGTCCTATCTTCTTATTAGCAGGGTTTAAATGCTTCTTTAACAATTCAACCATTTTAATTGGTTGTTTCTCATTAACACTTATAACACTCTTTAACAAAGTCATTGGTTCCTTCAGTTCCTCTCCCTTGCTTATCAATGCTTTAACGTCTTTTGGGAAACAGCTTCCTCCAAAACCAATTCCTGCGTTAAGGAAACTCCTGCATAACCTCTTATCCATTCCAACACCGTCCATTACTTCGTAAACGTTTATTCCTAACTTCTTGCATACGTTCCCAACCTCGTTTGCGAAACTAATCTTCGCAGCTAACAAGCTGTTATTCGCGTATTTTATCATCTCAGCAGTTGTTGGATTAGTTACGAAGATTTTTTGAGGAAAGTCTTTGTAAACCTTTCTCATAACGTCTTCACTCTCGTCGTCAATTACTCCTAATACTATCCTGTCTCCTTCAAGAAAGTCTTTAACAGCAGTTCCTTCCTTCAAGAATTCAGGATTCATGCATAGCCCGTAACTTTTTTTACTCTTGTCCATTACAGGTTTTACAACATTAACAGTGGTTCCGGGAACAACAGTGCTCTTCACGACTATTACTTTGTAATTGTTCAAATTCTGGCTTACTGTTTCAGCAGCGGTTTTAATATAATCAAGGTTTATGCTGCCGTCTTCCCTGCTTGGAGTTCCAACGCATATGAAAACAACCTCACTGTCTTTTATTGAGTTTTCAGCGTCCAGTGTTGCTTTTAATAAGCCTTTTTTTAAGGCTTGTTTAAGCAAGTCGTCCATTCCTTCTTCATAAATAGGTGAGGTTCCGGAATTAATAGCATCTATTTTCTCTTTGCTGATATCAACGCAGTACACTTTATGTCCTTTGCTGGCCATGCAAACGCCTGTGGTTAAGCCAACGTACCCTGTTCCTATAACTGTTATGTTCATGATTAAGAAGATAAGTTTAGTGTTTTATAAAACTATTCAGTAGTTATTGTTAAATCATCATTTACTATTATTGTATGCTCTGCCTGGCTTACTATTCCCTTGCTGACTTCTGTTAATACGTGGTAAGAGTGTAAAATGCCTGAGCGAACAAGCTCTCTCAGTCCTAGTCTTAGTTCCGCTTCAGAGAATTTTCCGGAACTTTTAAGATGATGCTCCGCGAAAGGCAGAGTGTTAAACTCTTTAATTATGTAGTCCTGCATTTTCCTAGCACTCATGACTCTTGTAGGTTTAGGCTTTTCCAAACTGAATATTTTAACAATGTTCTTGTTAAAGACCATGCCGTGTCCTGTTGTAGCAAAGGGTTCAACAGCTACTGTGTCGTCTTCTTTTAGTTCTGCTTTGCTGCCGTTGTCATAGTTTGGTATGAACAATCCAGTGTGAAGGTTGTATTTTGAAACCCCGTGGCCTCCAAGGTTTCTTATAGGATTATAACCGTATTTTTTAATTGTTGATTCAATAACTGCGCCAATTTCACATAATTTAATTCCTGGCTTTATAATTTTCAAAGCCTCTTTAAGCGCTTCCTCGCTTGCCTTGATTAAATCCTTGTAATTATTCGTTGTTATCTCTTTAGTGAAGGCGGTGTCGCCGACGTAGCCGTTTACTTGAGCGCCTATGTCAACCTTAACCACTTGGCCTCTTGTAAACACGTCTTTTCCTTTATAATCTGCAGTGTCATGAGCAGCGTCTTCGTTAATGCTGATGTTAACAGGGAATGCGAGTTTTCCTCCTAATGAGAATATCTTGTCTTCAACCTTTTTCACAAAATCGTATACATTAACCTCTTCCTTAATCAAGCTTTTAGCGTATTCTCTGGCTTCAGCAGTTATTTTGCCCGCTTTTAACAATTCCTGCATATGTAATTAAGATGCATAAAGCTTTTTAAATCTAGTTTTTTAATTAAATCCTATTATGGCTAGGAAAAAATCCATTAAAAAAGAAATTAAAAAGAATGAAAAGAAAAAAACTAGCAAGAGCAAAACTCAAACTAAACAAGTTAAAGAACCAGCAAGCGAGGACGTTATTGCAATAGATTGGAAGATACCTGTTGCTTTCCTTGCAGGAGTTCTTGTCACAGCTTTGTTCTTTTACGTGCAAGGAGGTTTACAAGCACCAGCAGTTAATGATAACTTAAGCACTGCAGTCGCTGATGCCCACGTAACTCTTTACGTTCTAAACGACGCTTCGTGCACTTTATGTGATGCGAGCTGGATTGAACCAAGAGTTAAACTTGACTTCTCTGACGTATCAGTTAACTACGTTGATGTTAGTTCAACTCAGGGACAAAGCTTCTTGAACAGTTTAAGTATAAACAGTCTTCCTGCAGCATTCTTTGCTTCTGATATTGAAGAGGCAGGGAATTATTCAATGTATGTTGAGTATAATTGGATGGTGCCAGTAGGAAACTATTACTTGTTAAACATTCAAGGAGTTAAGGATTTGACAAGAACACCAACAGCGACTCCAACGGTTGACTTGTTTGTTATGAGCGAGTGCCCTTACGGCGTTCCTGCTCAGCAGGCAATGATAGATGCAAAGAATACAATTCCAGACTTTGACTTGAACATTCACTTTATAGGGAACGTTTACACTCAAACAGAATGGGATGCGTTGTCAAGTGATTACCAGTCATACTATCAAAACTATGGAATGTGCGAGCAGAGAAGTAACGGCAAGTATTACTGCAGCCTGCACGGTCCTGAAGAGGTTGATAATGACATAGCACAGCTCTGCGCTATGAATTATTACGAGAACTGGACTGATTTTATAACAGCTCACATCAACAACAACTTTAATTTAACACTTGCTTCTCAGGAAGCAGGTTATGATGTTAGTTTGATGCAGAACTGTGTTGATTCAGAGACTGGATGGGACTTGTACGAGGCGGACATTGCAGTCGCGGAAGAGAGAGGAGTAGGCGCGAGCCCAACTTACATCTTTGATAATGTAATAACTGGGAGCTCGGGCATAATGACTAATGGACCAGCAGGATTGTTATGCACTCTGCACCCTAGTTTAAGCGGGTGCGAGAACGTTGACTCTATTCAAGTAGCACAAGCAACAGGAAGCTGTTAAAAAAAACTAGTTTTTCTATTATTTTTTTTCTATTTATTTTAAACCCAAACATTCTTGAAAATGCTTTAAAACAATAAACTAGGCTTACTATTTGATAGCAGTAACCTTTTTAATTAGATTTTTCTCTATTTTTAGTTCATGATTAATGATGTGAAATCTGTTAAAAAAAGGTATCATATTGAGAAAATTAATAAGTGGGTCTCTATAGGTTCAGCAATATACTTAGGAATAATGGGTTTATTCTGCCCGCCATTGGCAATACTAGGTTACGCTGGTGCAACACTATGTGCGGCAAGAGCAGTTAACAAGTACAAGACTGAACAGCTTTACAAGAACGAGCTTCAAACCTATGAGTCAGACAGTAATACTGGATTAGAGCAGATTATTACTAATTAAATAATGTCTTGTATCTTAGGCACGACTTGCTTCTTCCTGCTCATCACTCCTTTAAGGAAGACTTCATTATCCTTCACTGGCTGGTTGAACGCTTTCTTTATCAAGTCCTCGTGGCTGGTGAACCATAACTTGGTTGATTCTTCAATAATATTAGTAACCATTAATAATGCCATGTTTAATCCATTCGCGTCGCCAATATTCTTCAATTCACTAATTATTTCCTTCTTTCTCTCAACCGCTTCATCGTAATGCACTACTTCTATCTGGCCCACGCCGTACTTGAAGCCTTCCTTTTCAAACTCTTTGAAATCACTCATGATTAAGTCATTAGCGCTTAATCCTTTAATGCTGGATTTTGACTTCTTAACGTCTAATCCGAATTTTTGAATGTCTAGTTTTGCAATCTCATTCAATTTATTTGCAATATTTTTATCCTTTTCAGTAGTGGTTGGTGATTTGAAGATGACAGTATCGGATAGTATTCCAGCCAATAGTATAGACGCTAATTCCTTTGTTAATTTAATATTATGGTAGAAGAAGAAGTCAGCGACTATTGTGCAGGTTGAACCTATTGGTTCAGCATGGAAGAGTATAGGAGAGCTTGTCTGCAATCCTCCAATCTTATGATGGTCTATAATCTCTAATATTGTTGCTTCATGAGTGCCGTTAACAACCTGTCCCATCTCATTATGGTCAACGAGTATTACTTTCTTGCCGCTTACATCCTCAACAAGTTCAGGAACTGGAACGTTGAAGAGCTTCAGGACATACTCTGTTTCAGGATTCAATTCTCCAGCGCGTGCTGGAACGTATTCGTCATCCAGGTCAACTTTTCCTTTGAAGTAAGCGTAAGCTATAGCTGCCACTATTGAATCTGTGTCAGGCGACTTGTGCCCTACGACTATTATCTTGTCTCCCATATTCTATTAATTAAGATAAAAGGTTTAAAAAAATTTTGCTTCTTATAATATTATAATGAAAAAAGACAAAAAAGAGCTTATTTTGAATTATTGGAAGAAAGATAAGATAATAACGGACAAGAAGGTCTTAAATGCTTTCAAGAAGGTTGAGAGGCAGAACTTTGTTCCTAAGTATTTGAAAGAGTTTGCTTATGATGACGTCCCTCTTCACATAGGAGAAGGCCAGACTATCAGCCAGCCTACAACTGTTGCTTTAATGACTCAAGCATTGAATATTAAGAAAGGAGATAATGTCTTGGAGGTTGGCAGCGGGAGCGGTTACCAGGCAGCAATATTGTCAGAACTTGTTGGGGAAAAAGGCAAGGTGTTCACTATTGAATACTTAAAGGAATTATACTTGTTTGCAAAAAAGAACCTTAAGTCTTACAAGAACGTTAAAGTATTGCTCGGTGACGGCAGCAAGGGTTACAATGCTGAAGCGCCTTTTGATAAGATAATAGTTACAGCAGCCAGTCCAGTAATTCCTCCTCCTTTAATTGAGCAGTTAAAGACGGGCGGCGTTCTTTTAATACCTGTTGGCGAGTTCATACAGGACATGCTTAAGATTACAAAGACTAAATCAGGTTTAAAGAAGGAAGACCTTGGTGAGTTCAGGTTTGTTCCGTTAAAAGGCGAGCACGGATTTTAATCCTTCATAACAAGCGATAAGAACGCGTATATTGGTATGCCGATTAAGAATATGAAGCTTACAGCAAACATTATTCTGATTATTGAAACATCAACTCCTAAGTAATCGCTGACTCCTCTGCTTACCCCGCTGATAATCTTGTCAGTCTTAACCTGTTCGTGCTTTACATTCACTACAGGTTCAGCTCTTATCTTGCTAATCTTAACTTTTTCAGTTCTCTTTCTAGTCTTTGATGCGCTTGTCTTCTTCCCAGCCGTTTTTTTCCTCTTTCTTGCAACCTTTTTCAAAACAGGTTTTTCTTCATCTGCCATTGTATTAATTTATAATAATTTGAGTATTTTAAAATGTTAATTATTATGGGAATCTTTATAAAAGTTCTAAACTTCCTATAATGTTATGGGTTTGTTTAATGATATTCTTGCCAGCGACCAGACTCTTTTTACTGACGAGTCTGTTCTCGATTTTGATTACGTTCCTCCTGTTGTTACCAGCAGGGATGAAGAGATAAGAGCAATTGTCTCAGGCATAAAGCCTTTATTCGCAGACAGGAGGCCTGCTAATTTGTTCATAACAGGGACGCCAGGAATTGGGAAAACACTTGCTGTTAAGTTCGTCTTTAATGACTTGAAACAGACCAGTAATGAAGTAGTTCCTTGTTATATTAATAATTGGAAGTGTTCAACTTACCACAGCGTCTTTGTTGAATTGTCAAAGTTCTTCGGTGTTCCTTATCCTAGAAAAGGAGTAAGCACTGATGAGATAATCCGAGGCATTACTAAGAGGATAGAGAATAAGAAAGGTATTGTTATAGTCTTTGATGAGATAGACAAGGCTAGAACCATGGACTTCATATACCCCTTGATTGAAGGCTTCGGAAAAAAGATAGGAATAATTCTCATAAGTAATTATAATGATTTTTTGAAAAAGATTGATTCAAGACTCTCTTCGCGCTTGAACATTGAAAATTTGAACTTTAAACAATACAGTTACGACCAAGTAACCAGCATATTAAAAGAAAGGGTTAATTATGCTTTTTACCCTAACGTATTCAACGAAGACGCTTTGAACAAAATCGTTGACTATTCTTATGAGAACAAGGATTTAAGGCTTGGTATATCCTTGTTGTTAAAGAGCGGAAGGATTGCTGAGAATAATGCGAGCAAGAAGATTAAGATTGAACACGTTGATGAAGCTATTAGCAGTATAAAACAGAACATGTTCGAGCAGCAGGCTAATAAACTTCAAGAGCATGAGCAGGCAATAGTTGAACTCTTGAAGTTAAACAACGGGTGTATAACAGGAGAATTATACCAGAAGTTCCTTGAAAAACATAAGGATGTTAGCATAAGAACATTCAGAAAATATTTAAATCGGCTTGAAACTCTTGAATTTATTAAGACTGAAGATACAGGCACTGGTTTCAGGGGCAAGAGCAGAAGATTATATTTAAAGTGAGGAGGGTAAATGGTTCTTGAAAGTTTCTTAACACCGAGTGATGCGAGAAGGAATTCTTGGTCCTTATTCTTCGTTGGCCTGATTTATACCAGCATTGCAATATTATTATCCTTAATAGTTTTTCCCGGGCAGGCAAGCATCTTCTCTATTTTTTTAACAACGCTTGCAACATCACCTTTATTCTTTCTATTGATGAAGGATGAGGAGTCAATAACTATAAACTTTGAAAACCAGTCAATTCCAGTATTCAGGAACCATCTTAACATTATCAGCGTTTTCTTTTTTTTATTCCTGGGTTATACTGTGGCATTCTCTTTATGGTTCTCTTTCCTTCCTGACAACATGCTTACTACTGTATTCTCAGAGCAGATGACTGAAATAAACACTATCCGTTCATCAATCACAGGCAATTTAACATTCAATGAAGGATTATTCATGATAATAGCTCAGAATAATCTGAGGGTTTTATTCTTCGTTTTATTATTCTCTTTCGTTTACGGCGCAGGAGCAGTTATTATACTCTGCTGGAACGCGAGCGTTTTAGGAACAACGGTTGGTTTGTTCATAAGGGACAAGATGACGCAGACCCCCAATGATATTGCCATCTACCTTGCCTCTCTTCCTTACGGGTTAGGGCAGTACATGTTTCACGGAGTCTTTGAAATAATAGCTTATTTCATGATTAGCCTCGCAGGAGGAATACTAAGCGCTGCGATTGTTAGAAAACGTTATAAAAGCAGCAACTTTTTAAAACTAATCAAGAATACTACTGTATTAGTGGCAGGCGCGATTCTGTTAATACTAATCGCAGCATTTATAGAAGTGAGTATTTGAATATGAAAAAGGAAAAGAAACAAACTGAAGAAGAAGATGAAGGTTTTGAAATAGACTTCAGTAAGATATTGTCCAGTCTGAAAGCTTACAGGAAATACTTTGTAATCCTTGGTTTAATTGTGGTTATTGGAGTAACCTGGTATGTTAGAACCAGGGCAGTGGCTAACTTAAACGGTGAATTCCTTTTAGGTCTTGACCCTTACGTTTTCCTAAGGTATGCTAAGTCAATAGTTGAAACAGGAACTGTTCCAGTGAATGATACTATGAGGTATTACCCTTCAGGCTTTGACACATCAAGAGAGTTATTAATGCCTTCTTACGCCATAGCATTCCTTCATTCAATAATTGGAATATTTACTGACATGAGTGTTTCAGAGGTTGCTATTATTTACCCGGCAATAGTAACTTGTGTTGCAATGATATTCTTCTTCTTGTTTGCTAAAGAAGTCTTTGGCAACAGGGTTGCTTTAACATCATCTCTCCTTCTCGCTGTCGTGAGCGGGTTCTTGTTCAGAACTAGTGCGGGTTTTGCAGAGAAGGAGCCGATAGCTATATTTTTCATATTTCCCATGCTTTACTGCTTCCTTAAAGCCTTGCGATTAAATGACACTAAGAAGAAGATTATTTACTCTATCTTTGGAGGGGTTTGCGTTATAGGTGCAGCACTCTCATGGGGAGGAGTTAATTTCACATTCTTGTCTCTAGGAACATTATTCTTAGTTCTTGTAATTCTCGGCATTACTAAGAGGACGGATTCAATAGTTTATGCAATAATGCTGCTTTCAATACTAAGCGTTACTCTCTTCTCAGGGAGGTACGGCAGCCCGATTGATATACTTAGAAATTACATGTTCATACTCTTCCCTATAGCATTATTGCTTAACCTTTACTTGTACGAGGTTTACCCAAGAATTAAAGATTTAATAAAGAAATTCAGGCCTAAAGCTTTGCCTGAACACTTCTACGCATTATTATCAGGAGTTGTTTTATTATTCCTGTTCAGCTTAATATATCCCGGCTTCGGTTACTATTATACCATACTTAATTTCCTTTTTGAGCGTTTGAACAATCCTTTCGGAACAGACGTTTTTGCAATGAGCGTTAACGAGAACCAGGCGCCTTACTTCTATGATCCTAACTCCCACGTTGACTGGTGGAGTCCTATGAATTACACTTTTTTCACCATGATTCTTGGAAGCTTTTTCTTATTCTTTGACATGTTCAAGCAGTTCAAGAAGCAGAAACTGGTAATAACAACCACTTACATATTGACATTATTATTGTTCATATTTTCAAGATTCACAACAGCTTCAGAGCCTGAATCACTTGTTGCTATAAACAATATAATTACTGCTTTGTTCAGCAAGTCTCTCTTCGGGCTTCAAATACATCACTTAATACTCTTCATATTCGCTGGTTACATGGCTTATTTTGTTGTCAAGAACAAAGACAAGCTTGAAAAATTTAAATCCATAAAGATAGGTTACTTGTTTTTATTCTTCTGGTTCTTTGTTACTGCTATAGGTGCAAGAGGAGGGGTGCGTATAATCTTCGCAGTCTGCCCTCCTGCAATGATGCTTTCAGGATACTTTTTTAACAAGTGTTATGATTGGGTTAAAGGATTCTTTCCAGAACACACTTCTTTAGCTTCACTCTTGGTTTACTCTTTATTCTTTTTATTGTTATGGTATAATTTTTCAATATCTGTCGCGTCTAATGCTAATTTCTATTCAAGTTTCACTACAGAATGGGATCAGGCAATGGATTGGGTTAAGACGAGTACTCCAGAGGACAGCGTATTCACTCACTGGTGGGATTACGGTTACTGGGTTCAAACCATGGGGGAGCGCGCGACCACTCTTGACGGCGGAAACTTTGACGTAGCCCTTGACCACTTGACAGGCAGGTACTTGTTTGCTTCCAGGGTTTACAAAAACGGCTACTTTAACATGACAGAGCCTGCAACGTGTTTAGCTCTTGACTTCGGAAGACCTGATTACTTCCTGCTTATTGACGACGACGTTCTTAAATACGTTCAGATGGGAAGGATAGGAAAGAGGCCAACTTATTACACAGTGGGTTATTTCAGTGAAGAGGTAGACAACAGTTTTGATTTGTATAATTCAAGCATGTACCCTACGCTTTTACTGTTCCAATCCTACTACGGGGCTTTCCCGTTGCAGGAAGAGTTCAATTATAATAATTTCATATTCAAACCAGGATGGGAGAATACTGTTATTTACAACATAGTATTCCCTTACAATGGTTCAATAAGTGAGCGGCCGTATGGTGTAATCGCGAACCAGTACTACCCTAACCAGTACGAGTTATTGCCTTTCAACTGCTACTGCACGCAAGGCAAGGGATGCGATTATTATGGTAATGACGGCATACCTGAGTGCCCGTTATTATTGAAGGACGGCGTGGTTTTAATCACTCAGAATGCGAGTGATAACTTGTTCACTTACTTGTACTTGTTGAACGTTACTGTTCCAGGTTTTGAATTAGCTTACGATAATGAGAGAGAGTTGACTGTTCAGGGAATGCTGAGCCAGAGCATTACTGACATTAAAATATACAAGATTAATTATGAAGAGCTTGAACCTTTCATACTTGATGAAAAACTTCCTAATTATTGGACAGCTGAAGGAGGAACTTACTGGTGAATTTTATAGTTTCAGTAATAACTCTTACTGTTAGTTTCTTGGTTACTTACTTTGTTACTCCTGCATTTATACGATTCTTCAGAAATATTGGTGTTGCAACAAGCGATGTTCACAAGAAAAACAAACCAATGCTTCCAAGCAGCGGAGGAATAGCAGTTGTTGCAGGAATAATAAGCGGATTGTTTATTTACATAGCATTAAACACTTTCATATTCAAAGAATCATTTGAATTAATTGGATTGTTCAGCGCGATAACATCAATTCTTATAATAACACTTTCAGGATTCTTTGATGACTTAAACAGCAAACAGCACAGTTATGAAGGATTCTCTTACAAAGAGGGTTTAAAGCAGTGGCAGAAGCCATTGTTTACTCTGCCTGCAGTTATACCATTAATGGTTATTAATGCTGGAACTACTACTATGAGCATTCCTTTGCTGGGAACTATTAATTTCGGACTATTATACCCTCTCTTAATAGTTCCAATCGCAATAGTTGGCTGCGCTAATATGGTTAACTTGCTGGGAGGATTTAATGGTGTTGAGACGAGCATGGGTATTATTTACACCTTCAGTTTAGGGCTTTACTGCTTAATCATTGGACAGTTAATGCCTGCTATGATACTTTTAACAACCACTGCGTCACTTGCAGCTTTTTTAATATTCAATTTTGTTCCTGCAAAGATACTTCCCGGTGACAGCTTAACTTACACTCTTGGGGGTATAGTGGCTGTTTGCACTATACTGGCAAACGTTGAAAAGTTCGCACTCTTCACCATGAGTTTGTTTATTGTTGAGGGAGTTCTTAAGGCGCGCTCGCTTATTGACATGAAGCGCTTTGCTTCAAGCCTGGGAGTTTTAGGTAATAAACAGGTTATTAAATCAAAGTATAAGAAGATTTACTCACTCACTCACCTTGTTATGGGCAGAGAGGGAAGCAGTGAAAAAGCAATAGTGATAAAACTAGCTGCTTTACAATTAATAGTTTCAATAATACCCTGGATTTTATTCACTTAGTTGTTTCAACCCTTTGCCAAACCTGTTTAAAGCTTTTTCTTGTTAACAAGTCATACCTTGTTAGAATCCATAAATAAAGTCTTGCAGGAAATAATGAAAGACTCCATAAAAACTCTTTAAAACTCTTGGCATAACTTAAAGCGTAAAAAGGCCCTTTTAAAGCCTCTAATGCGAAGCTTCTCATTCTAGGATTCTTTTTGAAATACTTCCCTATCTGGTGGTAGCCTCCAGCGCTTCTCCTCTTCTGCTTAATCCAGTCTGAAAAAGTCTTAGGGTAATTAACGTAAACAGTTGATTGAGGAATGTAAACAGTATCAAATCCTTTGCTCCAAACATAATGGCTCATGTAGGCATCCTCGCTTAACAAGTCAGGAGGTAATTTTTTAATAATGCCTTTTTTCAAGGCTAGCAAGTAACCACTGCATATGATGAACTGTTTCTTCTCGCTTCTTTTCAAACGCTCCTTATGAGCGGCTTCAACAAGCAGGTGACTCCAGTAACCCATCATATTACTCTTATTATTAGTGCTTAACACCCTCCCGCTTACTATTCCAACGTCAGTGTTTGTGAAGGCATTAATTATTGGATTAATACTGTCCTTTCCAAGATAAGTGTCACCGTCGCACATTATCAAAACATCACCCTTTGCCTTTTCAAAAGCGAGATTTAACGCAGCCCATTTGCCTGCGCCTTCATCCTTGAAAGTTTTTACCTTCTTGCTTGACTTCTTAGCAGAGTCTAATGTCTCCTTATCAGGAGCTACAACGATTAATTCATAATTATCTTTTATTTTCTGAGAAATTATTGACTTAATGCACTTCTTTATTGTGCCAGCTTCCTTGAAAGCTGTTATGATTACGGAAATCATAATCTTTAAATCAAGCACTGTTTTTTAAATATTAGTGTAAGAAATGATTGATATAATCGTGCCAGTGTTTAATGAATCTGAAATTATTGAAACATTTCTAAAAACCTTGAAGAAAGAGCTTAAAAAGCAAAAATTCCGGGTTATAATCGTAGATGATTCAAATGATAATACTTTTCTTATTGCAAATAAGACGTGCAAGGATTTGAGGATTAAAAACAAGATAATCAGAAGATTCCAGAGGCTTGGCAAAGGCAGTGCAGTTAACACTGGATTAAAAGAGTTAAACTCAGAATACACTGTTTTAATAGACGCTGATTTAGAGTATCACCCAAAGTACATTCTTCCAATGATTAAAATGCTGAAAGATTATAATTTAGTGACTAGTGTGAGAATAAGGAAAGATCCGTGGTATAGGAGGATTCTCGGATTTTTTTTTAAGAAATACGTTCAATTATTATTTGGTATAAGTTTTGAAACCCAATCCGGGCTTAAGGTTTTCAGAACAAAAGACGTTAAAGGTTTAAACCTAATAAGCAAGGGATGGGTTTATGACGTTGAATTAATCTATAAATTCTTGAAAAAAAACTTAAGTGTGGGCACGTTTAAAATTGAATATACTACTAGAACTGCTGGCAAGACTAAGATAGGATTTTTAACACCTTTTCAAATGCTTAAAGACTTGCTGGTTTTAAGGTTTTCACTTAAGAGCTAATTTTTTGCCTTCCTTTATTGTTCTTATTTCAGTAATATAATAAGGGTTAAGGTAAATGATTGCTCTAATTAGAGAAGTTATTAATTCTCTTGTCCAATAACGCGCCTCTCTTAACAAATTATTATTAAACAAGTGCTTGTAGAATAAGTAACTCGTGTTCCTATGATACCAGTAAGCCCATTCTTTCTTCTTGTCAGGGCTTACGTTGCCTCCAATACTAGTAGCTGTGTGTATTACTCTCGCTTTAGGCTCGAATACAATCTTGTAACCTGCTTTGTAAACCCTGTAAGTGAATTCAGTCTCGTCCCTGTAATGGCCTTCCATTACTTCATCCATTATTCCAATCTCGTTTATTACTTTGGCTTTGATGCTGAAGTTTGAGCCGTGCAAGTGCTGGACGTAAAACCACCTCTTATGATTAGGCGAGAAGTTTGAGATAATCTCTCCACTGTCTGATATGCTTCCAGGCTTCTTGCAGAGGAAAAAAAATTTATGAAGAATACCTGGACTGCCTTTATCCTCGCTTCCGCCGACAGCGCCAATTGTTTTATTCTTGTAATGCTTTAATAATTTGTTGAAGTATTCTTTCTGGATAATAGTGTCATCATCAAAGAATATTAAAACCTCACCTTCAGAATTCTCTATTCCAAGATTCCTTGCCTTCACGCTGCCAACAGGTTTGCTTTTTAATTCTTTAATGTTAAGTTTGAACTCTTTGCACACCTTGCTCGTCTTTTTTAATAAATCTTTACTGTTATTATTTACAACTATTATCTCATAATTTTTCGGCAATTCATTTTTTAACAATTCTATGGACTTAAGGCATTCTTCTAAAACCTTAGGTCTTCCATGCGTGGGTATTATTATTGACACTTTCATTTCATCAACTCTTCATATACTTCTTTGTGTTTTAAGTAAACGTTATCCCAGCTGAAACCTTCAGCTCTTTTCAAACCTTTTCTCACAAGTTTTTTTCTCAACGAAGGGCTTTTGTAAATTTTTAATATTTTTTTAATAAAATCTTTCTCATCCCCTTGTGTGAAGTATTCGCAAGCGTCGCCTCCTGCTTCTTTTATGCTTTCCTGCCTGCTGGCAATTACTGGAACACTGCAAGCCATTGCTTCCAAAACAACCAATCCGAAACCTTCGCTCATCATTGTCGGGAACACCACCAGGTCACTCTCAGCAATTCTTTTGGCAAAATCTTCATCTCTTAAGTTGGTGTAATACTTTATTGAACTGTTTTTTTCAAGTATGTTAAAATAGTCCTTGTCACTAACCTGTCCTATTATTCTTAATTCAATATTATCCCTAATCTTATCAGGCAGGTTTTTTATTGCATTAATAGTGAAGTGCTGGGCTTTTTCCGGACTTATCCTTGAAACATGGCTTATTACAAACTTCTTGCTCTTCTTATTAACAGGTTTGAAAAGTTTTAAATCCACACCATTAGGAATGACAATAATTTTTTCTTTATTAACACCTATTCTTAATAAGTCATTATAAGTTGTTTGGCTTACAGTTATTACCTTGTCTGCACGGTTAGCCTGCCAAACAAGCACTCTTTTCATTAATTTGTTAAATAAAGTCTGCTTTCGTATACTCGGATCTATGAAGTGTCCTACGTGGTGAATGCTTAGAACAAAAGGAGTTTTTGATAACCTGATGCATTCTATGTTATTCGCGTGAATCAAGTCACTCTTCTTATTCTTAGCCCTTAGACTTAAGTTTAATGCGTAGTAAAAATACCTAATTAACTTGTTTCTAATACTTATTTTCGGAAAGATTGATTTGTTTTCAGGGAATTTTTTCTCATTCTCGTAACTGCTGATTATTCTGATACTGTAATCCTTAATTGCCCTCTTGTAGATTTCGTAAAATACTTTCTCGCATCCTCCTGGCGAGTCCGGATAATAGTTTCTTGCAGCGAAATTAATTGTTTTCATTTTAAAATCAGCACCCGCTTATGTCATAAATTTTAACCATTTCGTAATTTCTGAAGGTAATTGTTTCATAAGGGCAGTTCTTTAATTCCTCACTAATAGCAGAGAAGCAACCGTCGTTTTCAACAACCTTGTTGAATCCTCCTTCTTTTAACTGGGTAAAATTAGGACACGAGCCGAGCAGTAATCTTGCTATTCCTCCAGGCATGTACCTTTCATAACTGTCGATGTAAAAACCTATTAATCCTGTTGTTTGTATTGTGTCAAAGACAACCGCGTCAGGAATTGAATCAAGGTATTCACCAACCATTCTTGAGTTGATATTCCTGGTAGCGTGAGCGTCCTGGCACTCCTGGCTGACACAAACTATGCTCTTTGCCAAACCAGTGTTTGGGAAATAATAAAGAACTAGTGCTAAATCTATTAAGACCATGATTATTGCAGCATAATAGTAATACTTTGATTTAGTTCTTTTACTATTCTTGTTTGAGAAAACCCTGCCGCTTATTATGAAAAGCAGGGATATGTATTGTATTCCTCTCTTTATTGACTCGTGAGCTTCGAAGAAGCCGCTTGCCAATAATACAACAATCAGGAATATTGAGAAGTAATCATTAGTTTTCAACTCTTTCCTCTCCTTGTAAATCAAAAAAAGCGAAACTCCTAAGAAAATCCAGAATATTGGATTTATAAAGAATAATGCGTCGTATAATAAGTCGAATAATACGAACTGAACTCCTGCACCTCCTGCCTCGCTGTAATATTCATAAACCTTTAAAGGAACGCTGAAGTCAAAACCAAAAACAATTCCTAATGTTAATATTGAAGGAATTAATAATAGTAAGCAGTCTCTTGCTGCACTTAAGACGTCTATTGAGAGCTCATTTTTCTTCTTTTTAACACTTACCCTGCGAATTATTAAAAGTATCAAAGCTAAAGGCAGTATCATTAAACCGTTAAGCTTCGCAGCACCAGTTAACCCAAAAAATACTCCCGATAGTATAAGGTTTCTGTAAACTTTGTCTTTTCTTGAGATTGAAAGATACAAGAAGTACAACCCCGCCATCATGTAAAAGATTTGGAATATTTCAAGCAATGCTATCCTGCTGTAATCAATTATTACAGGATTAAAACTGAAGAAGAGGAAACTTATAAGCGCGGCCTTTCTCCCGTACATCTCTTTAACAAGCAAGTAAACAAAAACTCCGCTGAGCAATCCTGCTATTGCTGAAGGAATCCTAGCATAAGTCTCAAGACCCATTAAAAGATTCTTGTTAGCATCAATACTCGCATAATCCATTTCAGTAAAATCCCTTATTACTGAAAAGTCCCTGTCTGATAATAAAGTAACAGATAATCCTATCGGCCACTGCCCTCCAGGAGTTGCCATATCATATAATGAGGTGCTGTAAGCGTTGTTAAGGAAGTGCTTTATTCCTGCTGTTATTATTATCGGCTCGTCAGTAGAGTAGCCGAAACCGTTCAAGTTATAGAACCTTATAATTATTGAAGCAATAACTGCTATTATTAAAAATGCAGTAATCTTGTCAATTTTTATCTTCATTTCAGTATCTCCTTAGCTATCTTATTCCAAGAAAACTTCTTTAAACACTCTCTCCTGTTATTCTCACCCATCTTTTTAACTAATTTTTTATTCTTGTACAACCTGAGTATTTTTTCAACTAATTCATCAGAGTCATTAACTTTGATTCTGTAACCATTAACCCCGTTCTTAATAAGTTTTCTCAAATTACCAGCGTCTGAAACTATAACAGGCTTTGCCATGCTCATGTATTCAAAGAGTTTAAGAGGTGAAAAATAGAAGCCTAAAAGCTTCATAGGCTTATAATTTTCTGTATCTGGAGTGTACAAGCAAGCATCGCTGTTAGCTATTAGTTCAGGAATCTTATTGTAATCAACCTTTCCAAGAAAGACAGTGTTTTTCTTTGACTCATTCTCCTCTCCAGCGAATACGAACAGTATCTTTCTATACTTTGACAGTTTATCAGCAGCTTCAATAATAGTATTAATTCCCTGCCATTCTGCAAAGCTACCCACGAACAAGCAGACGAACCTGTCATCCCATTTAGTTCTCTTAAACTTTTCAGGATTAAACTCTTCAGTGTCAACACCATTATTTGTTATCAAAACCTTTTTCTGATTAGCTCTTTTAACCATGGCTTCGTGGTGCGTGACGATTTTATCAGTGCATGCGAAGACGAACCTCTCCCATAAAGATGCTAATAATTTCGTGAATAAACCGATTCTTCCTTCAATATAAGGCGCGTCAACAGTAGGGTCATTAACCTCAAGAATAGTCCTTTTTTTGAATAACTTGCCAATAACAACACCAACCCCTCCCATTATCCTGTATCTCTCGTAAACAATATCTGGCGAGAAATTTATTATCTGGTAAAAACTGTTGGACAACATTTTTAATAATAAGATTACAGGATCTATTATTTTCCTGCCAGTTCTCCAATATACTCTTCTAATGCTTATGCCGTCTAATTCATCGCTCACCTTCTTGTCATAATCCCACTCGCACACTATTCTGACATTATTTTTCAAACGCTTGAAGGCTTTGGCAATGTTCCACTCATGAGTGGAGCCCCCGATTCCAGGTATCTTAGTATCCCAGCTTAAATGAAGTATTTTCATGCGAATCTTCCTCTAAGAACTGCAATGAAAAACGTCCAGCAGCTTTTAAAGAAGTGAAGTTTGCTCATGCCAAACCTTTGCTCTGTTTTAATAGCCACTTCAACGTATTTGAGCTTATCCCTTATCACCCTAGCAGTTAATTCTGCTTCGTAGTCTAAGTTCTTAGCCTTTGAAGGAAGCTTTGTAACCTTCTTGTTGAAAGCTCTAAGTCCTGTTGTAACATCCGTTACTTTATGCATTAATATTATGCTCGTAAAAAACGCGCCCAATATGTTAGCTATTGCCCTCTTCCATGAATAACCTTTCGGAAAACCTTTCGTAAAACGGGAACCAACAGCCATATCATAACCTTCTTCTATCTTTTTTACTAACTTAGGAATCTCTTCAGGAGGATAAGTGCAGTCACTGTCAATAGTAGCTAATATCTCATTTTTAGCCTTATCATAACCTGTCTTTAAAGCATTAGCCTTTCCTTTATTATTTTCATGCCTCAATGCAATAGTTTTCTTATTCTTAGCCAATCTCTGCATTATACTCCAAGTCTTATCCTTCGAACCATCATCTACCAATATTATTTCCGCACCAGGATTTGCCCCAAAAACCCTTTTAAACGTCTTTTCTAAACCTTCTTCCTCATTATAAGCCGGGATTATTATTGAATATTCCATAAAATAAATTTAATATACTAATACTTATAAATACTTTTAGTACTTGAATATTATTAATGATGGAAATAATCCTTAACATTTTTGCAATGTTTATATCCTTTTTTTCAATAATTAATGTTTTTCTTTCTTACGCTGGAATTCTTACTTCTTTTAATGTATTAATTTCAATAGTTGCTTCAATATCTTTAACATTACTAATTTTAATAAAAAATTTTCCGCCAAAGATTGTAATTAATAAGAAAATATTACTTATTAATTTTGGTTTATTTTTGATATTATTATTTACAATACTTCCAAACTTGATATTTCCTTACTCTTGTTCTGATCTTTACAATCATGCAAGAAGCACAAGAATTTATGCTAAACAAGAAGGTTTTGGAGATAACTTCATAATATCTCATAGTTACCCTTTAATTTATTACAGTGTTACTTCAGCTTTTTACAAAATATACCCGAATACTTACGTAATTAATACAATTTTCCCGATAATACTTCTAACGTTTTCAATAACTACTTTTTATTATATTATAAAA
>JAFGFH010000015.1 GCA_016931175.1 Nanobdellota archaeon
ACCTTTAAATAATACAGAAATTGTAATGAACGAACAAACAATAACTTGCTTACTAGCAGTAACTCTTATACTTGGCTGCACCCAGCAACTGCAGGAGACTAGTATGAATTTTGAACATAATATAGTGTTCATGTCAAGAGCAGACTCGCAGGCTGGAGAATTATACTACTACAACGCGACAAGCCAGGAAATTATCAGATTAACTAATAATGACAGGCATGAGAATAATCCCGCGCTGTCAAGAGACGGAAGATACGTAGCATTCCACGCAGGAGATGAAGCAAACCCTTTAACTTGGGAGATTTATTACATAGACCTTCAAACAATGCAAGAGTATCAAGTCACAGAGAACAATTTATTAGACGGGCACCCAGACTGGTCGCCTGACGGAGAAAAAATAGTATACGCTTCTTTTCAAAACAGTGAAGGCGGGCATGCAGGAACTGGGGACGTATTCATTGTGAACAGGAACGGCACTAACAAAGTAAGGCTCACGAACACTGAAGATGAGAACAATGACCCAGAATGGTCGCCTGACGGAACAATGATAGCCTTCAAAAGCACGAGAAGAAAGAACGAAACCTTCCAAGACGAAGTATACGTGATGAACTCTGACGGAACAGACGTTAAACAAATCACAACCACTGCGGGGTGGAACTCAGACCACGACGTTAGCTGGAGCCCTGACAGTAAAAACTTAGTATTCACTAGATACCAAGGCAGCATACCCTGGGTAAACATAGCAGACATAGAAAACTTTCAAACCAATTACCCTCAAATGACGCCATGGAACTGCTTCAGAGCAGACTTGAATGGCGACGTTGAACAATTAACATACTCTGAAGACTTAAGCGCTTTCCCAGTATACTCGCCCAACAACGACAAAATAATGTACATAGACTACGAACCAATACTAATAAATAATATCATAATGGGATTCGAGCATAAATTAACAATTATTAAGACCGACGGAACCAGCCCAGAAGTAATAATGCAGAACAACAAGTACACGCCAACACTGGAATACTACGACTGGTAATAATATTTTACTGCTTCACCAGCAGATCTTGACAATCCCAGCACTGCGATAAAATACGAAAAGTATAATGAATTATTCAGCATAGATCCGCCAAAATAAGTTACGGCTCTCACATAACAAGATGAATTCGAATTTGACTACTACAGCAGCGATTAATCACAAGTTGATGCGAACTCTTCAATTATCTTAACAAACTCTTTCGGCTTTCCTGAGTGGGTAACGTGCTGCGTTTTTAATCGGATGTACTTAGCGTGAGGCACTAACTTTAAAGCCTTCTTTGCGTCATTATCATCCATAGCTCCGATTAAACCCTTGCTTGTACGGTACCAATCAGCGTGAATAATCACTAAAGGCTTCTTGACCCTCTTTAAAGCACTCGCGTGACTTAATCCATTATAAATCCTGCCGTCAACCCATGACCTGCTGAAGTCAGGGTCAAAGGTGGGAATAATCATAACAAGCATCTTAAGAGTTCTAGGCAAGAATTTAAGAACAAACCCTACAAATTTAGTGTTTCTATTATTCACTAACCACGCCAGCCAATCACACAACCAGCCGGGCAAAGTCTTAACCTTACCATTACGCATTGGCCTGGCAATACTCTTAAAGAAACCAGTATAATCAGGACTTTTTGCGCCCAAATACTTTGCAGTCTTGCTAAGAACTTCATAAACGAACTCTTTTTTAATGCGAGGCCAGTCAGCGCTGAACAAAGGAGCATCCTCTAATACAACACCATTTACTAGTTTAGGTTTGTTAACTGCGAGCCACAAGCTAATCAAACCCCCGCTACTGTTGCCTGCAAGAATCGCGGGGCGCTTAACAACCTTCTGCAAAAAAAGTGTTAAATCCTTGCCAATAGTGTTAAAATTGTAATTGCCACTTGTCCAACTGCTCTTGCCATGGCCTCTAATACTTAAAGAATAAACCTGAAAATTCTTGCATAACCCCTTAAACACAGGCTCGTAACTTTGCCAAGTAGTGCTCTGACCAGGCAATAAAACCAAAGCAGGACCATTATTTGGGCCAACTACGTAATTCAACCTAACACCGTCAGCATCAAAAAAAGCTTCTCTCATAAAAAGAACGTAAGCGGTCCAGATTTTAAATCTTTTTTATAAAAAAATCAAACATGCCAGGGTTCTGCGTATACTCAGTGTTAACCCTTAACCTGTACTCTTCATCGTTTAATATCTTCTCAGACTCGAGTATGACATCATTAACACTGCACCCCCTCCTCCATGACTGCGTCAAATCACCCTCAACAGTAGTAAGCATCATCCATAATCCCTTTACACCAACAACTTCATACAATAATCTTGCGAAAGGCTCGTAATCCCCGCACTCATTATTATTAAAATACTTGTTAAAGACAGCGTCAAGAATTCGAATCTTGCCATTATGCTCAGCATTAGTGAAGATATTAAACACATCTTCCTTTTTTAATAATTCAAGCTTTGAACTGTCAAGTATTATAGAAACCAATTACTCTAACACCTTTAACAAATCCTTCTTTGAAATAATGCCTGAAAAGATGCCGTTCTTTAACAATAACACTGCCTCATTATACTCCAAAAGGTTGCTTACTAATTGAATAGGAGAGTCTTCAGGAATCATCGGGAAAGGAGCTTCCATCACATCCTTAACAACCAGTTCTTCAACGTTCTTATAACCCCTCTTAATAAGCAAAGGAATCGTCCTCTTAGTGAAGCTGCCTACAATAACCACTCCGTCAGTAACAGGCAATTGGCTCACACCAAGCTCGTGCATTAAATCAACAGCTTCCTTAACCGTCTTGTTAAGATTAACTCTTTTAATCTTAGTCATTAAAGACTTAACCTCCACACTTTCATTCTTATTCTTAAGGCTCTTAAGCGTTTCAATAATCCTCTTGCCAAGATTATACGGAGGCTCGGAAGCGAGATTCTCAATCTTGTTCAAGTAAGACTGGGAAATCTTTAATAACCTGCTTAACTCCTTCTGGCTCACACCAGCCTTCTTCCTGTAAATCTTAATAATACTCAAATCCGGCAGCATCAAAAAAGACATACTCCCTCATAATATAAGAATATTCCTGTGAGGAATAATCTTGTCAATAATCCTTAATATAAACTATTAATTAAGACACAATATGATGAAAAAAACACGATTATTAAAAGGAGCTTTCCTGATAATGTTTAGCCTAATGGTGCTTGCAGGAAAGAACATTAACTTCTCAAAGGTAGTGGGTGCAGATAACCAGTTCTTCACACTATACCAGTTCGCAGGCCCAATAGCAGGAAGCTTTCTTGGAACAACGTTTGGAGTAATCTCAGTATTAGGCGCTGAGCTGGCAAGCTTCTTACTGCTAGGCAAGGAGTTGACAATAATTAATTTATTAAGAATTACACCAATGCTTTTCGCAGCATACTATTTTGGAAACAAGGACAGGCTTAAGACTGCGCTAATACCCGCAGCCTGCATGATAGCATTCATTGCTCATTCAGTAGGCAGGCAGGCCTGGCCTTTCACACTCTACTGGCTGATACCAATAATTGGAAGAATCATGCCGAACAATAACAGGTTCAGGATAATACTGCAAAGCTTCGGGGCAACATTTACCGCGCACGCAGTGGGAAGCACGCTATGGTTATACACTGTGCCTATGACGTCAGCGGAATGGCTTGCACTAATACCTGTAGTCGCGCTTGAAAGATTCATATTCGGATTCGGGATAGCAGGAACTTTTTACCTGACAAGATACGTGCTGAAAAAAGTTGCACAAAAGATAAGCATGGCAGAGCAGGTATTAAACACTAACACCATACTTGAAGCACAAGCAGAACCAGTTGCAGTGAAAGCAAAATGATAAACGTAATACCCGTCAAGGCGTACAGGATAATAAGCAAAGGAGAAGATTTGGCGAAAGCCGTGACTGCATCACTTGCTTATAATAAAGAAACAATAAAAGAAAAAGATGTAATCATAGTGTCAAGCAAAGTGACAGCGTTATGCGAAGACAGAGCGCGAGACTTAAGAAGAGCAACGCCAAGCAGAGAAGCAGAGAGTTTAGGATTAGAGTATAATATGTCTCCTCAATTAGCGCAGTTAGTGATAGAGAACAGCGACTTAGTAATAGGAGGAGTGGAGAAGGTGCTCCTCACAATGGTTAATAATACACTAATTGCTAATGCAGGAATAGACAAGTCAAACGCTGGAGATGAAGACACTGTAATATTATGGCCAAGCAAGCCTTACGAGTCAGCTTCTAATCTTAGAAACGAACTAAGAGATTATTACAAATTGCATGATTTAGGAGTGATAATCTCAGACTCGCACGTGACGCCGTTAAGAAGCGGAGTAATAGGAAGCATGATAGGAGTTGCAGGGATAAGACCAGTGGATGACTGTATAGGCAGGACTGACTTGTTCGGCAGAAAGATGCAGTACACTAAGAGGGCAGTAGCAGACCAGTTGGTCAGCGCAGCTCATTTAGTGATGGGTGAATGCGATGAGATAGTGCCATTTGTCTTAATAAGAGGAGCAAATGCTGGATTCACTAATGAAATAATTAACGTGAACGATTCAAAAGTATTATTCAAAGACTGCTTATTCATGAACTCAATTAGGAAATACTTCCAGGAAGGGAATAACTTATGAAGGTTAACAAACTGCGCATACTAACTGGAGGGGATAAATGCAACGCGGACTGCCCTTACTGCATAACAAAGATGGTGGCAAAACACGTCAAAAAACCCAGTATGAACTGGAAACGCTTCAGTACAGCATGCAATTACGCTAACAGGTCAGGAGCAGCAACAGTGATATTAGGAGGGATAGGAGAACCCACATTATATCCTGAATGCGTGACTGAAACACTGGAAGCGTTAATGCCATACGATTTTCCAATAATTGAAATGGAGACGAACGGTTCACTAATCAGCCAAGACAAGTATAATAAACAATTAAGAGAATGGTCTGATAAAGGGATGACAACAATACAAATTTCAATACTAAACTATGACAGCGAGACCAATATTAAGACAATGAAGCTGCCTTATTACAACATTGGTAGATTAGTATCAAAGCTTCACGATTACGAATACAGTGTCAGATTATCGTGCGTATTATTCAAGCAGGGAATAGAATCCCCCCAGCAACTGGAAGAATTAATCAATTACGCATTAAAACAAAAAGCTGAGCAGTTAATCATAAGACCAGTAACTAAACCATACAACCCAACAGGCAAGGTTCTGGAATGGGTTAAAGCTCATGAGTTAACAGAAGAAGACAAAGAATCATTGAGGAACTACTTGGATTCTAAAGGAGAGAGGATACATAAAGTGGGTGAAGAAATAGTCTACGACGTCTTCGGGCAGACAGTGATAAACGCTGAACCAAAGAATTACATCCCAATAGAAGAGGATGAGAAGCAATTAACACTATTCCCTAAAGGCACAATAAGATACGACAGGAGATACAAAGGTTCAGTATTGCTATAAATACAACACTCTTATCTAAAACAGGAATAATTTTTTAAAACAAAGATTTGATTACTTAATCTGAAATGATTGTTATTGACTTTGACAAGTGCTTGGACTGTGGCGTGTGCGTAATCGCGTGCCCCAAACATGCATTAAAAATTACGTAATTAAAAAGTAGTAACTAGTAATTAAGAATCAAAAATATTAATAATTTCATTAAAGAAAACACTAAAAATTTTTTTTTTATTCTTCTACTTTCTTGATTTTTACTGCTTTTTCACCACGGTCGCCTTTCTCAGTCTCGAAAGTAACCTTGTCCCCTTCATTAAGGACTTTGCCGCCGTCTACACCGCTGATGTGGTAGAAGTAATCCGTGCCGTTCTCTCCAGTGACAAATCCGTAATTCTTGGACGTGTTGAAAAACTTAACAACTCCATTCATAATATACTAATTACTACATAATGTCTTTAAATAAGCTTCTATTTATTCTTAAGAAAACAGTAAAGCCTGCAGTTTATATTCTTCAAGTCAAAATCGTAACAACCAGTATTATAATAACCATTGCAGCTGTCATTATACTCTTTCACTTACTTACCTTGCAAATGATTACAGTATAATTCTTGCCGTACTTCTTAGCGCACTTCGGGCATAGAGCGTACCACGTGTACCAATTCTTAATCTTATAACCCTTCTTCTTTGCATAAGCTTTAAAATCATCACACCACTTGCCAGTATCCTTTTAATCCCCCTCGTAAACCCTGCTAAGAAACTTCCCGCTTAAATTAATATTATCAGGAACAGTTTACGGCTCAAATACTACAATAAGCAATGGAGTAGGAGCAATACCCTCAGGCGATTCTGAAAAATTAGTAGTTACTGGAGGGTTTGGAACAATGCAGGCAGGTTATTCTTACAGTTTAAGGCTTAATATAGGAAGTTTGTTGAAATCAATGACTTGCACTGCGTCTTAAACTGTTTTTCGAAACCTATTTAAGCTACGTTAAATTATGTAACTTGTTATGAGAAAAGCAGTTATTTTATTATCACTAATGGTATTATTAGCTGGCTGCACGCAGAACCAGCAGCAAACAGGCGGCGATGAAATGACTTGCTTAGACTACTGCGAGTCACAAATCAGCTCTAAATGCGATGATTTCGCGTGGCAAATCAGCGGGGAATACCCTGACTGCGTGTGTGATTATACTTGCGGGGGAGAATTATTCACGGAAACAGACACTTTCTCAATACTAACAGCGTCTTACGATAAAGGCAACGTATCATTTTCACTTATGAACTCAGGTCCAGACTTAGCACTTGCAACTATTTCAATAAAAGTAACAGACTCTTATGGCACACTTAGAGGAACAGATAATGATTTTTCAAGACTAACAATAGCAACAGGCAAGACAGCAGTGCTTAAATCAGACGGTTGGAACCTGCCATCAGGAGTTTACAGTTTAACAGTTACAATAAACGGGTTAACTCAGACAACATCATTTAATGTTCAAGAAGCAGGAGTAGTAAACGTGCCAACACCATTCTCAATATCAAGCATTGAATGCAAATCACCAGACCAGGTAACATTAACAATAAGAAACATTGGAGAGAACCAGATAGCAGATAATGTACCAATAACACTAACGCTAAGCTCAATATACGGAACAGTAATAGGAACCAAGGCAACAGTGACCACAGTAGTAGGAGCAGTTGAGGCAGGCGCTTCAGAGACATTCACAGTTAAAGGAGGGTTTGGAACAATGCAGGCAGGAACAATGTACAGCGTGAAACTACTCATAGGCGTTTCTTCACAAATAACTACTTGTACAGCAATATAACTATTATAGACACATTAATTTAAATAAGAATTAGTGCTTCTTATTATTCTAAGAATAAGAAATGGCTTACGGCACCTACTATGGAATTAGTAGGGGGGATTCTTTAGATGCTTCTTTAACCTCATGCAAGAGTGAGAGCAAAGGTTCAGCAGTTTTCATAATACCTGAAAATAACCTTATTATTGACGGCGCTTCAGAGGCTTATACATTAAATGCTTCAAGCAATGAAGTGAAAGAGATAATAACCGACGACTGCTTATTCGCGAGCTTTGTTAGAGGAGTCTGCACTTATATTGAGAGCATAAGCAAAGCGTACGAGCTTCTTGGATTAAAAATGAAAGACATGAAAGGCAAGAATGTCAGCGTTGATTTCAGGAATTATAAAATTGGGGACCAATTGTTAAGAATAAGTTCGGTCAGCAAAGGCCAATCATCAGCTAATATTCATAAAATGTTTGGAGAAGTGAAATTCTTCATGAACTCTTCAGGCAGAGCTAAATATTTGAAAGGAGGAGACATTACGAGCAAGGAATTCGGGGACATAGAAGATGGATTAACAAACATACTGCAAAAAGATGTTAAAGACTATGAAGTTTTTAAAAAAGATAATGATAAAAACTTCACCACTTCAGCAGTTTATGTTATTGACGGAAACGGCGTATGCTTCGCGAGTTCAATAAGCGAATCCTTAAAAGAAGGCATCCAAGACGACCAATTAGTTGCCCCCTTCCTAACTGCATTATGTGAATACTTAAACCGCACCTTCAAAGACACTGACCTTGAATATTTCGAATTAAAAAGAGGTTCAGCAAAAGAGAAGATGTGCTTCAGGGATTTTAAACTCAACAACTTCATGTTCAGAATAGTGGCAATAGTCAAGGATGGAAGCGTTAGAGCCGCAAAAGAAAAAATGGGAGCTTTAAAGCTTAGAATCGTAGACCACGGCTGGTACAAGAACTTCATAGACCAAAACAGCAGGGCAATAAAAGATGCTCAAGAGTTCATGAAAGAAACATTCAACGTGGAATAAAAAAAATCTCATCTCTTCAAATAAGCAATAATACTGTCAAGGTTGGACTTCTTAATAGGTTCAGCCTCTTCACCAGGAGGTTTGCCGTAAATCTTGAAAAACTTAACCTTTTTCTTAAGCCTGCCAGGGATAAGTAAGTAATTAATCCTGCTCCACCAATTATTTTCAGGCAAAGCTCCAACGATTATACCAACCAATTTCTTATCACTTAATTCATTAAAATGTTTGCCAATAAAATTAACAAACTCTATCCTCCCAGCGTAAACACCGCTAATAAATATAATAGTATTATAACCCTTTAACCTGTCAATCTTAGTATTATCCATCTCGTAAACGTCAGCCTTCAAACTCTTGCTTAACCACTCAGCATATTTTTCACTGCTGCCATACTTCGTCTTGTATACTACTGCAACCTTCTCCATGAGAATAAAATAACCACTTTACTAATTTTAAATCTTGCTAGAATTTCTTAGAATGCTGCTCTCCGCCGCTAGCCCAATTATCCTTGCCAAACTCTTTAATAATAACAGTAACTGCTTGAGCAGGCAAACCCATACTAGTAAAAACTTCAGTTATCTTCTTAATTAGAACAGGCTTATCCTCTTCCTTCACA
>JAFGFH010000016.1 GCA_016931175.1 Nanobdellota archaeon
ATGTCCTGGTGTTAGGGGCAGGACTTTTTCTCGTATTATACTTGTTCAAAATATTATTATTAAATAATATAATTTTAATGATAGCAGTTACGTTATTAGTTTCCTTTTTTTCATTATTCAACTTCATTAACATGCCAAAACTTCAATTGTTAAAGAGGGGCAAAGAGATAGATGTTTCTTTACTGTTCGCTCTAAGACACATGCTTATCAAGGTTAAAAGCGGAATACCTTTGTTTGACAGCATGGTAGGAATAGCATACGGTGATTACGGAGTGGTTTCATCAGAGTTTAAGAAGATGATAAGAGATATTGAAGGAGGCACGAATGAGATAGTAGCGCTGGAAAAAATAGGTTTTCACAACCCGAGCAGTTTCTTCAGGAGATTCGTCTGGCAAATGACTAACAGTTTAAGGGCAGGAACTGATGTTGCAAAAACCCTTGAAGTTATAGTTAAAAGCATTGAAGACGAGAGGTATTTAGAGGTTAAAGCCTTCGGGAGCAGGCTAAGCCCCATAGCATTAATGTACATAATGTTTACAATAATAGTGCCTGCATTAGGAACTACTTTTTTAACAGTATTCTCTTCATTTTTTGGGGGAGCAATCCCTGAATACGTATTCTATTTTATTCCAGTAATATTACTATTTTCCAACTTATTATTCATGAATATTATAGGGTCCACGAGGCCGATGTTTGAGATGAACTAGAAAATGTCAATTACTTCAAGATTTTACAGAAGAGTGGAAGAAGCCCTTCCCAGTTTTTATAAGAATCACATAAGACAGAGCATGATATTCGCAGGAATTGAGATGAACTACAAGGAGTGGACAGGATTCTTCTTCCTTTACTCTTTGGCAACAGGATTAACCGCGTTAATAGTAATTTTCTTGTTTACGCAGCTGGAATGGTATTACTTAACAGCAGCAGTGCTTGGAATCTTTTTAATATTTCAATTAATATCCGAGCTCTTGCTTTCATTAACAAAGAGAGGCAGGACTTTATTTATTGAAAAAATACTACCTGACGTTTTGTCATTATTAGCTTCTAACGTTAAGAGCGGAATGACCATTGACCAAGCTCTTTTATTAGCTAACAGGGACGAGTTCGGAAAGTTCAAATCAGACCTGGTGAACGCGAGCAAGGAGACATTAGCAGGCAAGAACTTGGGAGAGGCATTGGTTGAGATAAGCAATGGGATTGATTCCAAACTATTCAGAAAAACAGTTAATTTAATAGTTGAGGGTATTAATGGAGGAGGAGAGCTTTCAAGCCTCTTAGAGAATATTGCACAAGATATTAGGGACATGGACGTTTTAAGAAAAGAGATAAGGGCTAGTGTGCTCATGTATACTCTTATACTTTTTATTGCTTCAGGTTTCGGAGCACCTTTACTATTCGGCGTCTCTCTTTACGAGGTTCAAACGCTTTCTGAGCTTACAGCTTTAGTTCCAGACGTTGACGTACCTACTAGTGTAACATTTCTTAACTTCCAGCCAGGAGCAGTTAATATAGAATTTCTCAGAACAATAATAGTAATTGGATTAATAATTAACGCAGTATTCGGAGCCTTAATGTATGGAGTCTTAGAGACTGGGAGCGCGAAAGACGGCGTCAAAATGATACCTTTGCTTTTAGTATTAAGCGTTGCAGTCTTCTTTTTATCCAATTACTTCATAGGCACATTATTTACTGGAGTAACAAGCATTTAAGACAACTTTTTTAAATATACGGTTCTTTTTAAACTATTATGATGAGAAAAGCTCAAAGTGCTCTAGAGTACTTAATGACGTATGGTTGGGCAATTCTTATTATTGTAATTGTTGGTGCAGCATTATTTGCATTAGGAGTCTTCAACCCTGGCGGTTCAACAGCGTTGCAAGTCAGAGGATTAAGCAACTTCCAAGTAGATGATGCATTGTTTGATACAAACGGCACACTAACACTAGTTTTAGGAGTTAAGACTGGAAAGACAACTACTGTTTTAGATGTTGACTTCTCAATTCTAGGAGGAATAGAATGTAATAACACAGCAGACATTGATAATGTGGTAGTACCTGCTTCACAGACAAAGGATATAATAATTTACCCAGAAGTAGGTTGTGGTTTAACTGCTGGAGACTTAGTGCAGCTTGATACAGACATAACTTACACTGTTGCAGGAAGCCAAATTGTTCACACGGATACTGGAACTTTAACAATTACAGTACAATAAGAAAAAAACCAATTTTTAATTCTTTTTTTCTCTTTTTTTTTGAAAAACTCTAGATAATACGCTTTTAGAAACAGTTGCTACTTCTTCAAAAATTTTTGTATAAATTCAGCACCAACTATTATCAGCAAGCCTCCGATAATAATTACTATGCCTGGAAGAAGCCACCCGCTCGTGCTGAAGTTTATGAAACCAGTGAATGCAAGAAGGTATAATATTATTGTTGGAAAGACCACACCGTAAAAGAAACTTTTTAATAAATTATTATTACCATCTTTTTTCTTTGCCATGTTATTAAAATTAAATCACTCTTTTTTTTAATAGTTTTTTACAAAACCTATTTAAATGATGAACCCATCAATTATAACTATGTCCGATTTATTGAGGGGGAATTTAAAGTTATTAGTCCTGAATTTATTATCACAGCACCCTGTTCACGGTTACGGTTTATTCAAGGAGTTGGAAACGGTTTACAACTGGAAACCTTCTTGCGGCACACTATATCCTGTATTGTCAATTCTTGAGAATGAAGGCATGATTAAGAGCAGTGAAACTGTTGAGTGCGGAAGGTTCAAGAAGATTTACGCAATCACTCCTAAAGGAAGGGAAGGCTTGAAAGAGATGATTAAGAACTTCCAAGAATCGCTGCAACTTTTGCGTTTAAACGAAAGATTTTAAACAAACAATTCTATAAATATAATTTATGAGGAGGCTTCTAATTATACTTCTAGCGCTTTTTTTACTTCCCACGGTTTATTCATGGACTACTTACGGCTCAGATAATATTAACTCCTTCACAAGCAATTATTCAGGCCGTGCCGCGCTTAACGAGAAATTCTCTTACAACCTTAACAGCAACGCCAGATTCGCGCCCTTAGTATTTGAAGGAAAATTGTTCGCAGTAACTGACAAGTTAACTGTTTTTGACAAGTCAGGGAATATATTATGGCAGTACAGCACGAATAACATAAACAGTCCGGTTATTTACAATAATTCAATAATCTTTTCAAGCTCTCAGCTTACAGCATTGAACCTGGACGGCAGTGTTAAGTGGCAGAATAATTCAACACAAGGTTTTGGGAAGAACCTGATAGTTCACGAAGGAGTGGTTGTTGAATCAACAAGCAATGAAGTTTCAGGTTATTACGCTTCTAACGGCACCAGGGTATGGACTGCTTCAATAAAATCATGCAATAATGGAGCTGTTGTTTACAACAATAGTTTAATAATCGCTTGCAAGGATAAACTATACTCAATTAATGCATTAACAGGAGATGTTGAATTGTCAAAATCAATACCGGATGATTTAAAATCCCCGATTCTTTTGAAAAACGATACGATTTATTTCACAATAGGCAGATACGTTTACGCTTACAGTCCAGCTCTTGTCAAGCTTGACAGGTTAAGATTCTTAAACCCTGGAACAGCAGTTAATACAAACCTTTTGCCATTAACCGATGCTTACTCCTGCGCCAGCAACGGATTATACTCTTTTAATTACGACGGCGAATTATACTTCAATGAAGTTTATGATGATTACGCGAATTGCGATTCATTAACGAGTTTTGATTACGATAATGACGGTTCTAAAGAATTATTATTTCATTCTGGAGCAGAATTAATTGTTATAAACATTTCAGGCCAGGAGTTGGCAAGAAAAGATTTTGCTAACGGTTACTTCTCAGCAGCTGATTTGGATAATGACGGCATAGAATTGATAACAATAACTGGTTCAGGAGTATTAAAAGTTTATGACACTTCATACCCTGATGACGGAGTATCATTATACCTTACAAGTTCAGGACTAAACGTTAAAGTATTCAACCAAGGCTTTGAGAACAGCGAGTCCGCGAACCTTTCTATATACACGATTGACGAGTTCATCTCGGAAACAGTTAATATTCCTGCAGGCTCTGAAAATATTAAGACTTACAAGATAAGTCCTTTAGAGAAAGGAGATTTCACGATAAGCGCAGTAATCTCTGACAGTAAAGACATTAATGTTTCAAACAATAATATGAGCTTAACGTTTGAAGCAGTTAATGCAACAGGGGAGAATTATTTCCAAATACTGCATGAAGGTTTTTTCTACGACTTTAACAAGGAAATATCTTCTGAAATAATTCAAGGAGACGTTAATAATGATGGTATTACTGAAGATATAATCAGAACGAATGAAGACTATTATGATTATTTCAGGGAAGGTGAAGTTTATTACCCTGTGGGTGATTTGGAAATATCTTATAATTACTTCCTGAACGAAGTCTTCGATTCAGAACCTTTGATAATAAACTGCAGCATTAAGAATAACGCCATCTACCCTGTAATTAACGCGTCATTAACGGCACTAATTGACAACTACATTATTAATGATACTAGTATTAATTTAATGCCGGAAGAGACTAAGTACGCGTTTTTTAACCTCTCAGGTTTAACAGCTTACGCTGATGTTAGAGTCTACGTTGATTACAATAATTTGATCTTTGAAACCGATGAGACGAATAATGGGATTGGAAAACTCGTTACTGTCAAGCCAACACCTGTTCATAACATTAGTTTAACTATTGACTCAAGCATGACAACACTGCAGAATAAATACTTGATTATTAAAGCAGTTAATAATGGAGGTTTTGATGAGGAGTTAACAGTAACATCAGACAGCAACGTTTTAACCAGTTCTAACATTTACTCCAGGGCAGGGGAGAGTGAAGAATTCATTCTTGAATTAGACGTTTCAGAAAAAGATTACAATTTTAATATTAACGTATTCAATGATTACTTATCCTTTTCAGAAAATGTTGCTTTAAGCTTCACCCCTGAAGAACAGCCTATTACTTATCTTCCAGAAGTATTAGAAGAAGAGCAGCAGGTTCAAGAAAACACGCCTCAGCAGGTTGAAGAAGTCATGTCCTCTAATGCTTCGCAAAGCATTGAAGCAGTCACTAACATCAAGACTTCAAACCTTACTGGATTAGTTGTTGTAAAATCAAGCAATGACTTGTTTGATTCAACTCTTTACTGGGTTTTAATCATAGGACTTCTTTTGCTTTCAAGCTTCGCAGTATACGTTGTATCTTTCAAATTGTTCGAGAACCAGGCAGTTTTTATTGCCTTATCTAACATAATAATATTCGCGTGCATAATTTATTTGTTCAAACCTTTTAATATTCACGTCATACTATTGGAGGAACTAATTCTTTCAGTGTTCGCTTTTTCAATAACCAGGAGAAAGAGTTTGAAATGAAGAATAACTTATTCTGAAGTCTTTTTTTGTTTCTCTATCTTCTCTTTAATATCATTTTTAGTAATACTAGGCAGTCTCCTTCTCTCAACCTTTCTTCTTACCCGAGCAATTCTCTTGTTGTAAACCTTCTTAGCCATGATACTAAACTAATTACAGTGAGGTTTTTAAAAAGTTATCTCTTTAATTATTTTATGAGCAGTATAGATGATGAGATAGCAGAGATAGAGAAGGAGATAGCTAAGACTCAGAAGAATAAAGCAACCGAGCACCACTTAGGCAACCTTTACGGCAAGATTGCAAAATTGAAGGAGAAAGCTGACAAGCAGGGAGGCAGGGGCAAGGGTGCAGGATATACTATTAAGAAGGCTGGTGATGCTACTGTAGCACTCGTGGGTTTCCCGAGCGTTGGAAAGAGCACACTCATTAACTCTATTACTAACGCGTCCAGCGAGGTTGCTGCTTACGAGTTCACTACGCTTACTGCTATTCCAGGAATGATGAATTACAAGGATGCGAGCATACAAATCGTTGACCTCCCGGGTATTATATCAGAGGCGAGCAAGGGTAAGGGAAGAGGCCGCGAGGTTTTGAACGTTGTTAGAAACGCTGACTTGGTAATCATGCTAATAGATGTTAAAAAACTACATCACATTCCTGTTATAGAGAAGGAATTATACGAGGCAGGAGTCAGGCTTGACAAGAAGCCGCCGAAGGTATTCTTCAAAAGCGCTCCGAAGGGAGGAATTAAAGTTATGAGCACCTTTGACTTAACAGAGTTAAGTCCTGAAATTATCAGCAGCATAATGCGCAGCTACGGGTTCATAAACGGTGAAGTAATAATACGTGAGAATATTAGTGCTGAAGACTTCATTGACGCGCTCTTAGGCAACAGGCATTACGTGCCTTCATTAATGGTTTTCAACAAAGTGGACACTCTTAGTGATAAGGAGTTGAAGAAGTTGAAAAAAACTTACAAGGACGCTGTTTTCATAAGTGCTGAGAAAGGCAAAGGATTGGACAATTTGAAAGAGGAAATATTCCAGAAAACCCGCATAATAAGGGTTTATTTGAAGCCTAAGGGCAAGCCAGCTGATATGGATAAGCCTGTAATACTTCATAAAGGAGACAGGATTTACGACTTGTGCCTGAAGATTCACAAACAGTTCATTGAATACTTCAGGTACGCCCAAGTATGGGGCAAGAGTGCTAAATTCCCCGCCCAGCAGTTAGGACTTAATCACGTATTAGAAGACAAGGACGTTGTTACAATCGTTATCTAATCCTTCATTAATTGTTCTAGTATCATTAACCTGTTATACTTGCTTGTTCTCTCGCTTCTGCACGGCGCTCCTGCTTTTATCTGCGAGCAACCCCAGCCGAGGCATAAGTCGCTGATGAAGTTATCGCAAGTTTCACCGCTTCTGTGGCTGACTACTACCTTCATGTTATTCTTCTGAGCAGTCCTGCATGCCTTGTTCGCTTCAGTGAGAGTGCCTGCCTGGTTAACCTTTAATAATAATGCAGTGCAGGAATTATGCTTCACGCTTTCAAGAACCCGTTCAGTATTAGTGACTAGTAAGTCATCACCCACGATTTGAACCCTTCCTCTTAATTCCTTGTTAAGCAAAGCCGTTGTTTCAAAGTCGTTCTCTTCGAAAGGGTCTTCAATACTCCACAAAGGATACTTCTTGGATAATGACTTGTAATAATCAAGTAACTGCGTTTTGCTGATTTTTTTATCATCTAATTCGTACCTGCCTTTATTGTAGAACTCTGATGAAGCAGCATCAATACCTAACCCTACTTTCTTAGAATAGCCAAGGTTGTCCAATGCTTTAATAACTAGTTTAAACGCATCCTCTACATTGTTTACTGGCGGTGCGAAGCCTCCTTCATCACCAACATTAACAGCGGTTCTGCCGTACTTTTTTTCAATAACACTTTTGAGTTCTTGATAAGTTTCGCTGGCGATTCTCATATCTTCATTAAAGCTTTTAGTGTCAGGTATTATCATGCATTCCTGAATATTCATCTTATTGCCTGCGTGTTTTCCCCCGTTGATAACGTTTAACAAAGGAGTTGGGAAGCCTTTGAAACCGCCCAAGTAATCGAATAATTCCACTTTTTTCTCGTTAGCAGCGCATCTTGCAACTGCCAAGCTAACACTTAATATAGCATTAGCTCCAAGTTTAGACTTATTAGGTGTGCCGTCCAATTCTTTCATTACGTAGTCAATCTTTTCCTGATTAAACACGTTCATTCCTTTAAGTTTTTTAGAAATAATATTGTTAACATTATTAACTGCTTTTGAAACTCCTCTGCCATGGAATGCTTTAGTTTTATCCCTTAACTCGTATGCTTCGAACTTGCCGGTTGAAGCCCCGCTTGGAACACTCGCTGACCCGGAAGCGTTTTCAGTTTGAACAAAAGTTGTTAGTGTAGGATTGCCCCTGGAGTCCAGAATGCAGAAACTCTTAACTAATTTGATGCCGCTCATTAGAAACTTTAAAAAGTCGCCTATTTTTATATTTAATTAATGGTTTATATCAATAGTCTTAATGCTTTTTACGGAGTTGGTTTGATTCTACTATTAAGCACTTTTGTTATACTCGTCGGTTATTTATGGGTTAATAATTTAAAAGAAGAAATACAAGTTTCTCTGGAAGAAGAGTTAGAGAGCCACGTCTGCAATTGCTTGGACATTATAAGCGATAATGACGTGCAATTAGTTGTTATGAATGTTAACTGCTTGTACGTTGAGAACTTGTCAATTACTGCGGGAAACGAGGTTCACACTGTTGAAGACACTTTATATTACGAGGACTTCGCAGTTATTGAATACGATTACCAGCCTTTATTCTTTAATTTCACTTACAACAACTGCACTGAGTATTTTAATAAGTAAAGCTTTTTAAAACAATGATTTTATAGGATACTTTATGGAAGATGATTTTGGTGAAGACTTTGACGCCTCATATAGTGAGGAAGAACACCACGAAGAAAGCGAAACTGGCGAGGTTGTCAGGGTAAGGACACCAAGAAGCAATGAGGTTCTTGGAATAGTAGACCAACTGCTTGGACTCAGGAAGATGTATGTCAGGTGCTTGGACGGTAAGACAAGGCTTTGCAGAGTGCCTGGCAGGTTAAGAAGAAGCATGTGGGTCAGGCAGGGAGATGTTGTTATTGTTGAACCCTGGGAGTATGACAAGGACAAAGGAGACATAACTTACACTTACAGGAAGACTCAGGTTGACTGGCTTAGAAGGAAGGGATTGTTAAAGGATTTGGAAGAGTTTTAATGGAAGAATTTAAATAGTGGAATATTTAAAAAAACTTTTTATGAAACTATTTTTATACCTGTATCCTATTCAGGAGTACGTGGATTTTGCAATAAAGCAGAATTCTGGATACATGGGTTCTGAGCGCCTGAAAGATTATACTAAAAAAATTAAGCGCATTAACAAAGTCATTGATGCGGATTATCGCCAGAAAAATTATTCCATTGCATACGTTTGTTATAAGAAAAGTTCAGGAGGACTGGACACTGAACTTTTGTCTGAGCTCTTTCAGTTTAAACAATCAGATATATTTGTAGATGCAGGCGTGAGTCTTAAGGATTTAAATGATTACATTTACCCTGATGAATCCAAACTTCTTCAAAATCTCATGCCTGTTGATAGATTAGTTGTTGCAGGATTTCACTATACTGACTGCGTAACAAGATTTTTTAAGGCCGCTAAAGAGATGGGCATAGACTCAATGATAGACCGGGCGTTGACAGAAGGTTTTTTTTACCTGATAAAGAAGGGAGATATCCGCAAAGCCCTTAGGAAACTTGACAGGACTGCATTAAAATCAGGTTTATGGAACTTACCCGCTACGAATATAAATGATGTAACCCTAGATTTCTTATAATGACTAAAGAGGCTTACAAGGTATTTAATGAAGTCTTTGACAACCGCACGATTAGAGTACTGGATAAGTTCAGGCACGAGTATTACGAGGAGATAGAGCACTGCATTAGCACGGGCAAGGAAGCTAACGTGTTCCGCGCCAAGACTAAGAATGGCTACGTTGCGGTTAAGATATTCAGGACTTACACGAGCAGTTTTGATAACATGAGCAAGTACGTTATCGGCGACCCGCGTTTTACTAATATTAAGAAGAGAAAGCATGACTTGGTTTACTTGTGGTGCAGGAAAGAGTACCGTAACTTAAGCAAGGCTTACGCGATTGGAGTGCCTGTTCCCAAACCCATAGTTTCAAAAAATAATGTTATAATCATGGAGTTCATAGGGGTTGAAGGTAATCCCTCACCATTAATTAAAGACGCTTTAATAACTGATTACCAGAAAATTTATGATGAAGTAATAGAGTATGTAATAAAATTATACAGGGGAGGATTGGTGCACGCTGACTTGTCAGAGTTTAACCTCTTATACTTTAACAAGCGGCCAGTTTTTATTGACATGGCTCAGAGCGTCTTAGTAGAGCACCCTAAAGCGTTAGAATTCCTTGAAAAGGACGTGAACAACCTTAATAATTACTTCAAAAAGAAGTGCAAGGTAGTTAGTTGGGATGATTTCAATAAGAGATTAAAGATTTAAATATAACAGAGTTTTTTAAATTATTATTATGCGTAAAGCCATAAGTCCTATTGTTTCAATTATCTTATTGCTTGTTATGACTATTTCAGCAGCATCTCTTGCTTTCATATGGTTTAATATGATTCAGGGAGGTATTCAGGAATCCACTGGTGCTGCTTTGGAAAGCAGTTCTTTCAGCGACTGCAGCAGGATACGCTTGTTAGCAATCCGAGGGAATGGTGTTACTGTTCAGAACACTGGCTGCGACGATGTAAGCAGTGTTAAGATACTCATTAACGGAGTCTTAACTGATTACGACTTGGATTCCCCTTTGAGTCCGGGTCAGACTGTGACTATTAATTACGCTACTCAGCCTTCAGATGAGAACTTATGCGTTGAAGGAGTTTTAGGCAACGCTCAATCAGACACTCTCTGCAGTTACGCTTACCAGAATACACCAGAAGCAGGTTTTGCATGCATCAATAATGATGATTGCAGTGAGGATAATAATGTCTGCACTTCAAATCCTTCATGCGTTGACGGCAACTGCACTTACCCAGCAGTGAGCGACGGGCAATACACTGGATGCACAGGCACAACAGGCTGCTCAGGCACTGGTGATGTAATCTGCGCATGCCTTACAGGAGTATGCTCTGACTCATGCGGAGACTTAACATGCCAGGCCTGGGAGAACAGTGTGAGCTGCAGTGATGATTGTGTAGCGGCGTTATCTTGCAGTGAAGGAAGCTGTTCTGCACCTTATATAGAGTTCAGTGGAGATATACTTGTAGGAACGGAATCAATGTGTCCTTGCTGCGGTGATGATGCAGTGCTAGATAATTTTTATAACTCAACGCATTACTGCAGTTATGGAGGTGTTGTTTTTAGCAAAGATAATCTTTACACATTTGATGATTACGGTGACCGTTTTAATTCTTCAAGCAGCAAAGGAGTGTGCGAGTTGGATAACAATGTGTGGTTCTTAAACGGTGCAACTTTTGCTGACAGAGTTTCGAAGTCAATAGGAAACTCTGGGGAGGGAAATACTATTGGTGACATGAATAACGACGGTAATTTGGATATACTTGCGACAGCTCTTGAATCAACTCACAGGTTTTCTTATTTTGAGGGTTACGGCAACGGAACATTTAAGACGAGAACGGTTAAGAATACAGGACAGACACCTAGGAGGATAGCTGTTGGTGATTTTGATAATGACGGCAACTTGGATGTTGTCACCAGTGATTATACTGATAATACTTTTTCCTATTTTGAAGGTAATGGTGATGGAACCTTTGTAGACAGAGTTACTTCTTCAACAGCTACCGGGCCTTCAGATATTGCAGTTGGTGATTTTGATAATGACGGCAATTTGGATGTTGCAACAAGTGATCAGGGCTCAAGTGTAATCTCTTGTTTCATAGGATATGGTAATGGCAGTTTCTTGCCAAGGGTAAGCAAAGCAACAGGTTTTGACCCTTATGCTATAACTATTGGTGATATTAATAATGACGGCAACTTGGATGTTTTAACTGCTAATCTTAATGGTCATAGTTTTTCATACCTTGCAGGTTATGGTGATGGAACCTTTGCTAATGCAGTTACGATAACAGCTGGAACACCTTATGATTTAACAGTAGGGGATTTTGATAATGACGGCAACTTGGATGTAGTCGTTGCTGACACTATAGAAGGCCAGTTCTCTTACTATAAGGGTAATGGTGACGGCAGTTTTGGAACAAGAGTGATAAAGGCCACAGGTAATCAGCCTTGGAGTGTGGCAGCAGGTGATTTTGATAATGACGGCAACCTTGACTTAACTTTCGCACAGCGTTCAGATAATGTTTTCTCTTATTTTGAGGGTTACGGCAACGGCAGTTTCTTGCTGATTTCGACAAAGACGACGGGTGACTGGCCTCAACATATTGCATTAGGAGACTGGAATAATGACGGTGACTTGGATGTTGTAACAACAGACAGGAATGGTTATACTATATCAATATTTGAGAATACTGGGATTTCAGGAACTGGCGGGCCTTGCTGTGAAACAGGAGACACTTTCAGTAACTCAACTAACTCTTGCACTAATGGCGTGTTCTCGTAAGGTTTTAAAATAATGGAAAAATTTATTTAAGTATGCGTAACGCGATTACTCCAGTTGTTAGTATTATCTTATTGCTTGTTATGACTGTTGCTGCGAGCGCTGCAGCTTTCTTGTGGATGAACAGCGTGCAGTCAAGTATTCAGGAGAGCGCTGGTGCAAGCATTGAATCCTCTACTGTTAGCAGTTGCAGCAGACTTAACCTTATAAGCATGAGGGGTGACGAGGTTGTTGTGCAAAACGTTGGCTGTGACAATATAACAAGTGTTAACTTGTTAATTAATGGTGTCTTGACAGGTTACGACTTGGAAGCTCCTTTGGCTCCCGGCGAGGCCGCCAAGATTGATTACACTGCTCAGACACTAGGTGAGGACTTGGATGTTATTATTGTGTTAGGAAACGGTGCTTCCGTTACCGCGTCTATACAGGATTGTCAATTCGCTGACGGTTGTGATAATCTTGAGGAGAAGTTCGAGGACCACGTTTTAGGCGCTGACGTTGCTGACGGTTCAGGATGGACTAACGTTGGAGACCAGGACAGCGAAGCTAACGCTACTATTGTTAATTACATGGGCGACCATGCTGCATTATTCCTTGACAATAGTGTTACAAAGATTGCTGACAAGACTTACACATTATCACAGCCTTCTTTAGAATTTGAGAATACTACTGTTGAGTTCAACATAGATTTCAGCAATGAAGGCATGGGCAGCAGGACTTTTGTTATAATCTTCTATGATGATGTTAATAATATTATACAATTTTTTGTTTTAGGAAACGGTTTCATGGCGGTTATAGAATCACCTTCAATTTTCAGGGAGTTCTGGTCAGAGCCTGGAGGTAACGGTTACAGGATAAGATGGACTGAGCCTATAACTTATGAGGGTAACCATGATTATACAATAGTTTTTGATGAGGTTGCTGAAACTATCAGATACTATATAGACGGTGAGGAGATTTATGCTAATGACGGGTTGGGAGGAACTTTTGATGATTATTACCAGACCGCTGGACCTATTGCGAAACTGGAATTCGCTACGGGTTCTCCAATAGCTCTTGGAGGAACAGGTTCAGAGATAAACACTGTTGCTTACTTGGATGATATTAACTTTAACTGGATTCAATAAGACTTAAATATTCTAATTAACTTATTATATTATTATGCGTAAGACTATTAGTCCAGTAATTTCTGTTATATTATTGATTGTTATGACTATTGGCGCTGCTGGTTTAGCGTTTTTCTGGATTAATAACGTTCAAACCAATATTCAGGAAACTGTTGGCAGCAATGTTGAGGGAAGCGCGGGAGGAGACTGCACTCGCTTGAATCTTATTAGTATTAAAGGTGACAGCGCGGTTGTGCAGAACGTTGGCTGCGACACGATTGACAGCGTTAACATGTTAATTAATGGAGTATTGACCGAGTATGACTTGGACCAGCCTTTAGCTCCTGGCGAGGTTGGTATTATTACTTACGCTAATGAGGAAGCTTACGCACCGTTAACCGTTGAAATTGATTGGGGAACAGGTTCAACCCAGTTGAGCAGTCCTGCTGATGAGAACACTCCTGAAGCAGGTTATTGCGAGCCCGGCTCCTGCCCTGTTGATTGTGAGGAATCATCTTGTTCAGCACCTTACATAATGTTTTACGGAGCAATTAGCAGTAATGATGCAATAAATTGTCCTTGCTGCGGTGATGACGGCTACTCAGATTATTTCTACAATTCAACTCATATGTGTTCAGACGGGGGCGTAATCTTTGACACTGATAATATCTGGGTTCAGGACTGGCTTGGTGATAGGATAGATTACGCGAGCGGCCAAGACGTTTGCGAACTGAAAGGAGGGGTATGGTTCCAAACCATTAATCCAGGATTCACAAGCTCCAGCTTAGGAGCTTCTAATGAACAAATAATTGACGGCAGAGCTCTCGTCTTATTTGATATTGATTACGACGGTGACTTGGACATAATTCAAGGAGAGGATGAAGGAATAGGCACAGGAGCATGCGTTTATAAGTGGATTAATGACGGTTCGGGCAGTTTTACTAGGACTCTTCTAAGCTGCGTTGACCATTACGCTTCAGGCAGTGACAAGATTAACAGCATATCATTTGGTGATATTAACGGTGATGGTATTAATGATTTCGTAACAACGCATATTACTGGAGACACTTCAGATTACGTTGACAAGTGGATTAATGACGGTTCGGGCAGTTTCACCACTTCAAATATTGGAATAGATACTGATTATGCTCTCTCTTCTGCTTTGCTTGATGCAGACGGCGACGGCGACCTGGACCTGCTTGTAGGAGGAGGAGTAACAGGTTCATTTATAAGCTTGTGGACTAATAATGGTGCTGGCAGTTTCACTAAGACTAGTGTTGGTTCAGCATCTGGACCAATTTATTCATTTGCTGTTGGCGATGTTGACTTGGACGGCGACGTTGACTTCTTAACAGGAGATTTCCAGCAATATGTTTGGAAATGGATTAATAATGGCGCGGGCAGTTTCACAGGCACTCAATTAGACTGGAATCTTGGGTTTATAAGAGAGATTGCAATGGGTGACATTGACGGCGACCTAGATTTGGATGTTATAAGCATTGATACTAATGGCAGGTATTACAGGTGGAGGAATGACGGAAGCGGAGGATTTTCAAAGATTCTTGAAGACGGTGTATACGTTGGTGATGATTTAGCATCAATAAGCATGGGAGATATTGATGCAGACGGAGATTTAGACTTCGTAGTCGCAGAGTATACGGCTTCAAGCAATGTTTTCAAACTAACTAATAATGGTGCTGGCAGTTTCACATCAACAGATCTTGGAGCGTTAACTGATACAGCAGTTAGAACCATAACATTAGGAGATATTAACGGTGACGGTGACTTGGACATAATAGGTCAAAGTGCTGGACCAACAACTTCAGGTTTTATTTACAAGTGGACGAGTAATGGAATATCTTCAGGCACTGGCGGACCTTGCTGTGAAGTGGGAGACACTTTCAGTAACTCAACTAATACTTGCACTAATGGTGTGTTCTCGTAAGGTTTTAAAACAATCTTTTAATAAACATTATACATGCGTAAGGCTATTAGTCCAGTAATTTCAGTTATATTACTTATTGTTATGACTATTGGCGCGGCAGCATTGGCGTTTTTCTGGATTACTAGTGTTCAGTCTAATATTCAGGAAACAGTTGGAGGCAACGTTGAGGGAAGCGCAGGGAGGGACTGCAGCAGATTAAATCTTATTTCTATACGCGGGGACGGTGCTATTGTTCAAAACGTTGGATGTGACACTATTAGCAGTGTTAACTTCTTCATCAACGGCGTTTTAACCAGTTACGACTTGGAGCAGCCTTTAGCTCCGGGCCAGGCGGCAACGATTAATTATCTTAAACAAACAGCAGGGGAAGACTTGACAGTAATGGTTGTTTTGGACAACGGTGTTAAGAGCTCACTCTTAAGCCCTGCGGATTATAACACTCCTCAGAGCGGGTTCACAAACGCTGAACTTAAATATTATGAAACCAGTTTTGAAGAAGCAGGCGACTGGATGGGAAACATAACTGATGATTATGCATACACTGGAACGTATAGCATAACATTTGATATTGATGCAAGCACTGTGCCTGGATTATACCCTTTTGAACTTGAAGAAATAGTTTATGTCTCTTTTTATTCATACATTCCTTCAGGTGATTATACTGGTTACCAAGGTCCTTTTTTTGTATATTTTGATATAGTTAGTCTTGAAGAACCTCAAGAGGTTTATTATGAATACTTATACATGTATGGTGGTGCAGGAAATGAAGGTTATTTCAATTTTTTTTACTATGAGGTTGGAGCGCCTTGACCTGTTGTTGAATATGATGAAATTGATTTTACCATACCTTACGGAGAGTGGTTCAAGGTTGATATTGATGTTGAAAACAGCAGGATAAGGTTTAATGAAGGTGAATGGCAGAGCATAAGTATTGATTTTAATAACGCGAATGCTATAGCGTTAACTGAGTTTTTCACTGATGACTTTAAAATATGGTATTATGATAGTAACTAATTATTTCACATAGCAAATAAGGGGATGTTTTCTACCATAACTGTTTTAAACCCTTTAAGTTTTTGTTATTTATTATGGATGAGTTTAGTGCTGAAATTAATATACCTGAAGACAGGATAGCCGTACTTATAGGAACTAAAGGAAGCGTTAAAAAAGCCTTAGAAAAGGGTTTTAAGGCGAAAATGTTTATAAATGATGAAGGGGTTGTTGTCATTAGAGGACCCGATTCTCTGAAGATTTGGACCCTTGAAAAGGTTGTTAAGGCAATTGGCAGAGGTTTTAATCCAGAGATAGCAAGGTTATTAGAGAAGGATGATTACGACTTTGAACTAATCAACCTTAAAGATTACGGGCGTTCAAAGAATGACATTGAACGCTTGAGAGGCAGAGTAATAGGCAGGGAAGGGACTTCAAAAAAGATGCTTGAGGATAAGACAGGAGCGTACCTAATAGTTTATGGGAAAACTGTTGGCATAATTGCCAAACTCGACGTTATTGAAATGACGAGGAACGCAATCGAGATGCTTTTGAAAGGAGCAAAGCACGTTACAGTCTTCAAGTACTTGGATAAGGAGAATCAAAAAAGGGTTAGGGAAGTGATGTTGAATGGCTGAGAAATCAATAGCTGATGAGTTAGCAGACAAGCATAAGAGTATTAGTATTGCAGAGTTCTTTGAAAAGAACAGGCACTTGTTAGGCTTTGATTCCAAAATAAAAGCCATGCTTACTTGCGTTAAGGAAGCTGTTGATAACAGTCTTGACGCCTGCGAGGAGTACGCTACTGAGTTAAGGAAGAAGAAGAAAGATTTTGAACTGCCTGATATTCTTGTTAGGATTGACCAGGAGAGTGAAGAGGTTTACAAGATAATCGTTGAAGACAACGGTCCAGGCATTATTCCTAAGATTATCCCTCAAGTCTTTGCCAAACTATTATACGGCAGCAAATTCCACCGCTTAAAGCAGGGAAGAGGGCAGCAAGGTATTGGTATCAGCGCTTCCATACTTTACGGGCAGTTAACTACTGGAAAAGCTGCGAGGATAATCAGCAAGGTTGACGGCAAACCTGCGCACATTGTTGAATTAATGATTGATATTAAAAAGAATGACGCGAGTATAACACGCGACGAAGAATACGCTAAGTTTTCAAGAGAGCACGGCACAAGGGTTGAGATAATACTTGAAGGAACTTACAGAGCAAGCGGTGACAAGAGCATTTACGAGTACTTGCTTAGAACGAGCATTGTTAACCCTCACGCTAAAATAGTTTTCATTGATCCTAAAGGAGAGAGGATTACTTTCAAACGCGCTGTTGAGAGTCTGCCTCAAGCCACTAAGGAGATTAAGCCGCACCCTTGGGGTTTAGAGTTAGGAGTTCTTATAAGAATGCTTAAGGAGACGAAGAAGAACACGGTACTTTCTTTCTTAACTGACGAGTTCAGCAAGATGGGAGCAACAACTGCTAAGTCAATACTTGACAACAGCAAGGTTAATCATAAGAGGAAACCTGACTCAGTAACTGTTGAGGAATCAACAGATATATTAAAGCACATGCAAAAGGCTGACTTGCAGAGGCCTCCAACTGATTGTTTAAGCCCTGTGGGTAGAGGAGCAATTGAGAAGAGCCTCAGGACAGAGTATAATCCTGAATTCATAGCAGCCACTACCAGGCCTCCAAACGTTTACAGAGGCTACCCTTTCCAAGTAGAAGCAGCACTTGCTTACGGGGGCAATATTCCTGAAACTAGTGCTAAGATTATGAGAATCGCTAACAAGGTTCCTTTATTGTATGAAAGCGGAGCCTGCGCAATCACTATAGGAGTTAATGAGACTGACTGGAAAAGGTATGGTGTTCCTAAAGCATCAGGCACGACTACTCCTCAAGCACCAATGATTATTCTAGTTCACATCTGCAGCGTCTGGGTGCCTTTTACTAGTGAGAGTAAGGCAGCGATTGCGAATTACCCAGTAATTATTAAAGAGATTAAACTCGCTTTGCAGGAGTGCGCTAGGCAGTTAAAAGTATTCCTTCACAAGAAGATGAAGGCGAAGCGTGAAGCGCAAAGGGTCAGCACCTTCGTTAAATACGGAACTGTAATGGCTAAAGCATTATCAGACCTTACAAGCAAGGATAAGAAAGAGATTGAAGACTTGATTAATACTGTTATTGAGAAGAAGTTCAGCGTTAACGTTGACGAGCAGAAGAAGGAGATAGAGAAGAGAGAGAAGCAGTTAGAAGAGGAAGAAGAGAAGGAGACTAAGACTATACTAAAGGAAGCAGAAGGTGAGGAGAAATGAAGGAAAAAGACCAGCAAAAGGTTAGATTACAATTAACAAAAGAGTTGAACGAGAAATTAATAGAGATAGGGAAGAATGTTATTAACCAGTTAAAAGTTTACGAGAACCCTAATGTTAACATTCCACTGCGTTCATTAAGCAACGTCTACTTTGATGAGAAGGATAGATTGTTAAGAATGGGAAACAAGGCGACTGAGAGGACTTATTTCAACCTCAGCCAGTCAAAGAGTTTCATGCAGACAATGCTCGTAGCAAGCAAGCTGCGCGAGGTTATTAAGGACGGAAGCCACGTGGGTCTCAGACAATTATTTTACATGTGCAAGCAGGGAATCCCAGGAACTAAAGAGAACACTTTTGACGACCAGGGAGAGTCAGACATTATTATAGAGGATATTGAAGGAGTGCTTCGCGTATTAAGAGAGCAGATTGGTATTGTTGCAACGAGCAAGGGTAAACTAAGCGGGGATATTACACTAGTGGACAGCGGGGATGAGATTGACTGCGGAAAGCTGGGAAGTTCAGGCTACGGTATCCCAAGCATTGTTGAAAAAGGAGTTGTTGATTTCAGCAAAACAAAGTCTGAATTTATCCTAGTTGTGGAGAAGGAGCAGACTTGGATTAGATTAAACCAGGACAAGTTCTGGAAGAAGAAGAACTGCCTGCTAATGACTGGCGGAGGCCAGCCTGACCGCGGAACGAGAAGACTGCTTCACAGACTGCACACTGAACTTGACCTTCCTGTTTACGTCTTCACAGATATGGACATTTGGGGTTATTACATTTACAGTGTTTACAAACAAGGCAGCATCAACCTAGCGCATTTCAGCGAGAACGCTGCAGTGCCTGACGCTAAATTCATAGGAGTTAAGATGAGTGACGTTGAGCGCTTCAAGATTCCTAAGAATCACTGGATTCCAATGAAGAAAGTAGACTTTAAGCGTGTTAAGGAGATCGCAGCCTATGACTGGTTCAAGGAGGACAAGGCGTGGCAGAAAGAGTTCAAGAAGATAAGCGACTTCAAACACGTCGTAGAACAGGACGTCCTCGTAGCTAAAGGATTAGACTTCATGAGCAAAGAATACTTGCCGTTCAAGTTCGACACGAAAGACTGGATAGAGTAATCTTTAAAAACTAAAAACTACCTTTTTTTATAATACTGCTCCGATAGCTCAGTAGGTAGAGCGCATGCCTGTTAAGCATGAAGTCGCAGGTTCGAGTCCTGCTCGGAGCGCTTTCTACTCCGTTTTTATGTACCTGTATAAGGTTATTATTTGTTTTTTACCATTTAAAGTATACTCGTATGGGTTTTCTGCAAAGCTTTGCATTCTGGCAATTATGACTTTTTTGCGGGACTTTTCACTAATATTATCCAATTCATCGTCACTGATTAATTCCTTTAACTTGTCAGTGAAATCTTTACTGCAAACAATACTCGTCAAAGACGTATCGGATTCAACAATGGCACAAACATTACCCTCATTTAACTTATCCAGGTGTGCAGAAACAAAATCCGCAATCAACTCCCTTCTCTTAGACATGAAACTCTCTTCATTCTTTAAGAGAGCTAACATCCCACAGGCAGGAACATTAATTATCTCCCGCGCCTCCAAATACTCTTCCCTGTTCACAAGCAATATATTAAAATCAATATTAGATTTAACGGGCTTGAAAAACAAGCTATTTTCAGACACTACGTTAAAAGTGCTGACATCAGTAAGTAAAGACAAATCATTTGCAAGCTTGTTCATGTCAGATGCTGGATTAAAATACTTAATGGTTATCACGGGTTTACTAGCGTCCTCATTAAAACTCCAGTGATACACTTTGTTCATGAAACTGAAATGAGTTGTTGAGAAATCATCAACGTAAATCATTGAATCCTTGCCTGCCAGGCAAAAAAGCACCTGCATAAGGGTTAAAGTATTGGCCTCTGGAACTATTTTACTAATCCAGTATTGTGCGCGCAAAGACTCAAAATCTGATAAGTAATTACTTTTGAACTCATCCCTCTTAAGAATCTTGTCATATAAATCTTTAATTTTATCCTCTAAGTTTGAAAAATAACCTAATCTCATTAAGAGCCCAAAAAACATTGTTAATTATAAATATTAGTATTAAAAACAAGGTTTCATAGTAGGATGTTGAACCAATTTGCCAGTGCCTGCTCGGAGCGCATCTTTTATAATATATTAATGACTTTTTTCTTATAATGGGTTTATTTGCTGAGTTCAAGGAGTTCTTGCAGGAGTATAAGGTGGCTGCTTTAGCGGTCGCGTTCGTTACAGGACTCGCAGTGAATAATTTAGTGCAGTCAATAGTTAACGATTTAATCATGCCATTAATAACTCCGTTCGTGCCTTTGGGAGGTTGGAAGGAGGCGACACTAACGCTAGGCCCAGTAGTATTGAGGTGGGGTTCCTTCCTGTCATCGTTCATATACTTCTTGATAATCATGCTGGTAATATTCCTAACACTAAACTCTTTAAAACTAGTAAATAAGAAGAAAAAGTGAAGATTTTTTAATAATCCATTAATAATTAAAAAACAATGATTAACATTAAAAGAGTGCTGTTCTTCTTATTAATAATCTCTTTCCTGTCACTCTTAATTACAGGATTAATAAAGTTTCCGGGATTAATTAATTACCTCGGACTTAGTTATTCACAAATACCATTCGGATTAATAAGCAAGATTCATGACTGGATGGGAATAATAACAAGCGTTTTAATCATAACACACTTATACTTGAACCTGAACTTCATAATGAAATACTTGGGTGTTAAGAAGTGAGAAAGGAATTATTAGCAATAATAACAGTAATACTATTGGCAGGGTGCACAATCACCAACGTTGTCAGCCTTAACAGTTCAGAGGTAAGAGATTATCAAGGAGAGGACTTGTCATCAATTAATGACTTCAGGGAGAACTCAATAAAAGGCCCGCAATACGTTAATATAGACAACTACACCTTAAGCGTTAAGGGATTAGTTAACAACTCCTTAGAATTAACTTATGATGAAGTTTTGAATAATTACCAGGCTTACAGCAAAGTGATTACACTTTACTGCGTTGAAGGCTGGACAGCTAAAATATTATGGGAGGGAGTATTGTTAAAGGACTTGATTAGTGAAGCAGGCGCATTACCTGAAGCTAACACAGTAGTCTTCACAGCTTACGACGGCTACACCTCTTCAATCCCACTAGACTATGTAATAAACAATGACATACTTTTGGCATACAAGATGAATAATGTAGTTCTGCCTCCTGAGAGAGGCTACCCTTTCCAAGTCGTTGCAGAAGACAAGTGGGGTTATAAATGGGTTAAATGGGTTACTAATATAATACTCACAGACAACCCGGATTATGAAGGCTTCTGGGAGAGCAGAGGTTACAGTGATACAGGAGACCTTGACGAACCCTTCTTTGACTAGATTGCTAATGTTTATAAATCTGACGCGTTTAAGTAAAGTCTTAATATGTCAACGGTCGTATGCGAGATTTGCGGGAAAAAAGTTGCGAAGGTTAAGAAGTGCACAGACTGTGATTCCAAGTTTTGCGAGAACTGCGGTGATGAAAAAAGAGAATTGTGCAATTACTGCATTGAATACTCAGAAGCAGAGAGTTTAGTAGACGACGATTACGAAGACTAACCTTCAGTTTTTTTCTTACTTTGTTAATTTTAGGAACAACAATTCACTAACGGCTTCGCCAAAGCAAAGAATCAAAGGTGTAGCTATGAAATAAGACAAAGCAATAGCAGGTATGATGCTTACACTGCTGTAAACCCACATTCCATAATTAATAGCCAAGTGCTCCATTACTAAATCCATTAATGCAAGAGTAATCCCAGCAAACTCCCACTTATTAGATAACGGCTTCTTGAAGTAGAAGAAAATAATTACTGCCAAAACAATAATTAGAGTCAAGTAATCATTGTTCGGATTAAAAATAAGAGAAGAAACAATAAAAGATATTATTATTGCAATATAGAAGTAATTCCTGTTACTCTCATAAAATTTTAAGTATTTTCTTGAAATAGTTAAACCTGCCCATAAGACCATTAACCACCCAAGTATTAACCAAAGAGGGGGGCCTGAAAAATTGGAAGGATAAACCCATCCTTCACCAAAGACTTCATAACTAGTAATGTTAATCTTTTCCCAAACAAATACTGGGAAGAAAGAAATAATCAGCGCTAATAAGTCCTTCTTGCTGAATAAAAATATTAACGAGAACAGGAATAAAACAATAAATATTATATTAAAAGCTTCAATGGAAATTAATGAGTAAAAGTAACATAGCAATGGAACCATTAACAAGTAAATTAAAGCAACCCTGCTCTTTTTCATATTATAAATTAAACAACGCTTTTTTAAAACCTTTATTGACAGATAACACTATACGAATCTTATAAGATTTAATTAAGGCATTGAAGATTACTTCTTTTTCTTCTTCTTAGCCTTGTTGTACTTCAACCAATTAGCTGGAATCTTGCCCATTTTGTTGCATACGTCAAAAACCATTTTAGTGATAGCCTTTGAAGTTACAGTCTTCTTTTTCTTAAGCTTAGCTGATATCATGCTTGTAACAGTTTTAGCTATTGGTTCTGGCATACCTGCCTTCTTGCAAGACTTTAAAAGCTTGGAAGATTTGAAAGCTTCAAGCTTTTTATCTTTTTTTACAACCCTAACCATGATTTTTAGAGGCACTGGGGCGTTTTAAAGCTTATTTAAACCAATTAAGCATAGGTTTATAAGTAAAAAAATCGTTTTTTTTCATTACTATGGGATATAACGATAGAGGCTCATCTAGAGGCGGACGCAGTAGCGGCGGCTTTAGAGGAGATAGAGGAAGTAGAGGAGGCTTTAGGAGCGGCGGAAGAGGCGGCTTCAGAAGCGGACCTAGAGAAATGCACAAAGCAGTCTGCAGTGAATGCAACAAGGAGTGTGAAGTCCCTTTTAAACCAAGAGAGGACAGACCTGTTTATTGCAAGGAGTGCTTTGCAAAGAAGAGAGACAACTCTTCATTCACTAGAAGTGAGAAGAAAGAGAAAGTTGAAGAAGATGAAGAGTTTGAAGAAGAATTAGAAGATGACGAATCGGAAGAGTTAGACGAATCAGATGATGATGAGGAGTAAGATCTAAGATTTTAGTATTCTAATAGAGTTTTTTTCTATTATTTTTTATATCTTTTTTTTTTATAATAATCTAGTTATTACTACTTGTTAAATAGGAATATTTTTAAGTTAGAAGAATTTTCTGAAACCTTAATGGGATTATTAGACGATTTGAAGCTTGACGCAGAGATTGTTAATATTGGTATGAATAATCCTTCCACTGCAAGGCAGTGTTTTTACAAAGAGATGCGGGAAGTTTGCGAGGACTTTATAACTTATACTAATAAGGGTTTTAAACACCACGAAGAACCTTTTAATCTCACATCAGTCCTTAGCTTATACTCAGGCATTGCAAGAAAAGGTGAAGCATTAATGGAGAAGAGTTTGATTAACGCGTTAGATTCAGTCTTTGAGGACTACGATTCATTGCTACTTTCAGAGAAGAATACTTCATTAAGGAATAGCAAAGCAGTATATGTTCAATTAGTAGCTCTTGGAGTGCTAGCAGGCACTTTCTTAAACCTTTATTACGAGTTTTCAGGAAATTCAACCCTTCCAGACTCTGACTCTTTTGCATTAATATATATTTATTCAACAGCTTTTGCTGTCCTGCAATCAATTGTTATAAGTTCACAATATGTTAAGAAGAGAAGCGTTAAGGTTGCGAAGTCAAAGGTTACGCGCGGATTGAAAGATTTAGTCTCGAAGTGTAATACTATGCTGTCTGCGGAACAGAATAACCAGCCAACTGATTCAAGCTCGAATTATTCAGATATTATTAGAAGGAAGAATAAGAGATTCCTGGGCTCTTAATTTAATATTTCACATTTCTTGCACTTATTATTCCTGCTTGGTTCTCCGCAGATAGAGCAATAAAAAATACTATAATTGTTTAAATTAGATTTTCTTAATTCAGGTAATATTTTTAGAAAATTTTTAATCATATTTTCTTTAATCATAGAATCCTCTAATTCCAATCTTTTAATAATCTTCCTGACTATTTTCCTGAAAGCATCATAATTAAAAGGGCAGTCGCAGTAAACTATATTCCAATTCATTAATTTAGAGTAATTTTTTGTCTCTTCATTAGTGCAGTAATATAAGGGTTTAACCTTTGGGACGAATTTTTTATCATTGGTTACGCCGCTCTTAGGGCCTAATCCGAGGCTTATCTGCATGTTGCCTCCAAAAATGTTTAACAATATGTTCTCCACTTCATCGTTTAAGTTATGTCCTGTAACTAGTTTAGTGGCGCCTAATATTCTAGCCTTCTCGTTTAATAAATGCCTCTTAAGAATGCCGCACAAAGCGCAATTAGTGAGATTATTTGCCTTCCTAGCGCGCAGTTCACCAAGCGTTCCGCCGTATTCTTCTTTAAGAGAAACAACGTTCAATTTAATCCCATATCTTTCGCAAAAGTCTTGCAGGTTATTCCTGTTCTCCTCGCTCGAATGAGGAATGCCAGTGTCTATAAATAATGCTTGAACGTTGTAGTCAAACTTGTTAAGTAAGTATAATATTGTAGTGCTGTCCTTGCCTCCGCTGCACGCAACAACAACATTGTCTTTTTTATTCAAGAGTTTGAACTCTTTGATAGTATTCTTGACTTTGTTTTCAAATAGTTTTAGAAAGGGCATTTCTTGCAGTCCATCTCTTCGCATATTTTGTTCTTCTCTTTCCATTTTAGCACCCATTTCTTGTATTGCATTGTTATACTTATTAAATCTTTTCCTGCAGGAGTTAGCGAATAAGTGCTGCTGAAAGGAGTTACTGTATCATCAAATGAGTTCTTAACCAAACCGTTTAACACCATTTCTTTCAACCTCTGGCTTAACACTTTTGGAGTAATACCATTAACTCTTTTAAGTAATTCATTGTACCTTTTGGGCGTGCTCTTCTTGTACAATTCTAAAAAGATTAGCAAAGTCCACTTCTTGCCTATGAAGTTGCTTGTTTTTAGTACAGAACAGTTCTGGTTCATAACTATACGTATGTATAGCAGGTATTTATAACTATTCTTTATATAGTTAATCATATGACTATTGCCAAAGCATTAATAATATCTAAAAGGGACACGCCAAGCGTTGTAAGATTCAAGAAGAGAATGGCAGCCCGCGACAATCTTAAACTGATTGTTAAAAGACAAGAGTTTAAAACACCAAGAGTGTCAACACAACCCTTTTAAACCCTTTTTTCTTATAATTATACTATGTTTAAAGCACTAAAATGCTGCGGATGCAATTGTTCTTGCAGCCAGTGCTGTTGTTGTAAGTAGAGCAGGTCTTATTATTCTGCTCTTGCAATATCTTTTCTTTGGTGATAACTAATGCAAGATTCAGGGTTAAAAACTGGAAGAGGAAAGCATAAAAAAGGCAATAATACTATTAATAATAACGGCGAGTTGACAGAGCGGCCATGTGCTCGGCTGCAGACCGAGATAGAGGGGTTCGACTCCCTTACTCGCCTCTCTTACACGCACGTCTTTGACATGATAGGAAACACTCCTATTGTGCAGATTTACAAGAAAGGAGATGTTGAAGCTTGGATAAAGCTTGAAGGCTACAATCCCAGCGGAAGCATAAAAGACATAGCAGCGAATCAGATGATAAAAGACGCTGAAGAACAAGGATTTCTTAAGGGCAGGATATTGCTTGAAGCAACCAGCGGCAACACTGGAATCTCGCTTGCAATGATATGCGCAGTAAAAGGTTATAAATTAACACTTGTAATGCCTGAGAACTCAAGCCTTGAGAGAATAAAGATAATGAAGGCCTTCGGTGCGAAAATAATACTAACTCCTTCAAGCGAGGGAATTGACGGAAGCATAAGAAGAGCAAGGGAATTAAGCAAGAAGGATGAATACTACTGGCTTAACCAGTACGATAATGAATCTAACTGGAAAGGCCATTATAATATTACCGGAAAAGAGATATGGAAACAGACTAGAGGCAGAATTACGCACTTTGTTGCAGGAATAGGAACAGGAGGCACAGTAATGGGAGCAGGCAGAAGGCTTAAAGAGTACAATTCCGTAATTAAAGTAATAGGATTAGAGCCAGTTCCAAAACACAAGATAACAGGATTAAAGAACATGAGCGAGAGCATAAATCCTAAGATATTCAAGAGAAAAGAGTTGGATGAGGTTATGATTGTTAATGATAAGGATGCTATTAACGGCGCCAGATGGCTTGCTAAAAACCACGGCTTATTAGTAGGCTTCAGCAGCGGAGCAGCAGTAACTGCCAGCCTGAGGCTTGCAAAGAGGTTAGATAAGGGAGTTATAGTTGCTATCAGTCCTGACTCAGGCTTTAAGTATTTAAGTACCCAACTATTTAGAAAAAAGAGGAAGAAGTAATGGTTTTAAAGATATATAACACAATGACGAGGAAGAAAGAGGCATTTAAGCCTATTAAGAAAGATGTTGTTACTTTCTATTCATGCGGGCAAACAGTTTATGACGACCTGCACATAGGCAACGCGAGGGCTTACAGCAACTGGGACGTTGTTACCAGGTATTTGCGCTGGAAGAAGTTCAACGTTTTGCACGTTCAAAACTTCACAGACGTAGGCCACTTAACAGACGACGCTGACACTGGCGAGGACAAGATAGAGAAGAGGGCGAAAGAGAGAAAGATTAACCCATGGGAATTAGTTGATACTCAGATAAGAAAATACTACAAAGACGCGGATGAATTAAACATAGCAAGGGCAAATATTATGCCAAGGGCTACAAGTGTTATTCCTGAAATGATAGAATTAATAGAGAAGCTTTTCAAGAAGGGCTATGCTTACAAGTCAGGAGGTAATGTCTACTTTAACACTGCCAAGTTCAAAAATTACGGCAAAATTGCAATGCTAAAACTTGACAAGAATAAATCCAAAGCAAGGGTTGCAGAGGACAAGAACAAGAAGAATTATTTCGACTTTGCATTATGGCTCAGCGCCAAGAAAGGCAAAAAGATGCATGTTATGAACTGGGACAGTCCATGGGGAAGAGGCTACCCTGGCTGGCACTTGGAGTGCAGTGTTATGGCAATGAAGTTCTTAGGGGACACTATAGACTTGCACGCAGGAGGTATAGACCACATACCTGTCCACCACACTAATGAGATAGCGCAAAGCGAGGCAGCAACTGGCAAGAAGTTTGTGAAAACATGGCTTCACGGCGCTTTTATTACAATAAAAGGTGAGAAGATGAGCAAGAGCAAAGGCAACTTTTACACAGCAAGAGAATTAATTGATAAATGGGGAGCGTCTGTTGTCAGGTACGCGTTAGTAAACACTCATTACAGGAAAACTGTTGACTTTACTGAAGAACTTCTTGAGAATGCAAAGAATAACATGGACAAGATAAGCAATGTGTTAGAATTATTGAATAATAAGAAGGATTACGGCAAAACAGAATTAGACGAAGAGGAGAAGAATATCAAAAAATTATTCGCTGAAGCAATGAATGATGATTTTAACACAAGCCAAGCGTTACTAGCAGTTCATGATTTCATCAAATCAGTTAACAAAAATATTAATGAATTGTCAAAGAAATCAGCGCTTCAAGCCAAGGGGTTAATACTTGAACTCTTAGGTGTTCTTGGCTTAAATCCAGAGAATAAAACAATAACTGACAAGACTGAAAAAGTAATGAATCTAATAATAAAAGTCAGAGAAGAACTAAGAAAGGAAAAGAACTACAAACTCAGTGATAAAGTAAGAGATGATTTGAAAAGAGAAGGAATAATATTAAACGATGACAGCGAGAAAACAACGTGGAGTTTAGAATAATTAGAAGAATATTTATACAGGAGTGATTATTTATTTAATCATATGAGACTAATTGGCTGGAACGTTTTCAAGGAAGCCATTTCAATAGGGTATGAGATTACTGAAGAACTCATGGATTATGTTAAAGGACTTAATTATGTAAATAAAGAACTTGACATCTTCACAGATTGCTTATACTTATTATGCATGAAAGAAGGTATTGAATTAGAATCAGAGTTTAAAAAATGGGATGATGAAAACAGGTTTCTAACAAGCCAAAAAGCTGATGACTTATTATATTTAATTAATAATAATGATTATCCTGAGATTAAAAAAGAAATAATGAGAAAATATATTACTGTTTATCAGAGGA
>JAFGFH010000017.1 GCA_016931175.1 Nanobdellota archaeon
CAAACACTATACTTACACTGGAATCAATTAACCACACTACCACAAACAATCGGACAACTCACAAACCTACAAACACTAAACTTATACGATAACCAATTAACCACACTACCACAAACAATAACACAACTCACAAACCTACAAACACTACACTTAGGAAGTAACCAATTAACCACACTACCACAAACAATCGGACAACTCACAAAACTAAACACACTATACTTAGGAAGTAACCAATTAACCACACTACCACAAACAATAACACAACTCACAAAACTAAACACACTAGACTTAACAAGTAACAAATTAACCACACTACCACAAACAATCGGACAACTCACAAACCTACAAGAACTACACTTATACAATAACAAATTAACCACACTACCACAAACAATAACACAACTAACAAACCTACAAACACTAAACTTATGGAATAACAAATTAACCACACTACCAGACAACATAGGACAACTCACAAACCTACAAACACTAGACTTATACAATAACAAATTAACCACACTACCACAAACAATAACAAAACTAACAAACCTACAAACACTATACTTATACAATAACAAATTAACCAATGTACCTTATAAGTTAATAAAACTAAAAAATCTAAAAATGCTAGAATTAGGTTTTAATCCATTATGTTTAAAATCAAGAATGAAAGTATATTTTTTAGGTTTTTTTTATAAGTTTTTAAATTAATAGTTTTTTATTTTTATATAATGAAATATTCTGAAGGCAGTGTCACTATTAATGTTCCTGCTAGTTCTAAGCTTACGCGCAAGAATGACGTGTTCTTGAACGAGCATAAAAAGTTTGACAGAGATATAAATATAATACTATTAAATAGTCTTGGCTGGAAGAATAAGACTTATTTGGATTTGATGAGTGCGAGCGGGATAAGAGCGTTAAGGATTGCTAAGGAGACGAAGTGCTTTAAGAAAATCTTGATGAATGATTTGAAGAAGACGGCGTTTAATAACTTGAAAAAGAATGCAGAAAAGAATGGTGTAAAGGCAGAGTTTTATAACAAGGATGCTCACGAACTATTATGCACTCTTGATGAGGGGGTTGATTACGTTGACGTTGACCCTTTCGGCAGCTCAATCTACTACGTGGTTGAAGCGGTAAAGAAGCTGTCAAGAGGAGGAATATTATCAATCACTAACACTGATACTGGAGCATTAAGCGGCACTTTCCCAAAGACTTGCCTGAGAAGGTATCACTCCAACTCTTACCTATCCGAGTTCTATTACGAGTCAGGCATTAGGATACTCGCAAAGGAGTGTATAAACTTAGCAAGCACTTACGATGTCGCGCTTGTGCCAGTCTTTGCTCACGCGACCAGGCATTATTTCAGGATTTATTTCAGGAAGGTGAAGGGTGCTGGGAAGGCTGACGCGTTAATGAAACAAATCAATTACGTTAGTTACTGCAAAAAGTGCCTGGACAGAGTTGTGGGAATAAAAGAAGTGTGCAATTGCAATGAGAAGACAATACTAATCGGTCCTTTATTCACTGGAAACCTGTTTGACAAAGGATTATTGGATAAGATGAGGAAAACTGGAGAGTATGAGGACTTCTTCAATAAGATTAGTGAAGAGGCTGAGAGTGTTGTTCCATGGTTTTACACAACAAACAAGTTAGCAAAAGTTTACAAGATTACAGAACCCAGGATGCGCGACGTTAATTATCCGAAGTCTCACATTAATCCTAAGGGTTTCAAGACAATGAAACCAGTCAGGGAAGTGCTGGAAAGCTTTAAAAAGTAAATATTTTTCTTATCTCTTAATGAATTTCAGTTACCAGCCAAAGTATGCGAGTATAGCAGAGGAGGTTAAGGACTTCATTATCAGCAACGGGTTATACAATTTAGATACTAATTTTATCATTGGAGGGGATGGTTCATTATTCACTTACAAATCATTTAACCAGCCTAACATGTTAATCTGTTCTGAAAAGTTCAGCAAAGGCCATTATGCCAGCTGCTGGTATGAGGACGACTACCAGTTCTTTTTATTGGATTATGCAAAAAAGCCTGAGAGTTTTCATATTGAGATTCCCACTATTGAATTATTAATTAACGGTGAGGTTGTGGATGAGCGCGCAATTAATGACTTAATTCTTGGCAGGGATTATAATTTCAAGGCAGGCGTGAATGAAGAAATAGTTCACACTACTGGTTTATTGTTCTACACATTTAACGGTTGGAGCGGATGGGCTAAACAATACGATGCCTTGCGTTTTGAAGATTCAGGAGTGGTTGACTTGGATACTAGAATCTCGCATTCTTTAGAAGAACCTGTTGAGGTTAACGTCCTGCCTTTTCACGGTTTTAATATAATGTTTGACGGCAAGGGCAGGAATCTTGAGGAAGATTTTAATCCATGCACAAGTGACAGGGAGATTGTTTATACCAGTCCTTGGAGTGCTGAACCAGGAGATAATGTAATAATAAGAGATGGAGAGCCGGTAATCCTTGTTCAGCAAGATTTAAAACTAGAATAATTTATTAGATTCTTTATGAGTTTGGAAAAAAAGATTAATATTGATTCAGCAAGTGATGTCCGCTTCACAGCTTTAGAAATCTTAAATAATGACCTCAAGGTTAAGGATGCTTACATGAAAAAGTATGACTTAACCAATGAAGAGTACAATGAATATGTTAGTTACGCTGCAGACATTGCCTTAGAAGAGGGTGCAACTTTCACAATTGAATATTTTGAAAACGCTTTGCGTAACAGGCAGAGATTAATAAAACTCTTCGGTCTCACTGGCAAGGGATAGTTTTTTAAAAGAATTTTTTTCTATTAAACAAGTATGGATCTTTTGGAACAGATACTAAGACCAACTCGTGACGGCAGAGGCGTATTTAATCATTACTTCGAACTTTACGAGAGCGATGAAGTTATAATAATTATGCCTGAATTGATTAAAGGCTTTATCGCAAAATGTTTTGATTATTCTATCAAGAACGGCCACGAATACGGGGGTTACTTGTACGGAAGGAGAAAAAGATACGGCAGGAGAGAAGGCAACGATTTTATTATTTATGGAATAAGTGAGTCCTTCACTGATGCTAAGAGTGACGAGGTTCGTTTAGTAATTAATGAGCAGCACTTAAAGGATATGAATGATAAGGGATTTGACATAATTGGGATATGGCACACTCACAAGAAACAGGGCTTTTCAGAGGGAGATATTAATTCTTTAATAGATATTAATTATCTTCACAAGCAGCTTCCGAACAAGTGTGATGTAGAGTTAAGTCTTGCTGCAGGCCCTGCAGAATACCCTAAGGAGGGCTGCCAGATATACCAATTAAGGTATGACGGCAGATTCTTCAGCAAGCCTAAGCTTGAGATAGTTAATAATATTAGATTCATAGAGGATTTCAAATTAAAACCCGGCATTTGGCTTCAGGGAGAAAAAAAATAATTTAAATGGTTTGAATCTCGTCTCCAAGATTCAACCTGTCTATTAATTCCTTGTACCTGTTTCTGATTGTTACCTCTGTTACTCCTGCAACGTCAGCCACTTCTCTCTGCGTCTTCTTCTCATTGCAAATTAGTGTAGCAACGTACAGTGCTGCTGCTGCAACACCCATTGGTCCCTTGCCGCTTGTTATCTCCTTGCCCTGCGCTTTATTGATTATCTCAACTGCCTTGCTTATAGTCTTAGGGCTTAATTTTAACTCGCTAGCGAACCTGTAGATGTAGTCCAATGGGAAGGTTGGCAGTATCCTGATGCCTAACTCCCTGCAGATGAACCTGTAAGTCTTTCCTATCTCTTTCTTGTCAAGAGTGAAAGCCTCGCTTATTTCATCAAGGGTTCTAGGGAATCTGTGGCGCCTGCAAGCCGCATATAAAGCTCCTGCAACGACTGATTCCATACTGCGCCCGCGGACTAATCCTTTTTCAGCTGCTGAACGGTAGATTCTCGCTGCTTCTTCCATAGCGATGTGCGGAATATTAAGGAAGCTTCCTACACGCCTAAGTTCAGCTAGAGCGTATTTTACGTTTCTCTCTATAGCAGTGCTTATTCTCGCCTGCCACTTCTTTAATCGGTAGAATCTCTTTCTTTCGCTACTGCTAACCTTGTACAAGTCGCCCGGTTTTCCTATCCTGGTGCTCATACCCTTGTCATGCTTTGTAAATGTCAACGGGTTGCCAGTCCTTCTCCTGCTCTGGCCCTGGTCGCTTGAGAACTCACGCCACTCTTGTCCATAATCAATAACATCCTCGTCAATAACGTTTCCGCACTTCTTGCATATGGTCTCACCAACCCTTCTGTCAACTGTAAACTCCTCGCTGCCGCAAGAAGGACACTTCATCTTATTCATCAGATTACACCCCCGAATCTAAAAAACATTTAAAAAGATTTCTCAGTTACAACTTAAAAATATTTCGGTTACCGCTATCTCAGCTCTGGGATGCGTTCAGAAGCAGGAGGTTTATAATTCGTTTTGCATTTCGGGTTAAAGTAAGCGCAGACTATGTCATCCACGAACTCTTTGAAATCATTGTCTTCAAGTTTATCAGAATTCTCTTTCAAAAAACCGTTAATATCAATCAAGTTATAGGATTCATCTTTTCTCTTCTCTAATATTAAGTAATAATTGCACTTGTTGATTACTGTCTCAACCTCTGCTGGACTTATTCCTTGCATTGTTTCCTGGACAATCTTTTCCAAGTCTTGTTTAGTAATTACTCCTTTGTTAGATTCTGCTATCTTGTTAATTATGTAAAAAAAGTGCTGCTCTTTTGAGTGAATGTCTCCAATCTTGGGGCTCATTGGTTAATTATTGAATTAATGAAACTTATTAATCTTTCGCCGGCTATGCTCACATCACTGTTTGAAGTGTCAATAGTGCAGTCAGGGTTTAGTAATGGCGCAGTCAAAGCGCGCTGTATTCTCTTCTCAATCTCTGCCTCATCCTCTCTGCCCCTGTCATTCAACCTCTGCCTTATGAGTTTAACAGGGATAACGCATTCTATAACGTAGCAGTTGCTCCACCTCTCCATTGTCTTCTTAATGGTTTTTCGGCTGATATTTACTATATAGTTCTTGCCGTTCATTAAGCCTTCAAGAACCTCCCTATCAACACCGTATAACTTGTCATAAGCTTCCCAGAATATGAAATAATCATCCTTGTTAAAATCCTCTTTTTTCAAGCTGATGAATTCTTCAGTCTCCGAGTCCTGGCGCGTAACATGCCTCTTAACCTTGCGCAGCCCTGGTATTTTATTTACAACATATTTTATTACTGAGTCTTTCCCGCTCCCGCTGTTGCCTACCATTAAGAATAAAACTCCTTTGTTCATAATTCAAGTATCACTCCTTTCTTTCCAGTATTGATTATCTTGCTGTTCCCGACGTAATCCGTTAATCCGAAGGTTTCATGTATGTGCCCGCATAATACTACGTCAGGCTTGTAAGTTTCTATGAATTTTCTCATCTTCCTGCTGCCTGCCTTGGTCCACCCAAGATTGTCAAGCTTGGTATCAAAAGGGGGTTCGTGGGTTAAGAGTATAGTCTTCTTATTCTTGTTGTTCTTAATCTTATTCTTCAAAGCCTTTGTTATATCCTCATTCATGTTGAAGAGTCCGAAGTCTGTTCCTCCTATTCCCATTACTACAACGTCGTCAAACTCCTTGTAATAAGAGTGAATGTTGTAAACTCCTTTGCCGTACTTCTCACTTAAGAAGTCTATGTCTGTTGGCTGGTCGTGGTTGCCGTGGACCATTAATACCTCAATGCCTGCGTTTTTGAAAGGGCCAATAATGCCTTTCCCTTCTGTTCCAAACTCTACAATGTCTCCTCCTAATAATACAAGGTCCACTTTGTTCTTCTTAGCCTTGTCAGCAAGCCTCTGAGCTGCCTTAAAATCAGAATGCAAGTCACTAGCGGCTAAAATCTTCATAACAGTAAAAAATAAGCACAAGACTCATTTAAAAAACTATTTGTCACCAAATAATAGTAACACTTATAAGTTTGTTTTTTTCTAGAATCTCACATTATGATGATTGATTTAAACGTCTTAAAACCTGTAAATGATTTCTTAGGTAAGAAAAGAACTGAAGAATGTATTAGAAGAGGTTCTCCTTTGCCCCTGCCATACGAGTCTTCCTGGAATATTTATTGCACTAATAATGCTTCTTCAAGAGTTAATGACGGTTTTTTAGGTGTAATTGATGAGTCAAGTAATGGAGAAATGAGAAAGTTCTCAAAATCTAAGATACTAACTGCTAAATACGAGGGTAAGACTATTGGCGTGGCTTGGGCTCACCCTCCCAGAAGCGTGCCTCCTCCCATTGATTCTCCTTGGGTTCCAGGCAAGAAGTATTTTGAGCAGCAGTTTCACGTATCAGTTGACAAGAGTTTTGAAGGCCAAGGTGTTGGTAAAACGCTGGTTGAACACATTGAAAAGATTCTTGAAGAGAACGTTGTTCCTGTCTGCAAGTGGAATCCAGAATATGAAAGGCCCGTTAGGTTCTTCAAAAATCTTGGCTTTGATGTATTTCACAATGAAGCTAGGAAAACAAAAAATTAGAGGTAACAGAAAGTATTAAAAAGACTAATTTTTAGTATTTATTCTCGAAAAAATTGGTTTAAAGGTGATAAATATGAGTATTAATGACAAATGTTTGAGTTTAGGAGAGATTGAGAGTGTTTGCTTTGGCCTGTTTGATAAGGCTTTAACTGGTTTTAACCAGAAATACTTTGGCAAGGATAATGCTACAAGCAGGGACTTATACGACATGGGTTTCAGGCCAACCTCAAGAGGGCAGAAGAGAGATTACATGTTCGCTTACAGAAAACAAGGAATGTGAGAGTATGGAAACAAAAGAGAACTTAGAAGACATTGATTTAACCCTTGAAAAAGGAGATATTAAAGAATTATTAGGTCTTAAAGAGGATAATACTTATGTCCAATCAGAGCAGGAGAATGATGATATTCCTTTATACTTTAACGCCGGACAATTAAAAGCATTAGAGAACGGCAACAGTAAGAGAAACAGGTTATTAAGAGACATGTATAGAAAGACTGGAAAGTGTTACTTCGGAAGAAAACCTAATTGTTAACTTATTTTTAATCTCTGCCCATCCTGCAAAAGGTGGGCGTTTTCTCCTAATTTATATCCTTCTTCTATTGCTAATTCAACAGCGCTTGCTAGCTTCTGAAGAGTCCCATGGCTTGGTATGTAATGCTTTGGCTTGACCATTTTCAACAAGTCTCTGTGGTCTTCTCTTGAAGCGTGCCCGCTGACGTGTACGTCAAGGAATAGTCTGACTCCTTTATCTCTTAACTGCTTCTCAATGTTTCCGCGATTAGCTTCGCATATTGGTGTAGGTATGGTCTCGCTGCAGAAGACGACAACGTCTCCTTTCTGGAATCTCAAGTCTAACTCGTTCCTTGCCATCTTTGAAAGCATAGCGTCAGGCTCTCCCTGGTTGCCTGTCATTATTAGTATGAATTTTTTCCTTCCAACCTTTTCTATTCTCTCAAAGGCAGCGCTAACCTCATCCTTATAACTTGCTATCTCAGTATCCTTGAAGTTGATAAGCTTGGCTCTGGTGCTAGCGTCCAAGTAGTTCCTCATGCTCCTGCCGAAAATTATTGGCGTCCTGCCCATCTTCTTTGCAATATCTACCATGTTTCTTATCCTAGCGCAATGGCTTGCGAAGGTAGTTAATACTATTAATTTATCCTCGTGCTTCAAGTTTAGTAATAAGTCTTTAAGCATTTCCTTAACTAATGACTCGCTGAACGTTCTCCCATAATGGTCGATTCTCGTTGAGTCACTTATTAATGCCAATACTCCCTGCTTGCCTAATTTCTTCAAAGTTGCATAATCTGATTTCTTGCCAAAGGTTGGATTATCATCAAACTTCCAGTCATTAGTGTACATGATTACTCCTTCAGGAGTGTGCAGTGCTATCATTGCAGTCTGAAGTGTGGAGTGAGTAGCGTAGACGAATTCTACTGTTAAATCCTTATTTATTTTAAAGATGCTTCCAGGGTTTAATTTAATAATCTTATTCTCAAGCCTTGCTTTCTGGTCTTTCTCCTGATTTCTTATAACTTCTATAGTGAATGGTGTTGCAATAATCGGAGCATTCCTGTAATTATTAGCAAGTTTGGTTATTGCTCCTATGTGGTCCAAGTGGCCGTGAGTGCAGATTATAGCCTTAACCATGCCTCCCCATTCTCTTCTCATCTGCGTATCGTCCGGCAAAGCGCCTATGTTTAATAATTTCCTGCTGTTAAGCTTCCAAGCTTCGCCTTCGTAACTGATTAGTTTGCTCACGTCTATGCCCATGTCAAAGATAATTACTTCATCTTTGTAACGGATAGCTGTTAAGTTCTTTCCTATCTCAGAATAGCCTCCAACAGCCCATAATTCTATCATTTTCTTAAACACTTATTAGAAAAGTGTTCTTTATAACTGTTATGTTATTATTTCGCTTTTTGACGTTAACATTTATATATGATGAAATTCTTCTATATTCTTTGCGGGTTCGGTAAGGTAATATGATTTTAGTAGTAAATAATGGGTCCAGGTATATGAGGACTCTCCTTGTAAGACTAAGAGAGTTCAGAATCAAGTTCAGAGTTAGTGATTTCTATAATACTCTGCCTAAGTTCTCACGCTATAATGGTATTATCTTGTCTGGGGGCAGCACCTTTGTTGATGAGCGTTTCAAGTTCATTAAAGGCATTATTGAAAAGACTAACATACCAGTGCTCGGCATCTGCTTAGGCAACGAGTACATTGCTAAAACTTTTGGCGGGAAAACGATTCATAACCTTCCAGAAGCTGAAGGATTCTTCGACGTCAGCATTTTGAAACCTAACGATTTAACGGGTGACATGAAAATACTTAGAGCAATGGACTGCCACGACCATAAAATAATCGAACTGCCGAAGGACTTTGAAATATTAGGCGCAAGCATGTATTCAAGGTATGATATTATCAAGCATAAGAAGAAGCCAATCTACGGCGTCCAATTCCACCCGGAAAATAACGAGACGGGCAAGAAGATAATGGAAAACTTCTTACGCAAGATCTGCAAAGAGACACAATAAAGAAAGATTTATAAAAAAAAGAATTTAGTTTTGGGCTTATGGACTCAACAGATAATCAAGAATTTAAAAACAAGATTAATGCTTTTCAAGAATATAAGGACAGAATTCAGAAAATAAAAGAGGAGGAAATTAAGAATTCTGGTAAAGAAACTATTTTCACATTATATGATTATTCACGAAAACTTTTGTACGCACGTATTAATATGGTGTATAGAATAACATCCTCTGGCAAAGGATTAATTCCTGGATTAGAATACACTTTTACATTCCCAGTTGATGATGAGCATAAAGAGAGTTTAATAAGTCTGTTAAAGGAAGAGGAAGATGTACATAATATATTAGATATTACTGAAAAGATTACTATGAATTGTATTATTAACGGAGAGGATTCAGCGCAAGTAACAAGCATTGAAGTTCCTTACTTTCCTACTAAAGGAGAAATTTGCATTCCAACTACTATCACATTAAGACCAAAAAATATGGGCAAAGATGATGCAACAATTCAGCGCAACATAGATCTAAATTTGATGAATCCCATACATGGTATGGATGGATGTTTTGAAAAAAGTAGAGAGACACAATAAAAAAAATAGTGGAGAGAATTATTTCTTGTCCTTTAAATAAGCTCCAACATCACTTGATTGCTTCCAGTCCCATTCAAGTCCTAATTCATGAATAATTCTTAGTTTAGAATCATCATCAATCCAACAGCCAAGATCAACAAGTATTGCCGTTAAGGCTGCTGATGTTCCGAAACTTCCAATTATTTGGTCAAAGTTTTGACAATTCGGGTACTCTTTCTTAAATTGTTCAATAGCTTCATCAGTTACTACATACATATTCCCACGACTGAATCTGTTCGCCATTGAATCTTTGTTTATGAAATAAACGCTCTCACCGTTAGAGATTACTATTCCATACCCTGTACTAAGGACCTTAGAGTTTTTTATTCTGTCAAGCTTCCAATGCTCTGATTCATTAAACAGGTCTAATGCCATGAAGGCAACTACTAAATATTTGTATTTATAAACTTTATCTTAAGGCTGTGCTGAAAAAAAAGAGTATTCCCTTAAAGAATAGGTTAATCCATCTGATTATTCTGCCGTTAGGTATGTTTGCTATCTCTTGGTCAGTGCAGAACGTTTCCTGGTCAAGCTCGCATGTTGTTTCGCCTGTTTCCAGGTTAATATACGCTGTGCCGCTTGTGTAATATTCATTGCTTAAGCATGCTTCAGGGTCTACTTTATAGTAACCTCTTGCGTAGATGCTGTTATTGATTATATTAAATGCCTGAATAATTGTGCCCTGATTGCAGCTAGCCGCCTTTGATATAAGTTCCTCTTGTGAAATAATACTTCTTTCTTTAGATAAGAATACGTATCTTCTTAACGATTCAAGCTCGTAATAGCTTGACTGCTGATTAGTGGTTAAATTCACCCAGTCCCCGTTAATCATGCCAGCTGCGGGGAAGTTGTCATGGAAGGCTAAACTAAGCCAGTCGTAAGTGAAGTTGCCGTATATCTCTAAGATGAGTATTGAGTCAACGTTCTGCAATTCCTCACTTTGAGGTTTAAACCAACTGTCATGCGTGAGGTCTTCTATTCTGAAATCTATTCTTGAAACTCTTATGTGACTATCAAAATAAGTTGAGGAAATATTCTTTATCACTTCATTTTTCCACGCGTCAAGAACTTCATTGTTTAAGAAGTTGATGTAAAAAGAGTCATCAGAGCTGAAAACATTTGAGGTGTAAGTGTAATTATTCCAAGAATTTATGCAGTATGAGTAAGCTAAGCTTCTATCATAAGTGCAGTAATTATTGGCGTCGTCTTTTATGTAATAATTCATGTTATTAGTTAAACGCGCGTAGTAAGGGTCAGAATCTATCTGGAAAACCATTATAGAACCCTCTGGGCACTTATTGCATCCTACTGTCATCCAATAATTAGCAGAACAGTCTTGGTATACGCAGTCGTTAATATTCTGACAGGAGGCTCCCAGGTTTGATACGCAAATGTGAAGCGCTGGTGCCTCCCCTTCAGGTATGCGCGTGCCAAGCCCGCTGGCTGATTTATGGGCTAGTTCACAGTACCTATCAACGTCGTCAAGATTAATAGATTGGCCTGTTAAGAAGTCAGTTATCAAAGAATCATCCCCTGTTATGTATCCTGCTTGGATTCCGCAGTACATGTTAACAATTTCAACAACATTCTTGTCAGAGTAATAATCAGTTAAGGAATTATACTCCTCTCTCTCTTCAGCATTTAAGTCTGAGAAAGCTAAGGGCAGTACTAATAAGAGTAGAAGTAGGAAGAGCCACTTTTTCATATGTTACTTATAATTTTTAGCGTATAAAGACTTTGCTGTGCTATAAAAACCTTTAAAAACAATAAAGCTCCTAATATTTCTTGTTAGCGACCATAGAGTCTTGGGAAACACCCGTTCCCATCCCGAACACGGAAGTTAAGCCTTGACTCGTTGCTATATAGTACTCCGGAATACGGGGGAATGTAGTAAGTCGCTAACTTTTTCTCTTTTCTAAAAGTTTAAATTAAAGGTGCAAGTATATTAACTAATGGGCAAGATTGATTTCAACAAAGACTTGGAAGCCATACTGCCTAAACTGCAGGGGCCTTGGAATAATAAGGTGGCGGAGTTCTCAAACCCTAACTATCTCAAAACATTGTGTGATAAGAAGAAGCAGGCTTTAGAAGACAAGTATTCTCCTAATTGAGGAAAGTTTTAAAATTCAGCTTCTTATCTATATGGTATGGGTATGCTTGAGGATTTCGTGGCTAATATTAAGAAGTTCTTTAACCAATTGTTTAAGAAGCAGAAGACTATCAGGCTCGGCTGTTACGGCAGTCCGAACGCTGGAAAGACTACACTAGCTAACCGCATTGCCAAAGACTTCCTTGGAGAAGAGGTTGGCAGCGTAAGCAAAGTGCCTCACGAGACAAGAGAGGTTAAGGAGGTTGAACACGTTGAGATGGAGAACGAAGGCAAGAAACTAGTTATTAATCTGGTTGACACTCCTGGAATAGCTACCAAGATTGACTTCGAGGACTTCATAAAGTACGGGATTAAGAAGAAAGAGGCTAAGCTCAGAGCTAAAGAAGCAACCAAGGGCGTTATTGAGTCCATAAAATGGTTGGACAAGATGGACGTCGTACTCGTAGTTATTGACGCGAGCAAAGACCCTTACACTCAGGTTAATATTACAATACTCGGCAACTTAGAAGCCAGGAATATTCCAGTAATCATAGTAGCAAACAAAGTTGATTTGAAAAAAGCGGATGTCAGCAAGGTTAGGAAGATGTTTCCTCAATACCCTGTTATTGGAATAAGCGCGAGAACAGGCAAGAACATAAGCGACTTGTACAAGACTATATTTGATGTGGTAAAATGAAGAAAACAAAGAAGGACATTAATATTGAATTCATACCCTTCGAGACGTTAAGGAGTATGAGCCTTGAAAAGCAGGTAAAATATATTATTAAGAAGGCAAAGGAGAATAAGATACTCGTCTTTGATTCCAAACTAACCCCTGAAGAAGAGGCTAAACTAATCAGCGAGACTATGAAGCACATAAGCAAGTCATTCAGCGGCATTGAAATATGCTCCTTGTACGCTGAGCACGAGACTGGAATAGTAGACAAAGTTAAGGATGTATTCTTTAAAGCCCTTACTGGCAAGAGCAGGGGCACGAGCATAATCGGGCCTGCAAAGGTTATTAAAGAGATTAAACGCGACCCTGAAAGCATCAGCATCTTAATGAAGTAATAGTATGAAACGTTCTGAACCTTCACTAACTAGTTTCAAAGATGAAAGTATTTCTAAACTAGTTAATAAGACAGGCAAGAGAACACTGGCGAAGTGGGCTATTAGCTGCGTTAAGAAAGTCTTAAAATATAATAGTGATGAAAGATTGAGCAAAGCAGTTAATACTCTTAAGGAATGGCTGCGTACAGGAGTTTTCAGTATGAAGGTTATACGCAAAGCATCGCTTGACTCCCACGCTGCAGCGAGAGAAAGTAAAGAGTATAGTTCTGCGCGTTCTGCTGCAAGAGCTGCAGGCCAGGCAGTTGCAACTGCACACGTTAGCAGGCACGCATTAGGCGCTTCAATTTATTCTCTGCAGGCGGTTTACAGGGACGGCAAGTCCGTAGTTAAAGAGAGAGATTGGCAGCTTAAACAATTGCTTAAACTCAGATTATTGGAAAAGCAAGATTTATAAACAGAATTTTCTCAATTTAAGGCATATGGTTAAAACAAACCCTGTTGACTTATATGATAATGTTATAATTAAGAAGTTGAAAGAAAAGCTTGAACAAATAGTTTTCGAATCACAAATTTATGAAGGCTTAGAGAACGTTGATATGAGTGAGTTAAGAAAAGAGGTTTACGCCTCAAGTTATCACCCTTTTTCAGTAAGTATAATTAACCCTTCTGATGATTTAATTAAATGCATAGAAGAGTATACTATGTCTAAATCTAGAGACCCAGCTTTGTTTAATCCTAATATTAGTTTTGTTCAAATCGATTTATCTAAGGCTCTAGAAGAAGCTGATGAAGATTTAAGCACTGAAATCACTGCTAATTATAAGATGGGAGAGAACGGCGTTTACATGCATTTCTTCGTTGACCATCAAATAAACAACTCTGACGAGTTGGTTTTAAAGCTTAAACTATTCACATATTTAATAGAAGGTGTAACCAGCAAGATTAAATTAATTAAGTCTGAAGAAACCAGCGAGCAGTAAGATTTATAAAAGGATTTTTCTCTAAAAATACGAATATGACTGAATGTGTTGCAAACAATTACGTATTTAATCCAGCAGTTAATGAATCTGCTGATTTAATTAGCAGCAGCGATAAATCCGTTTATGACACTGGTTTGTTTAGATACGTTAAGAAAACCTTATTAAGCCATCAGTCTTGCACTAATCCTTTGCTTAATGTTAACACACTAGCTAATGAGATGACTGTTTACTTAATGAAGCATCCTAAAGTTGACCCTAACGTGCTTGAATCTCTTACTGATAAAGAAGTAACTGATTTGACAGAGAAGGTAAGGTATAGAAAAAGAGCTGTTAAGGTGGATTACTCTAATAATGAAAGTTTTGAAAAAACATTTACGCTCGCTGATGGAACCGAAAGCGGCATTGAATATTACACTCCTATAAGTGAAGAAGATTTCACTAGATTAAAGGATATGCCCGTACTTCCTAAAATTTCATACTTGGAGTTCGTCAACGAAAGCGTTGTTCCAGAATTCATGGACTCATTCGTTGCTGAAAAAAGATCTTACACAAATAGTCTTGAAAATATTATGACTGCTTTTGACAACTTAAATGCTTCAAAGACTCAACCAATTACTGAGATTCAAACAATTGCTCCTAAGAAAAGTTTAGTTCAGAGAATAAAATCTTACTTATCAAGAAACAAGAATAAAGAAGATAAGATTTCAGAAATTAATGCCGCCTTCGGATTTTATGATAATAATATTGTAGAAGACGGTTGGGAAGGTATTAAAGAGAGATACCATGCCAAAGAAGAAACATTAAAAATGATTGAAAAGGTTAAGCAAAATATTCAACAAAGGTTTGCTGCCAAAGAAGATGTTTCAAGAATAATTAATTCAATCAGTAATAATGTGCCTATAGCTTCTCTTGAGAAGGATTATAATACAAAGCAGTTAGTTTCAGAGATTAAATCAGTTAAATTAGTTAAGGCAGAAACTCCTCTTAGTAAGATAAGAGATGTTTACGATTGCCTCCCACATAAGATGATTAAAAGAGAGAATTTTGAAAGAATGGTTTTAAAGATTGGTTTGAAAAATGCTTTAAGAGCTAATGAATCATTTAAAACAATTGATGATGTTATTAATGAAGAGGTTAGCTTCCTTCCTGATTCTGTAAAAATGGAATTAAAATTGAACTCTGCTGACGTAGTTAGCAAATATTTGCAGTATAAGTTAATTAATGAAGAAGGGTTAAAGAGCTTATTCTTAAAATCCGCTGATGAAGTTTTAGAAAAAGAGTTTGGCCTAACTGCTGAACAGTTAATAGAATTAAAAGAAGTTACAGACAAGCTTGGAATTATTAACAAAGCCTATGATAGTCTAATTGAAACCTCTGAGCAAATGAAGATTACTATCCCTGGATGCGACCTTGTTCCAATCTCGCAATTAATGGCTGCGCAAGCTTCAGCTTCAGGATACATATACACTGTGCAAGAAATAGTTGAAGCGTACAAGACAGGTAAACTAGAGAAAGCGGTTGAGTATCTTACAAAGCAGGAGAACTGAAGTCAGTAACTACGACTTCAATATTGTCAAACCTGGACTTTACAGCATTAATGATTGGTTTAATATGAGGCCTGCCTCCTATGAAGACAATATCTTTAAAGTCATCAGAGTCTTTCAGTGTTAATATCTCTTCAATAATATTCTCAGGAATTATCTGGTTAAGCCTGTAAATCTTAGAACTGTGGCAGTCTCCTTCAAGCCTGCCTGTTGCTACCGGTATTATCTTATAAGGATTTAAATGAACAAGTGAAGCGTAAGTGCCGCTGCTGGTCTTTGGAACGTCGCATTCAATTAATCTCTGGTAAAGCGCTTCAGAATCCTCTGGTGTAGAATACTCTTCAAAGCATTCCTTAGTGTATTGAGGAAGCTCTGGAAGTATTAAGTTATTCTCCCCTAAGAAAGATAGTTTTTTAACAGTGTCAAAAGGGTAGCAGTCATCTATTGCAATTAAGTGAATCTTCTTGCCAGAGAGATTATTATAACAAGTTGCTTGCACAGTTGTTATCATTAAGTTATTAGTTAAAAACTCTTTCTTATAAAATTAACGGAAGCTTACTCATTGCCTTTTTTAAACCAAGAATTTAAACAATTAGTATGGAATTGTTACAGCAATTGCAGAAGTGCAGCTGGAAAGAATTTGAGAAGCTTATTAGCGAAGTTCTGGAGCTTCATAATTACACAACTTATTGGAATGTGAACGTAACTATTAATGGAGTGCGCAGACAGTTTGACGTCATTGCCAACAGGAACAATTACTCCTTAATCATTGACTGCAAGAAGTGGTGTAATAAGAAGAGCAAGGCAAGTGCGTTAAGAAATGCTGTTATAAAACATAAAAAGAGATGCGATTTTTACGGACAATTATTGCAGAAGAAGGTAATACCATTAATCGTTACTTACGCAGAGGATGATATTAAAGTTCATGACGGTGTTTGCATCGTGCCATTGCAGATGTTGAATAATTTCATTCTAGAACTGCTTTGATTCTTCTAACTCCAGCAGCAATTGACTCTTCCTTCTTTATCCTGAAGCTGCCGAGCTCCTTCGTGTTACTCACGTGCGGTCCTCCGCAAACTTCCTTGCTGAAATCCCCAATAGAGTACACGAATACTTTATCCTTGTATTTGCCTTCGAACTCTGCCTGAGCGCCTGCCTTCTTAGCCTCTTCAAATGTCATCTCTTCTTTTTTTACTGGAAGCGCTTTCTTTATCTGTTCGTTAACCAAGTCTTCTACTTTTTTCAACTCGTCAGGCTCGAGTTTCCTATCAAACTTGAAATCAAACCTTAAACGTTCAGCTGTGATATTGCTGCCCCTCTGGCGAACATCACTTTTTAAAACCCTCCTCAACGCTTCAAGCAGTAAGTGAGTTGCAGTGTGCAACTTTTTTGTCTCTTCGCTGTTATCCGCAAGCCCGCCTTTGAACAATTTATCCGCGCCTGCCTTGCTTAATTCCTGGTGCTTTGCTAACTCGTTCTCAAAGCCCGTAATGTCTGCTCCAACATCGTTATTCTTCGCCTCCTCTATTATCATTTCAATAGGAAAGCCGAAGGATTGGTATAATAGGAATGCGTCTTCTCCAGTTAACTCGCACTTGTCTTTAATTAATTGATTAAACTTAGATAAACCCTTGCTTAAAGTGTTATAAAAATTGTCAACCTCTTTATTTAATTGCTTGATTATAAAATCCTTCTTACTCTCTAAGTTTGCGTATCTTTCCTTGTACATTTTTATGACTTCTTTGCTGACATCACTAATTTTTTTCTTGTCAATGTTTAATTTCTCTAAATACCTCACTGCTCTCCTGATTAATCTTCGGAGCACGTATCCTTGCCCTGATTTGCCTGGCAATACTCCTTTCTCATCACCTAACATCATTGTTGCTGCCTTAATGTGGTCAACGATTATTCTCGCACTAATATTATTTGAATCCTGTTCTAATACTTTAAATAAAGGAGTGAACAGTTCTGTCTCGTAAACGCTCTTCTTGCCCTGCATCATGGTTGTTGTTCTTTCAACACCCATTCCGGTGTCAATGTTCTTCTGCTTTAACTCCTCGTACTTGCCGTCTTTTGTCTTATTATACTGCATGAAGACGTTGTTCCATATCTCAACAAATCTCGCGCACTTGCATCCCGGCTTGCAATCCTTTGAACATGCGGTTTTGCCGGTGTCTACGAAGATTTCACTGTCCGGCCCGCAAGGCCCAGTCTCTCCTGCAGGACCCCACCAGTTATCTTCTTTCGGCAGGTAATGAATTTGGGAACCTGGGAGTCCAAGACTCTTCCATATCTTCGCTGATTCTTCATCCCTTGGCGCGTCATTGTCGCCTGCGAAGACTGTAACGTGCAGTTTGGATTTATCCAGTTTTAATTCATTAGTTAAGAACTCGTAACTCCAAGTCAAGCTCTCCTTCTTGAAGTAGTCGCCTAAGCTCCAGTTGCCAAGCATTTCAAAAAAAGTTGAGTGAGTATTGTCTCCAACGTCTTCAATATCTCCTGTGCGGATGCATTTCTGCACATCTGCTAGTCTCTTGCCTCCAGGGTGAGCTTGGCCTAATAAGTAAGGAACTAAAGGGTGCATTCCCGCAGTTGTGAACAATACAGTAGGGTCGTTCTCTGGTATTAAAGGAGCACTTCTTATTATAGTATGTTCTCTTTTTTTGAAAAACTCCAAATACTTCTTTATGAGCTCTTCCGCTTTCATATTTAATAATTGGAATCATTGAAGGGCTTTTATTCTTTTCTATAGAAAGAATTAAAACAAGAAACAGTATCTATTAATTTCATGCCTCACCAGTGTGTTCGATGCGGTAAATTGTACGTTGACGGGAGCAAGGAATTATTACTGGGCTGTCCTGACTGCAAAGGCAAGTTCTTCTTCTACATCCGCGAGGCTAAGCTTGAGGAGCAGAAGCAGATACGGGAGGACATCAAAAAGGAGGACTTGGCTAAGATGGAGAAGGACGTCAGGAGTATGATGCCTAAGGTTAAGAAGGACGAGCCTGTAGTATTGGACTTGGAGACTATTCGAGTTATTGGTCCTGGCAAGTACGAGATTGACGTCGGCAGCTTGATGAGAGGAAGCCCTATTATTATACAAGTAGGCGACGGCAAGTATTATATTGACCTGTTCACTGCGATGAACCGAAAGGACAAGAAGTGAAAGTTTTAAAAAACAATAATCTACTATTATTAATTTATCCCAGCCCCGTAGTCTAGCGGTCAAGGACAACTGGCTCTGAACCAGTCAACCCAGGTTCGAATCCTGGCGGGGCTATTAATCTTTTTTTTATTAATTAAAAAGAAATATTTATAATCTTGTTCATTTAGTTATTCTCTTTATGAGTTTAGAGCAGGTTTCTAAAACAAGTTTAAGCAGTGAAGAGATTAGTTTAATCAAGGAATTAGGCGCTGAGAAAGCCTTTGAGATATATATAGAAAACCGGGTTAAAAAAGAGATTGAGTATTATATGAGAATGAATATTGATGCGATTAGAGAACAAAGATTTTGGGACATGGAAAAGTATAATAAGATTCTTATAGACCAATCTAAAATGAGGGCAACTATTAAGGTTAGAGAATTAGAAAGGTTGTTCTTGTATAAAAAGTTAGAGAAGAATTTAAAGGCACAATAATTTTACTCGCAAGCTGCGTAGTTGCCGTAATCGTAAGGCCAGCCCCTCATCATTGGGCAAACGTTCTGCAAAACTATTGGTTCAAGGAAGGGTTTCATGAATCCCGGAGTAGCTTCAGGAACTAAAGGCATGTTAACTAATAACGTGCAGTCCTCTCTCCCCTCACAACTTGCAGGGTCAGCGCCTTCAGCCATTGCGCAATCCCTGTAATCCAAGCAGATTCGCATAAGTTTAGCTCTTCTCTCGCAGTCACTCCTTATTGAAATGTAATTAATACTGCTGCAGTCGCAGTTATAAGGGTCCTGGAAACAAGTTGCTACTGAACTCATAGCAGTCCCGACTGCTTGCGCTCTCATCATCTCCTGCCTGAACTCAACCAATGGCCTGATAAGAGGTTCTAGGAATACTCTAACCCATGAAGGCGTCCACGAAGGTAATACTTCAATATCCTGCGCTTCAAGCATGTTGCACGCTTCAAGGTCGTAATCATCAAGGCAAGCCTTTTGCTTGTTAACGTAATTCTGGCAGAACTCATCAACCCCACCAGGGAATTGGCTGCAGTCGCACCCGCCTTCTAAGTTTACGCATTCCTTAATATTAGGAATATCACTTCTTATCCTCTCCTCTATTATTGCACGCATAGTATCTCCTGCTTCTGCTGGCAAACCTGCTTGTACAGCAATCTGAGTAAGGTCAAGTTCAGCGCATGACGGGCTGCTTAAGTCAAGCAGGCAAGTATTCGCGAAGCTCTTCTGCTCTTCGCAGAACTGAACAGCTTGAACGTAACTGTTATAATTAGAATCGCTCTCATCAACGCTGCTGAGAAAGACATTACAATCGCATTCTCCTGTCTTGAAAACGCAGTCCCTGACAAAACCCATAACATCTGCCGGGTTCTGCGCATCAAATGCGAATACTATTGAAAAATTCAATACTATTATTAAAATTGCTAAAAAATTCTTCATCTTCTAAAATATGAAAGGGATTAACCTCTTCGTCTTCTTCATGTAAGCCTTGTAACCCTTCAAGCCGTCGCTTAATACCTTCTCCTCATACCTTATCTTGAATCCAACCAGAACTGCGTAAGGTATGAACCATAAATAAGCGAACAATGCTCCTCCTGCTAGCGGCAAAGCTATCATTAATAACAAACTGGCTAAATCCATTGGGTGCCTGATGTAAGCGTAGATTCCAGTATCTATGAGTTTATGCCTCTTTTTAACCTCTATCTTAGGGCTGTAATACTCGCCTAATTCCTTGTTAGCAGTGAATGTTATTACTAATACTACTATAATAACCACTAATCCAATGTAATTATTAACATTTACAGGCATTTCGAAAAGAATTGTTTCAAGTATTACTGTAAATATCATGAACAATTGAGTAAGCAATACTGAGAGTGTTGTCCAATGCGTTCCTTTCTTCTCGCTGAACTTATCGCTTGTTAAAGAATTTCTTGAAATTATAGTAACCGCTTGAAGCAATAGTATTGATACAATAACGTATAAGAATCTCGCATTATCAACCAGGTTAACCATAAGAAAATGAAACGATTGATTATTTAATAAGATTTTGCTATAAACAATTCCTCATGACTTGGCTTACTGCAGGCGCAGCAGCAGCCGCTGCTCTGCAGTTCAACGCTTGTCCCGAATCCTTCATAACCTTCTCCTACACTCACGAGTTCGTCGTAGCATTTCTTTTCCCCGCACCAGTACATCTTAGCAACCTGCTTGTCTTCAACAACTTTGGTTATTTCATTCTTTTTAGTTACGAATCTTATGCTGTTCTGAAGCCTCTTATTCGCCTTGCTAAGCATAGATTTTTGAATCTCTTCCAAGACTTTATCCAATTTTTTAAGCTCGCTCATCTTCATACTCTTCTTCTTAGCATCAAATCTGGTGTAAACCATTACCTGCTTTTTTTCAACATCCTTGGGTCCTATTTCTATTCTTACCGGAACTCCTTTAACCTCCCAGTCATTAAATTTTCTTCCCGGAGTAATATCGCGAGCGTCTAAATAATACCTGATCTTCAAATCATCCAATACTGCTTTTATCTTATCAACTGTTTTGTAAACCTTTTCTTCCTTGCCTTTGAATATTATTGGAACAATAACTATTTGTATTGGAGCAACCCTTGGGGGCAGCACTAATCCCTTGTTATCGCCGTGCTCGCTTATCGCTGCTGCCAGGAACCTTCCGCCGTTGCCTGTGCATATCATCCAAGCAAACTCTTCACTCCCGTTTTCTTTCTTATACTTGATATTAAACTTTTTAGAGTAAGCCTGGCCTAAGTTGTTAGCGCTGCCGTTCTCCATAACCTTGCCGTCAGGCATTAGACTGTAATACTCGTATGCGCCTACTGCTCCTGGGAAACACTCCCATAAAGGTTTGTTAACCCTGAATACTGGCAGTGCAAGCATCTCCTCGTATAAGTAATCCATGAATTTAACATGAGAATCTAACTCCCTAACTGCTTCTTCCTTAGTAGCGTGGGCGGTGTGAATCTCAAACCAGTTCGTTATCTCCCTGTCCCTGATTAAAGGCCTAGTCTGCTTAGTCTCATACCTGAAACTGCTTACTGTTTCGTACATTCTTATAGGCAAATCATTCCTGGTTCTAACCCATTGAGAGTATAAGGGGTAAATCGCTGGTTCCCCTGTTGGCCTCAGCGCGCCTTGAACCTTATTGTCGCTGCCTGCAATAACCTTGTAACCTTCATCTTTGAAACCCTCCCACCAAGCCTCGTTCATCTCACAGTAATGCAAAGGAACTATTTGAGGGAAGTAAACCTCTTGCAAACCGTTGTTCTGGAATAACTCATCCCACTTGTGCTGCAAGAACCTCATTATCTTCAAACCATAAGGCAGCCAGACGAACATGCCTTTCATATCATAACTCATGTCAAGTATTCCAGCAGCTGATAAGACTTGATTATACCACTCGCTGAAGTTACTCTTATCACTTATCTTTTCATAAGTGCTGTCCTCCTTAACCATAATACGAGTATTAAAACGAGGAGTTTATAAAAGTATTTGCCTTAATTTAATTTCGCTATTTTCTTGCCATCCAAGTTGTAAACCAAGCACTCTTTAATCAATTCATTATTGAACACGAAGCCTAACAATAAGTGTTTCTCTTTAATATCAGGACCGCCTACTTTAGAATTAAAGGGGGGTATTATTGTGAAATTCCTGCCGTCCTTTAACACTCCTTTCAAAAAAACAGGCTTATTGTCAAGAAAAGAGTGAGTATGCGCCATTACCAGGTTCTTCTGAGGCAGTTTGAAATCAAATTCTCCGTGGCAGAATACGTAATTATTGGTGGTTAAGTATAAAGGGAATATGTCCGGGTCGTGGTTTCCCATAATAATCTTAGTATTAACTATTTTTGAAATTTCAGCCTCGAAGAGTTCAACACTTGCTCCGCCAGTGCCGAAATCAAAGATGTCTCCTGCTATTAATAAAATGTCAGGTTTGTGTTTCTTAACCAAGGATTTTGTCTTATCAATCAATGAGTATACAACATCATCCTCATCTTTTAAATGAAGATCTGCTATTACAAGAATCTTAACACCCTCATCCTTAACCAGTAAAGCCCTGGCGCCTGGAATTATATCTTCACTCATAATAAGTATTTCATTAAAGAAATATTTATGAATATTACGATAATCAATTATTTGATGAGTGAAGAGTATGACGTTATAATGGTAGGTGCGAGCTTAACCGGGCTTTGCATGACTAATTATTTAGCAAACAAGGGTTTAAGGATTTTATTAATTGATTTAAAAAGTATTAAAAGGATAGGTGAAGGAGTTAGCGGGAAAATACTTTCTGAAGAAGCCGTATTATTTCTCAAGAACGCTTTCAACATAAGAATACCTGCCAAGTTTATAAACAAGGAAGTTAACAACACCAGTATTGGTTCAATAAACAATGTTAAAATGGAAGTTAGCAACCACTATTACATAATTGACAAGAAATTATTCTCAACATACCTTCTTGGTAAAATAATAGACTATGAGAACGTTAACGTTCTTGAAAGGTGCATGATTACTGAAGTTATTGAAGAAGGCAGGAGTTTTTCAGGAATCACTATTAAGAACTTGGCAAGAGGAACTTTATCTGATTTCAGGGGAAAGATTATAGTTGATGCCAGCGGTTCAACAGCTGTTCTAAGAAGAAAAATCCCTCACAACAGGTTTTTCGAAAAAGACTTGCACGACTTTGACAGAGCAGTTATTCAAGAAGAGCTTCTTGAAACAAGCGAGAAGATTTCAAACCCTAAGATAATATTTGACCCTTCAAAGATTAATGCGGGAAACATTTGGGTAGTCAGTGAAGGGGATAACAGGATTAGTATTAGCATGGAGGTTCCTGGAAAGTCTGAAATGTCAAAGAAAGATTTTGAAGATTATAAGAACTTGTTAATTAACAATAAAGAGGCGAAGCTGTTATCCAGCAGGACTGGATTAATATCTATCAGGAGGCCTTTGAATAGTTTCGTGTTCAAAAACGCTTTATTGGTTGGAAGCAGTGCTTGCCAGGTTAATCCTCTTATAACAAGGGATATTAGTTTTGGCATAAGAGGCGCTTATTATGCAAGCAAGGCAATACTTTCAGCAATGAAAAAAGAAGTCATAAGCACTGAAACTTTATGGAGTTATAATATCAGCTACATGAGAGAGTACGGGTGGAAGAATGCTACTCTTGAATGCGTCAGGGACTTCTTTGCAAGCTTAAGCACTGAAACGCTTGACTTCATTATTGATAATAGAATAGTGCCTCCTAACCTTCTTGAGAGTTTAGAAGGCAGGCTTAAGAAGAGAGAACTCTTATTCAACAATGCTAAACTTTTCTTGAAGCCTAGATTGTTGAACAAGTTTGTTAAATTATCCGATTACTCTAAGCATATGAAGTTCTTATATGATAATTATCCTGATTATGACGAGTTTGAGAATTGGAAGAAGAAGCTTAACAACGAGTTAAGGATAATAAGAGAATCATTCCTTGTTTAATCTCTTTAAAACCTCAAACGTTTCCTCGCAAACGTCGCACTTGAATCTTTCAATAAGGTCGAAGCATAACTCTTCTTTAGCGCTGTAATCATCCTGCAGAGCAACAAGCCCCATAGAAACCATGTTATTGCCGCACTTAGAGCACTTCATTCCGAATTATAAAAAAGCAATCTGCGTTTTTAAATATTACTCACTACTTCAAAGTTTAAATCTTTTACTTCCTGAGTATAAACCAATCACTGCTCTTACAATTCCTTCCCTTGGAATAACACTCTTATCTATCTTTACAATGCCATTCTCATTAGTTAAACCCAGGTTTAAATCATCTAAGAATACTTTAACCCCTTTAACTCCTTCTTTTTCAGAATCTGTTACTTTAAAGATTACAGAATCCTTAACCTTCTTGAAACTAATAAACAATTGGCTTTCTTCACTTAAAGACTCATTCAAATCTATGAATATACCCATGTTTTATTTCTAATACTGCGAGTATTTATAAATAATCTATTACTCTATTATTTGTCATGGATGATGCTTACGAAAAGGCAAGGGAAACCATTAAGAATGCATTAAACAAGAGTTTCTCAAAACAGACAAAGGATTTTATTGAACGGGTTGAAAAGGTTATTAAGAAAATAGTAAACAAGGGAGAAAGCATGGATATGGATTTAAGCAAAATACTTGGTTTAATTCAGGGGCTTCACATAGTTAAGACTAAAAAGAACAAGAAGACTGCAAAGCTAGTTGTGTCATTAATAATTGCTTCAATAATCGCATTATCCCTTGGTTTTGTAATAAAGAGTTATGACAGTATCAGCAAAGGCAAAACGCCTGAAGAAAAGATTAAGATATTCATAGATAATCTTCATCTTGAAAAGTTAAAAGATAATCCAACCATTAAGAAGGTTAGGAAAGAGATTAAAGCTTTAATGGAGTAAAAAAAGTGTAATGATTGAAATAAGAGAGGATCTTATCTCTAAGAGAAAAGTAATAATTAATGAAACCAGGTCTTTAAGACCTCATAATATTCAAGAACCGGATAGTAAAAAAAGGGATAGGGTTTGCGTATTCTGCCCCGGCAATGAACAAAAAACTCCCCCTGAACTTTCTAGAACTGGAACTGAAAAGAAGTGGACAATAAGAGTTTTTCCTAATAAGTATCCTATACTAACTCTTCAAAGATACAAGCAGTTAAAAAATAACAGCTTCAAATCGTGGAAAGGCCACGGCAATAATGAAGTCATAGTTTTAACACCTGATAATGAAGAGAATCCATTTAATTTCTCATTAAGCAAATGGTTTGAAATAATAAAAATGTACCAGGAGAGAATTAGTCACAATTTTATGCCTCAAGAGATAAAATACGTTTTACTATTTCATAACCAAGGACCTAAGTCGGGTGCGAGCATAAGCCACGCTCACTCCCAGCTTGCCAGTTTTCCATTCATACCAGATGTTATAAGAAAAGAAGCAGGCAGCTGCAGTAAAAAACTTTGTTGTGAGATGATAAGCTACGAGTTGAAGCAGAACAGGCTAGTATTTAAAAACAAGGACTTTATTGTTTTCTGCAATTACGCTTCCAGGTTCCCTTTCGAAACCCACATCTATCCTGTAAAGCACGTTAAGTCAATAACTCTTTTAAGTGATGAATTAGTTCATTCTTTAAGCGAGGTATTGCTTAGATTAATGAAGGTTTTTAAGAAGGTCTTTGGAGGCTTGGATTACAACTTTGTTATTCACGATGCTCCTAAAAATAAAGACTACCACTTCCATATCGAATTCTACCCTCAAATCCTTAAGTTTGCAGGAGTAGAATACGGCGCTGATGTTAATGTTAACAACATTAGTCCTGAAACTGCTGCTAAAATCTTAAGAGGTGTTCTAGATTGAGTATTGAAGAATTGTTTAAAGATAAAAGCATTCAAGAAGTTATAGTTTCACTTCAGGAAACTGCTGAGGAGTTGAAAAACTTAACTAATCCAATAAAATTAACTATGAATCCTAAAATGAAGAGTGAGGATGAATTATTCCAAAAAGTTAAAGAATTAAGAATTGAGGTTGAAGAATTGGCCAAAAAAGTAGAGGATAATAAATCAGGCAGGAATTTGAAAGTGATAAAAGACATAACAGAGAAGGTTAAGAAAATAGTAAGCGAGAAGCAGAAGATTCAGGAAGAATTAAGGCTGTTACGCGCCAGTAATTAATTAAACTTAAAAACACCTTAATTTTAGGATTCAAGATGGAAAAGAAATTAAACGTCCTGCATCATGGCTTGTTCTGCACTAAGATGAAAGAATTACGGCAAAAAATGGGCTTGTTATACAAAGGTGAAATCATTGAATCCTACTTTAAGACAGGGGAGTGCTACTTGTTAGAGTCTGAAAACCCTAACGACTTGTTTCACATCGTCACATCTGATGAGGATGAGTTCACTCTTGACGATTCAGATATTAATGACTTTTTAATGCTTGAAGACTTGCCTTTAACAGGAGTTCAAGTTGTTGGTGAGAAGAGATTAAACATGCCTGATTTTTATAATAACCTGTTGAACTTATTAACAGCTGCACAGTCAGAGTATGGACAAGCCAAGTTAATTAACATTTACGACCCCAAGAGTTTCAAGATTAAGAAATCAATGCTTATAACAGAAGATGCTGATTTTTACGAGTATAATAAGTTCAAACCTTACCATGAAATATTAACAAAGGATTACATTAAGGCTCTTAAAATCTTAGGCTTCGAGAATTTCACTCTTATTAATAATAATGTAGTCTCATTTTCAAAAGAGGTCACTGCTTCTGCAATAAGCAATGCCTTCACGCAGACAATAAAACCCTTTAATAAGAGCTTACTGAACGTATTCTACAAAGACTTGGAATTGTTCATTAACTCCAGTTTTAACAAGAGAACTCTTTTCATAAGAGTGCCTAAGAATGACAAGGATATCAGCAATGCTATAACCTTCACTAATAACTTCACACAAGAATACTATAATGATTTACTGCAAAGAGTTGAAATCTTTTCTCACAAATAAAACTCTTTAACCTTATCCTTTGCCTTTTCCCTGTTAGCTTGGTGTTTTTCCAGGAACTTGTTTAACTTGTCAACGAGTAATTGCTTCAACTCTCCGGTTAATAATTTGCCGCTCTTATAATCATCATAATAAGATTTTAACATCTTATCATTTTCTTCAAAGAAGGTAAGCCACTGGTATGAGACATCAATGTCCGGGTTGCCTCCCTTCTTCCTGTGCTCTTCAACGGTCGGCTGGCCTCCGCTGTAAGCATACTTCATAACCTTGTTCTTAACAGTCTTAGCATCATCAGTTGTGTAAATCGCAGTGCTAGCATCGCTTGAACTCATCTTACCGCCAGGCCCTGATAAAGGAGGAAGGAATACTGAATGTATGGATGCAGGCTTGTAATAGCCAAGTTTTTGCAAAACGTCCCTGGATATCCTGAAATGAGGGTCTTGGTCAATAGCGTGCGGAATCAAGCAGGGTATGTTCTTCCCTGCTAGTATGGAAGGAAGTATTGCTGGAACCGTCTGCATGGCAGTGTAAAATATTTGTCCTATGTTAAAACTGTTGTCAAAACCAAAAGCTGCCTTAACCGTTGAGAAAGTTATCTTCTTGGCAACCTCGCACGCTGGCTTGTACATCAACCCCGCATCCTTAGTGTCTATTAAGAACTTCGTCTTCTTAGGATTAAAGCCTAATGCTATAACGTCAAGCATGTTATCGTATAATGTCTTCTCAACCTTTTCAAAGGTAAGATCCTCCTTGAACAAGAACTTCTCCTCATCAGGAAACTGGAACCATAAATCAACGTTGAACTTGTCCTGCAACCACTTAGTGAACATCCAAGGAACCAAGTGTCCTATGTGAACTTGTCCGGAAGGACTTCTCCCAGTGTAGAGAAAGAACTTGTTGCCTTTCTCGTACTCGTTCAAAATCCAATTCAAATCCCTGTGAGAGAAGAATATCTTTCTCCTGAGGAAAGGATGAAGCTCGCCAGTGTGCTTCTTAATCCTTGCCAATAATTTATCATTTATGGGTTCGGTTCCGAATTCCTTGATAAGCTTATTATAATCAATCTCTCCAGACACTTCCCAAGGCGTAACCTTCATAAGAAATAGTGAAATATTGGTGTTTTATAAACATTAAGTTTAAGAATGCGAGATTTTCCCAGATTAGTATTATGAAAGTCTTGGAGAGCAGGCATCTTAAAGGACTGCACATAGTTCCTGAGAATAAAACTGAAAATTATTACCTCACGCAAGAATTATTATGCTATTTTGAAGGATTCCAATTAACTAATTTAAGATTTAGATTAAAAAAATTCAACATTGATTCATTCATTATTAACTACGTACCCCTAATCACTTTTGGAATAAAAGACCTTAACGGTGTTCCTGTAATAACAGTTTATGATTCAAACAAGAAAACGCTTGAAGAATTATCTGAAAACTTAGAAGAATACGCAAACGCATACGAAAAAATAGCCGTTCATAAAGCTTCAGGGGAGATTTAAACCAACCTTTCTTAAAAAGAAAGCTTGACCAAAGAATAATAAGCTTCAGGGGAGATTTAAACCAACC
>JAFGFH010000018.1 GCA_016931175.1 Nanobdellota archaeon
TAACAGCGTCATTCACGTAAGCTATACCATTGCCTTGTGCTGAAAAAGTTGCCCAATCAGTGCTTGCTGAAAAATCCTCAACCCAGACGTCTGTGCCTGTGCTCGCGCTGCTTATGGTGCACCCGCAGCTTGAACAATTCCCTAATGTTAACAAGCTGCATGGTGTTGGCGTGCCGAAGCAAGCGCCTGCGCAGCTTGAACCTTTTGTGCAAGCAGTGTATCTTACATTCGGGTTTGAAAACTTGTAACATGAACCATTGCCTCCTTCATCACATGATATTGTAGGAGCATAGAATTCTCCAGCAAATAAACAAGTGCTTGAACAACCAGGGTCAAGATAATAACTCGTGTTTCCGAAGTTTGAATACAAGCAAGCCTCGTCGCACTCTCCGTTTATTCCCCAGCAGTCAACTGTTGGAAAATCCGTTGACAAGTTATAGTCCAAGTAAGTGCATCCTGACTCGTGATAAACTAATATTTTATAGTATCCAGGCAGTGTTGGCAAATCGCCTGCCACGCACTCGCCGTAATAACCAAAGATGTCTGTTGTTCCGGAGGTTAGTTCTATTCCATAGTTTAATGTTGCGTTGTTAGCGAAGGTTCTAGAGCTGTTAACGAGTGACGGAACGTAAACGTAAACCTCCTTGTAGCTTCCCTCACCCAAGAGGTTAACTATTTCAACAGCGACGCTTATTGTTTTAACCAATGCTTGGGCTTCAGTTAATGCCTTCTGCTCCCTCGCATTAATATCAACTAATACTGTTGTAATAGCTAGAGCTATTATTACAACTATTACTATTGACAATACTTCAAAACTGATTTGCGCCCTCATTTATTTAAATATTAAGGAGTTTATGAATCAATTAAAATCTTTTGACTAACTTAGAACCCATACTCCATTAGTGCACGTGTAAGTTAAAGGTCCTGCAATTAAGATATAACCGTTATCTCTTGAGAATCCTCTTTCAGTGCAGTCATTATTGTCAGCCGTGCAGTACCAATTATTCATTGAAACAACGTCTTGCCTGCAATAGTTTGACACGCAGACAGCATCCTTTGATAAGAAGTCATAAACCTCTGTTTGAGTGCAGTTGCCGCCAACCCCTTTCTCATCCTCGCAGAACATGAAGTTGTTGCAGAACCTGCCGTTTGAGCAGTCCGAGTGAGCAGTGCATGACTCAACCGTTCTTATTCCGAGTTCGTGGATATTTGTTGAGTTAACTTGCTCGTTTGCTGAACTGCTTGAAATTGTAGCATTCAAAACTGTTAATCCCGTAAGTAATGGGGAGTTAGCGGTGAAGTTTAATTTGTAACTGTTACCGTGAGTTATTGTGGGAGTATTCCATGATATAATCCAAGAATTGCCAGCGTCTGCCAAGGAGCCTGAAAATGCAGTAATATTATTCCAAGTCTTAGGCAAGGAGATGTTAAGAACAGGATTCGTTACACTAGTCGGCGCCTTATTGCTCTCCTCAATAAGCATTACGTAAACGGTTACAAGCTGCCCTGCCTGCAAGTGAATGCCTTGCTTGTACTCATTATCATCACTTGAAAGGTATACCTGCGCGGTTGGAATGTTTTGTATGAAGTCTAATGTTCTTGATTTTGAAAAACTGCCGCCGTTTAATATCTTGAAAGTAGCTGTTGCGGTCACGTCGTAATCAGCCAGTGCACTGTTCTCAAAAGAGTAGGAGAATATTGTGAAATTATAAGGATTAATTATAAACACTCCCTGCCAAGTAGCGTTGCACTGTCCAAGGCCTGCCTGACACTCGCAACTAAAATCAGCTCCTGGCGGGCTTAATAGCGTGCAGAACTCTGCCGAAGACCAGCCGTCGTCCCAAACCTCCTTAACCTCATAGAAGTAGTTAATGCTCACACTGTCATTGTTCCATACTAGGAAGCTGTGCGTTGCCTGCCTGTTCTTAGTGCTAGCGTCAGGGAAGTTAAGGTAAACGTTTCCAGACCCTGCCTGGAAAGACTCGCTTACGTAGATGTAAACGTTAATTAAATCACTCGCGTAGTTACCTGTCAAGTCAACTGCCCAGCCTGACACTAGAGTGTATAATCCGAAACTGTTCAGCTTAAAGTTAGCGCCGTACACTCCATCACCCGCGTCTCCAGCGCACCACGCGCCAGTATCGTAAAGTGTATAATTAATCGTCTCACCCGTTGGTGTTCTAATCTCTGCCCAAACATTGTACAAGTCGTCATCAGCGTCGTAAGCAGTCGTGTTAATGCAAACGTAATCGTATTGTTCCGCTATCGTCTGGTTAACGCCTGTGCTGTTAATTATTGGCGGGTTGCCTGCCTGTTCAAAGTCCTCGTAATAGTCTAGGTATACGCAGTCGTCAATATTCGTGACTATAACGTAATAAAAATTGTTTCTCATTGGCAGTTCTCCTCTTAAGCAGATGTTGAAGTCTTCAAACACGTCCGTTGTTCCTGAGGCAATGTTAACGCCGTAATTAATCGTTTCATTGGTGAAGAAAGTTCTTGAACTGTTAATATTCGCTGGAACGAATACTGGGAATATCTTCGTTGCCCCTTCCCCTAAAAAATAGATTAGCTGAACTTCTTCACTTAATCTCGTTACTAGTATGTCAGTTTCAGTAAGAGTCTTTTCATCATTAATCATTACCTGAGTGAAGTATATTACTGAACCAATTGCTAAGAGAATTGTTGCTGCAACGATTAAAACCTCAAAACTGGCTTGAGCCTTCATTAAAACTTTAATTATTTAACGAAACAATTAAAATCTTCCGACTATTTTCTATACTATAATGGTTAAGGTTGTCAAGGTTGTTCCGAAGAAAAAAAAGCCTGTTAAACCCGAAGCTGAGAAGAGCAGTGATAAGAGGGTTTTTGAAGGTTTGGATTACATAAAGTCGCTGCCTAAAAAGGAAGATGTTAATTGGGCAACACCAAAAGGTGCTGAAAAGGAGGACTTTGAATCATTTAAACCCGAAAGTATTAAAATAATTGGCAAAGAAAATGCGAGTTGGGCCAAGCCTGAAGGGGTTAAGAGGGAGGACTTCGGCCCATTGGGTGTTATTAAAGAGGGAACAAAGGCAAAGATTAAAGTGCCTAGGAGTGATGATGAAGACTTCCCATCATGGGCTGAACCTAAGGGTTTTAGCGATGAAGACTTCGGCCCAGTAGGTTTAGGATTCAGCGAGTTAAAAGAGGTTGAGAAGCCAAGGAAAATCTTCAAGCAGGTTAAGACTGGAATCAAAGGTTTGGACGAAGTGCTTGACGGGGGGATTCCCCAGAATAATCTCGTAACAGTAAGCGGTGGTCTTGGAAGCGGAAAGACAATACTATGCCTTCAATTTATTTACGCTGGAGCAAAGAAGTACAACGAGCCGGGAGTGTTCATAAGCTTGGAAGAGGAGCCTGAGAGGTTAATGAAGACTGCTGAAGGTTTCGGCTGGAACTTTCAAAAACTAATAGATGAGAAGAAGATTATAATGCTTAAAACGCCGTTGTACAAGTTCGAAGTTTTAAAGAACATTATCAGAGACAGTGTTTACAGGATAAAAGCGAAGAGGTTAGTTATTGACCCTGGCGCATTGTTCGCATTATTCTTTGAAAGAGATATTGAGGTGAGAAAAGCAATCGTTGAATTGGGAAACATGTTAAAAAAACTCAACTGCACAACAATAGTAACCACTGAAGAGTCTGGAGCTTCCAGCTTCAACCAGGGAGACTTCTCAAGCGACGGCATAATATTCACTTATCATACTAAGATAAGCAACCAGTTCATGAGAATGGTCGCTGTTATTAAGATGAGAGGAACAGGGCACAGCGAGAAACTGCACCCTTTAAGATTCACAAAAGACGGTATTGAAGTTCTTAGCGAGGAAGAAGTCTTCCAGGATATTGCAACAAGCAGGTACTAATCCGTTTTTACTTCAAAACCCTTCTTTGTCAAATTAAGTGACGCTTTCTTCTTGGAAATTGTTATTGGAAAACTAACTATGTTCATGGTTAAGTCCTCGTCAAGAATTATAGTGCCGTCCATCATGTGCCTTATCGTCATCTCAACTTGGGAATCATGCATGCCCTGCCCTAGCACGAATAAAGCGACGCCGTCGCTGTTTTTTATCTTGGCAGTTATCACCTGCAAAAACCTGTAAATCGTTTCAGGATTATTATATAACAATAGTGTTGATACTGAGTCAAAGACTAATTTGTAAGTGTCGCTAATATTATTGAATAATGACTGCGCCCCGCTTATAGCAATGCTAATGTCGCTTAACGCCAATGGCCCGCTAACTCTCTTTATTGCCTTAGTGTCCTTGAGCGTTTTCCTCGCCCTCGCACTGTAACCGTCAATCCATTTAAGCAGGTTCTTGTTCTCAGCATTAACCAATGGGAGGTTATACCTTAATGCTTTAAGCTTCAACTGCTCCGGCGAGTCATCCATTTCAATGAAAAGCGCTGGAATATCCTCCTGCAAACCTCTGAAGATGAATTCAGTGCAGAACAGTCTTGTCTCAATCATTGGGGGAGAGATTAATAACAAGCAGCTGCCTGGCGGCACACCTTCTATAATCTTATCAAAACCTTTGATACCAAAAGGCACCACATCCCTCTTACCCATTAGAATTCTCTAAGCCCTTATAGTTTTAAAATATTTACTTAATAAAAACTCGTTCTAAACGCTGTTTTCCCTGTATAAGGCATTAATCTCTGAAGATAGTTTGTCAACGATTGGCTGCGCTTTTTCATCAAGGTGCATAGCATTTGATGCGAAATCAGCAACAAACCCGACAACGTAACCCACTCCTTTTGCAAACCAGTTATTGCTGTTCTTCAAATTTTTGCCAGTTAATTCGTCATAAGTCTTCTGAACAGGACCTACTACTCTCCTTACCCCTGACATGAAAGAATTAAAATCCAGATTTTCAACACTACTTATATCATATCTTTGCTTCAAGTCTGAACTCATGCCCTTCATATCCTCAATAAGAGTCTTCTTATTCCAATCATAATGAGGGCATCCTAAATCCCTTGACAAGCCAGTTATAAAACCTTCAAGCCGTTCACTGCTGTGCGGCAGATTGAATATCTTAGGAATAAAATCAGTATTATTTTTCAGCTCTTCATCCCCTTCATAAGCGTCAAATAAGGTGTCAAGAACCATGCACACGCCTTTAATGCATGATTGTTTGTCAACTTTTTTTATAGTGTCTTTTGTAAAACCTGTTGAGTAATTCATAACATCGTTCATTGCTGTCTCTAAATCAGTGCTTCTTACAATAACTTGTCCTGGAACAAGATTCTGGTAAGTTGTTGACGCCATTGTAGAACTTCAAAGAAGTTATATTATTTAAAAGTTTAACGCTTATCAGCGAATATGGATGAAGTTATTAAAATCATTCTTAAAAAGAAGGAATTAGCCAATCTTGACAAGGAATTGGTTAAGAAAGTAATTAATAATAATTTGAACACTAAGATTAAAAAACTAATCAAGGAAGAACGCTTTAAAAACAAGGATTTCAAGGAATTTATTAAAATAGTCCGCTCCCAGTTAAGGAGGCAGTACGGCGCGTTCCAGAACCCGAAAATGGAAAGGATGGAATTAGTCAAGAAAAAAGACTATCTTAATCTGTTAAAATCTCATCAGAGCACTAAGGAGAGGCTTCCTTATTACAAGGATTTTTACAATAAATTGTGGAAGATTACTGGGAAACCAGGGAGTATTCTTGACGTCGGATGCGGCATGAACCCGGTAAGTTTCGAATACATGAACCTTGGCAATAACATTGAATACTTAGCTCTTGATATAAGCAAAAAAGACTTGGAAGTAATAAGTGAATACTTCAGGCAGAAAGGAATTAATGGAAGTGTTAAGGTATTCGATGCTGCAAGAGACGATTACAATTTCAACAAGGTCTTTGATGCATGTTTTTGCTTCAAACTCTTTGAAATACTCGAAACCACTAATAGCCACAGATTAACAGAGGACATAATACTTAAATTGCCTGCGAAGCAGGTAATCGCGAGCTTCTCAACCAAGACGCTGAGCGACGCGCCAATGACGAAGAAACGAAGAGTCTGGTTTGAAGTAATGCTTAAGAGGTTAGGATACTCTTTTGAAACAATAGAATTGGCTAACGAGTTATTCTACTGCTTTAAGAAAGATTTTTAATAATGTTAATTTTTCCAAAGTATTATATATGACTGAGGAAGGCAGGATTAATACTATACTGGCAGGGGTTGAGAATAATGAATCATTATACGTTTTATCTGAGAAGACAGGCGTATGGCCAGTTCATGTTCTGTCTTATATTGAGGACTTAGTGAATGAGAACATACTAAGTGAAGAGGTTCTTGAACGCTACGCTGAAGAGAGAATAGAGCATAGAAGGCTGCAGAAGAACAATTACGAGAAGAAGAAAAGAGAAGAGGAAAGAAAAAGAAGTATTGAAGCTGACCAGTTAATAGTAGAGGATTTAATAGTTCAGAACAAGTCTTTAACTGAGATTGCAGAGGTATTGAACAAGAGAAAAAACTATCTAATAACTTGCCTGGAAACTTACTGCCATCAGGGTTCACTGGTTGTAACAGAGGATGTATTAAATAGTTTAGTTAATAATCCTGAAGAGTTCAGCAGGGGAGTTCTTAAAAATATGAAAGAAAAACAAGAGTTTCTGGAGGATTTAGTTTCAAAGAATTACAGCCTAAAAGATATGGCATTAAAGACTAGGCTGAAGATGAGAACATTAATAAAATACTTGAATTACTATTCCCGTAATGGTTCAATCTTTTTAGATGATAAGACTATGCAAAGATACGAGTCCCAGTATAATAATATTTTGAAAGGAAAAAATAGTGCGAGTAAAAGAAGAACTCCTCCAATAAGAAGAAGTAAAGAAGCTATTGGTGATGTTCCTGCAACTGGGGTTAAAGACATTGAATATATTATAACTCAAGAGGCAGGCAACATTTTAAGCAGGGAATTAATGAGTGCTGAAGATTTTGCAAAATCATTATTCGAGAAGGGTTTAGTTAAAGAGGGAGTTTTAACATTTGCTACTGTGGTAATGACTTCCAGAAAAATTCTTCAAAAATTATCTCCCCAGAAGGTTAAAAGATGCAAGAAAGGAAGGTTTTACTTTTTCATGAAAAGGGATTAGTCTTGAATAATTATATTAAAAGAGTTATTGAAAGAACCTGCTTGTTTGGCAGAGAAGAGAAGGCAAATAGCGACCCTAAACTGGAGTTCTTAGAGTTCTTAATACAAGAGAACAATCTTGACGTTTTAAAGGACTTTGGAAAAATTCAGGAATTAATGCATTACAAGAAACCAGTGTACTTGATTAATTTGTTAAAAAATAATCCTAGCATTGTCAGCGAAGACGAACTGGAAGAATTAGTCATTAAATACACTGGGGATGCGAGCGGAGTTGGAAACAGTGCAAAACTGGAAAAGTTTAAATTACTGCTGAAAAAGTACGACCCTAACAATCAGCTTAGCATAATAATGAGCGAAATGGGATACTCTAAGACTCAGAACTTCATGAATTATTTCTACTTTGCACTAAAAAGTGATGAAGAGTTACGTATTATGCTCGACGTAAGTAGTGAAGAGTACGGAGTGCAGAATTGTATTAACCTTTTAACCTCATCTAACTTCTCTCACGTTTTTAAATCAAAAGCTCAGCTTGAAAGAGAGGAAAAGGTTTTGAATTATTTAAGAAAAACCAAGTTTGAAAGGTTGGATTTTTTAAAACTAATGCCTATCGCGGATTATAAGATGCCCGTTTACTTGTCTTATTTTCTAAGAGACTTAAAAGACCATGATGAAGAGAAGATAAGTGAATTATTATTACAGTATGAAAAATTTGAATTAAGAAACAACATAGGCCAGAGTTTTTACAGAACAGAAACCAATTTTAATAGGTTTAAGGAGTTATTCCCTGACGAGCCTCTGCCTGGCCCTTTGCTTCAAAAAGCCAGAAGATTACGAAACGTAATTAAAAGCAGGAAAAGAACTGATTTAACCCCTAGAAAGTATTTGGAAAACTACAAGCAGCAATTAAGGTATAAGCTTAAGATTAAGACTTGGGAAGAGTTTGAAGAATTATTAAGAAATTATTCAGAAATAATCTTCCAATAGATTTTTAAACTAATTATAGTTAGGATTGTTATATAGAGTAGTTAATTACTCGCACGTACTGAGATGCCTGAAGCGCTTCTCGGGAGAGGTGATTAAAGATGAAGATTGTAATGAGCGACCCTAAAACAGGGAAGAGTTACCAGAAAGAATTAGATAAGAGCGTTGAAGCTCAATTCTACGGGAAAAAAATTGGTGAAACTTTTAATGGTGAACTGATTGACTTGCAAGGATACCAGTTTCAGATAACTGGTGGAAGCGATAAGAGCGGTTTCCCTATGAGGGCTGAGATAAAGGGAAGTGTTAGGAAGAGGATACTCTTAACGAAAGGAATTGGTATGCAAAGCAATGTTAAGGGTTTAAGGAAGAAGAAGAGCGTAAGAGGACATACTATAAGCGACGTGACTGCTCAGATTAACACTAAAATAGTTAAGATGGGTTCTGCAAAGCTTGACGAACTCTTCAAGAAAGAAGAAGGTGAGAAGAAATAGAGAAATTGATTCCGCAAGTAACTATTGGAATGGTTGGTCACATAGACCATGGAAAGACTACGTTACTTGAGAAACTCACCGGAAAATGGACTGATACTCACAGTGAGGAGATGAAGAGGGGAATCACTATAAGATTAGGTTATGCTAGTGCAGTTATTTACAAGTGCCCTAAGTGCGAGGGTCCTAAGGCTTACAGCATATCAAGCAAGTGCATGACTCATAATGCTGACTGTCAGGTGAGCAGGATGATTAGTTTCGTTGACGCTCCAGGACATGAGACTTTAATGGCTACAATGCTTAGCGGGGCTTCAATAATTCACGGCGCAATTTTAGTAATAGCTGCTAACGAGCCTTGCCCTCAGCAGCAGACCGCTGACCACTTGAAGGCTTTAGAGATTACTGGGATAAAGAATATCATAATTGTTCAGAACAAGATAGACTTGGTAAGCAGGGAGCAGTTGAAGAAGAATTACGAAGAGATTAAGAAATTCGTTAAGGGAACTGTTGCTGAAAAAGCGCCTATAATTCCAGTAAGCGCGCAGGCAGGTATTAACGTTGATGCTTTGCTTCAAGCCATTGAAGAATACATACCCTCGCCTGAGAAGAAAGAGAAGGCGGAACCTATAATGCTTGTTGCAAGAAGCTTTGACATCAACAAGCCGGGCAAAGAAGTTGATGAATTGGTTGGAACTGTATTAGGGGGCGCGTTAAAGCAGGGTGTTCTAAAAGAAGGGGATGAGATTATAATACTCCCGGGCATTAATGATAAAAAGAAGAATGAGGATAAGTGGGTTCCTTTGAAGACTAAGATTGATAAGTTAAACTATTCCACTTTCTTCGTCAAAGAGGTTGTGCCAGGAGGAAGTTTTGGATTATCAACCACTTTAGACACTTATTATGGCAAGAGTGACAAACTCGCAGGCAGCGTTGTATGCTTAGCTGACAAGCCGGTAGATGTTTTTCAAAGTCTTAATTTAAGATTTAAAATATTAGATGATACTGTTTTGAAGATTAATGATTTGCTGCTTATTAACGTGTGGACGAGCAGGACAACTGGAATTGTCAGCGCGGTTAAAGGTGATAATATTATTGTGAATTTGAAGCTTCCAGTAGCAACCATTAAAGGGGAAAGGGTTGCTTTGTCAAAGAGGACGGGCAATAGGTGGAAGTTAAGCGGCTGGGGTGAGATACTCTGAAGATAATACTTGACACGAACATGCTCTTATTGCAGGTTCGTGAAAAGGTAGACTTCGTTAATCAGTTAAAAGAGTTATTCCCCGGCAGGAAAGAAGTGCTTGTTTTAAAAGACAGCATTTCAGAGCTGGAAAAGCTTGAAAAGAAAGGATTAAAATATGCAAAGCTTGCTTTAGAAAACGTTTTAAAGCAGAAAGTTAAAGTATTGGATATTCAAGGCGGGACTGATGTTGATACTAACATCTTAAACGCTGCATTGAAGCAAAACGCTTTTATAGCAACAAATGATAGACTTTTACGTAAACAAGCCAAAGATAAGGGTTTATCAACTTTGGCGTTTAATAAAAGCAAAAAGAAGATAGTGGTGGTATGAAGTGTACAAACTATTAACAGTAAAAGACAGGGTAAGAGTTCCTCCTTTAAAGTTTAAAGAGGACTTGAAAAAGAGTGTGGAAGAGAGCATAGTTGAGGACTATGAGAATAAACTATTAGATAATAATAGGTTCATTATTTGCATGACTGAAGTAGTTAATATTGGAGAGGGAAGAATTGTTCCAGGAGACGGAGCAATCTATTACGAGACGACTTTCAAATTATTGTCTTACACTCCTTTGATTAAGGAAGTTGTTGAAGGAGAGGTAACAGAGATAACAGACTTCGGAGCTTTTGTAAGAATAGGTCCTATTGAAGGATTTGTTCACATGAGTCAAGTCATGGATGATTACGTGAGTTTCAGCAAAACTAAATCATTACTGGGAAAAGAGAGCAAGAAAACTCTAAGCATAGGAGATTATGTTAGGGCAAGAGTTATTGCTATAAGCATGAAGAGTTTAAAGGATGCTAAGATTGGTTTAACTATGAGGCAGCCGGGTTTAGGGAAACTTGAATGGATAGAAGCTGATAAAAAGGTGAAGGCTAAATGATTGAATACGCCTGCAAGAAGTGCAACAGGATATTAACAAAGAAGAGCTGCCCAACATGCCAGAACGTTGACGTTAGCAAGAACTGGAAGGGAATGGTTTTAATACTAGACCCTGACAAGAGTGAGATTGCGAAAAAATTAAAAATAGGCAGTGTTGGAATGTTCGCATTAAGAGTGAGATAAGTATGAAGACTAAAATATTAGACAAGAGTGAGGATAAAGTGTTTAAGAGGGAAAAAATTAGGTTAGAGTTCGAACACCCAAGCATGCAGACTCCTGACAGGAAAACAGTACTGCAGGCAGCTGTTAAGTTATTAAATACTAACATGGACAATTTGATAATAAGAAAGGTTGGCACGGTTTACGGAGAACCAAAGAGCATAGTTACTCTTCACGTTTACAAAAACAAGAAAGATTTAGAAGCTAACGAGCCTAAATATTTGATTAAGAGGAACACTTTCGCTGAGGAGAAGAAAGAGGAAGAAAAACCTGCGGAAACACCTAAGACTGAAGAGAAGAAAGAGGAGAGTAAATAATGGGTAAGAAAAAGAACGTAAAGGTAAGGGGCAAGAAGAAGCATACAAAAAGTATTCCTAGCAAGAAGTATAATGCTTACAAGGTTGAAGACGGGAAGATAGTAATGCAGAAGAAGTTATGCGTTAAGTGCGGTCCTGGAGTTTTCATGGCAGAGCATAAGAACCGGTACTCTTGCGGAAGTTGCGGTTATACCATCTTCAAAAATAAGTAAGATTTTTAAGTATAATTATTTAATAAACAAGAAATAATTAATATTTTATATGATAGTCTTAGGAATTGAGTCTACAGCGCATACCTTCAGCGCGAGTGTTTTGGATGATGATAAAGTGTTAAGTCTTGAGAACAGTATGTATACGACTAGTGAAGGAGGACTCATTCCTAGAAAGATTATAGAGCACCACTTGGAAGGCTTTAATGAAGTGATTAGTTCTGCTCTTAAAACTGCTAAGAAGAGGATTAAAGATGTTGAACTTATAAGTTTCAGCCAGAGTCCTGGTATTGGAAGCGTGCTTCAAATAGGAGCAGTTATTGCCAGGAGCTTAGCAGTTAATAATAATATTCCAATCGTTGGCGTGAATCACTGCATTGCTCATTTAGAGATTGCGAGACTGCTTACTGGATTCAAGGACCCTGTAATGTTATACACGAGCGGGGCTAATACTCAAATAATCGCGTTTCAAGAAGGCAAGTATAGAGTGTTTGGTGAAACGCTTGACATGGGCGTCGGCAACTTCCTTGACCACTTCGGCAGGTTGTTAAGTATTGGCTTCCCTGCAGGGAAGAGGATAGAAGAGCTCGCGATTAAGGGCAGTAAATACGTTGAATTGCCTTACACTGTTAAGGGAATGGATGTAATGTTTGGCGGATTATTCACTAATTTAAAAGAAAAGATTAACAAGTATAGTGTTGAGGATTTGTGTTATAGTGTTCAGGAGACAGTTTTTGCTCAACTCGTTGAAGTAAGCGAGAGGGCTTTAGCGCATTGCCAGAAGAATGAATTAGTAGCTACTGGGGGTGTTGCGTGCAACAAGAGATTGCAGGAGATGTGCAAGGTAATGTGTGATGAGAGAGGCGCCAGGTTTAAACCTTTACCTTCTAAGTACAGTGTTGATAATGCTGCAATGATTGCATGGACTGGATTGTTGAAGTTTAGTGCTCAAGGCGCTGACAAATTAGAGGACACTGTTATTAACCAGCGCACCAGGACTGAACAAGTAGAGGTGAGTTGGCGTTGAAGGAGTTATGGAGAGGTGCTGAGGCAGTAATTTACGAATTAAGTGATAATACGTTATTAAAGAATCGTGTCAGGAAGGGCTACAGGATTAAGGAATTGGATGAGCCATTGCGCAGGAATAGAACCAGGAAAGAGTTTAATCTTTTGAAGAGAGCTGCTAGTGTTATTAATGTTCCAAAGGTGAGCAATTTAGGAGAATACAGTTTCGAGATGGAATACGTTAAGGGCATAGTTTTAAGGGATTACATTAACTCTTGCAAAGACTTAAGTGTTTTATTCAAACAAGTAGGGGAGTTGATTAATAAGATGCACGAGGCTAACATTGTTCATGGAGATTTAACAACGAGCAATATGATATTAAGAGATGATAAGGTTTACTTTGTTGACTTCAGCTTGGGAGATTACAGCAATAAAGTTGAGGATAAAGCAGTTGATTTGCACCTCATAAAGCAGGCTTTAATTGCTAAGCATAACAAGTTCTGGAAGACATGCTTTGATGCGATAATAAGTAATTATAAAGACGAGCAAGTGCTTGAAAGACTAAAAAGCGTTGAGAAGAGAGGCAGGAAGAAACAATAAGGTTTTTAAACCCAACACAGTAATATTTGTTAATAAGACCAGACCAGTCCAAGAGGCTTGTCTGATTCGAGGTGATAAGATTATGGCAAGAATGCATGCTAGGAGAAAAGGCAAGAGCGGCAGTAGAAAGCCTTCTGTTAAGAGTCCGGAATGGGTTCGTTACAAACCTGCAGAGATAGTTAAGCTTGTTGAAAAGATGGGAAGCAAGGGAATGCAAAGCGCTGCTATTGGCAGGGAATTAAGGGATGTTTACGGCGTTCCTGATGTTAAGGCATTAACTGGCAAGAAGATTAGCAGTATATTAAAAGAGACTAAGAATTACGGTGAATTGCCTGAAGACTTGTTTAATTTGCTTAAAAGAGCTGTTAAGATTAAAAAGCACTTAGAGGTTAGCAAGAAAGACTTGCACTCTAATGAGGGTTTTAGAAGAGCAGAGAGCAAGATTAAAAGGCTTGTAAAGTATTATAAGGATAAGAAAGTTCTTGACAAGAACTGGGTTTACGATATAGAAACTGCTAAGATACTTGTAGAATAATCATGGAATCTTTTTTTCCTCCTGAATTATTCAATAGGATTAGTAAGTTCATAGAAGAAGCGGGTAGCATATTATTACTCTCGCACTTAGACGCTGACGGATTAAGCAGTGCGGGATTAATAAGCTCTCTTCTCTTAAGGAAAAATAAGAATTTTACTGTGAGAATACTGAAACAATTAGAGGACAGCAAAGAGTTCGAAACCAGTAATGACTTGATTATAATTACTGACATGGGAAGCGGGCAGTTAAACTTAGTAAGAGAGCATGTTAACAATAAGAGGTTTATAATCATAGACCACCACCAGGACCAGAATTACTTCGAGCATGAGAACTTAATACACTTTAATCCCTGTCTTAATGATGATTCTTACAGCGCCAGCAGTTTAAGCTACTTAATTGCGAGCAGTTTAGAACCATCACTTGAAGAACTTATTCACTTGGGTTTAATAGGTGCTGTTGGCGACATGCAGTACAAGAAGGGTTTCAAGGGCTTAAATCTTGAAATCTTGGAAAAAGCAGAGGAGAAAAAAGTCTTAAGCATTCTTAAAGGCTTGGATATCTTTGGCAGGGTGAGCAAGCCGGTTCATGAAGCTTTAGCTTACAGTTTCGAAATACTAATTCCTGGGGTAAGCGGGAATGAGAGCAGCGCGATAGAATTATTGTCTGAATTAAACATTGATTTGAAAAACAGTGAAGGAAAGTGGAAGACTCTTGCAACGCTTGAAGAGAATGAGATGAAAAAACTAGTCACTAATATTATTATGAGACGGCTTGCGAATAAATTGGATTCAAACGTGTTAAGTGATATTATAGTATTAAACAATAAACAGGGAGTATTATCTGATCTTAAGGAGTGGAGTGTTTTATTAAACGCTTGCGGGAGGCAGGGAGCTTACAGTTTAGGAGTATTATTATGCATGGGTTTCGAGGATTACAGCCTGCCTTTAATAGAAAAGGTTATTAAGGATTATAAGAGGTTAATAGTTGAAGCTATGAACCTGGTTCAGAGCGACAGTTCAGTTCTTAACCAAGAAGGAAGTGTTTTAATAATTAATGGCAGGGATAAGATTAAAGACACTATTATTGGAACTATAGGAGGAATGCTGTTAAAAAATAATGGTTCTAAGGCTGAAACATTTATAGGCTTTGCAGAAAGAGATAGTGACAACTTAAAAGTGTCCTGCAGGACATTAAAGGATTACAATATTGGCGAGGTTCTTAAAACTGTTTGCGAAGAATTAGAGTGCTTGGGAGGAGGGCATAAATTCGCCGGGGGAGCTCTCATACCTAAGAATAAGCAGGAAGACTTTCTTAAACTCTTCAAAAATGAACTAGAGAAACACTTATAAAAGGCGATTTTGTTTTTGATTAGTTATGGCAAAGAAAAAAGATACAAAAAAGATTAGGATAAAGAAGAAGAAATGGTTTGACATAGCTTTGCCTGCAGTATTAAAAGGTGAAGTATTCACTGAAGGATTCGCGGAGAGTGCTGAGAAGTTAATCGGTAGGAGCATTATTGTCTCGCTTGGTGACGTGTTAAAGTCAGGAAGCAAGAGGCATCTTACTGCTAAACTAATAGTAGACAACGTTAAGACAAGCACTGCTCATACGAGAGTTAAGAATATTGACGTAAGCGCTCCTTACTTGCAGAGGAAGACGAGGAAGAACAGTAAAGTCTCTGCTAAAGTAGTTGGCAAGACGAGCGACGGCGTCTTGATTGATTTAAGAATGGCTGCTATAGCTAACGGCCACGCGTTATCAACTGCGAAGAAGGATATTAGGAAGATACTGGTTGATTACATGAACGATGTTGTTTCTAAGACTAAGAAGGATGGAATAATCATTGATGTTATAAGCGGGAAGATACAGAACTCTATAAAGAAGGATTTGCACAAGGTGCATCCAATTAGAAGCGTTGAACTGGAAAAGCTTGTAATAAAACAATAGGTTTTTAAATACAATTTTTTCAAGCTTTAGGCATGAAAAAAGAGTACAAGATTCATGGATTGTTTGAAGTTTCAGCACTAGCAACTGCGACAGCTGTATTGCCGTTAGCAGCGTTTTCAACAGACCCTGCTGCTGTAATTGCAATAGCTTACGTTGGTTCAACAATAGTGCACCAATTTGTAGCTTATTTTCTCAACGTTGCAAATAAGCTTGAAGCAGTAAGAAACAATATAATAACTGAGTATAGGAAATAAGAGAATGAATCAGATTTGGAAAAAACACTAGAGTAATTTCTTGCAATCAAGCAAAAGAAACCTTTTTAAAAAGAAATTTCTCAAAATATTCATTATGGGAACTGAAACTACATCAGGTGTTAATACTGCAAGATTAAATGAATTAATCTTAAGAATAGGAAGCAGATACCTTATTACACAAGAATTGGAAGAACAAGACCCATATTTAGCATTATGCTTAAAAAATCCAGGATTGATAGCAGATCCCCTAATTAGAATGTTTAATTATTTCAAAGACGGAAAAAATATGGGCAGTAAATCTTCAACATTGGATGCAAAATTAGATTAATTTCTTATTTTTCTCTTTTGATATCAAACATACCCTGCTTGCAGCGTGCTCGTCAACAATCTTCCAGCCTAGTTCTTTTGCTAATTCTTGGCTGAAGGTTTTAATCTCTTCCATGCTTGGCATGTTGGATGCTTTCAATCGTTCCCTGCTGCTGCCAACGTGCATGTACGCTTTTGCTTCAACAAAGTCAGGATTAGCGAGTTTCACTAATTCTGCGTATTCCTTGACATTATTCAGATTATAGTCTTTGACAAGAGTTAATCTTAATACTTTACGCGTCTTTAAACCCTTCATTACTTTAAGGCTTTCAATTAATCTTTGAAAACCTTTCTCTCCGTAAATGCTTCTTGTAATCTTGATGTAATCTTTCGGGTTGCTTGCGACGAGTGTAATATATAATTGGGTTGGCAGAGGCTTCAAATTCTTCAAAACTTCAGGGTTCATGCCATTGGTTACTAAAAAGGTTGTAAATCCCCTATTATGCAGTTCTTGTATTAACTCACCAAGCTTAGGGTATAGTGTCGGCTCGCCTGCTAAACTAATAGCTGCCTGGTTCGGGTTTAAAGCCTCTTCGAACATTTTCTTAGGAGTCTTAGGGTTGCCCTTGAACCCCATTAATAGATTGCGCTGGGATTTGATTGCATCATCAATTATATTCTTAGGCTCATCAACCTTAACATCTTTCATATCAGTGCCTTGCGTGAACTCTGTCGGCCTCCAGCAGAACAAGCACTTATGCTCGCACCAAGCTACTGCTGGCGTGAACTGCAAGCACCTGTGGCTTTTGATGCCGTAGAACTGCTCCTTGTAGCATACTCCTTTTCCTGCTAGTGAGCGCCTAGTCCAGTTGCATAACTTGACTGCACTGTGCTCTCCTACGATATTATACCTCTTCTTCTTGTATTTTTCCTTGTCCATAACTTATTTAATTACCAATTTTTACATTTTTAAATTGAGCGGTTTTAGTTCAGTGGTAGAATGCGAGGTTCCCAACCTTGAGGCGCGGGTTCAATTCCCGCAAGCCGCACTATGATAATCGGTGCCAGAATGGTTCTTGCTGAAGCAGTGCCAAGCAAGGTATTAGTTAATGATTCAACAGCTTCAATAGATGACGTAGTGTTTGATAAACTTAAGCAGAAGGTTGAAGTTGAAGAGTTCAAATTTGAAGGGCGCTCTTACGTTATTGAAAGAAAAGCAGCTGTTATTAAACCCTTAGATAAGAGGGTAGCATGGCACTTGATTTATTTGAACCGTGTGAAAAGAAGTGATTTAATTTATTACTCAGAAAATGATGATTCCTTGTTTTACAGCCATCACACTATTTCTATAAGCTTAAATCTCTCAGAGAGTTTAGGTGTAAAAGAAGGCGATAATATTATTGTAAGAACCTTCTAAGGCTTGTATATTCTTGGCTGTGTTATGTGAACCTCTGGAGGGTTACCAAGCACTAAGTACGCGGTTCCGTAAGTGCCAGGGTAAACGTTGATAAGTAATTGGATTAGAACGTTCTGGGAGCTTCCTTGAAAGCTTACCACTTCAATCCCTGATAAGTACTGGGAAAGTGTTTTTTTAACAGATTCCGCCCTCTCCTTGTTTGCAATCTCGTAATTCTCTAATTCTTCATCGCTGAAGTCTTTCATTAATCTCTCAAAGTGCCCGTATTCTTCCTTGATTAACTTGAAGAAACCATGCCCTACTAGTAGGCTAGCGCCTTCGCAAACGAATAAGTCATCAAAGCAGAGCCGGTTATGCTTGTTCATATTAAATTTTTTCTAAAAAATCATCTTTTTATAAACTTAATCCTTTAAACACTAGAGCAAGGCAGAAATATGATTATCTTGGCTGGTTTATTTAATTTATTAAACCTCTTGCGCATTAAATTATTCGGTTTAACAAGATTTAAAAAACATTAGTTTTCTTATTAAAATCAGAGCAGCCGTTGTCTAGCTGGTTAGGATATCAGATTGCCAATCTGGTGACCCGGGTTCAAATCCCGGCGGCTGCATATTATGAAGAGGTTATGGCTGCTTTCTGTAATACTTTTAATCTTACCTGTTGGTTTCTCCTGCTTAACTAATAGTGTTGAGGTTAAGACTAGCGTTAGTGTTGAGAATGTTCAAATATGCTTAATATTAGAGGGCAAGTATAATATCTTGCAGGACTCAATGCTTTACTATTACAGTCATAACGATTCAAGCATGAGTATTAAGTTAAGCAATGAATCCGTCGTCTTCCAATCACTTGATTCTGAAACTAATTGGACAAGAATCGTATTTGAAGAGCTGGAATATTTAAGATTAACAGGCTCCGCTAACATGTCCTTGGAGGAGAATATTGTAGTGTCAAATCTTGGCTGCTGCGGCGTATACGAGAACGGGCAGTTTATCAGGCCGAGAGAGTCATGCACTGAGACCTTCACAGTCCCTGTTGTTGACAATTCAAGCACGTGGCTTGCAATATTATTATCTTTTATTCCAAGCGTGATAATAATCATTTACTTGGTGAAGAAGGAGTATAATAAATACTTCGCTGTCTTTACTGGTGGTTTAGGATGGGCAGCTGCTTTATTATTAAGGCAGCCTTTACTAGAAGCGTTCCAAAACCTTGAACTGTTTTCTTTAATTATAATGTCAAGCTTAATGGCTGGAATCTTTGAGGAAACTTGCAAGTACTTGATACTAAGATATGTGAGGATTGCAAGAGAGAATAGTTTAATATTCGGGCTTGGATGGGGGCTCACTGAATCAGTAATTATTTACGTTTTAACAATGATTTTCTTAGTTTCTATGAATCAAGCAATTGGATTAATTGATGCTTTGCCTGGCGCGGTTGAGAGAGTCTTAGCAACCGCCCTGCATGCAAGCCTTACAATGATAGTCTTCAAAGCATTAAAAGATAAGAGATTACTGCTTATTGCTGTATTCATGCACTTCTTTGCAAACGTTACCAGCACGATTACTGCTTTAATACTCTCATGGAATATTTGGATTGTTGAATTAATAGTATTATTATCAACTGTCATAACTGCTTACATTGCTTACGTATTGAACAAAGGAGTTGTTAAGAATGTTAAAAAAAGAAGAAAAATTGTTAAAAGAGATTAAGTCCTGGGATGATACGGTCAGTGTTGAAAAAGGCGATTACTTAACCTTTTTTAAGAGGATTGGTGACAAGAAGAGTGTTACCAAATCCGTTAACATAAAGCCTGACTTCGTGGTTAACGAGTTAAATAACGGGGTTAGTTACGTTTTCGTTATAGAAACTGCTTTTGACGCATTTAAAATCTTGAGCAAGTTCTTGTTTTTTAAAAAATTAGGAGTGCCTTTGGATTTCAAAAAATTATACTTCTTCGTTGAAGAGAATGAGGAATTATTGATTAGTGAAGAGCATGGTTTAATTAACACTGAGAATAAGATGACTAGCGAGGATTTATGGGATAACATATTAAGTCTTGTTAAAGACTATGAGGAAAAGCTTGAAAAAGAAATAATTCTCAAAATAATTGGGTTGAATTAACGGGCCCGTGGTCTAGTGGTTATGACGCCACCTTGACGTGGTGGATGTCCCCGGTTCAAATCCGGGCGGGCCCAATCCTTTACTCTTCAAATATTCATCTAGTAAAGCAATAGTTTCATCTATAATCTTCAGACTCTCGCAAGCATTCCTGGGCTGTTTGCAGTACTTAACATCTTGAACGTTCCTGCTCTGCTTGAAGTAATAATTCCAATCATCCTTCTGGGCACGCCAATTAGGTGATTTCACGCTTTTAACCTCTTCCTGAGCCTTTGACAAGCATTTTTCAAGCATTGAACCCTTATCCGCTTCTTTTGATAAATACTTTAAGGCATTAATGTAAACCTCAAGGTTATTAACATAAGTGTTTAAATCAACCTTTAACTCTTCACGAACTAATTCATCAACTTCTGAAAGCATCATTTTATGACAAAACGTTAAATTATATATATTAAAAACGTTTCGGAGAGTATAATGTATAAAGAGAGCAGTAACATACTGGCGCGGGTTTATAATACTTTTTTGAAGGAAGAGGTTCACCCAAGCAGTGAATTAAAGCAGGCATGTGATTACTTGAAACTGCCTGTTAAAACTCCTGAGAGTGTTGTAAAAGCTAGTATTGTATTAACACTAACTGCTTCTATTGTTTCACTAACTCTTTTATTAATTTATTATTTCAGCAATAATTTGTCAATAATACTGACTGCTGCTTTATTATCAATGCCTTTATTAGTCAACCATTTTTACAGCAATTATTACAAGGACAAGTATTACGCTGAGAGAATAAAGGACTTGGGTTTTCTTCCAGACTTCTTCAGTTTGTTAATAACTAATTTGAAGATTAATCCTAATCTTGAGAATGCTTTAATTAATGTTTCAGGTTTTAATTACGGGCGTTCAACCTTTGAGGTTAGGAAAATAGTCAGGGATTTGGAAAGCGGGAAAGAGAGTGATGTTAAAAAGAGATTCATTGGATTAATGAAAAAGTTTAACAATAATAGTGCTGAATCCGCAGCTAATTCATTAATAAGTGCTTTAAGCATAAGGAGTAAAACTAGCAGGAACCAGTTGCTAAATAATAGTTTAAACTATTTATTGAAAGGCATGATTGATGAGACTAATAAGTTCAGCAGGAAGATTTATACTCCCATACTTTTATTATTCGGATTTGGCACAATAATTCCTTTAATAATCATAAGTGTTATTCCAGTAATAGGCTTATTGAAAGATTCAAGCTTTGACATTAATACTGTTTTACTTTTTTTCTTAGCAAGCATATTTGTAACCAAATTAATCATAAATAATTTGAAATCTAAAAGTCCCTCCAGGTTCAGCCAGATAGTGATTGACAAAGAAGTTAAAGGAGTTAACATCTTTCTTCTTTTAATAATTTTTATCGGCCTCGCTTCGCCTGCAATCATTTACTTGTTCTCAAACATTTTGCCTTATTACTTAAATTTTTTAGAAGGCTACCAGACATTGTTTCTTTACATCTCTTTAAGCTTCGTTGCGAGCTTGTACTTTTTCAGCAAGAGCAGTAATTTAATAAAAGAAAAGAATAAAGCTCAAAGGTTAGAGCAGGATTTAATTGACTCCTTCTACCTGCTCGGCAGCAGAATAAATGAAGGGCATAGTGTTGAATCAAGCTTGAAATACGTGAGCGGAATAGTCAGCGGGGAAGGGAAAGAGTTTCTTAAATCCGCGTATCATAAGATTAGTAATCTTGGTTTAAGTGTTAAGACTGCTTTCAGCAGTAATCACTTGCTTAAGAATGTTTACAGCGAGAGGGTTAAGGGATTAGTTGAGTTGTTTGTTACAAGTGTTCAAAAGCATTCCTTAACTGCGAGCGAGAATATTATAGAGGTCTGTAATTACTATAAGAGCATACAAGCTGCGGAGGAAGAGATGATGAATTCTATGAGCAAGAACATTGACATGATTAGATTAACAACTTATTTCTTCTCGCCAGTCGTTTGCGCTTTAATTATTAATATTCAGCGCTTGATTAATTCTGTTGTTTCAAACAGCAGTTTCAATTTCTTCCAGTTATCCTTCTCATCGCTGAACGTTGAATTTATTCAATTAATAATCTCTTCTTACGTTTTTTTTCTGACTTGGATAATGAGCGACTTGTATTCTTTTTTAACCTCGAACAGTGAAAAAGTTGCTAGCAGGTATGATAAGTTTAAGAGTTTAATGTTCAGCTGTTTAGCTTTTACCACAACATTAATAATATCCAGATTATTATTCTTTCAATTATGAGAAAAGGTGTTGAAGGACTTCCTTTAAAATACATAATAATAGTAATAGTGGCAGTTTTAGTAATAGAACTAGTGCTTGAAATGACTGGTATTATCAGGGGCGGGATTCTTGACTCATTATATAATATTGGCAATTTTACTTCAAGCAGTTCTAACTTAACAACTCCATAAATTATTTTTATGAGAAAGACTGTAATGGATTCTTCTTTTAATTTATTAATCAGCGTAATTATTATTAGTTTCATAGTAACCATAGGATTCTTTGAGATTAACAATTTCATAACTAACAGGAACATTCAAGTTTTAATGAAGGATTGTGAGGATATTATAAACACGCTTCATTACTTAACTGACTCGAACAGTTTAGGCTCCTTCACTCAGGTTAATCTTAAGCTTCCAAGCAACCAGTCGATTTGTTTCAACAATGAAACTAACAACATAGAATTGGAAGGCGGCATTAATTACGAGATGAGTACAGGGGTTGACATAATCAACTATTTAAGTATTAGTGAAGGAGGGGATTATATTATAACTGTTTGTTATTACTGCAACTTAACTAAAAAGTATTTGGTGGTTATAAATTGAAGGCTCAGATCTTCTCTCCTCTTTATACTATAATATTTGCTTCAATTATTATCTCTGTAATGCTAATTTTCACTAATATTATTGAAGAGTGGAGGCTTCAAAGTCTTTTAATTATTGATTCTAAATTTTTAGAGACCAGCGTTAACTTATTGCAATCCTTTGATGAATACTTTTTTGAATATAATACTAGCACTGTTTTAAACATCACTGTTTCAGATTACATTACTTTATCTAATAATGGTTACTCTGCGAGTTTCAAGAATGATTACAATATTCCTGATAATCAAGTGGATAACGTCAGTAAATTAATTATTCAAAGACTTAACAAGGAGTGGATTATTACATGAAAGATTTTGATGATGTTTACAGCTTATTATTCACTGGAGTAATTATTTTGTTTTTTTTCTTAACTGTTTATAACATTATTGAAAACCTTGAAGAAAGTATTAAATTAGTTCTTGAAGGGCAGCTGTTATCAAGCAAGGCTTTGCATTATTCTAAAGTCCTAGACGCCAGTGATAATGTCTTATTCATTAATCTTAAAGAAAATCAGAGTTTAAACGCTGCATTTAACAATTCCAGGGCGTTGCCTGCAATACTATTTAATGATTCCATGAGTTTTGGGGAAGTGATAGTTGGTGAGTAAAGCTCAGAGCTTCGGTTTTGATGTATTGTTGACTATAACTGCTGTATTAGTTTTCAGCCAGGTCTTATTATTCACTTCTTTAAAAAGTAATCCTTCTTTAATGTTTGAGAATAAATTGGAGAACAGCCAGTTAATTTACTTATTACTGACTTATAATAATAGTATTGCACTTTTTGACTCATACGTTTGCACTAATAATATTGAAAGCTTCTCATTATTTAATCAGACAATTTTAAGCTTCTTAAATGCTTACGTTAATAACCGGGAGTACTTGTTGTCTGCTAATGGTTTAATCTATTCCAGTGAGGGCACGAGCAGTGTCTGCTTGAAGGAAGCGACGCCGGTTATTTTAAATATTAATTCAAGCTGCAATACTCTTTTAAGCTTCGAGTTCTCATTATACACTCAGGAGGAGAAGACATTATGCTGAAGACTATTGTGCACATTGATGAGAAGCTCCAAATATTATACGACCACTTGAAGAGTCTGGACGAGAGTGTTGAATTATTAAGCAAAAAGGTTGACAAGTTAGAGAAGAGGTTTAAAGAAGATAAGAGTAAATCTTAAAAAAGTTGTATTATTTCTTTTCCTTTTATTAAACCAATACTGCCTTTTTTGCAGTTCTTCTCGCTGAATTTTTTCATGCCGTCAGTTTTCTGTCCTGGTTTGTATAATAGTAACGGGGTTGGCAGTGCTGTGTGCGCTCTTGATGCACATTCTGTGCTGTGGTCTGCTGTGACTATTATGCTGGTGTTTTTTAAACGAATATTCTTCAGTAATGGTTTGAAGAATGCTGAGTCTATCTCTTCAAACACTCTTACTTTCTCTCTTAAATCGCCGTCGTGGCTTGGCAGGTCAGGTCCTTTAATGTGAATGTATACTGCTGTGTTTTTCTTCAACGCTTTTAGTGCTGCTTTATAATACTTAGCTGCTTTTTCTTTCACGCTGTCTTTTTCGCTTCCCACGAATACTGATTTCATGCTTGTTAGTTTGCAGATGCCTTCCTCTACAGGCATTTCAACAAGCCCTGCCCAGTCTAGTCCTGTTTTCTGCTTCATTGTCTTAATCTTATGAGCTGAGCTTCCAGGCCCTCTCAGTATTAACATGTTGGCTGGCAGTTTCCTGTTCTTATTTATTGGGTGATTGCTTAAAACGTCGTATGCGAGTTTAACGTATAATTCCATTAATAATGCCGTGTTCTTGGCTTCTATGCTTTTATCTCTTGGTTTAAAGCTTTTGAGTTTAACAGGGAGTGTTATTTGAACAGCGTTGTATAATCTTGTTTTAGGTATTTCCTTGTAAAAATTATTGTTGCCAGTTACATTATCTGACAAGTTTTTGCCTGTGACTCTAACAACTGCTCTGTGGCCAGCTGTGTGTTTGACTTCAATCCTTGCCCCTTTTATCCTAATCTTTGACAAGGCTTTTACGAGTTTTTTTGCAAGTTCTGGTCCTATCCTTCCTGCTCTTGAGTCTAAAACATCCCAGTCTTCATTAACGGTTGCGAAGTTGGCTCTGAAATAGATTGAATCCTTTCTTATCTTCCAACCTGCTCCTATGGATTCTATAACCCCTCTTCCAGGGTAATCTGTTGTTTTAACGTCGTAGCCTAGTAAACTCATTACTGCTGCATCACTCTCTGGCGCAATCTTAGAGTCTATCACGTTGACTCTTCCCAGTTTTGAAACACTTGCTAACTTGTCAAGGAAGGGAGTCTTCGCGTACTCTAAAGGGCTTTGATTCTTTAATTCCTTGTATTCTCTGTCGCCTGCTCCGTCAAGAACTATGTACAAGTATTTCATTATAATTATATACCTTTGAATAATTTAAAATCCTTCGCAAATTTGAAGGCTTTGCCTGTCTTTGAAGCTCTTAACAAGTCTGTGAATATTTCGTAATCGGTTGCGAGGAATGTATTGTTTACCATTTGCTGGTTTAAGAATCTGAAATGGTCTGCTTGGTAAACTACGAGGTTAGCGTCTCTTGTTGTGCGCGTGAATTTATTATCTAATGTTTGCAAATCTTTTCCTAACACATAAGCTTGTATTATCTTGGGTTTCTTGTTCTGCTTAATCTTCTCTGCTGAGTCAAGTGTTAGTGAGTAAATAGTATCATTTAATACGCTTATAGCGTCTTCGTAGCCTGGCGTCTTGTACATTACAGGTGTTGGTGTTTTTTGTTCAAAGGATAGTAAAAAGCTTAGTATTAAAGGGTTGTTTACAAATAACGAGTTTCTGGAGTTTTTGATTATTACTCCTTTATTCTTTAATTTCTTGATTATCTTGCATGTATATTCAGGCGTGCAATGGCATGCTGTTGTTATAGTTGACTGGTTTATCTTCTTGTAAGCATTGTTTAACAGAAAGTTGTAAACCCTGAA
>JAFGFH010000019.1 GCA_016931175.1 Nanobdellota archaeon
CTCGTTAATTATTTAAATAATATTCTTTTACAATTAAGAGGATGAGTAAAAATATGAATCTTGAAATAATAAGTGATTTTGTAAGAGATTTCATGAATCACCCCGGACACCAATACTCTCACGTTTTAAGAGTTTACCATTCTGCATTAAGAGTTGCAGAATTTGTTGAAGCGGATGAAGAGGTTTTATTTCCCGCAGTGCTTCTTCATGATATTGCAAGAGCTAATGAGAAATCAGGAGAATTAATGAAAGAAGATGCAAAAAAAATAATAGGTTACTCACCAAGTGATACCTTAACATGCCACGCCTTAACAGGAGCCAAATGGGCAGAATCTTACCTGCAAAACATTAATTACAATTCTGAAAAGATTAAAAACATAGTTTATTGCATAAAAAATCACAGGTATAGTACTGGAATTATTCCTAATATTATGGAAGCAATAATACTTCAAGAGTGCGACAAGCTTGATGCCTTAGGCGCGATTGGCATGGTGCGAACACTCGTCCATTATCCTTTAATAAACAAGAGATTATTTCATTCTTCAGACCCTCTTGCCAGGCATAGAAAACTTGATGATGATGAATACGCAGTAGACCATTTTTTTGTTAAATTATTGAAATTAAAGAAGAGTTTTACAATTGGTTACATAAAAGAAGAGGCGGTAGAGAGGCATGAATTCATGGAATTATTCCTTAATCTTCTTGAAAAACAAGTTGTTAAAAAAGAAGACAATGGAGTTTTAGAGTTCCTTGAAGTAATATATGATAATCCTGGTCTTGAACACTATAATTTAGACAAACCTTTTTCCTGTGAAGGCGACTACTTGGTTTCAAAACTCATGAGATATGATAATAATTTTTTTATAAAAAAATTCCTTGCGCAGTTAGAAACAGAAATTTTATAACCCTTTAGTATTTAATTCTTAATAATGAGTTTTTTAACTGATGTTATAACAATGACGGTAGTAGTCAACCCTTTCAGCAAGATGCTAGTATCTAGTGTTATGAGCAAGAAGATAAAAAGCAGAAAGGATGTTAAGCAGATTATTAATTACAGCAACTTGATAGGATTATTATTACTATTATTATTCGCACTAGTGGGTCCTTTAATCTTTAAGAATTTGCTGGGAATCAGCGACACTGCCTTAATAATAGCTTCAGGCGTTAGTCTCATAATTTTTGGAATCAACTACTTGTTCAAGGATGAAGTGTTCAAGTTTGATGAGAAGAGCAAACACGTTATGTATTTGAGCATAGGCACTCCTTTAATAGCAGGACCTGCGAGTATTACAACTATTACACTCATAAGCAGTTATTCATCAATAATCTACTCTGCAAGCGTTGCGGGATTAGCAATACTTGCCAATTATCTATTAATGTTCGTGGCTTATAATTTCATGCCAATAAATCCTCAAAACGAGAAGATTAATTACTTAAACGTCCGATTAACGGGATTGTTCATGCTTTCTGTAGGCATCCAATTCTTCCTTAACGGTGCAGGAATATGGCTTAATCTTTAGAAAGAATCTTGTCTTTATTTTTCTTTTCCTTAACTAATTCGTACAAGAATTCCGCATTCCAAGAACCAGGGCAAGAGAAAGCACCGCTTCTAAGCCTTCTATGTTCATCTTTTTCCATATTAGGATTAAAATATATTAAGGGTATCATTTTGTTTAATATAAGATTAATATTATTTTTTTAAAACTTTCGAGTCCTTGAAGAATTTGAACAAAACCTTTTTTGACTGAGATAGTTTATTGTTTGCCTTACTTAATAAGATTTTCAAATAATCCTCGCTAACCAATAGTTTCTTGTCCTTAATTATTAACGTGTCAACGTATTGAGTGCCGACGATTTCAACAATGATTCTCCTGCTCCATGCATTAATGCCTGCTCTTTTTATTCCTAAACTTCTGCACATATTCAAAAGCTTCCTAGCATGGTTTAAACTCCTGCAGCAGACGTGAAGTATGAAGGGTTCAAGCTTAAACCATAACTCAAAACTTTCATTAAAAGACTTAACATTATTGATTAATACCTTATCACTTGCTTTATCATGCGATTTATAATAGAAAGCGCCAGGCATTTTAAGGTTCTCTTCATTATTCCTTAACAAGAGTATTCTCCCGCTGCAGCTGCTAGTAGTGTAATAATCACGCAACTTGTTAAAGGAATTTAATTGTTTCAATATGTCTGCGTCAACAAAACCCTGCTTCTTAGCATCCTCATATTTGCGCATGACGTTCTTCTTGTTTTCATCAAAACCCATTAGGAAAAGAATAAAAAAACACTCATTATATATCTTTTCATGAAAGCTTATAAGGGAAAGCAAATAATAGCTTCTAATGTGCGCGACTGCAAGGGCTTCATGAGCGCGGTAGGATTAAGGTTCAAGAAAAACTTCGGAAAATACGACGCTTACCTCATACACATGCTGTTCGATTCCATACTTGACAGCTTCTTCGTTTATACTGATTTCATCGCATTATGGCTTGATAAGAAATTAAAAGTGTTGAAAGTTGTTCACTGCACGAAAGACAAAATTTACGCTCCTGTAAGAGGACAATATCTGGTTCTTGAACTGCCTGTTGAAAAAAAAGGAGTAATTAAGAAAGGGGATTATTTAATCTTAAAGTAAATATATATCCCGTATATTATTTCAGAAACTCCCCATAGTATAAACATTGGAACGTAACCGAAATAGTCAAGTATGACTCCTGAAATTAAAGCGCTGACTCCAACAGCCATTGTTGTAACCCCATTCATCTCTCCGAAACTGCTGTCCTGTTCTTTCTTGCTTACCTTCACGAATATTGCATCGTAAGCAGGAGTAATGAATCCGTTTATTATTCCTCCAATGAATTGTATGCCGTAAACCCAGAAAACGTTTGTTGCTATCAAGAAGAAGAAAACCCTGATGCCTTCAAGCAATTGGCTTATTAAAAGAACTAATCTAGCATTATACTTCTTCAAGACTCTTCCAGCTCCGAATGAGACGAATGCTTTCACAATATACATTATTGCAATACTAAAACCTACCTCTTCAAAACCTCCGAACTCGTTAAAGTAAATAGTTAAGAAAGGAGCAACCAATCCGTACATGAAGTTGAAAAAAGCATCTATAAGCATTAAGCGCTTGAATTTCTCATCCATAAACTTATTAATTCTTTCAAAGCTTTTAATACTTTATGGAATTTAAAGGATTGATTGCTAAGAAAACTAAATCCGTTGAATGGAAGCCCAGCATCTCTTTAGGCAATGAATCTTTATTATTTAACGGTTCATTCTACAATTATTTCCAGATAATGAAGGAATACGAAATAGAAAATGAGTCAAAGACTCAATCAGAGGTCTTAATCAAGCTTTTAAAGATTAAGGGGGTTCAAGCACTGAATTTAATTAACGCGGATTACGCAATAGCTTATTTGAAAAATAATAAATTATTCTTAATCAGGGACTTAATCGGGACCAAACCTTTATTCTACTCTGATGATGATTCTTTTTTCAAGTTCAGCGATGAAGTCTTAGAAAAAGGTGTTGAACTAGCTCCTGGCACGCTTTTAGAATATAATATTAGTAACGGTTCTTTAAAACTATTTGAAAGAACTAGCTTCGAGAGCAGCAATTATTTTTCCTCTTTTGAAGAATCTGTTGAAGAATTCGCTAAGCACTTGTTCAGGAGTGTTTCCAGCAGAGTATATAACTTGTCAAGAATGGCTTTGTTTGACAACGGTTTGCCTGAGTTTAAAATAATACAAAAATTGTGCAAGGATTTAGATTGTGATTTCAAAGTCTTCAGCCAAGCCTTTGATGAGACGTGTGTTAAAGCAGGCAAAGAGGGTTATAAAGTTATAATCTCAAGCTATGGTTTAAGGAAAATCTTTAATAATGACTTAAACTTTGAAATTAAAGAACAATACTATGCTGCTAAGAAAAATAATTTAGACATAAGATATCCTTTCCTTGACCCTAAACTAATACAGACAATTTTAATGATACGTTCTGCTGACAGGAGAAGAGTTTTACAACTAGTTAGTGAACAATTTAATTGAGTATTATTTAAATTTTGAAATCTGCAAGCGTCTTAACACATTCCGTTCTTTTTTCCAATTCAGTTTTGAAGTAGCTGACTATTGTTACTCCTACGAATCTTACTCCAGCGTTTACAGCAGCTTGGTAATCGTATATTGTGTCCCCGAGGAATACAGTACCCTTTGCTGAGAATCCTGCCTCACTCATTGCCTTGTTTAATATTTCAGGGTCAGGTTTTGCCTTTTCAATATCATCTTTTGTAATAATAACCTTGAACTTATTCTTCAGTTTAAACCTTTCAATAATCTTGTAAGTGAAATCCTTGTTTGAACTCGTAGCTAATGCGAAGACGTGCTCCTTGTTATTCTCGAAGAACTCGTCTACTCCAGGTAATAATTTAATGTTGTCAAACTCTTCACCCATTAGTATGTGGAAAGCAGTGTTAGCAACGGCTTTGATAATAACTTCATTACTGTTCGGCAATATTTCTTTGAATATCTCCATTCCTGGTTTTCCAAACCTGTCCTTTAATTCCTTAATCAATTCCTTGCTGACGTAGAAACCGCACTTTTTCAAAGCTTTAGTGAAAGCGTTTAAGTGCTGCTGCTGGCTGTCAAGTATTGTTCCGTCCAAGTCTACGATTATTAACATAATAAATTCTTATCCGTATAAGGCTTTATTTGCCTCTTCATCGCTGCCTTTTCCAAGCTTGTACTTCCGCATGGTTTCCGTAATGCTTTTTATCTTCTTTTCAATATCAGCACCTTTCTTATCCAGTTCTGAAGTATCAACACTGAATCCTAGGATTTGGCCTAAAGTCTTGATAACTGTAGAAGATGCCATAGCATCAGGTATGTTAATATGGCTTTCCGCCATTAAAGCACAGCTGTCAATCTTCTTCTCAACAGTTGCTAAGAGCATAGAACCAGCAATTCCAAGTATTGCCCCGTTTTCTATTATTTCTAACTTGTTCTTTTCAAGGAACTTTCTTACTTTCTCATTGCTTGGAACTCCGGAGATTTTCTTCTGGTCAGGTTCTTCATCCTTTGTAATTAAACCTTCCAGCACGTAAGCCATTTTGCTTTTGAACTTCTTCATTAATTCTGTAATATCATCACTTACTTCAAAAGCTAAATCACTGCTTAAAGGAACCTCACTCGTTATTATTATCAAATTATGCTTCTTGCAGTAGTAGATTCTTATTGGGAATGTTAAACTGTTCTCGTGAAGTATTGCTATCGGAGGCATAAACTCTGACTCCACGTGCCCTATTAATTCACACTTTAACTTATCTGCTAAGTGCTGGCTAGCCATTGTTCCAACAAGCCCTACTCCTTGAAAACCGATTATGAATGTTGGACTAAGAATCTTTCTTTTAGTGTCTAATACTATGTGAACTCTGTCTCTTACCTTCATAAGTTTAAGAAAAGCTTTGCGGGTTTTTAAGTCTTTACTTGAGCAATACTTTAACTGCTTCGTATTTCTTCTTTCCTAACTCTTTAGCTTCTGGAAGCATTAATTTCCAGCCTTTTTCAACCTTATCAAGAACTAACCTCTTAGCTTCCATCATACTCATATTATTTGTCTGGCAGAAGATATCTAATAATTCTGGTATCCTGTCTAAGTGCGACAAAGCATCACTGCTTGCAAGAATCTTGGCTTCAACAGTTCTTCTCTTGCCATTATAATCTGCACTATGCGTTTTAATGCAGTGTTTAACGTTTTTAATCTTATCTTTGTCATAATCTAATTGTTTTAGTATGTCTTTTGCTATATCTGCACTCTTATTGCTGTGATTTTCTTGAATGCCGACGGGTCTGCTAATGTCATAAAGCCAGGCAGCTATCTCGCAGACTTCACTGTCTGCTGATAATTTCCTGGCAAGTTTTTTTGAATAATTAACCACTTGTTTAATGTGTTGTTCGAAGACTTCCTTGAAAATCTCTTCTTTTGACTCGTAATGGTATTTCTTTGAGACTTGTATTACTTTTTTAAGGATATTATTATTATTCGCAGCCATTATTTTAGTGCACCGGCCGGGATTCGAACCCGGGCCACCAGCTTGGAAGGCTAGGATCCTACCACTAGACAACCGGTGCGAATAAACTATATAAGATATGGAGGCTTTTAAAAAACTAACTATTAAAAGGGGTGAGTTTTACATGCCAAAAACTAAAACTAAGCCTAGAAACGCCGTTAAATCAAAAACTAAGCCTAAGGTGAAGAAGGTTGTGAAGAAGGTGTCTAAGCCTAAGGTGAAGAAGGTTGTGAAGAAGGTGTCTAAGCCTAAGGTGA
>JAFGFH010000020.1 GCA_016931175.1 Nanobdellota archaeon
AGAAAATAATAAAATAAAACAATGCTAATAATTAATTGTGAAAGTGGCTGCTTTTTTTGATTTGGATGGGACAATTGTTAGAGGAGTAAGCTCTGTAAGGTTTTCAAGATTTCTTATAAGGCGAAAGATACTGCCTATTAAATTATCAGTTCTCAAGCCGACACTTAAGACTGTATTTAATTATTTCAAGGGGAATATTAAGGAATACATGGATGGAGCGGATGACATAATGGCTGCTTCAATGAAGGGTTTAAGCAAGAAAGTCATTGAATTGCAGGCTAAACAATACGTTAGGCTTGAATTAGACAAGGTTTACAAGAAGACGCTTAAGGCAATAAACGAACACAAGTCAAAGAATCACTTATTGTTTCTTTTAAGCGCTAGTTTTGACGAGCTCGTTAAAGAGTTCGGGAAATTATTAGGTTTTGATGAGAGTATCGGCACTAGACTTGAAACCAGAAAAGGGGTTTACACTGGTGTTATTAAGAGTCCGAGCATGATTGGAGAGGACAGGGCAGTGATTGTTAAGAAATTAGCCAAGAAGTATAATGTTGATTTAAGCAAATCTTTCGCTTACGGCGATTCTTTTAATGATAAAGAAGTTCTTAAAATAGTTGGAAACCCTTTTGTTGTTAACCCAGATGATTTCATGAGAAAGACTGCGAGGAAGAAAAACTGGAAAGTTTTATAAACCAATACCGTTTGTATTAAATACCAACAATGATTGATAAGTTTTTGTATGATATTAACGAAGAAAAGGATTTCATGCGCAAACTTGACATGCTTGAGTGTTTGACGCAGAAGAGGATTGAGATAATCCGCGCTATTGCTAAGTACCACCCTCATAGTATAAGAGCTTTGTCAAGAGTGCTTGAGAGGAATGTTAAGAACGTTTTCGAGGACTTGTTATTGCTGGAAAAGAATAACTTTATTAGTTTTGAAGAAGAAGGAAAAAGTAAGAAACCAGTTGTGGTTGTTAAGAGGATAGTTTTCCATTTCGATTTAGGTGATAGGGATGAGTGAGAAAGAGATTCAATTAAAGGTTGCTGAAGCCCAGCAGGACGATGTTGGAAAAGGCATTGTCAGACTTGACTCCCAAGTTATGAAAGAGTTGGGAATAAAGAGGGGGGAACCTGTTGAGATTAAAGGCGACCGTGTCACAGTGGCTATTGCTGACAGGTGCTACCCTGCAGATATTGGACTGAAGATTATAAGAATGGATGGTTACACTAGGTGGAACAGCAGAAGCGGTGTTGGCGAAATAGTCACGTTATCAAAGGCAGAGTATAAGGAAGCGAAGAAAATAACGCTCGCCCCTGTTGAGGAAGGATTAAAACTCCAAATCAACGCGAACAGCTTGAAGAGAAGCCTGTTAGGAAGGTTCGTCAGAGAAGAAGATACAGTAACACTGGGAGGAACCAGCAGCAGAAAAGCAACATTTGGCGGAACCAATTTCGCAGACATATTCAAGATGATAGAAGATGAGATGTTCTCAGGATTTGACACGGGATTCGGATTCGGCAACGAGATTAAACTAGTAGTTGACAAGACAAACCCTAAAGGCAATGTAGTAATAAGCGACTTGACAGAGATTGAATACACTAATACTCCAGCAAGCGTCAAGAAGAAGATGCCTGATACTACTTACGAGGACATTGGAGGTTTAAGGAAAGAGGTTAACAAGGTCCGCGAGATGGTGGAATTGCCAATGCGCCACCCTGAGGTCTTTGAAAGATTGGGCATCCAGCCGCCGAAAGGAGTATTATTATACGGTCCGCCTGGAACAGGAAAGACACTTCTCGCAAAGGCTGTAGCAAGCGAGAGCGAAGCACATTTCATAAGTATTAACGGTCCTGAGATTATGAGCAAGTGGGTTGGAGAGGCAGAGAAGCAGTTAAGGAACCTCTTCGAAGATGCAGAAAAGAATTCTCCAGCAATAATCTTCATTGATGAGATTGATGCTATAGCAAGCAAGCGTGAAGAGAGCACAGGAGAGGTAGAGAGGAGAGTTGTTGCCCAGCTTCTTGCACTAATGGATGGATTAAAATCAAGAGGCAAAGTTATAGTAATCGCTGCAACTAATCGTCCTAATGCTTTAGACCCTGCGCTTAGAAGGCCTGGAAGGTTTGACAGAGAGATAGAGATAGGAGTGCCTGACAAGGAAGGAAGGCTTGAAATACTTAAGATTCACACACGTAACATGCCTTTAGCAGGTGATGTTAGTTTAGAATTATTAGCTAACCAAACTCATGGTTTTGTAGGAGCTGACTTGGAAGCATTATGCAAAGAAGCAGCCATGAGTGTTATAAGAAACTTGATTCCCGAGATTGACTGGGATAAGGATGACAAGGTTTCAAATGAGATTCTTGAAAACGTGCGCGTTACCATGGAAGATTTCAAGAAAGGACTAAGAAATGTCCGGCCAAGCGCTATGCGAGAGGTATTGGTTCAGGTTCCTAACGTCGGATGGAAGGACGTCGGCGGACTTGATGAAGTCAAGCAGCAGTTGAGTGAGAGTGTTGAGTGGCCGATAAAGCACGCGGATAGCTTCAGAAAACTTGGCATACGCGCTCCTAAGGGAATACTATTATACGGTCCGCCTGGAACAGGAAAGACACTATTAGCGAAAGCAGCTGCTAAAGAGACAGAGATGAACTTCATATCCGTTAAGGGGCCGGAACTTTTAAGCAAGTGGGTTGGAGAGAGCGAGAAGGCAGTGAGGGAGACCTTCAGGAAAGCAAGGCAAGTATCTCCGTGCATTATCTTCTTTGACGAGTTTGACAGCATAGTTCCAAGAAGAGGAAGCAAGAGCGGGGGAAGCAATGTTACTGAACAAGTAGTTAACCAATTATTAACTGAATTAGACGGCTTGGAAGAACTTCATAACGTTATAGTAATTGCTGCAAGCAACCGGCCTGACATGATAGATACTGCAATGCTCAGGCCTGGAAGAATAGACAGGTTAATCCTGGTTCCTCCTCCTGACGAGACAGAAAGGCTTGAAATATTCAAGGTTCACACCAAGAATATGCCTTTAACAAAAGACGTTGACTTGAAAGACTTGGCAAAGAAGACTGAGAATTTCAGCGGAGCAGATATTGAAAACTTGTGCAGAGAGGCTGCGATGATAGCGCTCAGAGAGAATCTTAATAGCAGTGAAGTAACACTGAAGCACTTCGAGACTGCTTTGAAGAAGGCAACACCTAGTATTGACGAGCAGGAGATTAAGATGTACAAATCCTTCATTAAGAAGGTTAAAGAAGCGCCTAAGGAAGAGATAAAGCAAGGGTTGAGTTACCTTGGATGATTTAGGAATTTACGATTTAATACTTAGCAAAGATTTAACCTGGGAAGGGCTTCTCAGGGATATAGTGAAGAAGGAGGATATTAACCCCTGGGATATAGATATTAACTTCTTAAGCGACAAGTACCAGGAGGCTTTGAAGACCTTAACTAATATTGATTTCAGACTTAGCGGGAAGTTCCTGCTCGCAGCAGCAATCTTGTTGAAGATGAAGAGCGACAACTTCCAAATCAACGAGTTCTACTCAATGCCGACAGATTATTTCGAGGACTTCTTTGAAGACTTAAACGTTGACGGTTTAACGGAAGAGTTCAGGAATCAGGAGTTACGAAGCTCGTTCAACGAGTCAAAGGTTGAGGTTGACGTCAGACTGCCAAGGCAGAGGATGAAACCAGTAAGCATTGACGACTTAGTTGATGCTTTGAAGGAAGCCATGGAGGTTAAAGAGAGGAGAGAGGTAAGGAAGAAGAGCTTGAAAGAGAAACTGAACTACCACGCTGATATAGTAAAGATTGACATAACAGAGAAGATAAAAAATTTGTATGATAATATTGTAGGATTCTTCGAAAAACTAAGAAGAGAAGAGATACTATTCAACGAATTAGTTCCGTCAAATGACAGGTTAGACCTCTTATGGACCTTCGTACCCTTGCTTCACTTAAACAATGAGGGCAAGATTGACGTTCAGCAAAAGATACAATTCGGAGAGATTAAGGTAAAAAGGCCGAAACCAGCGATTTAAACAAAAATCTTTAAATCCTTAAATATTATAATAAAAACTACTTATGAACGAGCTTAAACGCAGAGTAGAAGCCTATCTTTTCATAATAAGCAAAGGACTTCCCTTGCACGAATTAGCGGAGAAGACAGGAGCTTCTGAGAAGGACGTGGAGACATCTATTAACGAATTGCAAAAAGAATACGATGACAGAAAAAGCGCTTTCAGCATAAACAATTTCAACAACTTGTACAGGATGACAGTTGACAGGACGCTGCTTAACGGCTTAGACGAATTGGTTCCAAGAGAGTTCAACAAGTCAATAATGAAAACACTAAGCGTAGTAGCTTGGAAGGAAGGAATAACCCAAGGCCAGGTTGTGCGCATAAGAGGAAACAAAGCATACGAGCACATAAAACAATTGCTTGAATTAGGATTCTTAACATCAGAACCTTACGGCAACAGTTTCAAACTAATGCTAGCAAACAAGTTCTTTGAATACTTTAACATCAGCAGAGGAGAGGAAAAGTTTATATTTAAACAGTTTAATGAGTAATTATTATGCTTAGAATGAAGAGTTTAAACGATACTTGCGGCAGAAAAGTCTACACAGAGACTGGCGAGTACTTCGGAGACATAGAAGAAGCCTTTGTTCAAAATAATAAAATATACGGCTGGAAGATAAAATCAACAACTAATTCAATACTTTCAAAAATGATGAGCGGGGCAAAAGGAGTAATCGTGCCGCAACCCTTAATTAAAGCCATAGGAGACATAGTTTTAATATCTAAAGCAGCAATTCCATCAATAGATGAAGCTCAAGAACAGAAAGAGTAAAGGTTTTTAAACTATTTAATTTTACTACTTAATTAATGGCCAAAGACTATCCTGAATTAGATTTCGAATCAACATCTGAGATAAAAGTTAGCGACAGGATTATAGACCAAGTAATAGGGCAAGACAAGGCAGTAAAGATAGTTAAAAAAGCTGCAGAGCAGAGAAGAAACGTTATACTAATAGGAGAGCCGGGAACAGGGAAGAGCATGCTCGGCTTAGCTCTCGCAGAACTATTGCCAAGAGCAGATTTGGTTGACACGTTATGCCTTCCTAACACTAAAGACGAGAATAATCCTATAATAAAAACAGTCCCAGCAAGCACAGGAAGGAAGATAATAAACGCGGTTCCTCCAGCAAACGCATTAGCAGGCAATGATAACAACATGATGTATATCATGTTCATAGTATTCGGCGTCATAAGTATAATTTACGGCGTCATCAATTACTTCTTCTTGTCAAAAGAGAGCGACGTCTTGCAGGCAGCTAACAGGATAAGCTTCACATTCTTCGTAACCATATTCGTACTAGGCGCTTTCGCGATATACACTTTAAGCAAAGGATTAAGCCAGAGAATGGTTAAGATATTGAAGCCGAAAATAATAGTTGACAATGCTAAGAAGGATAAAGCACCTTTTATAGACGCTACAGGAGCTCATGAAGGAGCGCTTCTTGGAGACGTGAGACACGACCCTTTCCAAAGTGGAGGTTTAGGAACACCAGCTCATGAGAGGGTTGAAGCAGGAGCAATACATAAAGCTAACAAAGGAGTATTATTCATTGACGAGATAGCAACACTAAAACCTGAAAGCCAGATAATGCTATTAACTGCAATGCAGGACAAGAAGCTTCCAATAACAGGAAGAAGCGAGAGAAGTGCTGGAGCAATGGTTAATACAGAACCTGTTCCTTGTGATTTCATACTCGTAGCTGCAGGGAATGTTAGAAACTTTCTTGAACAAATCCATCCCGCGCTTAGAAGCAGGATGAGAGGATACGGTTACGAGGTTTACATTAACAACATGATTGATGACACTCCTGAGAACAGGGCAAAATTCGCGCAGTTCATAGCGCAAGAGGTTAAGAAAGAAAACGGGAAAATACCCCACCTTAACAGGAAAGCAGTTATAGAAGTAATTAAGGAATCAAGGAGGAGAAGCGGAAGGAAGAATAAGTTAAGCATTAAGTTCCGTGAAATTGGCGGGCTTATAAGAGTAGCAGGGGATATTGCTAAAGAGGAAGGAGCAGACTTAGTAACTGAGAAACACGTTGAGAAGGCGAAAGAGTTGTCAGGAAGCTTGGAGAAACAAATGGTTGAGAAAGCTATTGAGCACAACAAGGAATATAATGTAATACTTAACAAAGGAAACGAGATTGGAAGAGTTAACGGATTAGCAGTCCTGGGCGAGAGTGATGCAGGGCTTGTTATGCCAATAGAAGCAGTAGTTACTCCAACATCAAAAGAAGGAGAGAGCAAGATAATAGCAACAGGAAAACTTGGCAAGATAGCAAAAGAAGCTGTTAACAACGTATTCGCAGTAATAAAGAAATACAAAGGCAAAGACATAAAACAAAGGTATGATACTCACATACAATTCGTTATGAGCTATAACGGTGTTGAAGGAGACAGCGCATCCATATCAATCGCTACCGCAGTTATAAGCGCTTTAGAAGACATGCCAGTAAGACAGGACACTGCGATGACAGGAAGCTTAAGCGTAAGAGGAGAAGTTCTGCCAATAGGAGGAATAAATGCGAAGATAGAAGCTGCTATGGAAGCAGGAGTTAAGAGAGTAATTGTTCCTAAATTAAACGTTGAAGACATCATACCAACACTAAGAAGTGACGGTATTGAAATAATACCTGTTGAGAACATAAGCGACGTATTACAATATGCTTTAACGAACTCGAAGAATAAAAACAATCTCGTTAAAGAGATTAAAAAGATAATAAGATGAACTCAGAAAATTTATTAAAAGAGTTCGAAGCTAAGGCAGAACTCGTTGAATACTTCAAGTCTAACATAATCACTGAAACGCTTCTTCAAAACAATAACGAGCTCAAAACCTTTGTCAACTCAAAAGCTGAAGCTTACAGTGTGAGAATGCTTGTTAACGGCGCTTGGGGGTTTGCTTCAACAAGCAATGAAGAAGAAGTGCCTAATGTATTCAATACTTGTTTCAGGCTTGCTTTGAATGCTTCAAAACTGCGCAAGAATAAGACAGTTATGAAAGAGCTAGAGGTTAACAAAGACGTTGTAAAAGCTAAGGTTAAACTAGACCCTTTCAGCATAAGCGGAGAGGATAAGAAAGATTTTATTAAAGAGTTTAACAAATCCTTCAATAATGGTTTAATTAAAAACGCTGACACTACACTAAGTTTCAACAAATTAAACACTCAATACGTTAATTCTATGGGAGCAGATGTTTCAGAAGAGAGAATCTATTCTCAAATATTGAGTTCAATAATAGGAGGAGAGAGATTAGCAAACGCGGTTATAATAAGAAGAGCCCAGCAAGGATACGATTTCATAAAAAAAACCAATATTAACAGTGAGATTATGAAGGCAGAATCAAGATTAAAAAGATTAATCAAAGCAGTTAATGTTAAACCTGGAATTTACAACATAGTTGTGGACCCAAGCCTTGCAGGCACGTTCTTTCACGAAGCAGTAGGCCACGCTTTAGAAGCAGACCATTTAAGAGAGAAGAACACCTGCTTAGCGTTGGGAGAAAAATTTAACAAGAACTTAACACTTTATGATGACCCGACACTGCCCAAATACTGGGGCTCTTACGCTTACGACAGTGAAGGCATAAGAGCTAAGCCTTCAATACTAATAGATAAGGGAAGAATTGTTAACTTCATGAATGACGTAGCTTCCTATTTTGACATAAAAGGATTGAAAAAAACTGCTAACGGCAGAAGCCAAAACCCTCACTCAGTTCCTATTACGAGAATGAGCAACACTGTTGTTAAACCAGGAGATTACAGCAAGGAAGAACTTTTTGAAAAGGTTAAGAACGGATTATTCGTTTGCGGATTCAGTGGAGGAGCGGTTGAACCAGTAAGCGGGATATTCAGCTTCCAAGCAGAGGAAGCATTTGAGATAAGAAACGGCAAAAAGAAAGGATTTTACAGGGGAGTAACCTTAAGCGGTGATTTGAAGAGGTTATTAAATGATATTACAGGAATAGGCAAGATTGTTAAGAATGAATGGAGCGGAGGAAGCTGCGGGAAGAGAGAACAATGGGTTCCAGTATCTGAAAAAATGCCGCATATTTCAGTGAGAGGTGTCAGCGTTGGAAATTAACAACTCTTACATTAAAAACAATTTCAAAGACGTCGAGTGGGAAGCATTAATTAATAAAACTAGTTCAGAATCAGTAAGAGCTGATAATAAGGATATTGAAACACCTGCTAAGACTTCATCAACTAACATGGTGGTTAGGATAATACTGCCGGATAAGAGAGTAGGAGCATCTTTTGAGTCTAATATTAATAATTGGAAGGATTGCTTCAAAAGAGCTTACAAGATAGCGAAACTCAGCGTTAAGAGAACAATATGCCCGAATATTTCAAGTTTTAACTCATTCAAGAAGACACTTCTTGATTTCAAGGATTATAAAGAGGATGAACTCTTTGAATCATTAGATGTTATGCGTTCAGAGCTTGACAAAAAAGCTACACTGATAAGCTTAGGCGTTGCAAAGACGGAATCAGTAACAGAGTATTACAATCATAACGGTTCGTTGATAAGTATTGAAAATGACAGCGCCGGCTGTTCTATAAGTGTTGGTAAAGGCAGCAGAGTAGGATACGCTAATTCAGCATTAAAGAATAATCTTCCTGATTTTAAAGCAGTTGTTGAGGAAGCAGTTCAGCATTACGATTACAGCAAGAATAAAGTGAGAATAGTTTCAAGAGATTATCCTGTAATGTTCGCAAACGAGGCATTGCTTGTAGTAATGCAGCCAATACTTTACTCATTAAGAGGAAACACTGTTGTTGAAAAAAAATCTAATTACTCGCAAAGAATGAATGAAAAGGTTTTATCATCAAAGATAACTCTTGCTGATAATCCTTTGCACAAAGAGAATTTCTCATTATTTGATTCAGAAGGAAATAAGACTAAGAAGACAACCCTGGTTGAGAAGGGAGTAATAAAATCATTCATACACGACGCTTACACTAGCGAGGCATTAAACCAGCCCAATACGTTTAACAGCAGCGACGTTGTTGTAAAGCCAAGCGTGGCTTTCAGCAATCCTGAAATAATAGGCAATAATAAGCTTTCAAGTATGATTCAAGCGACCGATAAAGGATTCTTATTTTACGATTTATACCCTGAACACGTTGTAAACAACATAACAGGAGATTTCGGGCTTAACAGCAGCTCCTTCTTCTACGTTGAGAAAGGAGAGGTTAAGGGAATCGTTAAAGGAGGAGTTGTTACAGGCAACAGTTTTGAAGTCTTCAAAAAAGTTGAATCAATCAGCAGAGAAACAAGGCATGATTTGGGCAGTTTTAACTTTCCAGTAATTAAAACAAAAGCGCACGTGCTAACACAGTAAGCTTTTTAATACGAAAACTCTCTTTCTATAATTACTCCAATAGCGGGGTAGGGCAGCTTGGAGTGCCCGCTGGGCTCATAACCCGGAGGTCAATGGTTCAAATCCATTCCCCGCTAGGATTTTTTTTTTCCTTCTTTAATTGTCGATTAAAATATTTAATACCGCACCATCTTCCTACTTAGATGCAAGATTTAGAGAATAGTTTATTAAAACAAGAATCTTTCAACCCTTTTGTTAAACCAGGAGAGGACGTTAAGTACTCTTTAAAGGACAAGTTAAGGGATAAGTTCAGCAGCGTGTCTCAATACTTTTCAAACAAGGTTGGAAGAGTAATAACAAAACTAATTTTTCCTTACTTATGAGTAGTTATTAACTTATTTAAAAACAAACACTTAGGTAAGTATTATGGTGCAGGAAAGAATTAAAGGAATAGATTTAGTACTAAGTTCACTGCTTTATCTAGGTTATAAAGTAGTCGATAACTGCTATGATGAAAAATTAGCCTTTTTAGACAACGGGGTTCAAGAGTATGATTATATTATAAAAGCAGTAAAGAAGAGCAATAGTGAAGAAAGCAGGGTAATAGTTACTTACGACTTTCCCTCCTTTGACGGCGTGCTTGAAGGTTCCCAAGAAGATATTGAAGAGATTAGAAAAAGAATGGCAGAGTTACAGCTTAATAATGTTAACAAAATTGCCAAGACTCTCAGATAATTTCTCAGCTTTTTTACTGAACTTTCCTATAGTAATTATTAAACAAGGCATTTTCTTAACCTGTGAATCAGCATAAGCTTTGCTAACATCTTTCTCGTTCAAGTTCTTCTTCTTATAATACTTAACAAAGTATTTCTGAGGAATCCTATACCCTGCTTTTACAACAAAGTTTGCCTCTTTCCCTTTCTTAATCACTTCTGATTCTAAGAGTGTTAAATTATACTGGGTGAAGAACTGGTCACTTAAATCATCAAAACTTTCTAACTCATTCTTAGCTTCAACCAATACTTCCTGGTTCTTAATCTTATTCTCAGTCTTTGCAGCAGGAGAATTGAACAAACTCATTTGTTTAACCTTTTCACCCTCGCTTTTCACCTTTGCAGGCTTAATCTTCTTCTTGTTCATATCATCATATATTGCCTGCGTGCTTATTGAGTAATGCTTGTAAAATATTTTATCCTCACCATTAATGTTCAGTGTTAGAGGAGTTATGAAGTCCTTTAAATCATCAACCATGAACCTCTGCTGAGGGCTTAAATTATTCTTCAAAACCAGTTTTTTTTCATCAAAGAATTCAACTATTTTTCTTTCAGGAATCTTTAATTCAGGAGTTAACCTCTTCCTAACCTCGTTTTCCTGCCCCGGCAAGTAATATAATGGGCTGCTGCCAATCTTCTTATGAGAATACTTAACAACACCTTCCTTAATCAACTCGCTTATTAAAGCAGATATGATTACACTATTGCTCTCCAACTTGCTAGTAATCTCACTTGGAACAATAGGGCCTAAACTCTTGATAAGTTCAACAATCTTTGATTTCACAAACAATATTAATGCTTAACGTTTTATATTAATTATGCTGACAAAAGAGCAGGGCAGGGAATTGGTTGACCTGGCAAAGCAGGCTATTAGAGGAAAGGTTAGTATACCAAAACTTGATTTTTTAGAGGAAAAGAAAGGAGTATTCGTGACATTAACTATTAAAGGAGTTTTAAGGGGATGCATTGGACTCCCTTTCCCAACAACTAAGCTTGGAAAAGCAGTTGTTGAAGCAGCCAGGAGTGCAGCGTTTAAAGACCCCAGGTTTCCTGAATTAAAACCTGAAGAGTATGACGAAGTAAGTGTTGAAGTAAGCGTTTTAAGCAAAGCAGTAAAATGCGAATTAGAAGATATAAGAAAAGGCGACGGGGTAATACTCGAGCACAGCGGGAGAAGCGCTTTATTCCTTCCGCAAGTATGGGAGGAACTGCCTGACAAGACTATGTTTCTTGAACAATTAAGCATGAAAGCTTTACTATCACATAACGCTTACCAGACAGCGGACTTCAAGAAGTTCTCAGTTCAATATTTTAAATAATGAAATGTTAATAATAATACGGCAGCGTTCAGCATGCCAGTCCATAAAAAATTCTCAAACAAGGAAGGCAGGTTAAAATAAATAACTAAGAGAACAACACTGGTTATTCTGAAGATGTTAACAAAAAATAGTATAACTCCTCCGCTGAGTAAATACTTAAACTGCTTCTTAATATTCCATTCCAGACTGAAGAGTATAACAGTTAATAAGTAAAAGCTTCTTACGCCAGTGCACGCGAAGTCAATAACAACTATTAAACCGTTATTAAAATACATTGCAGGAGAAACGCTTAAACTAGTGCTTAAGGTATCAAACAAGACATTATTCTGATTAATACTGTTAAGAACCCTGCTCGCAGTTGAAGCAGTAAAGTATTGAAGACTATACCACTCAAAATCTACTATGAATATTATAGGTATGGATAATATTAAAAGTTTAATTAAAAATATTAAGATTTTAATCTTCGTATTCTTTGTTTGCTGCTTTGTGTAACGCTTCTGCTGTTTTCCTGCCAACCCCTTCAACCTCCGATAAGTCGCTGATTTCAGCATTGAACAATATTTTAATCTTCTTGAAGTGTTTTAACAAATTCTTTCCCGCCTTCACACCTATTCCCGGAATTGCTTGAACAATATTTTCTTGAACACTAGTTAAATCAAAACTCTTAACCTTCTTGCTTAACGGTTTCGGTTTTTTCTCACTCCTGTTAACTAATGATATTAGGAAGCCGGCAGTGTCAGCTTCGTCCCTTGAAAAAAGTATGGGAATGCCGTAATCCACTATTATGCTGATGATTAATCCTTTTATAGCATTAGGATGAACCTTTCTTGCAGAGTAAACACTCTCCCCTCCCTCAACTATTAACAAAGGCTTCCTATACTCGGATTTCATCCTGCTAAGCTGCTCGAACAACCTCTTATCTATTAAGGAATCAACGAAGTCATTAACACTCTTCCTTTCCACGCATAAATCTTCACCAATTAAGTAATCTCCAACCTGCAATTGCAACGCCTGCATCTCAACATCATTATTGAACAATTCCTTAACAACCCTGCTCTTAAACTCGCGAGTGTCAACTATAATCACTAAAAATCACCCAACCTCTTCTGTTTTAAATTATTCAAACTCTCTTTAACGTCTTCTATAGCGTACTTCATTTTCTTCTCCTTAGCATTACTAACGTATAAGTACTTTTCATCAATGCATCCCTTAGTGTACATAACCAAGACTTTACCCACCTTGGTTCTTCCAACACGCCCTCTTCTCTGAATCATTCTTAACCCGCTAGGCACGGGTTCGAAGAATATAGCGTAATCAACACTGGGTATGTGCAACCCTTCTTCTGCAACACTAGTAGCAACCAAGACGTTATACTTCCCTTTGTCAAAGTTTTCAATCACTTCCAACTGCTGTTTTTGAGTTAATCCCTCCTTGCCAGCTTGTCCTATGAATAATACGGGTTTTACGAACTTAACATCTTTCAAGTACTCAACTATTCTCTTGCCAGTATTCCTGTACTGGGTGAAGACTATGAACTTAGCATTACTAACTAGATTGTCAAGTATTATCTCTTTAAGTTTTTCAAACTTAGGGTGTTCAACTTTCCCCTCAGCTTCGAATCCCTCCTTTACTGCTTCCCTGAAATCAGCATCACTGTATAGTGAACGGTTGGCCTTAACTCTCATCTGCTTCTTCATAGTTTCGAAATAAGAGATTAAGGGTTTAACTCCCTGGGTTTGCAATAATTCCAGCGCGTATAAGATTTTAACAACTTCAGCAACTAAGCTTATATCTTCGAAGATTTCAGGACTCTTATCCTCCCTAAGTTTTGCCTGCAAACCGTTCTGTAATATTAAGAATGTGCGCTTGTTTATCTTATTAACATCAATTGTTTCAATCAAACCTTTCCTCTTAAGCAGGACTAATCTTTTCTTTAATGAGAGTTCAAGTTTTGACTTAATACTCTCCAATCCTTTCGGAAGCTCGAGTTCAATCTTTGTTATCTCCTTCTCTTTAATGTAAGGAGTTACTTCTATATTCTTCTCATCCATGTGAACTACCTCGTTAAGGTTTAAATTCCTGCAAACCTCGAGAATCTTTTCCTTATTGCTTCCAGGACTCGCGCTTAAACCTAACACTCTTCCTTTCTCGTTCTGCTTCTTGTAAACACTGCTTATGAAGCAGTAAGCGTAATCACCTATTCCCCTGTGGCACTCGTCAAATATTACGAGCGTGAAGTTTTCAAGGTTTAAACTCTTGGTTAACAAGTCGTTTTCAATCGTTTGAGGAGTAGCGAACACGATTCTAGCATTCTTGTATAATTCCCTCCTCTCACTCGGTGATACTTCACCGCTGACAACTAATAAGTCTTTATCACCCGCTTCGAAGAATTCTTTAAAAGTTTTCCTGTGCTGCTCCACTAATGGCTTGGTAGGAGCAAGGAACAAAATTTTATTTTCTTCTTTTTTTAATGAATAAACTGAAAGCATTAGTGCAATTATTGTTTTTCCAAGACCAGTTGGTAACACTACGAGGCAGTTGTTTTTCACGCAATCGCTGAATATCTTCTCCTGGTATAACCTTGGCTTGAACTTATCCTTCAAGAACCTCATATTTTAAGCATATCAGAGGGTAATATTTAAATCGTTCTAGTGCTTCCATATTTTTTATGAAATTATTAATGGAGATTCAGGAAAGTGACGTTTTTGACGGCGGAAAGGATTATTTCAACGCGTCTTATAAGGTTAGGAAGGCTGCTAGAGGTGTAATATTTAACAAGGAACGCAAGATTGCAGTCTTATACGTTGCTAAGCATAATTATTACAAACTCCCAGGAGGAGGTTTTGAGCAGGGAGAGAGCGCTGAGTTAGCCTTCAAGAGGGAGATGCGCGAGGAGACAGGCACAGAAGCGACTATGGAGACACCGATTGGCGTAATAATTGAGTATAGGAACAAACAGAAACGCCTTCAAATATCTTACTGTTATTATGGAAGGGTAACTGATGAGTCAGGAGAACCCCAATTCACTAAGAAAGAATTAGATAAAGGATTCAAACTAAAATGGGTCCCGCTTGACGAAGCAATAAACCTAATGAGATTCCAGCACCCAACTGATTATTCCGGACTATTCATAACCATCAGGGATAAAGTCTTCCTTGAAAGACTTAAAATAATGATGCAGAATAAATCATGAGAAATAACAATATGAAATGGTATGCTATCAGCGGTTCTTGGAGGCAAGCAGGTGATGATGTTAAAAATGATGTTATTACTGTTGTAAAGAAAATACTTAGAGAAGGCAATGGTGTTGTTACAGGCGGAGCTTTAGGTGTTGACTATTTCGCCACAAAAGCAGTTCTTGAATGTGGTGATCTCAAGACTCAGTTAAGATTATACTTGCCTATAAAGATTGACAAATTCTGCAGGCATTATTTCAAGCGGGCAAGTGAAGGTGTGATAACTAAAAAACAAGCGGAACAGATTACTTCCCAATTAGAACTGGTTGCAAAACTTGCTCCAAACAGCATCTTTGACGAGTGGGGTTTTACAGAGGCGAATGCTGAGAGTTATTATGCAAGGAATACAAAGATAATAGAGAACAGTGACGAACTCTACGCTTTCCAAGTGAATAACAGCCAAGGAACACAGGACGCAATAGATAAGGCAAAAAAGATGAACAAGAAGGTTCATCTAAAGAAATATACAATAAAATAATTCTTAAAAACAGAGTTTTTAGACTAGATTAATGATATTTATTGCATTTACTACAAAAGGGTTGGAACAAATTGCTGAGAAAGAGATTAAATTCTTATTTCCAAAATCATCAATTATTGAATCACTCACTAAGCGCATCATTTTTTCAATCAAGGACATAAGACTAAAAGAGCTACTTAATCTCAGAACAGTTGATGATATCCATATCCTGCTTAAATCCTTTGAAAATGTGGAAGACTTGAATGAGGATTTTATAAAGGCAAATCTTCCGATAGAACAAATCAAAAAAGATATGAAAAATGTTTCTAATCTTAGGAAGTTAAACAATACCTTTTCCTTAACTCTTTCCAGATATAAAAACATGATTAATCTGGATAGTCTTAAATCAAAAATCAGCAGAAAGCTTGAAGAAGAGTTAGGCATGATTTATACCCCTCTTGAGCATACAAACTTCGATTTAAGATTTCACATTGAAGAGTCTAACATATTCATATCTTGTGCAATTCCTTCAGTAAGTCTTTATAAAAGAAGATACAGAAAACATGAAATAGAAGGTGCCTTAAAGCCTACTATTGCAGCAGCACTATGTTTGCTGCTTAATCCTGTAAAAGGCAGAAAGATTGTTGATGACTTCTGCGGTTCAGGAACCATTCTAATCGAAGCAGTCCTTCAAGGGTTAGAACCCTACGGAGGTGATATAATCGAAGAAAGAGTTACTATTACAAGAGAAGCTATTAAGGAGCTTGCTCCACAATCCATTAATAATATTAAGATCGTTGATGCAAAATCCACAAAATGGCCGGACTCTTACTTTGATTACGCTGTTTCAAACATTCCTTGGGGTAAACAGGTCAGCCTAAAAAACATTGTAGATTTGTATTCTAAATCTATCAAAGAGTATGCTAGAATACTCAAAAAAGATGGAAGTATAATATTATTAGGTATTAAACCTGAATTAATATTAAAGCACTTGAAAAAGAATTTTCCAAACCACGAG